>NZ_JAYWMH010000006.1:0-212750 GCF_040946105.1 Corynebacterium sp. LK2590
TTAGGGGATTTTGTGGTTCAGTGCCGTTAGCTAGTACGTAGTTGCCTCCGGCGGACGATCCGTCACTCCCACAGGCAGCCAACCCAAGGGTCAGGGAACCGGCTGCCAGGGTGGCAATGATCTTCTTAACTGTCATAGGGGGGAGATACCTCCATGCTTTGGGTGCAACCCTGCCACTCGGGATAACAGCAACTGAGCTGCACCGGCATTTTCATGAGACTAACCTGTGATGAGGTTGCACTCTAAGCTACCGTGTGTAGCCAGTCATAGTGATCTGTTTCATGAAAATAGCGTAGAAAATTAGCAAAACCCGGCAAAGAGGCGTCTCAAGATATTCCAAAGCTCTGTGACGTGGATAAATACTTCCGCCCAATCAGCCAATAACCACCCCTGTTAAGGGGGTGATGCTAGCTCTAGGTCACAGTTTACGAGCTCTCTCCTGCTTAAAAACATCAGGGTTTTACCCCTGCACAGTTCGTAGCGAAGTTAGACGTTGACCCAGCGCAGCAATTAGACCTAATTAAATCGTTTCAGCTGCCTCAGCAATGCCGATACAGTGCCATTGACAACTGCGTTTCGGTATTGGCCCGAGAGCAGCTTGTCGACAGCAACCAACGACTGAAAAGCCGCCGCGATTTCCTCCGGCTCAAGCTCTGACTCAGTCGCTTCCGTGAGCAAATTCCCCGTATCCCGCATGGGTAGAGGCTCGGGAAAATGGCTTGCCATTGCGCCTTCAAGCCCAGCACGCAGGGGAGCAATATCCTCTTCGGTAGCGTCCGTCCCCTCTAGCGCTTCGAACTGCGGCAAGTATTTAATGACATCGGAGAAACACCCTTCTTCCTCAGCTTCTTCTTCCCTAGCGGGTTCCGGGCGCAGAGTGAATACCAATTCATCTGGGTCCAAATCGAGGTGGGCAAAAAGACTCCGCAGAATCGTCATTTTGTCGTGAGTGGAATTTCGAGTCGTCACCCACAGCTCAGGAACAATTTCTTCCTGATACCTATTGGCAGGTTTCGCCCCCGCAGTGAATCCGACTGAAGGTCCTGCCGCATACGCAAAGATGTCATCCCTTCTCTGCGTCACGAAGTGCTTAATCAGGGAACGCATCAGCTCCCTGTAGCTACTAACCGCCACAGACATCTCATCGAAATCGTAGGCAACGATTCTCCGGTTGCTAAAGTCCGTGTCCTCCCCCATGGGAATCTGCGGCAGGGGTTCCCGCTTCGGCTCGAATTCGCTCGAAGGCATCGGCCAGTACGTCAAAGCCTGTTCAACCAAGTCATCGGTACGGCGACGCATCTGTTCCACGCCCCATTCGTTTTCGGTCTTGACCAATCGATTGAGCCGGTAAGGCGAAGCGTTAAAGCCCTCCTCAACCGTCTTCTTCAATTGGAACGAATAGTTGGAGTATTCGGAGTTGTACCCAGTAACGGTCAGATTGCCGATACGGTGCAGCCAAGTCTGATGAATCTCTTCGGCCTCCGGCCCCAAGGATGCTCGCCACTCCTTTGTGAGCGTTTGCGGCATAATGTGCTCGACGGACAAGTCTCCTCTCTCAAGTGCGTTCGCAATGTCCACGGTGTCCTTAGAAAACCCATTTTCCAGGCATTCAAAGAGATACCGCCGGTTCTGAGCGCGGAAGTTGAAGAAGTTCTTAGTCTTGAATGCTTCAGCGAATCTCTCGTCATCCGGAAACTCGCCGGATGTATCTGCGCGCCGGTAGAGCAGGAATGCAATCACATCAGCGATGGAAGCCCCCCCATGTCGAATTCTTCGAGCCTCGCTGTACAGGGTGGCAAAGATCTTATTTAGAGCATTCGTCTGCAATCCCACCACAAGGCGCCGGAAAATGTAGGAATCGATGAGCTCTACAGTCTTAGCAAAGTCATCAGCGGAAATGGCACCTTCCCGATAGTCCGCCAACAGGGGCATCAACGCCGGCATGGCCACCTCGTGCGGGGCAAGATTTAATCGACGCAGCCTCTTGTCAGCGTAGGGGACCCCAGTCTGCGCGGAGTTGAGATCCCGGAAATACTCGGAATAGTCGCGCATTAAACGCAACGTTTCTTCTACTTCCCGCCCCTCATTCACCAAGAACTTCTTGAAAGCGTCATACAAGGCGTCAAAACGAGGCATCCTACGAGTACGAGACACCAAGTACAAACGAATAAAGGTATTCGTCTCGAACGAGACGTTATGCTCGATTCGGTTCCAAAAGTCCTCGTACAGGCGGTCTTGCACGTCCACGGGCTGCCCCATAAGGACCAAGTTACGGATCTTGTCCGCCTCGGTAAGACTCTTACCTGTTGAATTCAAGGACTCGAAGATTCGCTGCGGCTCATCGTGCGGTTCTAGATCGAGAATCATCGCCTGTAGACGCCCGATGGCTTCCCAGAGCTCATCGCCGTTTAATTCACCAGCTACGATCCGCTCCCGGAAATAGCGGTAGTTCGCGGTGGCGTTGGAGCGCTCATTAAACTCTTGCCCGGTCAGCAGCCGCCGGTAAGAATCCATGTCGTCTTTGACTGGCTTCAGTTTGAGCTTCGGTTCTGCGACAGTGGAGCCGGAGTTTTCTAGATAGTTACGCCGCAGTCTGTCGGCCAACTCTGGGTCTTCCGATTCGATTTCCTCAGCATCTAGCGAATCCACCAAAGCCAAGATAAGCAGGCTAACGGTCGTGATACGTTGCTGACCATCAATGATAACCCAACGAAATTTGGTCTCCGGGTTCCCCACGACTGCCCCGAAGAAATGTTTTAGACGCCCTTGTTTGATGACCTCAACAAGATCATCAAACAACCTCGAGCACTGTTCTTCACTCCAGTCATAATTGCGTTGGTAGACGGGGATAACAAGCTCCGTGTCGTTGCCGTCAAATATCCGAACAATGTCGTTTACGTCGCCTCTCATACTCGCCAATTATGCCTGAACCTAAGCAGGCGGCGGATCAAATGTCTCCCTGCGACCAACACCAGTAGGCAAATGGCTTTCGCTTGATACCCCCGATCACGCAAAAGACCTCCTATAACTCGGCCATCTGCGCATCGCAAGGCCTTTGGCTTGCCGTCGGAGACTTTCAGCAAGAAACTCGCAACCTAATATTCACGTTATCTAGATAACTACTTAGTTTCGACGCCTGGGCGCTGCCGCCGCACAGTAACTGGGCCCAGCGAAACCGCTCCCGGCAGATTCGCGTCCGCGCCCGGCGGATTCGGCGCCGGCCGCGCGAGGAAGTCACCCGCCCCCAAAATATGAGTAATTACTCACATTTCGCGCGTGGCGGTACGTCTGCGGCTGTGGGATGGGTTACTGTGTCTAGACCGCATTGATTTCCTATTGCTAACAACATCGTTCCCAGCAACAGGAGAAGTTGGTGCCACACAAGTTGTTGCCAAATCCAGAAAAATCGAGGTAGACACCTATATGTCTTTGACTCCCTTGTTGACGTTAAACGCCGCTGAGACCTCACCGGCCCTCCTTTTCGCCGGCCAAGGTTCCCCCTGGCAAGAGGCAGTGGCCGCCGCCGGAGCGAGCCCGCAGGCGGAGCAGTTGACCGGGTTGCTCGCCCAGGTGCGCGTGGCCGCCGGCCCGGTGGCCCGGACCATCGCCTCCACCTGCCCGGGTGTGTTCGAGCGCCTGGAGTCCCTGCTGCACAGCCCGGAGACCACCAGCGCGGAGGCCGCTGCCGCTGACAAGCCCGGCGCGCCGGCCGCCGAGGCCGTCGACGCGGACGCCTTCCCGGCCTACTCGGTACCGGGCATCGTCCTGGGCCAGATCGCCGCCGTGGGCCAGCTGCGCGACCTCGGCCTGAACGTGGACAAGGCGCAGACCGCCGGCCACTCGCAGGGATCCCTGGGCGCGGCCGCGGTGGAGACCCCGCAGGACGCCCTGCTGCTGGCCGTGCTCATGGGCACCGCCGCCGCCCAGGTCCACGGCGCCCACGACACCCGCAGCCACATGCTCTCCATCCGGGGCCTGAACCGCGCGCAGGTGGAACAGCACCTGGCCGGTGAGGCCGCCGTGGCGGTGGTCAACGGCCGCCGCCACTTCGTCATCGCGGGCACGCCGGAGGACCTGGCCGCCACGGAGACGGCCGTCACCACCGCGGCCGCCGCCTTCAACGAGCGCCTGGAGTCCCGCGAATTCGGCGGCGACGAGCTCGCCCCCGTCTTCGACTACCTGCCGGTGGCCCTGCCCTTCCATCACGCCAGCCTGGCCGGCGCCGTCGAACGCACCGTCGAATTCGCCGGCAAGTGCGGGCTCGACGAAGACTTCGCCCGCACGCTCGCCCAGCAGATCCTGGTCAACGAGCACGACTGGCCGGCCACCGTCGCCGCCCTGGACGCCGACTACCTGCTGAGCCTGGACAAGGGCCTGACCAAGCTGACCCAGCCGCTGGTGGCCGGCACCGGCGTGGCCATCGTGGACACCACCACCGCCGCCGCCCGCAACGCGCTGGCCACCCCGGGCAGCGAGCTGCCGGAGGGCACGGACTACTCCGAGTTCGCCCCACGCCTGGTGCGCCTGCCGGACGGCGGCGTCTACACCCAGACGCGCTTTTCCGCCGCCACGGGCCTGTCGCCCATCATGCTAGGCGGGATGACGCCGACCTCGGCGGACGCGGACATCGTCGCCGCGGCCGCCAACGCCGGCCACTGGACCGAGCTGGCCGGCGGCGGCATGTACTCGGATGAGGTCTTCACCGAGCACCGCAAGAACCTGGAGGCGCAGCTCAAGCCGGGCCGCACCGCCCAGTTCAACACCATGTTCTTCGACCGCTTCCTGTGGAACCTGCAGTTCGGCCAGGCGCGCATCGTGCCGAAGGCCCGCGCGGCCGGCGCCCCGTTTAACGGCGTGTGCGTTTCCGCCGGCATCCCGGAGGTCGACGAGGCCACGGCCCTGCTCGACCAGCTGCACGCGGACGGCTTCCCCTTCGTCTCCTTCAAGCCGGGCACGGCCCGCCAGATCCAGGACACCTTGAAGATCGCCGCCGCCAACCCGGACTCGGTCATCCTCATGCAGGTCGAGGACGGCCACGCCGGCGGCCACCACTCCTGGGTCAACCTGGACGACATGCTGCTGGCCACCTACGCCGATATCCGCGCCCACCGCAACGTGCTGCTGGCCGTCGGCGGCGGCATCTCCTCCCCGGAGCGCGCCGCGACCTACCTGACCGGTTCTTGGTCCACCGACTACGACCTGCCGGCCATGCCCGTCGATGCCGTCTTCATCGGCACCGTCGCCATGGCCACTAAGGAGGCCAAGGCCACCGACTCCGTCAAGCAGCTGCTAGTCGACACTCCGGGTGTCACCCCGAACGACAACGGCGGCTGGGTCGGCCGCGGCCAGGGCACCGGCGGCGTGGCCTCCTCCCAGTCCCACCTGCTGGCCGACATCCACGACCTGGACAACTCCTTCGCCAAGGCCTCCCGCCTTATCACCTCCCTGCCCATCGAGGACTACGGCGCCTGGCGCGAGGACATCATCGCCGCGCTCGCCAAGACCTCGAAGCCCTACTTCGGCGACGTGGAGACCATGACTTATGCCGAGTGGGTCAACCGCTTCGTCGAGCTGGCCCACCCCTTCGCCGATCCCAGCTGGGACGACCGCTTCCTCGACCTGCTCCACCGCATCGAGGCGCGCCTCAACGCCGCCGATCACGGCGAGATCGACACCCTTTTTGCCACCGTCGACGACGTCGCCGACGCCCCGGCCGCCGCCGCCCGGCTGCTGGAGGCCTACCCGGAGGCAAACGAGGTCCAGGTCTCGCCGCGCGATGCCGCCTGGTGGATCTCCCTGCACTACAAGCACGTCAAGCCCATGCCGTGGGTGCCCGCCATCGATGGCGATCTCAAGACTTGGTTCGGCAAGGACACCCTCTGGCAGGCCCAGGACGCCCGCTACACCGCCGACCAGGTCCGCATCATCCCCGGCCCGGTGGCCGTTGCTGGTATCACCAAACTCAACGAGCCCGTCGCCGAGCTGCTCGCCCGCTTCGAGCAGGGCACCACGCAGTCCCTGGAGACCGCGGGCCAGCAGCCGGTCGAGGCTTTCTCCCGCCTGGCCGACGCCCGCGATGCCGCCGCCTTCCTGCGCGCCGCTCCCACCCTGGTCTGGCACGGCCACCTGATGGCCAACCCCGCCTACGAGATGGACCCGGACGCCTACGACCTCATCCAGGACGAGGACGGCAACTGGTCCATCCGCATTACCGCGGACTCCTACTGGGACAACCTGCCGGAATACGAGCGCCCCTTCTACGTCCGCGAGGTCACCGTCCCGGTGGACCTGCCGGCAGACGTGGCCACCGGCGGCTCCCCGGTCGTCTCCGACGAGCGCCTGCCCGACTCCGTCTTCGCCCTCCTGTCCGGCCTGGCCGGCGTCGGCTCCACCGCCGAGCAGGGCGACGAAATCACCGAGATGCCCCAGATCGTGCCGGGCTCTATCACCGAGTCCACCCCCTTCGGCGTCGCCCACTATTCCTTCCACCTGCCGGCCTCCCTCCTGTCCGCCCACACCGCCGTGACCGGCGCGGCCCTGCCGGCTAACACCCCGGCCGAGGAGGCATCGGCCAGCCCCGCCGCCGGCACCCCGGACGTGCTGGTCGGGCCCTGCTGGCCGGCCATCTACACCGCCCTGGGCTCCGGGCAGCTGGAGGATGGCTACCCGGTCATCGAGGGCCTGCTCAACGCCGTCCACCTCAACCACGTCATCGACGTGCGCGTCCCGCTCGAGGAGCTGGCCGACCGCCGGCGCATTGACGTGACCTCCTGGTGCTCGGCCATTGAGGAGTCCAGCTCCGGGCGGATCGTCACCGTCGAGTTGGAGCTGCGCGACCACGCCAGCGGCGAGGTCGTGGCCACCCAGATGCAGCGCTTTGCCATCCGCGGCCGCGCCCACGGCCACAACCAGCCCAGCCCCGCCCCGGAGTGGGGCGGCGGCAAGTCCGCCGCCAAGGTGGAATCCACCCCGCGCTCCTTCCTGGACCGCGCCGTGGTCACCGCCCCGGCTGACATGACCCCCTTCGCGCTGGTCTCCGGCGACTACAACCCGATCCACACCTCCGCCAACGCCGCCGGCCTGGTCGGCCTGTCCGCCCCGCTGGTGCACGGCATGTGGCTGTCTGCCACCGCCCAGCACCTGGCCGGGCGCCAGGGCCGAGTGGTGGGCTGGACCTACTCCATGTTCGGGATGGTCCAGCTCAACGATGCCGTAGAGATCACCGTCGAGCGCGTCGGCCGCAAGGGCATCCACGCCGCCCTGGAGGTCACCTGCCGCATCGACGGCGAGGTCGTCTCCGTCGGCCAGGCCCTGCTGGCCCAGCCGCGCACCGCCTACGTCTACCCGGGCCAGGGCATCCAGGCCCCCGGCATGGGCCGCAGCGACCGCGACGCCTCCCCGGCCGCCCGCGAGATCTGGCGCCGCGCTGACCGGCACACCCGCGACCACCTCGGCTTCTCCATCCAGCAGATCATCGATGAGAACCCGACCGAGCTGGCCGTACGCGGCGAGGTCTTCCGCCACCCGCAGGGCGTGCTGCACCTGACCCAGTTCACCCAGGTCGCCCTGGCCGTGGTCGCCTACGCCCAGACCGAGCGCCTCCGCGAGGCCGACGCCCTGGCGTCCGGCTCCTACTACGCCGGCCACTCCCTGGGCGAGTACACCGCCCTGGCCTCGCTGGCCAACATCTTCGACCTCGAGGGCGTTATCGACATCGTCTACTCCCGCGGCTCCGCCATGGGCTCGCTGGTCCCGCGCGATGCAGAGGGCAACTCCAACTACGCCATGGCCGCGCTGCGCCCGAACATGGTGGGCATCCCGGCCGAGGACGTCGCCGACTACGTCGCCGGCGTGGCCGAAGCCACCGGCGAGTTCCTGGAGATCGTCAACTACAACATCGCCGGCCAGCAGTACTCCGTGGCCGGCACCAAGGCCGGCCTGGCCGCGCTGCTGGAAAAGACCAACGCCATCAAGGACCGTGCCGTGGTGATGGTGCCGGGCATCGACGTGCCCTTCCACTCCCGCGTGCTGCGCGACGGCGTGCCGGCGTTTGCCGACAAGCTGGACGAGCTCCTGCCGGAGCAGCTCGACCTGGACGCCCTGGTCGGCCGCTACGTGCCGAACCTGGTGGCCCGCCCGTTCGAGCTGACCCAGGACTTCGTCGACGCCGTCGCCCCGCTGGCGCCCTCCGGCCGCCTGGACGGCCTGCGCGTGGACGACATGGACGACAACCAGCTGGCCCGCCTGCTCATGATCGAGCTGCTGTCCTGGCAGTTCGCCTCCCCGGTGCGCTGGATCGAGACCCAGGAGCTGCTCTTCGGCCGCGTCGACCAGATCATCGAGGTCGGCCTGGCCAGCTCCCCGACGCTGACCAACCTGGCGCAGCGCTCCCTCGCCGTGGCCGGCCTCGAGCTGCCCGTCTACAACGTCGAGCGCGACCAGGACCAGGTCATGCTCTCCGACGTGCGCTCCGCCCCAGCCACCCCGGCGCCGGAGGAGGCCGCGGCCGCAGACTCGGACTCCACTGCTGAGCCGGCCACCGCCAAGCCGGCCGCGGCCCCCGCGCCTGCCCCGGCTCCGTCTACGCCTGCTGCCCCGGCTGCCCCGGCTGCAGGCGCCCCGGCGTCTGCCGCTCCGGAGCTTAACTTCGACGCGGCGCAGGCCATCATGGTGCTCTTTGCCTTCCAGAACAAGATCCGCCTGTCCCAGATCAATGACACGGACACCGTCGAGGAGCTGACCAACGGCGTGTCCTCGCGCCGCAACCAGCTGCTGATGGACATGTCGGCCGAGATCGGCGTGCCCGCCATCGACGGCGCCGCCGATGCCGACGTCGCCACCCTGCGCGAACGCGTCAACACCGCCGCGCCCGGCTACGCCGCCTTCGGCTCCGTGCTCACCGAGGCCATCGGCTCCCGCCTGCGCCAGCTCTTCGGCGCCGCCGGCCTGAAGCCGGCCTTCGTGGGCGAGTACGTCACCGGCACCTGGGGCCTGCCCGAGTCCTGGACCGCCTTCGTGGAGGCCGAGGTACTCCTGGGCACCCGCGCGGAGGACTCCGTGCGCGGCGGCAGCCTGGCCACCCTGCCGGATTCGGCCAGCTCCAAGTCCGCGGTCACCGACCTTCTGGACCAGGCCATCGAGGCCGTCGCAGCGGATTACTCCGTCACCGTCAGCAAGGGCGCGGCCAGCTCCGCGGCCGGCGGCGGCGTGGTGGACTCCGCCGCGCTGGAGGCCTACGCCGAGACCGTCACCGGCGAAAACGGCGTGCTGGCCACCGCCGCGCGCCAGGTGCTCGACCAGCTGGGACTTGCCCCGCAGGAGACCACGCCCGAGGCCCCGGACACCACGCTCATCGAGGCCGTCGAGGCCGAGCTCGGCTCCGGCTGGCTCAAGCTGGTCACCCCGTCCTTCGACGCCAACCGCGCCGTCCTCTTCGACGACCGCTGGGCCAGCGCCCGCGAGGATCTTGCCCGCATCGCCCTGGGCGAGACGGACGCGGCCGACACGGCGGACCAGGACACCGTCCGCTTTAGCGGGGCGGGCCAGACCGTCGCAGAGCAGGCCACCTGGTGGGCCGAGCACGGCGACCTGCCGGAGGCTGCCGAGCGGCGCCTGCGCGGCATCGCCAAGCTGGCGGGCCAGGACCCGGCCGGCGACTTTGCCGGCGAGGTCGCGCTGGTCACCGGCGCGGCGCCAGGCTCGATTGCCTCCGCCCTGGTGGAGGGCCTGCTGGCCGGGGGTGCCACGGTCATCATGACCGCCTCCCGGGTCAGCCAGTCCCGCAAGGAATTCGCCCGCAAGCTCTACGCCCGCCACGCCGCCCCAGGCGCGGCCCTGTGGCTGGTGCCGGCCAACCTGTCCAGCTTCCGCGACGTGGATTCGCTCATCGAGTGGATCGGCACCGAGCAGCGCGAGTCCGTGGGCAACGAGGTCAAGATCCTAAAGCCCGCGCTGACCCCGACGCTGGCCTTCCCCTTCGCCGCGCCTTCGGTTACCGGCTCGCTGGCCGATGCCGGCTCCGCCACCGAGAACCAAGCCCGCCTGCTGCTGTGGTCGCTGGAGCGCACCATCGCGGGCCTGAGCTCCCTGGCGCAGCAGGCCGTGGACACCCGCTGCCACGTCGTGCTGCCCGGCTCGCCGAACCGCGGCGTGTTCGGCGGCGACGGCGCCTACGGCGAGGTCAAGGCCGCCCTCGATGCCATCCTGGCCAAGTGGAGCGCCGAGGCCGGCTGGCCGGCCGGCGTCACCCTGGCGCAGGCGAAGATCGGCTGGGTGGCCGGCACCCACCTGATGGGCGGTAACGACGGCCTGGTGCCCGCCGCCGAGGCCGCCGGCATCCACGTCTGGTCCCCGCAGGAGATCTCCGCGCAGCTGCTGGACCTGGCCTCCGCCGACAACCGCGAGCGCGCCGCCCAGACCCCGGTCGAGCTCGACCTGACCGGCGGGCTGGAGGGCGTGTCCCTGCGCGAGCTGGCCGAAAACGCCGCCGCCCAGCCGGCGGCGACGGAGGAGGTAGCCGAAGCCCCCGCCACGATCACCGCCCTGCCCACCCCGGCGCGCCCGCAGCAGCCGGTGCTGGGCGCCACCCCGGACGAAGGCGTTGGCACAGTCACGACGGACCTGGATGACCTGGTGGTCATCGCCGGCGTGGGCGAGGTCAGCTCCTGGGGCTCGGGCCGCACCCGCTTCGAGGCCGAATACGGCCTGGACCGCGACGGCGGCGCCGAGCTGACCGCCGCGGGCGTGCTCGAGCTGGCCTGGATGACCGGGCTGATTTCCTGGTCGGAGGATCCGCACCCGGGCTGGTTCGACGCCGAGGGCAACGAGGTCGCCGAGGAGGAGATCTACTCCCGCTTCCGCGACGAGGTCGTCGCGCGCGCCGGCGTGCGCACGCTCAGCGACAAGTACCACCTGGTCGACCAGGGCTCCATCGATCTCACCGAGGTCTTCCTGGACCGCGACATCACCTTCACCGTGCCCGACGAGCAGTCCGCCCGCGACATCGCCACCGCCGACCCGGACTTCGTCCGCATTCAGCCGGCCGACGACGAGTGGGAGGTCACCCGCCTCAAGGGCGCCCGCGTGCAGGTGCCGCGCAAGGCCACGCTGACGCGCACCATCGCGGCCCAGATGCCGGACAACTTCGACGCCTCCCGCTGGGGCATTCCGGACCACATGCTGGACTCGCTGGACCGCATGGCGGTCTGGAACCTGGTCACGGCCGTCGATGCCTTCACCCAGGCCGGATTCAGCCCCACCGAGCTGCTCCAGGCCGTGCACCCGGGCCAGGTGGCCACGACGCAGGGCACCGGCATCGGCGGCATGGAGAGCCTGCACAAGGTCTTCGTCACCCGCTTCCTGGGAGGCGACCGGCCCAGCGACATCCTGCAGGAGGCGCTGCCGAACGTCATCGCGGCGCACACCATGCAGTCGCTGGTGGGCGGCTACGGCTCGATGATTCACCCCATCGGCGCCTGCGCCACCGCGGCCGTGTCCATCGAGGAGGGCGTGGACAAGATTGCCCTGGGTAAGGCCGACGTGGTCATCGCCGGCGGCATCGACGACGTGCAGGTCGAGTCCCTGACCGGCTTCGGCGACATGAACGCTACGGCGGAGACCGCGGCGATGCTGGACAAGGGCATCGACGGCCGGTTCATCTCCCGCGCCAACGACCGGCGCCGCGGCGGCTTCCTCGAGGGCGAGGGCGGCGGCACCGTCATCCTGGCCCGCGGCAGCCTGGCCGCCGAGCTCGGCCTGCCGGTCCACGCCGTGGTCGCGCACGCGGCCTCCTACGGCGACGGCGCGCACACCTCCATCCCGGCCCCGGGCCTGGGTGCGCTGGGTGCCGGCCGCGGCCGGGAGAACTCCCGCCTGGCCAAGTCGCTGCGCGGGCTGGGGCTTTCCCCCAACGACGTGAGCGTGCTGTCCAAGCACGACACCTCCACCAACGCCAACGACCCGAACGAGTCGGAGCTGCACTCCCTGCTCTGGCCGGCCATCGGCCGCGATGCCGACCAGCCGCTGTTCGTCATCTCGCAGAAGACCCTGACCGGCCACTCCAAGGCGGGCGCGGCCCTGTTCCAGACGGGCGGGCTCATCGACGTCTTCCGCACCGGCGTCCTGCCGGCGAACGTGTCGCTGGACTGCGTGGATCCGCTGATTGCGCCCAAGGCGAAGAACCTGGTCTGGCTGCGCAGCCCGCTGGATCTTGCCGGCGGCGGCCAGCCCGTCCGCGCGGCGGCGCTGACCTCCCTGGGCTTCGGCCACGTCGGCGCCCTGCTGGTCTACGCCCACCCCGGCGTCTTCTACGCCGCGGTGCGCCAACAGCGCGGCCAAGACGCCGCCGATGCCTGGCTAGCCCACGCCAACCAGCGCCTAGCCCGCGGGCACGCCCACTTCGAGGCCGGCATGCTGGGCCGCGCCCCGCTGTTCGAGATCATCGAGTCCCGCCGCCTGCCCGGCGAGTCCAAGCAGGCCGAGGCCGCCATGCTCCTGGACGAGAACGCCCGCCTCGGCGCGGACGGCTTCTACCCGGAGGCCTAGCGCTCTAGGCACTCCAGCCGCTCTAGGCGCCACCACGAGAGTTCCGGACAAGTTTTGCCCTCCGGGGCAGGGTTCCAGCCCTAAACTTGCCCGGAACTCTCTTTTCTTGCCGGGAAGCCCTGGGCAGCCTTAAACCGCCCTGAGGTGTCCCGGCCGCGGCCCAGCGACGGCAGTGCCCAAGCCTGCCGGCGCATCCAACGCACTCCCGGCGACCCCAATGCGAGTTCCGGACAAGTTTTGCGTTCCAGGACGGGCTCCCAGCCCCAAACTTGCCCGGAACTCTCGCTTTGACTTTTATAACGATTCTCATTTCTATTCCCATTTCGGGAGTGACCGGCCTGCGATGGTGATATCCTAAAACAGCAGTGGTTATAACAAGTCCTGTCTCTCTCCATCAGCGAAAGGGCTCCTTATGCTCTACCTGTTCATCTCCCTGCTTTCCATCGCCGCGGTGGCTTACCTCATTTACAAGAAGGTTCACGCAGCTTCTGCCATTTTCTTTACTGGCGTCATCCTCTTAATGCTCGCCGCTGCCACCGGCCGCGCCGAGTTCCGAGCCACCGAAATCGACCCCACCGGTAATTCCTTCTACGACCAGTTGCTCGTCGTGGAATCCCTGTTCAAGGAGCGCTTCTCCGGCATCGGTATGGCGATCATGGTGCTCTTCGGCTTCGTGTCTTATATGCGCCATATCGGCGCGGACGCGAAGACAGTCGTCGCGCTCTCCAGCCCGCTGCGCCGTTTTAAGGGCTCCTACTGGCTCGTGCCAGTCGGTTTCCTGATAGGTAACCTGCTCTCCCTGGTTATTCCCTCGGCCGCCTCCCTCTCGCTGCTCCTGGTAGCCACCCTGTTGCCGGCCCTCATCGCCGCGGGGCTGACTCCGCTCACCGTGGGCGCCATTGTGGTCACGTCTTCGACCATCATCCCTACCCCGCTAGAGGCCGGCCTCATCCAGGGCGCCGATCTCACCGACATGTCCGTCACTGAATTCGTTTACGGTTCGGTCGCCTGGGCCACCGTTCCGACGCTGGTCATTACAGCATTCATCCACGTGTGGTGGCAGCGCCGCTGTGACCTGAAGGAGGCCGCCGCGGATAAAGCCGCTACTGCCGACGATGCCGTCCCTACCGACGCCTCAGACCAGACCGCACGGGACGCCATCGAGCGCGCCGCAGGCCTACCGCGCTACTACGCCCTGCTGCCCCTGCTTCCGCTAGTGCTCATTCTTATTTCGGCTGCTCTAAACCGGCTGGGAGCCCTTCCTTTCGAGGCTGGCATTCTCCCTGTCACGGTGGTTTCCCTCCTCATCGCCATGGTGATTGAGTCTGCCCGACACCGCTCTATCAATGGCGCGCTCGACTCCGGCAAGTCTTTCTTCAAGGGGATGGGCGAAGGTGCGGCTGGCGTCGTGGCCCTGTTGGTCGCGGCCGCGGTGCTCATCGAGGGCATCACGCAAATGGGCGTCATCGACATGCTCATTAGCGCCACTGAAGGTTCGCGCGGCGCCGCCGTGGTCATCGTCCTCATCTTCGTGCTAGCCACCGCAGCGATGGCCGCGCTCACTGGGTCTGGTACTGCTCCCTACTTCGCCTTTTCTGAGGTCGTTCCCTCGCTGGCCGCCGACACGTCCATCCACGCCCCGCAGATGCTCACCGCAATCTGGGGCACCTCGAATCTGATGCGGCAAGCCTCCCCCGTCAACGCCGCGGTCATCATCGTCTCCGGCGCCATCAACGTCAACCCCGTCCGCCTGGTCAAGCGCACCGCCGTACCGATGGTCGCCGCAACGGTGCTCAACACCTTGTTCGCGTTCCTGCTGATCGGCTAGCAGGCGCTGGCCCTATACCCCGGGGCTGGCGACTGCCTAGGACTCGTCCGGAGTTTCGGGGCTGTCGGCCTCGGCGGCGTCGCGGATGTCTCCGGAGCGGGCCCAGAGGTCTTCCTGGGCGGCGAGTTGGGCGCGGGCGGCGGTGTCGTCGCGCGGGGCGGCCTGGATGTGTTGCTCCGAGTGCAGGCCCAGCTGCAGTTCCTTGGCGCGCAGGATCTCGGCGTCGATCTTGATGCCCACGATGAGCACCGTGTTCATGATCCAGATCGCGGCGAACAGGGCCATGACGGTACTGATGGCGCCGTAGGCGCTCATGCTGGCCACGTACTGCACGAACAGGCCGAAGGCGAACCAGACCAGGCCGTTGACCCCGACAGCGACGATGGAGCCCAGGGTCAGCCAGCGGAAGCGCTCGGGACGCACGTTGGGCGCGTAGTGGTAGAGCACCGCCACCAGGGTCAGGACCACCAGCAGCGTGATGGGGAAACGCAGCCAGTTCCACACCGGCAGGAAGATGCTGATGAGGAATTCGGCGGCCTCTTGGAGTCCGAGCTGGTCGGCGACGGGCTGGATGGCGCCGGTGACGATGGTATCGCGCAGCAGGTTGGCAAAAAGCACGATGACCGCGCCGATGACCAGCACCACCGTCAGGCCCCACATCAGCGACCAGGTGCGGATGAGGCTGCGGCCCTCCATCCGGCCGTAGACCAGGTTCGCGGTCCGCGAGAAGGCCCGCACGTAGGCGGAGGCGGAAAACAGGGAGATGAGCACCGAGATCACCAGCGCCAGGGTGCCTTCGGCCGTCGAGCCGATGATGGAGCCGACGATGGAATTGGCCTGTTCCTCGAAGGTCTGCGGCAGGTACTGGTCGATGAATTCCGAGGTCAGCCGCAGAACTTCTTCTTTGCGGCTGGCAAACAGCAGCGTGGCGATGGAATAGGCCGCCAGCACCGTCGGGGCAAAGGCCATGAGGGTGAAGTAGGTCATCGCGGCGGCGCGGTCCAAAAAGCCGTCGTGGAAGAAGTCGCGCCAGGTGCGCCGGACGACTAACGCCCAGCTGTCCTTGCGCAGCCGGTTGCTGCGGGCTAAAGGATCGGCGTCCTCCGAGTGGCCGGCCACGCGCAGGACGTCGGAGCCGTCCATGGGGACGACGGTCTCCACGGGTACAGCGTCCGCCGGTTCGTGCTTAGTCACAGCTATAGACCTTAAAGCACCCGCTGGGTGCGCAAGAAATGGACACCCTCCCCGGCGGGGTGTCGTTAGACTGGGAGGTATGACTGAGAAGAACAACGCTTCCGAAAAGACCCCGTCGAACGTCGAATCCTTCGAGCTGGACCACCGCCTGGTGGCCGCGCCGTATGTGCGCGTGGCCGGCAAGACGGATCTGGGCGATGGCAAGGAGGTCATCAAGTACGACCTGCGCTTCTGCCAGCCCAACAAGGAGCACCTGGATCCGAAGGCCATGCACTCCATCGAGCACATGATGGCCCAGTTCATGCGCAATTACACCGACAAGCTCATCGGCTTTGCCCCGATGGGCTGCCTGACCGGCTTTTACGCCATCACCAACGGCATGGGCCGCGAGGAGCTGCTGCGCGCGCTCGAGGGCGGGCTCAACGACATCCTGAACGCCACCGAGGTCCCCGCCGCCAACGAGGTCCAGTGCGGCTGGGGCGCTAACCACTCCCTCGAGGGCGCGCAGGAAGCCGCCCGCGCCTTCCTGGACAAGAAGGACGAGTGGGACCAGGTCATGGCCGAGGACAAATAGCTAGAGGACAAGCAGCCCGAGGACAAGCAGCTAGATACTCACGCCCAGCCAGACCGGCTCGGGCACCAGCTCCACGCCGAAGGCCTTCTTTACCCCGGCGCGGATGTCGCGGGCGAGCCGAACGATGTCGTCCGCGCTGGCCCCGCCCCGGTTGGTCAGCGCCAGCGTGTGCTTGGTAGACAGGGTGGCGGCCCCGTGGCCGGGGTAGCCCTTGTCGAAGCCGGCGCGCTGGATGAGCCACGCGGCACTCAGTTTCTCCTGGGTGCCGCTCTCGCCGTTTCCAACAGAAGCACCACCAGAAACAACATGGCGCGGCATGGAGTCCTCGCCGGTGGCGGCCTGGATGGAATCGGCGACGGCGCTGGGCACGATGGGGTTGGTGAAAAAGGAGCCGGCGGACCAGGTGTCGTGGTCGCTGGCGTCTAGGACCATGCCCTTGCCGCGGCGCAGGCTGAGCACCTGCTCGCGTACGTCGGCGACGGGGCGCTGCTCGCCCGGGGTGTCGGTGAGCTGGCCGAAGCGCAGCGGCCGGGAGAGCCCGTCGGTGGTCAGCTGCAGCTCGATTTCCAGCACGACGGCGCGGCCGGTGAACTTCAGGTTGGAGTAGCGATAGGCCAGTTCCAGGTCACTGGCCGGCACCCACTCGGTCTGTCCACTCTCCCGGTGGTAGAGCTTGACCTGGGTGAGCACGTCGGAAATCTCCGCCCCGTAGGCGCCGACGTTTTGCACCGGCACGGCGCCCGCGTTGCCCGGGATGCCGGACAGGCACTCGATGCCGCCCAGGCCCGCCTGGACGGTGGCAGCCACCACGGCGTCCCAGTTGGCGCCGGCTTGGGCGCGGACGATGCCGGTCTCGGCATCGATGGCCACGGCGTCAAAGTCGAGCAGCACGGCGACGTAGTCGAGCTGGCCCTCGGCGACGACCAGGTTGGAGCCGCCGCCGACGATGACTAGGGGCGCGCGGGAGGCATCGATAGCAGCGATGGCTTGGGCAGCTGCTTCGGGGGTCGCGGCGCGCACACAGGCCCGCGGGGAGCCGCCGATGCGCAAGGTGATCAGATCCGCGAACGTCACCTGTGGATCGAGCTCCACCCCGTCAATTTCATTCAGCTGCTGGGTCAATAATTCTTTCGGCACGTTATCCACGGTAGTCTGTATACCATGTCAACTCGTAGCGAAAACACCGTGACTATCAATCAGCCCATCGAGAAGGTGCACGAAGCTCTGCGTACCGAGGCTTACTGGGAGTACGTGGTAGCCAACCTGTCGCCGGATCCGGGCCAGGTGCACGACTTCACCAACGACACCGCGATCCTGTACGAGATCCTGCCGACCACCCTGCTGCCGGAGGCCGTGCGCGCCATGGTTTCCCAGGACCTGAAGGTCAAGCGCGTGTTCACCACCTCTGACCTGGACGGCAACGCGGCCGATGCCAACTACACCGCCGACGTCAAGGGCACCCCGGTGGACTTCAAGGGCGAGATCAAGCTGACCGGCGAGGGCGAGACCACCACCCTGGCCTACACCAACGAGATCTCCGTCAACATCCCGATGATGGGTGCTGCCATCGAGCCCAAGGTGGGCGAGGCTCTCGAGGAGCTGTTCAACAACGAGGGCGCCCTGACCGACAAGTGGATCACCGACAACCTCTAAACGCTTGCTCCTTAAATGGCCGACCACGCGCATAACCTGAAGGCTAACCCCAGCGCGGGTCGGCCTTTTGGCGTCATTACCCGCGGCACCACCGCGGTCAACCGACTGCGGCGCTGCGACCGGTGGATGCACGCCCACCCGGACATCACCTCGCTGCTGCGCAGCCACCCGGTCCCGCACGCCATCGACGTCGGCTACGGTGCCTCCCACACCACCACCGTGGAATGGGCGCGCTGGCTGCGCCGGATCAACCCGCACACGCGGGTCACGGGGCTGGAGGTCAACCCGGAGCGGGTCCTGCCGCCGCGCGACGGCGTGGAATTCGAGCTCGGCGGCTTCGAGCTGGCCGGCTACCGCCCGCACCTGGTGCGCGCCTTCAACGTGCTGCGCCAGTACGACGTCGACCAGGTTCCGGAGGCCTGGGAGACGGTCTGCGCGCGGCTGGCCCCGGGCGGGGTCTTCGTGGAGGGCACCTGCGACGAGCTGGGCCGCCGCGCCACCTGGATCCTGCTGGACGCTGCCGGCCCGCAGACGCTGACCCTGGCGTGGGATCCCTTCGACGTGGAGCAGCCCTCCCAGCTCGCCGAGCGCCTGCCGAAGGCGCTCATCCACCGCAACGTGCCGGGCGAGGGCATCTACGAGCTGCTTTCGGCCGCGGATCGCGCCTGGGATCACTGCGCCGGCTGGGCGCCGCACGGCCCGCGCGTGCGCTGGCGGATGGCCCAGGCCCTGCTTCGCGATGCCGGCCTGCCCATCGCGCCCTCCCGCCGCCGGCTGCGCGACAACCAGCTGACCGTGGACTGGGAATTCGTCGCCCCCTAGGGCGATTTTTGCGCCCCGCATTGCCGAAGCCCACCGTTATGGGCGAAACTGGTGTGCATGGCTCAAAAGAAATCTGCCGCATCGACGGCTTGGAAGATCATCGTCGGGGTGCTCGTCGCCCTCCTGGTTCTCGTCCTCGTGGCCGAGTTCGGCCTGCGCTGGGTCGTCGGCGACAGGATGAAGACGCAGCTGCGCGAGAACGCCGAGGCCGACGGCGTGGTGATGCAGGAAGATCCTTCCGTGAACTTCGGCGCCAGCCCGCTGGTCATCGGCGTGCTCAGCGGCACCATCGGGCAGATCAACATGGACGTGCCCTCCACGCTGGACATCTCGGACGCGGGCATCAAGGGCCAGCCCGCCGCGCAGCTCGAGGTCACCGACCTGGAGATGAACTCCGAGACCGCCGGGCACCTGGTGGCCACCACCACCCTGCCCGACGAGTTCCTGCTCAAGACCTTCCAAGACAGCCTGCGCGAGCAGTCCGGCCTGGACATGCTGGGCGATATCGTGGTCACCGACATCACCTCCAAGGACGCCGAGAACGTCCTCGAGGTGCAGCTGGGCGGCGGGCTGGCCACCCTGTCGCTGACCCCGCACGCCGCCGACGGCAACCTGAAGATCGAGGCCACCAAGTCCACCCTCTTCGGCATGGAGCTGCCCGCGGAGGTCACCCAGCAGATCACCCAGTCGCTCTCCGACGGCCTGTCCGATCAGATGGCCGGCAACGCGCTAGCCATCGAGGACGTGCAGGTCCAGGAGGGCACGCTGAAGATCACCGTGGCCGGGGATAACGTCAAGCTCTCCGAGGCGCAGAACGCCGCCGGCGGGGCCGCCAACGAGCAGGAACAGCAGCCGGCCTAAGGCGCGGCGATGGCCACGCGGCCGGCGGCCAGCGCGTCTACCTGCTGCGCGGTATCCAAGGGGGCATCCGCCCAGTAGACCTGCTCGAGGCGGGTCGTCTCTGACCCCTCCTGGTCGCCGCGGGTGATGGCGCGCTGGTAGCCGGCCTTCTCGGCCGTCTCGAGCACCGTGTCGAGCACGGTAGCGTCGGCGGCGGCATCGGCAGCCGGGAGGATGACGCCCAGCACGACCGGGTCGGGGCAGGCCTCACGGACCGTGACCAGATCGGTGAGCAGGGCGTTGGGGTCGTTCAAGGTGGCATCGACTGCCACCCAGATTTCGGCGGCGCCGTTCTGGACCGCCAGGCGGGCCTCCGTGGCCTTAATGAGGCTGTGGTGCCTACCGGTGGGAAAGCCCGCGACGGCCGCCACGTGGCCGGCGGCGGCCTGCGGCAGGTGGTGCGGGCTCAGCAGCACGGGGCCGGCGGATTCCCGCAGGGCGCGCTCCACCTGCGGCCGGGACGCGCGGGTCAGATCGCGGAAGACCCGCTGGGCGAGCCACTCGGCATCGTTGAGCGACATAGCGGCACTAAAGCCTAGTAGCGGTAGTCGCCGTTGATGAGGGCGCGCAGCTGCGGGCGCACGTCGAACCAGTAGACGCCCACGCAGACCGCCGCGATCCACTTCAGGAAGGGCAGGTTCAGCAGCAGTGCCAGGGCCGAGCCGGCCATGATCGCAACCCACGTCATCTTGGACTGGCGGTCCCCGGCCGTGAACGCGTCCTCCCGGGTGTTGGCGGCCATCACGGCGCCCACGATGGCGGCGATGGCCACGCCCCAGAACAGCACCATCTCGATCGCGGTCAGTACGAAAATAACGGGATTATCGAGAAAGAACACTAGCTGTTAAACCTACTTCTCTTGGTTGTCCTCAGTGGAGATTACCTCTCCATCGATGATATCTTGCGTCGGATCTGCCACCGAATCCGCGCCCTTGGCGTGCTTGCCGGCGCCTTCCTGCTCGGTGGTCGCACCGTTGGCGCGGCGGCGCTCCTGGGCGGTGTTGACGGCCTCGTTCACGCCGTCCTTGGTGGCGTTGTAGGCTTGGCCGAAGTTGTCCTTGGCGGCGTTGAAGGACTCGGAGTCCTTGGTGCTCTCCACCGCGCGGCGCAGGGATCCGCCGTAGTCCTTCGCGGCGGCCTTCGCCTTGTCCACCAGGGAGGCGTCCTCGCCGACCTCCGGCTTATCGGTTACGTGGCTGCTGCGGTCCTCGCGGAAGCGGTCCGTGAAGTCCTTCGCCACGCCCAGGGCGGAGGCGCCGGCCTCCTTGATCGAGCCCCAGGATCCCTTCAGGGAATCCGCGATGGACTTGTCGTTGTTTCCGTTGTTCGGCTGCTGCGTGTGCTCGGCCATGGTTTTCTCCTCGGGGAAATACTTTCGTTCGGTTCTTTAGGTCGTGCCGGTATGGGATTTTTAAAAACTGGTCGTGCAGGCGGATTCGGCGCCGCGGAGAGAGCCCAGTGGGAAGTCCCAGAACACCGTCCCTAAACGCCAAATATGAGGTGATTAACAGTGTAGATGACCAAGCCGGCCAGCGCACCGACAATGGTGCCGTTCAGGCGGATGAACTGCAGATCCTTGCCCACCATGAGCTCGATCTTTTCGGAGGCTTCCTCCGCGTCCCAGCGCTCGATGGTCTCGGAGATGATCGAGGTGACCTCGCCGGAGTAGTTGTCCGCCAGGAAGGCCGCGGTGCCGTTGATGCGGCGGTCCAGGCTGGCGCGCAGCTGCGGGTCCTCGCAGATATTGGTGCCCCACTGCAGGCACAGGTCCCGGATCTTCTCGCGCAGCATCGAGTCCGGGTCTTCGGCCTGCGCGATGATAGCGGCCGCCGACTCGCGCCAGATGGCCTGCGGGGCGCGCTGCATGCGCTCCGAGCCCATCAGGTCCACCTTGAGCTCCTCCACGCGGCGGATAATGCCCGGGTCGTGCTGCAGGTCGTCGGCGAACTTGTCCAGGTTGCGGCGGATGGACTGGCGAGCCGGGTGGTTCTTGTCCGCCTTGACCTCGTCGGCGAACTGGACCAGCTCCCGGTAGACCTTCTCACCTACCAGCGAGCGCGCAAAGCGCGGCGCCCACTGCGGCATGCGCTCGTCGATGAGCCGCACGACGGGCTCTTCCATCTGGCCGACCTTGGCGTGGGCGTAGTCGATGAGCTCGTCGACGACGGGTTCGACCTTACCGTCGGCGATAAGCCCTTCCAGCAGCCGCCCAGCCGGCGGGCCCCACTCGGGCTCGGCCAGCCGGTCCAGGATCTGGGACTGGATGAGCGCCTCGGCGTCCTTCGGGTCCAGCGCGCGGACGGCGTTGGCCGTCAGCTTGCCCGCCTCCCGGGAGACCTTCGCGGCATTTTCCTCCTGGGACAGCCAGCGGCCCAGCTTGTCCGGCAGCTGCGCCTGGGAGACCTTGTCCGTGATCAGCTCGGCGTTGAGGAAGTTCTCCCCGACGAACTCCGACAGGGCCTCGCCCACCTGGTCCTTCTTGCGCGGGATGAGCGCCGTGTGCGGGATGGGAATGCCCATCGGGTGCCTAAACAGCGCCGTGACGGCGAACCAGTCCGCCAGTCCGCCTACCATGCCGGCCTCCGCGGCCGCGCGCACGTAGCCGACCCACACCGGCGCGCCCCCGGGCTGGTTCTGCCACCACGAGCACGCGAAGAAGATGATGGCCGCCAGGCCCAGCAGCGCGGTGACGAAAATCTTGTGGTTCCGCAGCGTGCGGCGCCGCTCCTGCTCCACCTCCGGCGACGGCCCCGGCACGGGGCGGCTAGCGATGCCACCGGTGCTGGCTTCTACCGCCTGGCCGTCGAGGCTAGCCCCCTCGTAGCTAGCAACAGTGCTGTGCTTGCCCAACGTGAATACTCCTTAACCGCCGCGCAGTGTGTTTTCTCTTCACCATTCTGCCTCATGTGGGGCCCGGCGCCGGGGTGCTGGGCCGGGCGAGGTGGCATCGTTAAGCCCTTTAGGGCAAGAAAAAACCGCACCCACAGGCAGCGGGTACGGCTTGTGTCCTTGGCGTTTGGCCTAGTTAACGCGACCAGTTTCCTTGCGGTACTGGTGGTAGTAGCGGCGCCCGAACTTCACGGAGACGATGGCCGCGATGGTGATGATGACGGCCAGGACCACACCGATGATGATGGTGGTGTCCACGTGCGCCTCGGAGGCGGTGCCGTTCGGGAACAGATAAATGCCAAGGCCCCAGGTGATGATGCCGATGGCCGGCAGGATGCCCATGATGAGGCCCATGCCCACCCAGGTGGAGGTGCGCAGCAGCGAAGAGTGCGGTGCGGCGAACGACATGGGCTCGTAGCCCTCGATGTAGTTGTCCTGGATCTTGCCGGAAAACTCCGGGTAGGTCTCGCTCGCGTGATCCGCGATTGCCTGGGAATGAGTGCTCATAGGGATGAACTTTCTGCCGGAATCGGTTGTTACTGGTGTTTCTCTACTGACTATAGTCTAGTCGTCCTTGCCGCGGAAAGCAGCACGGGCACGTTCGCGGGTGACCGCAGAGACCGCGGTCAGCGGAACGCCGGCCGGGCAGACGTCGGCGCACTCGCCGTACAGCGAGCAGTGGCCGAAGTTCTGCTCTAGGTCGTCGACCATGTTGCGGGCGCGACGACCGCGCTCTTCCTTGCCCAGCGGCATCAGCGACAGGTGCACCAGCTTGGCGCCGGTGAACAGGTGGGCTGCGCCGTTCGGGCAGGCCGCCACGCAGGCACCGCAGCCGATGCAGGCCGCGTGGTCCAGCGAGTACTCGGCGGTCTCGTGGTTGATGTGCATGGTGTCGGCGTCCGGGGCGGTGCCGGCGTCCATGGAGACGTAGCCACCCTGCTCCATCACGTGATCGAGGGCGCTGCGGTCGACCACCATGTCCTTGATGACCGGGTAGGCCGCGGAGCGGAAGGGCTCGATCTTCAGGGTGTCGCCGTCGTTGAACTGGAACAGGCGCTGCTGGCAAGCCGGGGTGTTCTGGCCCGGGCCGTGCGGGCGGCCGTTAACAGTCAGACCACAGGTGCCGCAGATGCCCTCGCGGCAGTCGGAAGCGAACGCGAACGGCTCTTCGCCGCGCTCGATGATTCCGTCGTTGACGTGGTCCAGCAGCTCCAGGATGGACATCTGCTCTTCAGCGTCGTCGACCTGGACCGTCTCAAACTTGCCTTCTTGGGTCGGTCCGGCCTGACGCCAGATCTCAAGTGTCAGTTTCATTACTTGTAGTTCCTTGTCATCAGCGGGATCGAATCAAAGTACAGGGGCTCGGCGTGGCGGATGAACTCGTGCTCACCTTCGCCCGCCTCCCAAGCGGAGACGAAGCACCAGTGCTCGTCGTCGCGCTCGGCCTCGCCGTCCTCGGACAGGTGATCGTCGCGGAAGTGCGCGCCACAGGACTCGTCGCGGTCCAGGGCGTCGATGCACATCAGCTCACCCAGGTCCAAGTAGTCGGCCACGCGGGCGCCGTACTCGAGCACCTGGTTCATGTCCTCGGCGGAGCCCGGGATCCGGACGTTGGCCCAGAACTCGGCGCGCAGCTCGCGGATCTTGCCGATGGTGGTCTTCAGATCCTCGACGTTACGGGACACGCCGCAGCCCCAGTAGAGGAGCTCGCCCAGCTTGCGGTGGTAGTAGGCCGGGCCGTGCGGGTCGTTGCCGCGGACGTTCATCAGGCGGTCGATGCGGCCCTTCGCGCGCTCCAGGGCGTGCTGTGCGGCCTCGGAGTCCTCGGCCAGCTTGTCCTCACCGAGGTGGTTGGCCAGGTAGTTCGGGATGGTGAACGGCAGGGTGAACCAGCCATCCACGGAAGCCGACAGCAGCGAATTAGCGCCCAGGCGGTTAGCGCCGTGGTAGGTCCAGGAGCACTCACCGGCGGCGAACAGGCCGTCGATGGAGGTCATCTCGTTGAAGTCGCTCCACAGGCCACCCATGGTGAAGTGGCAGGTCGGGGCGATGCGCATCGGGGTCTCGTAGGCGTCCTCGCCGATGGCTTCCTTGTACATCTCGATCAGGTTCGAGTAGCGCTCGCGGATCTTGTCCTTGCCGAGGCGCTCGATGGCGTCGCGGAAGTCCAGGTAGACCGAGTTCTTCAGCGGGCCCACGCCGAGGCCGGCGTTGATCTGCTGGGAAATGGCGCGGGAGGCGACGTCACGCGGGACCAGGTTGCCGAAGGCCGGGTAGCGGCGCTCCAGGAAGTAGTCGCGCTCCTCCTCCGGGATGGAGTTCGGGTCGCGGTCATCACCTTCGGTCTTCGGGGACCAGATGCGGCCGTCGTTACGCAGCGACTCGGACATCAGGATGGTCTTCGACTGCCACTCGGAGTTGACCGGCAGGCCCGTCGGGTGGAACTGGATGAACGACGGGGAGGCCAGGTAGGCGCCCTGCTCGTAAGCGCGCATCATGGCGCCGGCGTTCGAGTTCTTCGCCAGGGTGGACATGTGGAAGACGTTGCCGTAGCCACCGGTACCCAGAATGACGGCGTGACCGGTGAAGGCCTTCAGCTCGCCGGTAATCAGGTTACGGGTGACGATGCCGCCGGCGCGCTTGGTCCCGTTGTCATCGTAGGTGATGATGTCCTGCAGATCGTGGTGGGAGAACAGCTCCACGTTGCCCAGGCCGATCTGGCGGTACAGCGCCGAGGTGGTCGACAGCTGCAGCTGCTGACCCGTTTGGCCACGGGTGTAGTAGGTACGGGAGACCTGCACACCACCGAAGGAACGGGTGGCCAGGGTGCCGCCGTACTCACGGGCGAACGGGGCGCCGATGGCGTTCATGTGGTCGATGACGCGGCCGGACTCGGAGGCCAGGCGCCAACAGTCGGACTCGCGGCAGCGGTAGTCGCCGCCCTTCACGGTGTCCTTGGTGTGGCGGTAAGCCGAGTCGTTGTCGACCTTCTTGGAGCGCGAAGAGTTCACGCCGCCCTGGGCCGCGATGGAGTGTGCACGGCGCGGGGAGTCGTGGTAGGTGAAGACCTTCACGTTGTAGCCGAGCTCGCCGAGGGAGGCCGCAGCGGCGCCGGCGGACAGGCCGGTGCCGACCACGAGGACCTCGAATTTGCGGCGGTTCAGCGGGGAGACCAGCTGCATGTGGTCCTTCTGGTAGCTCCACATGTCCTTCATCGGGACGCCGTGGGGCTCGTTCGACTCCAGGATCTTGCCGGGGCGCACGCCCTCGACGATGGACTCTGGGTGCGAGAAGTCCGGGTGCTCTCGCTTCAGTTCGGTATTAGTCATGGGTTCAAATATTCCTATCAGTCCTAGTTACTAACTGACGAAGCCAAAGGCGACGGACAGGGGCATAACGATGTTGCCAATGCAGACGATGGCCGGAATCAGGTAGGCCAGCACCAGGAAGGTCTGACGCCACTTGTAGCCGGTGATACCCAGGTCAGACGCAGCCAGCTTGATGCCGTGGGTCAGGTGCAGGAACAGGCAGCACATGGCCAGCACGTAGAAGATGGTCACGGGCCAGCGGCTGAAGGTAGCAATCATGTTGGCCTTGACGGCGCCGTGGACGAAGGCGTCCGGAGCGGCCGGGGCCACGCCCATGGTCAGGTCCAGCAGGTGGAAGATGAGGAACAGCAGCAGCACGATGCCGGTGACCAGCATGGACTTGGTAGCGAAAGAGTCCAGGCCGCCCATCAGGTTGGAGCGGCGGAAGCTGCCGCGCGAAGCCTTGGAGCGCGAGTGCAGCGCGATGGCACCGTAGATGTGGCCGACCAGGGCAACCAGGAGCACGATGCGGATGATCCACAGGGCCGTGCCGTGCGGCAGCAGCGGCTCACCCAGGGAGCGCAGGAACTCGCCGTAGACGTCCAGGGCTTCCTCGCCGCCATGGGCGGGCATGTACAGCTTCAGGTTGCCGGCCATGTGGCCGACGACGAACAAAGCGAACAAGAGACCGCTGACCGCCATGATGAGCTTGAGAGCCCACGACGGGACGCCGGGGGTCTGGCGGATCGGTTCTTCACTGATACGACCGTGAGCGATTGCCTCACGGTCAGGTTTCTTCAAAGTCATGACACCTCCATAGTCAACCTAGACTTTACGCAGGATATGGGCCCTTCTCCTAGTTATGAGCTGGCCTAAAGGACCGGAGGCAAATTTTGCCTTGCTCGAAATTCCCCAGCTTTAGGTAAGGGTGTCCAAATCTGCGTTTTAGGAAATGGGGCGCCACCTTGGCAACTCGCAATTAGAAAACACGTGTGTTGTGTAATTATTTTGACATTTGTGAGGTTGGTCACCCGGCGCGTTAATGGTGAATGACTTACCCCAATTGGTGTCATACTTTCGCAGGTATCGCCCCCGGATCGGGCGTTTTTCAAAACCGGACGTTCGTACCTTTTATCCCCTAAGCACTACTTTCACACCACCGCTAAGAACCTTCACACAAAATTTGCTAAAACACTGTTATAGGGGTATTAGGGAGGTAATCTAACCGTCATGACGAAGACTTACGTGGGCTCCCGGCTGCGGCAGCTGCGACGCGAAAGAGACCTCAGCCAGGCCTCCCTGGCGTCCACCCTGGGCCTGTCTGCTAGCTACGTGAACCAGATCGAGCACGACGTGCGCCCCCTGACGGTGCCCGTCCTGCTGCGCATCACCGAGGTCTTCGGCGTAGACGCCACGTTCTTTTCCCGCGATGACGACTCCCGGCTGCTCGCCGAAATCCAGGACGTCATCCAGGACAAGGAGCTCTGCCCCTCCCCCGTGGAGCTGCAGGAGCTGTCCGAGCTGGTCTACAACCACCCCACCGTCGCGCGCACGCTGGTGGACATGCACCGGCGCTACCGCAACGTCCGCGACAAGCTCTCCCTGGCCACGGACTCGCGCCGCGTCACGGACTCCGCGCAGGCGCTATCGATGCCCCACGACGAGGTCCGCGACTTCTTCTACGCCCGCCAGAACTACCTCGACGGCCTCGACCACCACGCCGAGGACCTGGCCGGCGAGTTGGGCGTCGAGCCCTTCCACATCCGCGACACCGAGCGGGCCCTGGCCGACCGGCTGCGCTCCAAGCACAACCTGGAGATCAAGACCGTCGGCCAGCTCGACGGCACCCTCCACCGGCTCGACCGGGAGGCCGGCACCCTGCTGCTGGCCAGCCGGCTGACCGAGGGCCAGCGCGCCTTCCGCATGGCCACGGAGCTGGGATTTTTGGAGGCCGGTGATCTCATCACGGACGCCGCCGACGAGGAGCCGTTTACCTCCCAGGCCTCGCGCCGGCTGGCGCTGCGCGGCATCGCTAGCTATTTCGCGGCCGCGACCGTGCTGCCCTACGGCTTAATCCACGCGGAAGCCGAGAAGTCCGGCTACGACGTGGAGTTTTTGTGCCAGTCCTTCGGCGTGGGCTACGAGACGGTCGCCTCCCGGCTGTCCACCCTGCAGCGCGACAACCAGCGCGGCATTCCTTTTACCTTCGTGCGCGTCGACCGCGCGGGCAACATGTCCAAGCGGCAGTCCGCCACCGGAGTGCACTTTTCCAATTCCGGGGGAACCTGCCCGCTGTGGAATATCTACGAGACCTTCTCCCGGCCCGGCACCATCTCCCGGCAGCTGGCGCAGATGCCGGACGGCCGCAACTACCTGTGGGTGGCCCGGACCGTCCAGTACCTGCAGGGCCGCTACGGCGACACCAACAAGATGTTCGCCATCGGGCTCGGCTGCGAGGCCCGGCACGCCGACCGCACCGTCTACGCCGCCGGCCTCGATTTATCCGACATGTCCAGCGCCACCCCGATCGGCGCCGGCTGCCGCATCTGCCCCCGCAGCAACTGCGCCCAACGGGCGTTCCCGCCCATCCACGAGGCGCTGGACATCGACACGCACCGCTCGGCGGTGGCGCCGTACTAAGCGGGTGGGTGCGGCTATTCCGCCTCGAGCTCGTCCATGACGCGCTGCAGGACCTCGTCCATCTCCTCCGGGGAGCGCTGGACCTGGACGGAGGTGCCCTGGGAGTCCTCGTCGACGGCGGCCTGGACCTTCGGGTCGTGCCACAGCTGGGCCAGCTCGCGGTAGACCTCGTTGTCCTTGTCCTCGGCGCGCACGACGAAGGCGTTGATGTACGGCGCGGCCTCGTCGGAAGCCGGATCGTCCTGGGCCACGGCGGTGGTCGGGTCGATGCCGGCGCGCTCCAGGAAGGAGTTGTTGATGACGGCCGGGGTGCCCTCGCCCCACGCGGAGGTGGTCTGGGCGGCATCGACGGTGGTGACCTTGACCTTGGACTTGGCCTCGTCGACGTCGGCCGGCGTCGGCGAGAGGCTGCCCTCGACGGTCAGCTCGACCAGGCCCGCGGCGGCCAGCACGTTGAGCGCGCGGCCCTGGTTGGACGGGTCGTTCGGGATGGCCACCGTCTCGCCCTCGATGCCGTCCAGGGAGTCGTGGTCCTTCCAGAACAGCGCGAGCGGCACGATCTCCGTGGAGACGATCGGCACGAGGTCCTCGGCGTTGCCCACGTTGTACTCCGCCAGGAAGCGCAGGGTCTGGAAGTTGTTGATGTCGTTCTGGCTCTGCGCCAGCGCGACGTTCGGGGTGGCGTAGTCCTCGAAGTTCTCGACCTCGATGTTGAAGCCGTTCTCCTCGGCTACCTCCTCGAAGGCGGTCCAGGCCTTCTTCGCGGCATCGGTGGTGCCGACGACGATCTTCTGGTCCTTGCCCTCCCCGTCGGAGCTAGAGCAGGCCGCCAGCCCGGTGCTGGCGACGGCCACGGCGGTGGCGGTAGCGATAATGCGGCGAAGCTTCATGCGTTTGTCCTTTGCGTTATTCGGCGCGCCCGGCCTGGGCATGCCCATGAACTAAGCGGTCTAGCGCAGCCTAGCAAAATTCGAACCGCTCGGTCTATAAAACGCAAAAATTCCCTCCCCCAACAGGTGGGGCAGGGAATCCGGATAGGCGCCTAAGGAAGGCTCCTTAGAGGTTGATCATGTTAGAGGTTGATCATGTGGCCGCCGATGCCCTCGGCAGCTTCCTTCATCGCCTCCGACAGGGTCGGGTGCGTGTGGATGTTGCGGCCGATTTCCTCGGTGGTCAGGTCGAAGCGCTGGGCCAGGGTCAGCTCCGGCAGGAGCTCCGAGACGTTGGCGCCGACCATGTGGCCGCCCAGCAGCTCGCCGAACTCGGCGTCAGCAACCAGCTTGACGAAGCCGGCGGTCTCGTTCAGGCCCGCGGCCTTGCCGTTCGCGGAGAACGGGAAGCTGGCGACCTTGATCTCGCGGTCCGGGAACTTCTCCTTCGCGGCCTCCTCGGTGTAGCCGAAGGAAGCAACCTGCGGGTTACAGAAGGTCGCGCGCGGCATCATCTGGTAGTCGCCCAGCTCCTGGGTCTCGGCGCCGGCGATGGTCTCGGCGGCCACCACGCCCTGCGCCTCGGCCACGTGGGCCAGCTGCAGCTTGGCGGTGACGTCGCCGATGGCGTAGATGCCGTCGACGTTGGTGCGCATGCGCTCATCGATGGCGATGGCGCCGCGGTCGGTGAGCTCGACACCGGTGTTTTCCAGGCCGTAGCCCTCGGTGCGCGGGGCGAAGCCGATGGAGACCATGCAGCGATCGACGGTCAGGGTCTCGGTCTTCTCGCCGTCCTTGGACTCGATCTCGACGGTCACGTCGTCGCCGTTGTCCTTGATGGAGGTGGTCTTGTAACCGGTCTTCAGGGTCACGCCCAGCTTCTTGTACTGCTTGGCGATCTCCTTGGAGGCGTCCTTGTCCTCGTTCGGCAGGACGCGGTCCATGAATTCCACGATGGTCACGTCCACGCCGTAGTTGGCCAGGACGTAAGCGAACTCCATGCCGATGGCGCCGGCGCCCACGATGACCATGGACTCGGGAGCGTCTTCCTTGAGGATTTGCTCCTCGAAGGAGACGATGTTGCCCCCGATCTCAACGCCCGGCAGGGACTTAACGACGGATCCGGTGGCGATGATGCAGTCGTCGAAGGTGAGGGTCTTGCCCTTGTCGTCACCTTCGGTGATCTCAATCGTCTTGGCGTCCTTAAAGGAACCCAGGCCGTTGACCTCGGTGATCTTGTTCTTCTTCATCAGATAGTGCACGCCCTTGACGATGCCCGAAGAAACCTTGCGGGAACGCTTGTGGGCTGCCCCATAATCGAAGGAGACCTCACCGGAGATACCAAAGTCCTTGGCCTCGTGGTTGAAGGTGTGGGCCACCTCGGCATTCTTCAGCAGCGCCTTGGAGGGGATGCAGCCGACATTGAGGCAGATACCGCCCCAGTACTGCTTCTCCACCACGGCTACCTTCTTGCCGAGCTGGGCTGCGCGGATGGCGGCGACGTAGCCGCCAGGGCCCGCGCCGAGTACTACAACGTCATAATGTTCATTAGTCACGTCCTACAGGATACGTAACTTTGGCCACGCTGTCTGCCAAAGGGGCAAACAAAGCGCGGCTACTGGGGGTCTGGCCAGCCAATCGGCTGGGGATCTTGTGTTTAGAACATCCCCAGGGCCAGAGCGATGGTCGACGAGGTGGAGGAACCAGCGTGGACGAGGCCGCCCAGGAATTCGTTGATCTGGACCAAGATGGTGTCGAAAGCGTTCATTCTTAAAAACCCTTCTGTAAACGGTGGAGAGACAGCGCGAACGCGGTAAAGCGGTGCGGTTATTTTAACGAAAAATTCCCAGCTCGCGTTACGTCGGCGGGGAACTTCCGGGCGGCTAGCCGGCATCGACAGCCGGAAACCCCCTAGATTATGACACACCTTTCACTTGCACACCACCTGTTTCATGTCCGGCTGCTAAGCTATATTCGCACTGTGAGCGACAGTTGTTTGTTTTAGGCTGGGATTTGCTGAAAAATTTCAGCTGACGGACAGCTGCTAACAACTTTGTTTGCGCCTACGATAACCAGTCAGGAAACTCTCTCTACCCTTTGCGAAAAGGGCCCCTCTCTCAGGAAGCGTTAACCTTATGAAGATTATTCGCCCGCTGGTTGGCACCACCGCCGCCACCGCCCTTGCCCTTGGCCTTTGCGTCTCCCCGGCCCTGGCTGACGAGCCGGCCGTCGAAAGCCCGGCCATCGATAGCCCGGCCGCTGCTCCGGAGGCTGGTGATTCGGAGGCTGTTGACTCGGAGGCTGTTGCCGACCTGGAAGAGCCGGCCGAGGATCCGGCAATTGACGACGCCATCCTGGGCGACGAGAACGCTCCCGAGTCCGCGCAGTCCGACGCCGCTGCCGAGGAAGCAGAGACCGCGGCCGGCGAGTCCGTCATCACGGAGATCGACCTGGCGCAGGAGACCGCCCCGGCATGGTCCACCAACGCCGAGGGCAAGCGCGTCATCAGCCCGTCCAAGATGGCCAGCGGTAAGCAGTGGATGGCCTATGCCCAGGCCAGCTCCTTCAACCGCGAGCACGTCAAGGCCTTCAACGCCACCTCGCCGGCTATGGGCGGGCGCGAAATCCCGCTGGCGGTCATCACCCCGGACGGCAACTTCGACCAGGCCCGCCCGACCCTGTACCTGCTCAACGGCGCCGGCGGCGCGGACCAGGACATGGAGTGGATCAAGCAGACCTACCGCAAGGATGTCGACCCGACCAAGGAAGGCACCCAGGACATGGTGGACTTCTACGTCGACAAGGGCATCAACGTGGTCATCCCGCAGGCCGGCGCCTTCTCCTACTACTTCGACTGGCAGAAGGACCCCAACAGCAAGTACCTGAAGGGCCCGCAGAAGTGGGAGACCTTCCTGACCCAGGAGCTGCCGGGCGCACTGGAGCAGACCATCAACGGTAACGGCAAGCGCGGCATCGCCGGCATGTCCATGTCCGCGACCTCCGCGCTGGTGCTCGCCCAGCAGCACCCGGACCTCTACGACGCGGTCGGTTCCTTCTCCGGCTGCGCCGCCACCTCGACGGTGCTGCCGCACCAGTTCGTCGGCCTGACCGTCAACCGCGGCGGCGCCACCCCGGAGCAGATCTGGGGCGCCCGCGGCTCCGCCGAGAACCGCCGCTACGACGGCCTCGCCAACGCTGAGAAGCTCCGCGGCCACGAGATCTACGTGTCCGCCAACTCCGGCCTGGTGGGCAAGGAAGACACCGTCTCCCACCTGATGAACCAGGGCGCTGACCTGTCGACCGCGCTGGCCGGGTCCTCCACCCTCACCATCGAGGGCGGCGTCATCGAGGCGGCCATGAACGCCTGCACCCACGACCTGAAGGCCAAGATGGACTCCCTGTCCATCCCGGCGGACTGGAACTTCCGCAACACCGGTACCCACTCCTGGCCGGGCTGGATCAAGGACATCAGCGAGTCCTGGCCGACCTTCGAGCGGGCCTTCGGCGAGAATTAAAGAACTAAGAACATAACCAGAAAGAGAGCGCTAGCATGAAGCGACTGAGTACCCTCCTGGCCACCGCAGCCCTGGCTGCCACGGCCACCGCCGTCCCGGCGGCCACCGCTGCCACCCTGACCCCGGCTGACGTCAACGGCGGCGCCCCAGTCTCAGAGGTTAGCGACCTGCAGGTCACCGACGCCGTCGCGAACTCCAAGTGGTACAAGCAGTACAAGGACGACGACCGGGTACTCAAGCTGCAGGCTAGCTCTCCGGCCATGAATGGCCGCCAGATTCCGCTGGCCGTCATCCCGGCGGGCGAGCCCAACCGCCCCACCATCTACCTGCTCAACGGTGCCGGCAGCGCCGAGCAGGACGCGGACTGGCTGTCCAAGGCCCAGACCGTCGACTTCTACGCCGACAAGAAGGTCAACGTGGTCATCCCGCAGGCCGGCGCCTTCTCCTACTACACCGACTGGGAGCAGACCCCGAACGGCAAGTACCTGCAGGGCCCGCAGAAGTGGGAGACCTTCCTGACCAAGGAGCTGCCGGGCTCGATCGAGTCCCGCCTGCAGGCCAACAACAAGCGCGCCATCGCCGGCATGTCCATGTCCGCGACCTCCTCGCTGCTGCTGGCCCAGCACAACCAGGGTTTCTACGACGCCGTCGGCTCCTTCGCCGGCTGCGCCGCCACCGCTTACCCGATGGAATACGAGTTCCTGCGCCTGACCGTCAACCGGGGCGGCGGCCAGCCGGAGCAGATGTGGGGCCGCCAGGGCTCCGCGAACAACCGCTACAACGACGCCCTGATGAACTCGGAGAAGCTGCGCGGCACCAAGCTCTACATCTCCTCCGGTTCCGGCCTAGCCGATGAGACCGCCATGCCGAGCTACCTGCAGTCCAAGGGCGCCAGCCAGGCTGAGGCCGCCGTCGGCTCCGCCATCAACCAGGTCGAGGGCGGCGTCATCGAGGCCGGCGTCAACCACTGCACCCACAACCTCAAGGCCAAGCTGGACTCCCAGAAGATCCCGGCTACCTACAACTTCCGCAACGCCGGCGTCCACAACTGGACCGGCTGGCGCGAGGACCTGGAGAAGTCCTGGGCCACCTTCTGGCAGGCCTTCTACAACTAACGCTGCGTTCTAAGCGCGGGCCTTAACGCCGGTTCTCGGACTGGCTCCTGGGGCTTTCTGCAAGGGCGGTAGACTTAGCATCTATCATGATGCTTTCTTCTACCGCCCTTTCTGCTGTTGCTGGTTCTAGTGCCGGGGTTGCCTCTAACGCCACCCGGGACCCGTACACCAAGGTTGACTACAACCTGGGCTTTCGGGTGCGCCACTACCAGCTGGAGCTGGACTACAAGGTCGAGCCCAACCTGCTGTCTGCGCAGGCCACGCTGACCATCGAGGTGGGCGAGGAAGACCTGAACGCCCTGCAGCTCGACTTGGGCCCCGCGATGGCGGTGCGCCGCGTTAGCTGCCCCGGGGGCCCGCGGGTGGCCCGCTTTAAGACCTCGGGCGGCAAGCTGCGGATTTCCTTTGCGGAGCCGGTGGCATCGGGGGCAGAAATCACGCTGGCTATCCACTACGGCGGCAACCCGCGGCCCATCGCCAGCCCCTGGGGTGAAATCGGTTGGGAGGAAACCGAATCCGGTTCCCTAGTCGCCAGCCAGCCCAACGGGGCGCCGAGCTGGTTCCCGTGCGACGACCACCCGAGCCAGAAGGCGACCTTTGACCTCGCCATCACGGCCGACGACCCCTTCACCGTCGTCGCCAACGGCACGCTGGTCGACAAGGCCACGGCGGGGTCGTCGCGGACGGCGTGGCACTACCGCATCGATAAGCCTATGGCGACCTACCTGGCGACGGTGCAGGTGGGCGAGTTCAGCGAGTTCCGCCTGGGCCCCAACACGGTGGCGTACGCGCCCGCGGACCTGCGTGAACAGGTGACCGAGGAATTCGGGCGCCAGCAGGAGATGCTCGATTTCTTGGCCGAGACCTTCGGGCCGTACCCCTTCCCCGACTACCGCGTGGTCGTGACCGAAGACGAACTAGAAATCCCGCTGGAGGCGCAGGGCATTTCCATCTTTGGCTCCAACCACGTGCGCGGCGACCACGCCTTTGAGCGGCTCATCTTCCACGAGCTTTCCCACCAGTGGTTCGGCAACGCGGTGGGCCTCAGCCGCTGGCAGGACATCTGGCTCAACGAGGGTTTCGCCTGCTACTGCGAGTGGCTCTGGGGCGAGCACACCGGCCAGGCCACGGCCCACGATGCCGCCCACTCCCACTACTTGGTCCTCTCCCGCAAGCCCCACGACCTCCTGCTGGGCGACCCCGGCACCCGCGACATGTTCGACGACCGCGTCTACAAGCGCGGCGCCCTGTTCATCCACTCCCTGCGGCGCCTGCTTGGCGATGCCACCTTCTTCCCCCTCGTCCGCTCCTACCTCGCCGATAACCAGCACGGAAACGTGGTTGCGCAGGACTTCTGGGAGGCTCTGACGGGGGCTGTAGAAGACGCAGAAGAGGGCGCTTCCGGTGTTTCTGTTGCGGACGTGGAGGGCCTCTGGAACCAATGGCTGAACGAGCGGGAGTTGCCGCGGTTCCCGGAGTAGTTGGTGCTGGGTTGGCTTGGTTGGCTTGGTTGGCTTGGTTGGCTTGGTTGGCTGGGTTGGCTTGGTTCGCGGCCTAATTTAGTTTCGGCTTAAACTAAGCCAGCTCTGGCGAACAGGGACTTTAGAAAATTCGAACATATTTTCTTTTTTGCTGTTGACACGGGCTTTTTCGTCGGTATACTAGAACACGTAAGCGAACAAAGGTTCTATACGACGGTTCCTTAGGGGGTGACCGCCATGACTGACCAGCACGACGAAATCCTAGCAACGCTCAAAGAAATCTCTGGCTCCATGGAGCGGTTACGCTCCCTGATGAAGAAACCCGAAGACCTGTCCTTTGGACGCCTTCACCGCGGCTTCGAGGCCTTCGAATACGCCTTCAACAACAAGACCGTCATCGATGCCGCCTTCGCCTTCCTCGCCGAGCGCGACGACGCCGGCCGCCAGGTCGGCTCATCCAAGGCCATCGACTACCTCATGGCACGCCTCGGCCTGGATTTTGCCACCGCCCGGGAGCGTCTCGAGACCGGCCGCGATCTGTTCAGCCCTCTCGAGGAGGCCGCGCCCGCCCCGGAACCGACTCCCCTGCCCGACGACGCCCAGGCTGTCAGCGATGAGGAGCGCGCCCGCCAGCAGGCCGCCGACGCGGAAGCGCAGCGCCGCGCACAGGCGGAAAAGGAAGCTGAGGAGCGTCGCCGCAAGCGCCTCCTGGAGGACGGCCAAACCACCAGCGCCAAGGTGCTGGCGATGATTGAGTCGGAGCTCAAGCACCTCAATCAGCACGCCACCCCGGGCCGCAAGCAGCTGCGCGAGCAGGCCCTGGAAAAGGCAAAAGATACCTCGCTGCACACGCTGCGGGACTGGCTGCGCAAGCAGATTAAGAACGCCAACCTGGCCGCCCGCACCCCGGAAGGCACCAAGGACAAGGACGCAGCCTACAAGAAGCGCCGGCTATCCCTGTCCAACCCGGACGCCGACGGCGGCGTGCACGTCCGCGGCTACCTGGACCCCGCCACCGCCGCGCTCGTCAAGAGCGCCCTGGCGAACGCCCGCAACGCGGATAACGCCGCTTTGAAGGAAAGCGGGCTGGACCAGGAAGACAAGCGCAGCTTCCAAGAACGCAACGTGGACCACCTGCGCTATATCTGCCGGCGGTACCTATCCTCCAAGGACCAGTCCACCGGTGGTGCGGCGGGCCTTCTGGTCACCCTCACCATGGACGACCTCGAGAACATGACCGGCGACAGCCGCTTCCCCACCACCGCGGGAATCTCGGTCAGCCCGCTCGACCTTCTCCGGATGGGGCTGGCTGAGCACGACTTCCTCTGCGTCCTCGACCCCCACGGCTTCCCGCTCGAGCTAGCGCGCAATAAGCGCACGGCGAGCCTCTGGCAAAAGATTGCCCTGGCCGCCTCCGAGCTGGTGTGCACCCACCCGGACTGCAACCGGGCCTGGATTGACTGCGACGTCCACCACGTCATCGCCTGGGCTTTGGGAGGAGATACCGATATTTCCAACCTCACGCTCCGGTGCCGGCGCCATCACGTGGATAACAACGACTTCCGGGATGGTGCCAACAACATGGGCCACGCCGACAGGTCCCCCGATACCGGGCGCACCGGCCACCGGGCCGGGCCGGGACAACCGCTGCGGTTCAACGAATCGCCCGCGGCCCAGCAATCGTGCGGCCATAAGGTCCGCCACCGCGGGGCACCAACCGCAGGGGCTAGCCCCGGCGCCGAGGATCCCCCGCCAAAGTCGCACAGCCAGGCTCCTTTGTTTAGTTAAGATGTTGTCCCTGTTCACCCTCCCCTGCCAAGGGCACGCCCGTGTGTCCTGGCGGGGATTCACGCGTGCCTGGGCTCTTGAGGCTCCTCGGGGCTGTTCGGAGCTGCCCGGGGCTGCTGAGGACTGTTCGGGGCAGCTTGGGTCCACTGGGCTGCTCGGGGTGGGAGATGGTCGCCGGGGATCTTGGCGGGGATCTAACGGTAAGTGCTGGCAGCGGGAGTTGCCAGCGGGGGGTTGGCTGCGGGAGTTGGCTGCAGAACTTTGGAGCGGGAGATGGCGGTGGCAGGCTCCGCGGGATCCGCTGAAGTAGGATGGTGACCATTATGTCTACGTTGCTCGTGACCGGCGGGGCCGGCTTCATCGGTTCCAATTTCGTCCGGCTGACCCTAGCGGAAACCGACTACTCGGTGGTCGTCCTCGACAAGCTGACCTACGCGGGGAACCGCGCCAGCATCGCCGATCTGGAGGGGGACCGCTGCTCCTTCGTCCAGGGCGACATCGCGGACGTAGAACTGGTTAACCAGGTCATGCGGGACGTTGACGCCGTGGTCCACTTCGCAGCCGAGTCCCACAACGACAACTCCCTGCGCGACCCGTCGCCGTTCATCCAGACCAACCTGGTGGGCACGTTTACCCTGCTTGAAGCCGCCCGCGCCCGCGGGACCCGCTTCCACCACGTTTCTACCGACGAGGTCTTCGGCGATCTGGAGATTGGGGCCGACACGCGCTTTACGGAATCGACGGCGTATCAGCCGTCGTCGCCGTACTCGTCATCGAAGGCGGGATCCGATCACCTGGTGCGCGCCTGGGCGCGGTCCTTCGGCCTGCCCGTGACGGTGTCGAACTGCTCGAACAATTACGGCCCGTACCAGCACATCGAGAAGTTCATCCCCCGCCAGATCACGAATATCCTGTCCGGCCTGCGCCCGAAGCTGTACGGCACCGGGGAGCAGGTGCGCGACTGGATCCACGTCGACGACCACAACCGGGCCGTGATCGACATCCTGGAACGCGGCCGGCTGGGCGAGACCTACAACATCGGCGCCGACCAACCCGACACCAGCAACCTGCAGGTCATGGAAATCATCTGCGACCTCATGGGGGCCGACGGCTTCGACCACGTGGCGGACCGGCCCGGGCACGACCAGCGCTACGCCATGGACGCGACCAAGCTGCGCACCGAACTCGGCTGGACCCCGCGGTTCACGGATCTGCGGGCCGGCCTGGAAGACACCATCGCGTGGTACGCCAACAACCGCGACTGGTGGGAGGCCAGCAAGCAGGACGTCGAGGCCGGCTACGCGCGGCAGGGACAGTAGGATCGGCCAAGGTTTAACAACCAGGTCTAACAACCAGACCCACTACCAGACTCAAAACCAGACCTAGCAGCTAAGAACCACGGAAGGACAGAATGGACATTCGCACCACGGGCATCGAGGGGCTCCTCATTGTGGACTTGGACGTCCACGGGGATGACCGGGGCTGGTTCAAGGAGAACTGGCAGCGGGAGAAGATGGTCGCGGCCGGCCTCCCCGACTTCGCGCCGGTCCAAAACAACGTGTCCTTCAACGCGACCGCCGGGGTGACCCGGGGCCTGCACGCCGAGCCCTGGGACAAGCTGGTCTCCGTCGCCTACGGCAAGGTCTTCGGGGCCTGGTGCGATCTGCGGGAAGGATCCGAGACCTACGGGGAGTTGGTCACCACCGCGATCGGCCCCGACACGGCCGTCTTCGTCCCCCGCGGGGTGGCCAACGGCTTCCAGGCCCTGGAGCCGACCGCCTATTCCTACCTGGTCAACGATCACTGGTCCCCGGAGGCCACCTACCCGGCCGTCAACCTCGACCTGGTGGACTGGCCGCTGGATCCGACCGAGATCTCCGACAAGGACGCGGCCCACCCGCAGCTTTCCGAGGCGACCCCGATGCCCCCGCGCAAGGTCCTGGTCACCGGCGCCGACGGGCAGCTGGGGCGCGCCCTCCGGCGGATCCTGCCCCACGCCGAGTTCGCCACCCGCGCCGATCTCGACATCACCGACCCCCGCCTCGCCGAGGCCCGCCGCTGGCGCGAGTATTCCGCGATCATCAACTGCGCCGCCTACAACAACGTCGACGGGGCCGAGCGCGATCGCGCAGGCGCCTGGGCCGTCAACGCGGAGGCGGTGGCGCGGCTGGCCGGAATCGCTAGCGCCCACAACCTGACCTTGGTGCACGTCAGCAGCGACTACATCTTCGACGGCACCGAGAAGCTCCACACCGAGCAAGAACCGGTGAGCCCGCTGAGCGTGTATGGGGCATCGAAGGCGGCTGGCGATGCCGCCGCCCAGGCCACCGCCCGCCACTACGTGGTGCGCACCAGCTGGGTCTTCGGCGACGGCAACAACTTCGTCGAGGCCATGCGCGGCCTCGCCCTGCGCGGGGTGGAGCCCGAGGTCGTCGCCGATCAGCGCGGCCGCCCCACCTTCGCCGAGGACCTGGCCAAGGCCATCGCCCACCTGCTGGACTCCGGGGCCGAGTACGGCGTCTACAACGTCACCAACTCCGGTGACACCGTCGGGCGGGACGAGCTGGCGATGGCCGCCTTCATCGGCATCGGGCACGATCCGGCCGAGGTCCACCCGACCACCACCGATCACTTCGCCCAGCCCGGCGCGGCCCCGCGCCCGGCCGAGTCGACCCTCGATCTGAGCAAGCTGGAGGCCACCGGCTTCCGGCCCCAGAACTGGCGGGCCGCCCTGGCCCTCTACCTGGCGTTGTACCCGGCCGCCGGGGAAGCGGAAAGCTAGACTTTTAAAGCATGAAAGGCATCATCCTGGCCGGCGGTTCCGGCACGCGGCTCTACCCCATCACCCAGGGGATCTCTAAGCAGCTCATGCCGATCTACGACAAGCCGATGGTCTACTACCCGCTGTCCACCCTGATCCAGGCGGGCATCCGGGAGATCCTCATCATCACCACCCCGGAGGATTCCGCCTCCTTCCAGCGCCTGCTCGGCGACGGATCCCAGCTGGGCCTCATGCTCTCCTACGCGGTCCAGCCCCGTCCCGAGGGCCTGGCGCAGGCCTTCATCATCGGCGAGGAGTTCATCGGCGGCGACGACGTCGCCCTCGTTTTGGGCGACAACATCTTCGACGGCCACGGCTTCAGCAGCGCCCTGCCCGAGTGCCGATCCCCGCACGGGGGCGTCATCTTCGCCTACGAGGTCTCCGATCCCCAGCGCTACGGCGTGGTGGAGTTCGCCCCCGACGGGCGGGCCATCAGCATCGAGGAGAAGCCGGAACACCCGAAGTCCAGCCACGCCGTCGTCGGCCTGTACTTCTACGACAAGCAGGTCTGCGAGATCGCCCGGTCCATTCAGCCCTCGGCCCGCGGGGAGCTGGAAATCACCGCCGTCAACGAGGAATACCTGCGCCGCGGGGAACTCTCGGTCAAGCGCATGCGCCGCGGCGACGTGTGGCTGGACACCGGCACCGTGGATTCGATGAGCGAGGCCTCCGCCTACGTCGAGGTCATCCAGAAGCGCACCGGCACCGTTCTGGGATCGCCCGAGGTGGCTGCCTACCGCGAGGGCTTCATCGACCGCGAACAGCTGCTGCGCCTGGCCGCCGGCCTCGACAAATCGGGCTACGGCGCCTATCTGCGCGCCGCGGCCGAGGACTAGCCGCGACCCCGCCCGGGCTAGACTGTCCGGTACGCAGGTTTATTCACGCCGCACCTTTAGAGTTCTTTACGGAGGAGGCCCCGTGCCCGATAGCTCAATGTACGACCAACCCCTGGTGGACCAGAAGCGCCCCTCCGCCCTCCGCGACGTCCCCGCCCTGGTGTGGGTGCTCACCGCCGTCATCGTGGTGTTGGCCATCGTCATCGGCTTCCTGGTCGCCGACCGCAACGACGCCGACGATGCCGCCAGCAACGGCGGCAACAGCAGCAGCGGGGCGGCCAGCCACAGCCAACCGGCAGACGGCCAATCAGACGAGGCATCCCAGCCCGCCCCGGGCACCAACTTCGAAGAGCCCAACGGCGATCCCAAGCTGTACGGCCCCGCCGGCACCATCTCCTCCAACGAGGACATCGACAAGGTCCACCGCCGGGCCGATAACGATCCCTTCGCCCTCGGCACCCTCGATGCCCCCGTCGTAATCTCCGAGTTCTCCGACTTCGAGTGCCCCTTCTGCTCCCGCTTCCATAACCAGACCGCGCCCGCCCTCATCGCGGATTACGTCGACAAGGGCCTGGTACGCATCGAGTGGAATGACTTCCCGGTCAACGGCCCCCACGCCATCGATGGGGCGAAGGCCGGCCGGGCCGCGGCCGCCCAGGGCAAGTTCACGGAGTTCCAGAAGGCCGCCTTCGCCGCCAGCGCCGACATGGACGGCCACCCCAACTTCGGCATGGACGACTACGTGCGCTTCGCCGAGGAGGCCGGCGTCGAGGACATCGAACGCTTCCGCCAGGAGGCCGGCGACGACACCTACACCCAGGTCGTCGAGGACGCCCGCGATTACGCGGCCAGCCTGGGCATCACCGGCACCCCGTCCTTCGTGGTGGGCAACCAATTCGTCTCCGGCGCCCAGCCCGAGGATGTCTTCCGCCAGGTCATCGAGGAGGAGCTGTCCCGGGGTGCGTAAGGCCCACTGGCTCGTCTGGCTGTTCATCGCCCTGCTGGCCTGCACCGGGTTCTTCTTTGGGCTCGGCCTCGGCAGCGCGCTGGGAGCTTAAAGGGAAGACTTCAAGAGCTTAAAGAGACTTCAGGAGAAAGGAGACGCACCGCATGGTGGAAATCGGCCTGCTGGGTTCCTTCCTGGCCGGGGTCTTGTCACTGCTCAGCCCCTGTTCCGCGCTGCTGCTACCGGCCTTTTTCGCCTACGCCTTCCGGTCGGTGACCCAGCTGGTGGCCCGGACCGGGGTGTTTTTCTGCGGGCTGGCGGCCGTGCTGGTGCCGGTGGGCACGGGGCTGGGAGGAATCGGCGGCCTGTTTAACCAGCACCGCGAGGCCGTCATCACCGCCGGCGGGGCCGCCATGGTGGCCCTCGGGATCTTTATCGCCCTCGGCGGCGGCTTCACCCTCCCGGGGCTGGGCCGGCTCAGCCAGCAAGTCCGCGGCGACGGCTACGTGAGCGTCTTCTTGCTGGGCTGCGTCTACGGCTTCGCCGGGTTCTGCGCCGGCCCCCTGCTGGGTGCGGTCCTCACCACGGCCGCCGTCAGCGGTTCCTTGGGCTACGGGGCGCTAACGATGCTCTCTTACGCCCTCGGCATGACCATCCCCCTGTTCGTTCTGGCCGCCGCCTGGGATCGCTTCGATCTGGGTCGCCGGCCCTGGCTGCGCGGGCGTCCCCTGCAGCTGGGGCCCATCCGCACCAATTCGCTGTCGGTGCTGGCCGGGGCCCTGTTCGTGGGCATCGGGGTGCTGTTTATCTTCTCCCACGGCACGAGCCTGCTGCCCAGCCCGGTGGGCACCGAGGAGGCCTTTGCCGTGCAGGAATGGGTGGCACGCCTGGCCAGCTGCGTCCCCGACGCTTGGGTGGCCTGCGGGATCAGCGGGGTGGCGGCCGCAGCGGTGGGCCTCAAGGCCGCCCGCACCCCGGCCCCAGCCGGGTAATGTCCAGCCCGGCCCTCCCAGTAATCGCTAGCGGCGCTTAGTAGCCGCGGCGCACGTACTCGTCGATGCGGTCGGCCTCAGCCCCGACCGTGGTGGAATCGCCGTGCCCGGGCAGCACCCGGGTCTCGGCCGGCAGGAAGAAGACGACGTCGCGCAGGGACTCGACGATGACATCGAAGTCGGAGTACTTGCGCCCCGTAGCCCCCGGGCCACCCGAGAAGAGGGTGTCGCCGGAGAGCAGGGTCTCCTCGCCCGGCAGGTAGAGCACCACGCAGCCCGGGGAGTGACCCGGCGTGTGCAGCACGCGGATCTCCTCGCCCTTGAGCAGGAAGCGCTGCCCGTCGTAAAGGTGGAGGTAGGGCTCGTTGCCGTTCGACTCCTGCCACAGGACGTCGTCGTCCGGGTGCAGGTAGACCGAGGCGTTGAAGCGGCGGGCCGCCCGCGGGGCCAGCTCGCAGTGGTCGTTGTGGGCGTGGGTGAGCAGGATGGCGCGTACCTCGCGGTCGCCCACCTGGTCGGCAATCGCGTCCAGATCGTGGGAGGGGTCAACCACCACGACGGAGTCGCCGACCGACAGCACGTAGACGTTGTTGTCGACGTCCCAGCAGCCGCCGTCGAGGCAGAACTTGCCGGAAGTCACCAGGTTTTCAATCCGCATGTGGTTAGTCTCCTTATCGTGCGGTTACTCAGACAGGGGAATCAGGGATCTAGGGGCGTGGAGGCGCGGCCTCAATCTCCGGCCTAGATCTCGACGACCGAACGCAGGACCTTGCCCTCCTGCATGGTGCCGAAGGCGCGCTCGACGTCGTCCAGGGCGATCCGCTCGGAGACGAACTTGTCCAGCGGGAACTGGCCGTTGCGGTGCAGCGAGACGTAGGCAGGGAAGTCGCGCTCCGGCAGGCAGTCGCCGTACCAGGCCGGACGGATGGATCCGCCGCGGCCGTAAAGGTCGATGGCCGGCACGTCGACGTGGTCGGTCAGGTTGGGCACGCCCACCATGACCAAGCGGCCGGCGTGGTCGCGGGAGTAGAAGGCCTGGCGCCAGGTGGGCTGGATGCCCACGGCATCGATAGCCACGTCGACGCCGAAGCCCTCGGTGAGCTCGCGGACGGCGTCGATGACCTCCTGCTCCTCCATGCCGGCGGAGCAGATGGTGTCGGTGGCGCCGAATTCGCGGGCCACGTCCAGCTTGGACTGATCCAGGTCGACCGCGATGATCTTGGCGGCCCCGGCCAGCTTGGCGCCGGCCACCGCCGCGGTGCCCACGCCGCCGCAGCCGAAGACGGCGACCGACTCGCCCAGCTGGACCTCGCCGGTGTTGACGGCCGCGCCGAGGCCGGCCATGATGCCGCAGCCCAGCAGGCCGGCGGCGGCCGGATCCTCGTCCGGATCCACCTTGGTGCACTGGCCCTCGTGGACCAGGGTCTTCTCGGCAAAGGCGCCGATGCCCAGGGCCGGGGTCAGCTCGGTGCCGTCCTCCAGGGTCATGGCCTGGGAGGCGTTGAAGGTGTCGAAGCAGTACTTCGGCTCACCCTTCTTGCAGGCCCGGCACTCGCCGCACACGGCGCGCCAGTTCAGCACCACGAAGTCGCCCTCGGCGACGTGGGTGACGTCCTCGCCGACCGTCTCGACGATGCCGGCCGCCTCGTGGCCGAGCAGGAAGGGGTAGGCGTCTTCGATGTCGCCGTTGCGGTAGGCCAGGTCCGTGTGGCAGACGCCGCAGGCCTGGATCTTGACGACAACGTCATTCGGGCCCGGGGCCGGGATGACAATGTTGACCTTCTCGACTTCCGCGCCCTTCGAACGGGCGATTACACCAGATACAATCTGTTCATTCTTCTCGCTCATACCCGCGAGCCTACCCATGTTTTCACTACCCGGCAGCTAATGAAAACAACCCCCAATTGCCGGGGCAACCAGGGGTTTAGGCGCCCGCTCCTCCCCGCAGAACGGGCGCGGAAGAACGGGCGAGACTACGACGCCGCCAGCACGTTCGCGATGTGCTCGTGGCCGCGGGCATTGACGTGCAGCGGCAGGTTGCCGCCGCCCGCGTTGAAGTCCACCAGGCCGGCCCACTTGCGGTTGCCGTCCGGGCCGCACATGCCGGCGTTGCGGGTCGAGGGCTTCAGGTCGACGAACTCGGTGCCGGTCGCGCGGGCCAGGTCGACCTGCATCCACTGGGCCTTGTTCTCAAAGTCGGCGACCTGCGGCAGCGGGGTGCGGTCCCAGGAGGAACCGGCGTGGATCAGGCAGTAGTGGATCCCGTCGCCGATGGTCGGGTAGCCCACGATCTGGATGCGGGCGTTGGGGGCGGCCGCGCGGATGCGGTCGATGAGCGGGCGGTTGAAGCGGACGAACTTGTCCCGGATCTGGGCCTGGTTCAGGTTCGCGTTGTTGTAGGTGTCGTTAAAGCCGGTGGCGTAGATGACGCGCGCCGTCGACGGGTTCAGCGCCCCGCGGGCGATGGCGGTGTCGATCTGCGCGGAAATCTGCGGCCCCGGGGACATGGAGGCCGCCCCGGAGCAGGAGAAGTCGCGCACCGGCAGGCCCAGCTTGGCGCCGGTGCGGGCCGCGTAGTTGTTGCCCTTCGGGCAGTTGACCCCCAGCGGGCGCTGGTCGAAGGCGCCGCCGATGCGGTCGCGCAGGTAGGTCCCCATGTCCGGGTCCGCCAGCACCGAGTCCCCGAAGGCGACCAGGTTGCGCTCGGCGGCCTGGGCCTGCGGGGCGGGGGCGGCCAGCAGCGCCGCCAGCAAAGTAAAGACAGAAACAAAGACGGCTAGAACAGGCTTTTTCAGTAGATCGACAGACACGAGCTTCCTTTCTCCGCTACATTCCCCTACAAAAGTACACTATATTCACAGCCACAACGACCGGTACTTATCAATCGCTGCACACGCCCCCGGCATTACCGGCGGGTAGCGCCGGGCCACCCCCGCGGCGATATACCGGATGTCAACCCCGTAGCTTTTAGATTGGTATTTATGTCTTTTTCCTCGGCGGCCCACTCCCTGTCCTTCCACTCCCGGGCGCTCGCGCGGCTGGCTGCCAGCCTGGTGCGCACCGGCATCGTCAGCCCCGCCGGAGGGGTGCGCGCCGCCGCGGCCACCCCGGCAATCCTGGCCCGCTACCGCTTCACCACGGCCCGCGAGCTCGAGCAGGGCGCCCGCGCCTGCCCCGACCGGCTGGCGCTCATCGACGACGACGGCACCCTGACCTACCGCCAGCTGCGCGATCAGGCCCGCACCTTCGCCCGCCACCTGCTCTCGCTCAACCTGGACGAGATCCGCCTGGGCGTGATGGCCCGAAACGGGCGCGGCATCATCATCCCGCTGGGCGCGAAGGGCCTGGCCGGCGGCAGCATCTTCCTGCTCAACATCGGCTCCTCGGCCGAGCAGCTAGCCGGCGTCATCGCCGAGAACAAGATCAACGTCCTGGTCATGGACGACGAATCCGTCGACCGCCTGCCCGCCGGCGTCAACGAGACCACCCACGTCATCATCGCCCACGAGTCGGGGCAGGCGCACAAGGCGGGGCGCTGGCCGCGCCTGGCCGACATCGTCCGCCACCCGGAGCGCGTCGATCACCTGCGCCTGCCCGTCCTGCCGCGCCACGGCCACATCGTGCTGATGTCCTCGGGCACCACGGGCATCCCGAAGGGCATCATCCGCAACGAGCCCACCCTGCCGGTGGTGGTCGCCTCCATCATGTCGACCATGCCCTGGCGCGCCGATCAGCGCATCCAGCTGACCGCGTCGATCTTCCACACCTGGGGCTGGGCCTGCCTGAACATCGCGCTGGCGGCCCGCAACACCATCGTCACCCGCCGCGTCTTCGATCCGGTCGCCTGCCTGCGCGACATCCAGCGCTACCGCCTCGACGGGCTGCTGTCCTCCCCCGTGTTCTACCTGCGCATGGTCGAGGCCGATCCCGACGGCGCTTACGATGCCTCCTCGCTGCGCTTCATCGCCTCCTCCGGGCACGCCCTGAGCCCGTCCATCGTGCAGCGGACCATCGACCGGTTCGGCCCCATCCTGTGCAACATCTACGGTTCCACCGAGCTGGCCCTGGCCGCCACCGCCACCGCCGAGCAGATCGCCGCCGATCCCACCATCGGCGGGCAGGTGGCCTCCGGCACCCGCCTGCGCATCCTCGACCGCGAGGGCCACGAGGTCCCCCGCGGCGAGGTGGGAGAAATCTACCTGACCAACTCGACCGCCCTGATCGGCTACACCAACCCCACCATCCAGTCCAAGCAGGCCCAGGGGCTTATCTCCATCGGGGATCTGGGGCGCATCGATGCCGACGGCAACCTGCACGTGGTCGGCCGCGCCGACGACATGATCATCGTGGGCGGCGAGAACGTCCACCCCCAGTCCGTCACCGAGGTCCTCGAGACCATGGACGGCATCCGCGAGCTGCATTCCGCCGGCGTCGAGGATCCGGAGACCTTCGCCCGCGTGGCCGTCTGGGTGGTGCCGGAGGACTCCCCCGCCGGCAAGGAACTGACCGCCGACAAGATCCGCGAGTTCGTGCGCGCCAACCTAGCCGATCACTCCGTGCCCCGCGACGTCCACTTCCTGGACCTGCTGCCGCGCAACGCCACCGGCAAGGTCGTGCCCCGCCAGCTGCCGCGCTAGGCCGGGCCGGGCCGGACTGGGTCGGGCTGGATCGGGCCCGCCGCATGCGAAAACCCGCCGGCCTCCTGGGAAAACCTAGGGAGACGGCGGGTTATTTCACGAGAGCCGCTTGCGAGAATCGAACTCGCGACCTTTTCATTACGAGTGAAACGCTCTACCGACTGAGCTAAAGCGGCCTGCTGGTACCACAGCAGTACTGTGCAGCACCGCAAAGTTTAACCTAGCCGGTCCCCAATCGAGAAATCAGGTCGAGCATCAGGCCCCGCAGGCGCGCCGCAGGCGGCCGACCAGCCCGTCGAAGGCGGTGCCGGGGGCGACGTTGACGGCGATGTGGTTGCGGCAGGTCACGATCGCCTCCTGGCAGGCGACCAGCCCTTCCTCCCCGACGCGCTGAGCCAGCTCCTGGGCCAGGCCGGAAAAGTCCGGGTGGGTCATCTCCACGTCGGCGCCCACCCGCAGCATGAGCGCGTCGCGGTAGATGCCGGCCAGATCCACCAGCGCCAGGTCCAGCAGGTCCCGCACCCGGCGGGTGGCCCGCTTCTTCTGGATCTTTTCCAGATCCTTGACCGCCGATCGCACGTCGCGCTGGGCCTTGGCCGCCCCCTTGCCCTTACCGCCGGCCCCGTAGGCCTTTTCCAGGTCGGCCTTTTCCTTCTCGTCGGCCTCCGCGCCGGCCTCCTTGGACTCCTTCTCAATGGCCTTGATTAGGGCGCCGGCGGCCTGGAAGCCCCGGGGGCCCTGGAAAACCTCCTCGGCCAGGTTGATGGACTGGGCGCGGCGCCGCTGGACCGCGGGATCGGTGACCAGGCGCCGGGCCCGGCCCACGTGGCGCAGGGAGGTCACGGCGGCCAGCCGGGCATCGGATTCGCCGGCGCCTTCGGCCACCAGCTGGCTCACGATGGCCTCCGTCGACGGCGCCGGGATGTACAGGTGCCGGCAGCGCGATCGCAGGGTCTGCGAGAAATCCTCCGGGTCCGCCGAGGGCGCCAGCATGACGATGACCGTGCTGGCCGTGGGCTCCTCGACCGTCTTGAGCAGGGCGTTGGCCGCCCCGTCGGTGAGCCGATCGGCGTTTTCGAAGATGATGACCCGCCAGCGCGCCACCGTCGGGCGCGAGGCCGCCTGGCCGATGATGTCGCGGACCGTGTCCACCGCGATCGATAGCTCCTGGGGGCGCAGGTAGACCAAGTCGGTGTGCCGGCCCTCCTCGAGGATGCCCCGGCAGGACGCGCATTCGCCGCAGCCCAGTTTTTCGCCCCGCTCGCACATCAGCGCCGCGGCGAAGGCGAGCGCAGCCTGGGAGCGGCCGGCCCCGGGAGGCCCGGTGAACAGCCAGGAATGACTCATCGCGCGGGGGTCTGCCCCCGGCAGACCGCGGGCCCCGGCCGCCGCCCGGAGGATGGTGTCCCGGACCGCGGGGGTGTCGGCCAACCGCTGTGCCACATCTGGAGTACTCACCCGCCCCATCCTACTAACCCACAGTGCGGCGGCGAGCGGTTAGAGTATTAAGACATGAGCTCTACTGTGCGGAGACTGCGATGGCTACTGGAGACCCAGTGGCCGATCTATGCCGCCGTCGTCCTCGGGGCCAACATCATCGGGGCCGTGGCCATCATGATGTTCGTCGCGGTATTCCTGCCCATGCCGGAGATCGCCGAATTCAAGGAGAGCGTGCCGGGCCTGGCCTGGATCGGCGTGCTCTACGTGGTCTTCGCGGTCATCGTCGGCATCGCCGTGACCCTGCTGCTGTTTAGGCCGGTGTTGGACTGGCAGCGCAACCCGGACGCGCACGATCCGAACATGGTGCGCAACCTGGTGCTGCGCATCCCCGTCTACCAGGCCGGGGTGGCGGCCGTGGTCTGGGCCATCGGCATCGTCATTTCCGTGATTCTGACCAGTTCCGTCGACGGCCGCCTGGGCCTGGTGGTGGGGCTGTCCACCATCCTGGCCGGCATGGTCGTGGTCCTGCTGACCTACCTGCAGGCCGAGCGCCTGGTCCGCCCGGTCGCCGCCAACGCCCTGGCCCGCCGCTTCGAGGACTCCTCCCTGGAGCCGCCCATCAAGACCCGCCTGACCGCCTCCTGGGCGATGACGGCGGGCGTGCCCATGCTGGGCATCGTCCTGCTCCTGCTGGGGCAGCGCTCCGGCTTTTTTACCTCCGATGCCGACGACCTCATCCCCGCCATCCTGGTCCTGGCGATCACGGCGATGGGCACCGGCTTCATCGGCACCTCCTTCGCCATCATGAGCGTGGTCGATCCCATCCTGGAGCTCCAGGACGCCATCAACCGGGTGCGCCGCGGCGAGCAGAACGTCGAGGTGGACATCTACGACGGATCCGAGCTGGGCGTGCTGCAGGCCGGCTTCAACGAGATGATGAAGGGCCTGCGGGAGCGCCAGCGGGTGCGCGACATCTTCGGCCAGTACGTCGGCACCGAGGTTGCCCAGCGCGCCCTGGAGGAAAGCCCGGAGCTGGGCGGCGAGGACCGCAAGGTCGCCGTGCTGTTCATCGACGTCATCGGTTCGACCACCTTCGCGGTCAACCACACCCCGGAGAAGGTCGTCGAGGAGCTCAACAAGTTCTTCGAGCACGTCGTGACCGTGGTGCACCACAACCACGGCATCATCAATAAGTTCCAGGGCGACGCGGCCCTGGCGGTCTTCGGCGCCCCCATCAACGTCAACGACTCAACCTCGATGGCCCTGCAGGCGGCCCGCGAGCTGCGCCAGGAGCTGCGCAACCTGGAGCTGCAGGCCGGCATCGGGGTGGCCGCCGGGCACGTGGTGGCCGGCCACATCGGCGGCGCCGATCGCTTCGAGTACACCGTCATCGGCGACGCCGTCAACGAGGCCGCCCGCCTGACCGAGCTGGCCAAGGACACCCCGGGCCGCGTGCTCACCAACGCCTCGACCCTGCGCACCGCCAACGAGGCGGAGCAGGCCCGCTGGACCTTCATGAAGTCCATCGAGCTGCGCGGGCGCCGCCGCATGACCCAGCTGGCCCGGCCCATCCGCGCCACCCTGGCCGACCGCGCCGAGCAGTAGCCCGCGCAGTAGCCCGCAACACCGGCCGGGAAAGAGCGCCGGCGACCGCCGCCTGCGCGGCCGGGGCCATTAAGTTATCTTTTTAGGCATGACTCAACCGACTCATAGGCCCCGCATGGTCGTGCCCGACATCGCCCGCGGGCTGGCCCTGCTGGGAATCTGCATCGCCAACATGTCCACCGCCTGGCTGACCCACGGGACCGGACCGGCGGGGATGTTCGGCGGCATCGACGGCGACAGCACGGCCGATAAGGCCGCAGCGCTGTTCGCCGCGATGTTCGCCCACGACCGCGGGCTGCCGATGTTTTCCACCCTGCTGGGCTTCGGCGTAGGCCTTATCACCATGAGCCTGTGGCGCCGCGGCTTCCCGCTGCCGGCTACCCGGTCCGTCATCGTCAAGCGCTACGGCCTTCTGGCCGTCTTCGGTCTGGCCCACGGCATCTTCCTGTTCAGCGGCGACATCATGATGTTCTACGGCCTGTGCGGCATCCTCATCGCGCTCCTGCTGTCGTTGACCGACAAGGTCTTGCTGCGCATCGCCTACGGCCTGCTCGGGCTGGTCAGCGTCGGCGGGGCAACCATCGCCGCCCTTGCGGCCTGGCTGCGCGACGATTTTGCCGGCGCCGATCCCTTCAGCGCGGGGGCAACGGCCCCGGCCGAGACCTTCCTGGGCATGCTGGGCGAGAACCTCATCGTGATGCTGGGCCAGCTGGTCGGAGCCCCGCTGTTTATGCTGATGTACCTGCCGGTGATGCTGGTCGGCTTCGTCTGGGCCCGCCGGGGCGTGCTCGCCGACGTCGACGCCCACCGCGGCACCCTGCTGGCCTGGACCGGCATCGCCGCCGCCGTCGTGCTACTTATCGGGCTGCCCTGGGGGCTGTGCGCCATCGGGGTCCTGCCCGACAACCTCACCCCGGTGTTCGCGGCCCTCAACTTCACCGTCGGCATCCTGAGCGGGCCTGGCATCCTCGCCGCAGTCGCGCTCGTGCTCAACCCGGTGCAAAAGGCCGTCTCCACCGGCGCGGCGATGCCGCGGTGGCTGTGGCCGTTCAGCGCCCTGGGCAAGCGCTCGATGAGCGGCTACGTCATGCAGTCCGTCATCCTGCTGACGCTGACCTTCCCGTTCACCGCCGGCATCGGCGCCGACTTTAGCGCCGCCCAGATGCTGGGCCTGGCCTTTGTCACCTGGCTTATCACCCTGGTGCTGGCTTGCGTTTTGGAGGCGCTGGGCGCGCCCGGCCCGCTGGAATGGGCCCACCGGCGCCTGGCCTACGGGCCGACCCGGCGGGCCGAGCTGCCGGCCAAGTACCGCACGCCGCAGGCGCCCGGCACGCCTGACGCGGCCAACTCGCCTACTTCGACCGGCGAGAACCCGCCTTCACCACGTTCTTAGTACCCGGCGACGGCTTCTTGCCGTCTTCTTCGTCGACTTTTTAGTCGACTTCTTGCCGGCCTTCTTGGTCGATTTCTTAGTCGACTTCTTGGTCGTCTTTTTGCTCGACTTCTTGCCCGCCTTCTTGCTGGCCTTGGAACCGCCGTTGGCGGCCTCCTTGGCACGACGCTCCGAGAGCAGCTCGTTGGCGCGCGCGTCGGTCATGGCCTCGGGCTTATCGCCCTTGCGCAGGGAAGCGTTGGTGGTCCCGTCGGTGACGTAGGGGCCGAAGCGGCCGTCCTTGACCGTCATCGGCTTGCCGGAGACGTCGTTGTCGCCCAGCTGCTTCAGCGGCGGCTGCGCGGCCTGGCGGCCCCGGCGCTTCGGCTCCGCGTAGATGCGGCGGGCCTCGTCCAGAGTGATGCTGAAGATCTGCTCCTCGTTGGCCAGCGACCTAGAATCCGTCCCCTTCTTCAGGTAGGGGCCGTAGCGGCCGTTCTGGGCCGTGATGACCTCCCCGTCGGACGGGTCCACGCCCACCTCGCGGGGCAGGGAGAGCAGCTTGAGGGCCTCGTCCAGGGTGACCTCGGAGGGTTCCATCGAGCTAAACAGCGAGGCCGTGCCCGGCTTCAGCTTCTCGTCGATGTACTGGGCGACCCGCTTTTCCTTCTGCTTGGCCGCGGTCTTGGTCTCCCAGTTCTTGGCGCGCTTGCCCTCGGCCGCCCGCTGCGCGTCCTCCTCGGCGCGCTCCTTGGCGACAACCTCCTCGGCCTCTGCCTCCGCCGTGGCGCGCTCGTCGTCGCGGACCACCTCGGTCACGTACGGGCCGAAGCGGCCCTCCTTCGCCACCACCATGCGGCCGTTGGCCGGGTTCTCGCCCAGCTCGCGGCCGCCCTGCGGGGTGGCAAACAGCTTTTCGGCCAGCTGCTCGGTCAGCTCGTCCGGGGTGGTGGTCTCCGAGAGGTTGGCGCGCTGGTAGACCGGCTCCCCGGTCTCCTCGTCGCGGCCGATGACGCGCTCGATGTAGGGGCCGTAGCGGCCCACGCGGACCACCACGTCCCGGCCCTCGGAGTCGGTGTAGAGCTTCAGGGAGTTGACCTGGCGGGCATCGATCTGCTCCAGGTTGACGTCGATGAGCGACTTCAGGCCGCCGTGGCGCGCCACCGATGCCGCCTTCTGCTGGCCCACCTGCGCGTTGCCGAAGTAGAAGTCCTTCAGCCACTGGGTGCGGTCCTGGTTGCCGGCCGCGATGGCGTCCAGCTCGTCCTCCATCGAGGAGGTGAAGTCGTAGTCCACCAGCTCGGTGAAGTTGTTCTCCAGCAGGCCGGTGACCGCAAAGGCCACCCAGCTGGGCACCAGGGCGTTGCCGCGGGAGACGACGTACCCGCGGTCCTGGATGGTCTTGATGATGGACGCGTACGTCGACGGGCGGCCGATGCCCAGGTCCTCCATCTTCTTGACCAGGCTGGCCTCGGTGTAGCGGGCCGGCGGGTTGGTCGAGTGGCCCTCGGCCTTGAGATCGGCGATGGTCAGGCCCTGGCCCTCGCGCAGCTGGGGCAGGCGCTTGCTGGCGTCGTCCTTGTCATTCTTGCGGCCCTTGCCCGGGTTGCTCGGGTCCTCGTAGGCCTTCAGGAAGCCGGGGAAGGTGATGGTGCGGCCGGTGGCGGTGAAGTCCACCTCGTTGCCGGTGGCGGCCGTGCCGGCCACCGTGACCTTCATGGACGTACCCTTGGCGTCCTCCATCTGGCAGGCGACGGTGCGCTTCCAGATGAGGTCGTAGAGGCGGAACTCCTCCGCGTCCAGCTGGCCGGACAGCTGCCCCGGGGTGGCGAAGGACTCGCCGGCCGGGCGGATGGCCTCGTGGGCCTCCTGGGAGTTTTTGACCTTGCGGTCGTAAACGCGCGGGGAGCTAGCCACGTATTCCTGGCCGTAGATGCTGGTCGCGGCGTTGCGGGCCGCGTTCAGCCCCTGCTTGGACAGCGAGGTGGAGTCGGTACGCATATAGGTGATGTGACCGTTTTCGTAGAGGCGCTGCGCAATGCGCATGGTGCGCTCCGACGTGAAGTGCAGGCGCCGGCCCGCCTCCTGCTGCAGGGTCGAGGTCATAAACGGCGGGTAGGGCTTGCGGGTATAGGGCTTGTGCTCCACGCTGGCCACGCTCACCGACTGGCCGTTCAGCCCGTCGGCCAGGGCCTCGGCCTGCTCCTGGCCCAGCACCACGACGTCGTCGTTCTTGACGCGCCCGCGGTCGTCGAAGTCGCGGCCGACGGCCACGCGCTGGCCATCAACGGCCGCCAGGCGGGCGGAGAAGGTCCGCGGCTCCTCGGATCCGCTGTTGCCGGTGTCCAGGTCGGCGGCCAGGTCCCAGTAGTCGGCGGCGATGAACGCCATGCGCTCGCGCTCGCGCTCGACGATGACGCGGGTGGCCACCGACTGCACGCGGCCGGCCGACAGGCGCGGCATGACCTTCTTCCACAGCACCGGGGAGACCTCGTAGCCGTAGAGGCGGTCCAGGATGCGTCGGGTCTCCTGGGCATCGATGAGGTTCTCGTCCAGCTCGCGGGTGTTTTCGGCCGCCTCCAGGATGGCGGACTTGGTGATCTCGTTGAAGACCATGCGGCGCACCGGCACCTTGGGCTTGAGCACCTCGAGCAGGTGCCAAGCGATGGCCTCGCCCTCGCGGTCGGGGTCTGTTGCGAGGAAGAGCTGATCGCACTGCTTCAGCTTGGCCTTGAGGTCCGCGACCTTTTTCTTCTTGTCAGCGCTGATCACGTACAGCGGCGTGAAGTCGTCCTCCGGGTTCACGCCCAAGCGCGCCCAGGACTCCTTCTTGTATTTCGCCGGTACGTCTGCCGCCCCGCGGGGAAGATCCCGGATGTGGCCGACCGAGGCTTCGACTATGTAGTCGTCGCCCAAATACGGCTGGATCTTTTTCGCCTTGGTCGCCGACTCTACGATGACCAGGGTCTTGCCCGACGTGTCGGAAGCTTCTGCCACTTCGACTTCATCCCTTTCGAGGCTTTCTCACACGAGACTTACGCTGTCCGCCCCGCCTTGGGCGCCGCGCGCTTTTAGCTTCCGAGCTTTCGCGCGCCGCATCCCAGGCAAGGCCAAGTGCCCCTAGCCTACACAGAGCCAAAACCGGCTACACAGTAATACAGTATTTAATGGGGCCACTTCCGAACTGTTTATCACTTGTCTAGCCCCGAAACCAACATTTACCGCCCCAACGGGGGCATAACCCATGGGGTATAGCGTTGGCCGGCGGTGGGTGTATCCTGCACTATTGAACTTGTTAATCGCGGACCGTCCCGGGCGCTTGTCCCCTCCGCGCCAGCGCGCACGGCCCGACTACACAAAGGAGGTGGCCTGCCTCATGGTGGACTCAATCCTGCAGGTCATCGAGTCGATTATGACCACCGACTGGGTGTACCCGGTCATCGGCTGCCTCATCTTCTTCGACTGCTTCTTCCCCGTCCTGCCGTCTGAAATCCCCCTGAACCTGGTGGGGGCCTGGGCCGGCAGCCAAGGGGTCCCGTCCGTGACCGTGATGTTTTTCACGGCCCTGTTCGCCGCCATCCTCGGCGACAACCTGTGTTTCCTGCTGGGCACCCGCTTCATGCCGTACGTGCAGCGCCTGCGGCGCGGGTCCAAGGCCTACGAGGGCCTCCTGTGGGTCAAGCGCCACATGCGGCGCAGCGGCGGGGCCGCCATCATCATCGCCCGCTTCATCCCTTCGGCGCGCCTGCTCATGACCATCCTGCTGGGATCGGTGCGCTACCCGTGGCCGCTGTTTTTCTTCTTCGACAGCATCGGCGTGGCCATCTGGGCCTTCCAGGCCCTGGCCATCGGCTACCTGGGCGGCATGGCCTTTTCGGATTCCCCCCTGGTGGCCATGCTGGTCAGTATCGTGGCCGCGGTGGTCATCGGCTTCGCCATCCAGTGGCTGCAAAACCGCATCCTGGACTGGAAGGACACCCGCAACGGCTACGCCGAGACCCCCTAAAACTCCCCTGCCGCCTGACCCTACGTAATAAAAAAGCTTTCGCCCCGCACCTTAAAAACAGGTAGCGAGGCGAAAGCCGGAGGCTTCGCGCCTTAGGAGATGACGGTAACGCCCTGGGCCTGCGGGCCCTTGGCGCCTTCGCCGACCTCGAAGGAGACCTTCTGGTTCTCCTCCAGGGTGCGGAAGCCGCCGCCCTGGATCTCGGAGTAGTGCACGAAGACGTCTGCGGATCCATCCTCCGGAGCGATGAAGCCGTAGCCCTTTTCAGCGTTAAACCACTTGACGGTTCCCTGTGCCATTATGTACCTCTTTCGGCGTATATAGGGATGTGTTGAACTTTTTCGAAGTGGTCGAGGCGTCGAACCTCTCTGCTGGTTAAGCCAGAAAGTGCCCGCGTTTTCCAAAATCTTTCACGAGCACCTAAATCTAAACACTGCGCTAAGAAATCTTCGACCACTGGTAAGTGTGACACGTTTTGGCGCCGCGCGATAGTCTTGGGAGGCTTTATTGACTAAAATTCTTGGTATTTTTCCACCCGGAAAGGGGTATGCGCGATGGTAGCTGAGTCCCCGAACCCGCTGGGCGCGGAGCTCGCGGAGATTCTCACCCGCCGCTTCCCGGAGTCGGAGTGCACCCACCTGACCACGCTGCCGCCCCGCCCGGCCGAGTACGCGGACTGGCCCGCCTGGGTGGACCCTGGGCTCAAGGAGCTGCTGGTCGATGCCGGCATCGGCCAGCTCTACAGCCACCAGGCCGCCACGGCTCAGGCGGCGTGGGAGGGCCACGACGTCGTGGTAGCCACCGGCACCTCCTCCGGTAAGTCGCTGGGCTACCAGCTGCCCATCCTGACCCGGCTGGCGGCCAACCCGACGGCCTGCGCGCTGTACCTGACCCCCACCAAGGCGCTGGGATCGGATCAGCTGCTGGCCGCCGGGCGCCTGGCCGGCTGGGCCAACCCGGCGCCTTATGACGGCGACACCCCGGCCGAGGCCCGCGCCGGCATCCGGGACAATTCCCGGTTCGTCTTCTCGACCCCGGACATGGTGCACGTCTCACTGCTGGCCGCCCACCAGCGCTGGGCGCGGTTCTTGCGGCACCTGGAATTCATCGTCATCGACGAGTGCCACTCCTACCGCGGGGTCTTCGGGGCCAATATCGCGCTGGTGCTGCGCCGCCTGTTGCGCCTGTGCCGCCACTACGGGGCGAACCCCACCATCATCGCGGCCTCGGCCACCATGCGGGATCCGGCCCGCCACCTGGAGCGGCTCACCGGCCGGCCGGCGCAGGCCGTGACCGCCGACGGGGCGCCGACCGGGGCGCGCACCATCATGCTGTGGGAGCCCGGCTTCCTCGACGAGAACACGCGCCGCGCCGCCACCTCCGAGGCCGCCGACATCATGGCGACCCTGGTGGCCGAGGGCGCGCGCACCCTGACCTTCGTGCGCTCCCGGCGCGCCGCCGAGCTGGTCTCCATGCTCTGCCAGGAGGAGCTATCCGGCCGCCTGGGCCGGGCCGACTTCGCCCGGCGCATCGCCTCCTACCGGGCCGGCTACCTCGCCGAGGACCGCCGCGCCCTGGAGGCCGGCCTCGACGACGGGAGCCTGCTGGGGGTGGCCACCACCTCGGCGCTGGAGCTGGGCATCGACGTCGGCACCCTGGACGCGGTGGTCACGGCCGGTTTCCCCGGCACCGTCGCCAGCTTCTGGCAGCAGGCCGGCCGGGCCGGGCGCCGCGGCCAGGGTTCCCTGGTGGTCCTGGTCGCCCGCGACGAGCCGATGGACACCTACCTGGTCCACCACCCGGCCGCCCTGCTGGAGCGCGACGTGGAGGCCAGCGTGTTCAACCCGCGCAACCCCTACCTGCTCTACGGCCACCTCTACTGCGCGGCCGTGGAGCTGCCGCTCAGCGATGCCGAGGCCGCCTTTGCCCCCGACGTCGTCGAGGCGCTAGCCCGCGACGGACTCATCAAGAAGCGGGCCCGCGGCTGGTTCCCCACCCCGCAGCTGGAGGGTGAGTGGCGCCCCGAGACCGCCCACGGGCAGGTGGCCCTGCGCGGCGGGGCGGGCCAGGAGGTCATGATCGTCGACAGCTCGGACGGGCGCCTGCTGGGCACCGTCGATGCCGCCCGGGCCGCCGCCCAGGTCCACCCCGGCGCGGTCTACCTGCACCAGGGCGAGACCTTCGTCATCGAGGACCTCGACCTGGACGACTACGTGGCCCTGGCGCGCCCCGACGTGCCGGACTATTCCACCCAGGCCCACTCCACCACCGACATCCGGATCCTGTCCGGGGCCGGGCCGGACGAGCTCATCAACTACTCGCCCGGACTGTGGGTGGCCAACGTGGAAGTCGAGGTCACCAACCAGGTCACCGGGTACGTGGTCCGCCTGCCGGACGGCACCGTGGGCGAGGAGGTGCCGCTGGAGATGCCGGAGCAGAGCCTGCGCACCCGCGCGGTGGCTTATACCATCGACCCGCTGGTTCTGGACAAGATCGGGGTCACCGCGGCCGATACCCCGGGCACCCTGCATGCCGCCGAGCACGCCGCCATCGGGCTGCTGCCGCTGCTGGCCACCTGCGATCGCTGGGACATCGGCGGGGTCTCGACGGCCCGGCACCTGGATACCCAGCTGCCCACCGTCTTCGTCTACGACGGCCACCCCGGCGGGGCCGGCTTCGCCGACGAGGGCTTCCGCCGCTTCCCAGAGTGGATCGAGGCCACCTTCGAGGCCGTGCGCTCCTGCGGCTGCGAGTCGGGCTGCCCGTCGTGCGTGCAGTCGCCCAAGTGCGGCAACGGCAACAACCCCCTCGACAAGGCCGGGGCCCTGAAACTGCTGGGAGCCCTGGTCACGATGACGCAGGGCTCCACGGCTGGGTCGGAGTGATACTTATTCGGAGTGTTACTGGATTAGCGCGGGCGCACTAGGCGGGCCCGGCCTTGGCCTGGGCGCCGCGCCAGCGCACCGACGCGCCGACCACGACGTCGCGGCCGGAAACGGTGCACCGGTCCAGGCGGGCGGCGTTGTCTTCGGCCGTGCGCCGGGCCGCCGGGCAGGCATCACCGCCGGTGGCCAGCGCATACGCCCCGGCGACCGCGGCGAGATCCGCCGCCACCTGAGCCTCGTGGCGGGCGATGACGTGCGCGGCGATCCCCGCCACGGCCAGCAAGACGCTGGCTAAGGCCACGATGATTCCGGCCGCGGTCACGGTGGCGTAGCCGTCCTCCTGCCCGCGCGCCGAGACCGGGCTATTCACCGGAGACCTCCGCCGGGAAGACGGCGGTGTGGCTCATCGTGCCCAGCGCCGCCGGCACGCGGGCCTCGGCCGTGACCAGCCCGCCCGACTCGTTGACCACGACCTCGATATCGCCCCGGGGCGGGACGTAGTCCACGCCGATGGCGTGGGCGCGGGCGGCCGCCCCGGCGGTATCGACGGCGGTCAAGTGCGCGGCCAGCGTCGCGATGCCGCCCAGGATGGCGGCGGCCACGATGACCAGGCTGGACAAGGCCAGGGCGGCCTCGATGCTGACGGAACCGGAATCATCGCGCATGGTTTAGCCCGGGGTGTTGGAGAGGGCGTCGGTGATAATCCCCTCGATGGCGTCGGAGACCCCGCCGCTGTTGATGACCATGTAGAGCACCGCCGCCAGGGCCGCGGCCCCCAGGCTCCCCATGGCGTATTCGATGGTCGACATCCCGTCCTCGTTGCCCAGGACCGAGACCTTCCTGCGCAGGTAGGTGGTAATTTTCATGGTATTTTCTCTTTCTTTCTTGGCTTCTGAGTGTCAGTTGGTTGGTGGAATGTGGTTGGTTGAATGGTCGTGCGAACAGGAACAGGTCGAAGCTGCCCGGTTAAAGCAGCTGCGCGCCGAGGCTTATCACCACCGGCACCAAGCCCAGCACCACGAAGGCGGGCAGGAAACACACGGCCAGCGGCAGGGCGACGAAGACGCCGGCCCGCTCCGCCGCCGCGGTCGCCTGGGCCTGCGCATCCACCCGCAGCGTGTGGCTGATGCGCTCACAGCCCCGCGCGATCGCCGCGCCGGACTGCCCGGACATGACCACGAGGCGGGCGAGCTCATCGATGCCCAGCCGCCCCCAGGCCCGCTGCCCCCGGGCCCCCACCGCCAGCAGCGCGGCCACCGCGCCCCAGCGCTCGGATAGTTGGCCTACCCGGGCGAGGGCGCCGGCCGCCTGCTGGGTGGACAGCCCGGCCCGCAGGCAAGCGGCGAAGAGCTCGACGTCGCTGGCGACATCCAGCGGGTCGGGCCCCTGCCGCGTGGTGAGGCGCTCCGAAATCCCCCGCAGGAGCGCCGATGGGCCATCGCGCGGGGTCTTCGGTATGACCCGGGCACCTGCCGCCGTGGGCAGGCACGCCACCGCCGCGGCCAGCAACAGCAAGGACAGCCCTCCAGAAAACGCCAGTGACGACATCAGCCCGCCGCCTTCCCGATGATGTAGCGCGACCACGCGAACCCGGCGCAGGCCAGCACCACCCCTAAGACCAGCAGGACGCCGCCCAGCCCGCCGCCGAAGAGGAAGCCGACTGGGTCGGCGCCCATCACCACGCCCATGGCGATCCCCGCCAGCGGCAGGCAGGTCAGGACGTAGGCGGTGGCCTGCGGGCCCTGCAGGCTCGACCGGGTGGCCTGGGCGTGCCGGCGGGCGGCGTCGAAGCGCGCCTGCGCGCTTTCCATCAGGCGGGCCAGGGGGATGCCGTAGTCGTCGCTGAGCGCGCACAGCTGGGCCAGGCCGCGCAGCTGCGGGCTGGCCTGCAGCACCTGCGGGAGGCTGCCGCCGCGGGCGGCGACCACCCCGGCGCTGACTAACACGTCGCGCAGCCCCGGCGGCCCGCCCGCCGGCAGGGCCTCCGCCCCGCGCGCCCACGCCGTCGGCAGGGTGGCCCCGGCCTGCAGGTCGCCGGTCACGGTGCCCAGGAAGGCAGCCAGCACCTCCCGCTCGGCGCGCCGGTTTCGGTTTCGCCGCACGTCGCGGACCACCCAGCAGACCGTCACGGCCACCACGGCCCCCGCGAGCACCACGCTGGCCCGGCCCACCCACAGGCTGACCAGCGTCACCGCGAAGACCCCGGCCAGCACGGCCGGCGCGGCGCGCAGCGATCCCCGCCCACCCGGCGCGCCGCCGCGGGCCCCTCCCAAGCGGGGAGCCGCAGAGGGCAGCGTGGCCCACACGCCAGCAGCCGCGGCCAAGCACCACAGAGCACTAGTCATGCCAACCTCCCGGAAAGCTCGGCGGCGAATTCGGCGAAGCCCTCGCGCGGGCCGGCCTCCGTGCTCCACACCACGCGCGCCCGCACCGGGTTTCCCTCCAGGAGACCGATCTGGGCTAGCCGGCGGCGCCCGTCCCGGCCGCGCTCGGTGGTGAAAACCACGTGCACCGCCGCCGCCAGCTGAGAGTGCAGCGCCGCCCGGTCCAGCCCGCCGAGGGCGGCGAGGGCTTCCATGCGGGCGGGCACCTCGGCCAGGGAGTTGGCGTGCAGGGTCCCCGCCCCGCCGTCGTGCCCGGTGTTCAGCGCCGCCAGCAGGTCCACGACCTCCGCGCCGCGGATCTCGCCGACGATGATCCGATCCGGACGCATCCGCAGCGCCTGCCGCAGCAGGGTGGCCATGGTGATTTCGCCGCACCCTTCCGCGTTGGCGCGGCGCGCGACCAGGCTGACCACGTGCGGGTGGTTGGGCTTGAGCTCGGCCGTGTCCTCGATGACCACCAGGCGCTGGGCGGAATCGGCCTCGCCCAGCAGCGCCGAGAGCAGCGTCGTCTTACCGGATCCGGTGCCCCCGACCACCAGGAAGGAGACCTGGGCGGCGACCATATCGCGGACCACCGGGGCGACCGCCGGGTCGATGGTTCCGTTGTCGACGAGCTCTGTGAAGCTGGTCTGCGCCTGCCGCAGCACGCGCAAGCTCAGGCAGGTCCCGCCCTCGGCCGGCGGGGACAGGACCGCGTGCAGACGCAGGACCGTGCCGTCGCTGCGCTCGAGCCGCCCGTCGGCGAAGGGCTGGGAGTCGTCCAGGCGCGCCCCGCAGCTCACGGCCAGGCGGGTGGCCAGGCGGCGGACCTCGGCATCGTCAGCGAAGCGGACCGGGACCTCCGCAAGCCCGGCCCCGGTGTCGGCGAAGACGGAGTGCGGGCCGTTGACCACCACGTCAGTGATGCCGGGGTAGCTCATCACCCGCTCCAGCGGGCCCAGCCCGGTGGTGTCGTCGCGCAGCTGGCGCAGCACGCGCAGGACCTCCACGTCGGTGATGACGCCGGCCTCCTGGCGGACCCGGCGCGCTAGATCGGCGGGCCGGTGGAGCAGCTCCGGCTCGGCCGCCACGCACTGCTGGAGGCTGTCGATAAGCTGCGCCGGCGACGGCGTCGGCGCAGGCCGCGAGACCTTAGACATCCTGGCCCACCGCCTGCAGGATCTGGCGGCAGGTGGCATCGATGGCGCGGGGCAGGCGCTGCGGCAGCCCGCCCATCTCCACGGCCGCGGCCAGCTTCTTGCTGGTCGGCACCTGCGCGACCGCGTCGGCGTGGCAGATCTTTTCGACCTCCCCCAGGCCGAGCCCCGACCAGCCGCGGTCCCGGACCACCAGGTGGCAGCGGCGGTTGTCCGCCGCCAGCCGGGCCACCAGCTGGGCGGCCACCGCAGTCGAGCGCACCTCCGCGGCCGTAAGCACCACCACGTGCTGGGCCTGCCGCGGCAGCAGGTGCCAGTCGCAGTCGAAGATGCTTATCCCCGCCTGCCCGCGCACGCTTTCCGCGGCGGCCTCGACGGCGGCCAGCTCGAGGCGAAACGGATCGGCCACCGCGCTGCGCGCCGCCGAAAGCACCGCTATCCCGTCCGCCGTGGTCGGTAGCGCGGCCCGCAGCTCGTTCCCGGCGATAGCACCTTGCCCCAGGCGCAGCTCCGGCCAGCGCGCCCCGGGCTGCTGCTCGAGCCCCAGGAGAAGATCCAGCCCGCCGGAGAACTCGCCGGCGTCGACCAGCATGACCGCCCCGCAGGCCGAGTGCTGGCCGGCCGTGCGGGCCAGCACGGCCGCGAGCAGCGATGCCCCGGCCCCGCCGCCAGCGCCCACCACGGCCACCAGGCGGTGCTCGGCGTTGGCCTCCTCGGGCCCGCGCATGACCTCGCCCAGGGTCTCCAGCAGCTGGCGGGACTCCGCCGGCAGGATAAACGCCGCCTCCGCGTGGCAGTTAAGCACCGCCTCGTAGTTGAGCGGGCCGGGCTCATTGCCCACGAAATAGACCGGGGCCCGGCCGCGCAGGCTGGCCACGTGGGCGGCGGTGGTCTCATCGACCACCACGGCCCGGGCCTGGGCCGCCAGCCGGGAGATTTCCCGCGGGTCGACGGCGTGCCGGACCTCCGCGCTGGCTGCCGCCGCGGCGTGCTGAGCCTCGGGGATAAGCAGCGGGTCCGTGACCGCGATGAGGATGAAGTCAGTAATCGGTGCGTTCATGCCCCTCACTCTGGCCGGTGTCCCCCGCCCAATCCAGGGCGGGCGACAACGCCTGTGGACAACCCCGCCGCAGGTGGCCACTCATGAGTGGCCCGCGACACATGTAACCATCCTGGTGTGAATGACCCGGCGTTCGCCCTTGCGCGGCTGCCGGCGGAGTGTAACCATCGAGGCCAAACCTACGATTGAGTAGGTAGTATCCCGGCTCCCCTAGGAAACTGCCGGAAACTGCGGTAGATTAAACACAAACATAACAATTGCAACACAGGACTCGACAGACACTTCAGTAACGGAAATTAGCGCCAGGATTTCACCCATATGACTCGCCAGCCCGAACGCCTCCCCGCCGACACCGCCCGCGTGGCGGCCTTCTTCGATCTCGATAAGACGATCATCGCGACCTCCTCGGCGTTCGCCTTCGGCAAAGAGTTCATGCACAACGGGCTGATTACCCCCACGGAGGCCCTGCAGCTGTCCCTGGCCAAGACCAGCTTCATGATGGCCGGCCAGTCCAGCCAGCAGATGGACGCCACCCGCGACCAGCTCGCCAAGATGGTCACCGGCTGGCCCGTGGACGAGGTCGAGGCCATCGCCCAGCAGACCATGCACACCGTGCTCACCCCGGCCATCTATTCGGAGGCCCGCGAGCTGATCACCTACCACCAGGCCGCCGGCCACGAGGTCATCATCATCTCCGCCTCCGCGCGCCCGCTGGTCCAGCTCATCGCGGACGAGCTCGGCGTGGACCAGGTCGTGGCCACCGAGCTCGCCGCCGAAAACGGCAAGTTCACCGGCGAGGTCCTCTACTACTGCAAGGGCCCGGCCAAGGCTGAATCCCTCGACCGCCTCGCCGAGTCCGGCCGCTACGACCTGCCCCGCAGCTTCGCCTACTCCGACTCCGCCACCGACATCCCCATGCTGGAAAAGGTGGGCAACCCCGTGGCCGTCAACCCGGACCGGGCCATGAAGAAGCACGCCCTAGAGCACGGCTGGGACATCCGCACCTTCAAGGACCCCGAGCCCCTGTTCACCCTGCCCGGCGCCAAGGAGGTCGGCATCGGCGCCGGCGTGGTCGCCGGCATCGCCGCCCTCATCGCCGGCGGCATCTGGCTGGCCGGGCGCCCCGGCCCCGCCAAGTGGCCGGCCTAGTGCCGTTTACCGCTTAAGCTCCCAGGCTTAAGCCCCCAGGTTTAAGCCCCAGGCTTAAGCGGCGCGGGCGATGCCGTCTGCCTCCTTGCCGCCGGCCTCCCAGGCCGCCAGGTGGAGACGCAGCAGCGGGAAGGGATCCTCGGCGCGGTAGGCCTGCAGCGTTTCCGTGTACTGCTGCCGGTGCCGCGAGAAATACGTCTCCGGCACCGCGAAACCGCGCGGATCCAGGCCCGTGGCGATGGCGGCGGCGCGCCCGGCCATCCGCCCCACCAGCCCGCTGCGCTCGCCGAAGCAGCCGTGGGCGGCGACCTCAGCGTGCAGCACCGCCGGAAGCAGCAAGCGCAGTCCCGGCCCCGGCGCGCTGCCCGCACCGGCCACGACCCAGCCGGCCAGCACCGTCAGGCGATCCGCCGCGGCCTGGGGCTTGCCGGCCCCGCCGCCGGCCACGTCCCAGCGGGCCAAAACCTGCAGCGGGGCGCGGGTGAAGGTGCGCATGGTCGCAGCGAACTGCTCGGGCGCCAGCGTGGAATAGGCGCTGATGTGGCGGGCCAGCAGGCTGCCGTCGGCATTAAATTCTTCCTCCACGTCGCGGGCCACGCGCCCGCTGACCAGCCCCGCGCTGGCCCTGGCGCCGCGCAGCAGGGACTCCGAAGATACGACCTCGGGTTTGCGCAAAGCCGCAGGTCGCCGGTGTGCCGCCGCGATGGCGCTCTCGGCCCGCCCGGACAGGCGGGAGACTTCTTCGTCCCTTAACAGCGGGGATAGCGGGTCATTTTCGGCCATATGAACTAGGATAGGCGTTAGCAAACGTGGCGACGGGCTGCGGCCGGTCGTTTTTTAGACTGTGACCCGCGTGTCGGGACGCTGTGCGCTCGGACGACGTTTCCACGTAGTATTTAAGTTACGAAATATTTTCCACCCAAGGAAGGTTTAACCTGTGAGCAACGACGGACTTTTCACCGACGGCAGTAATCAGTTTGCCCCGAAGGTCAACGCGATCCCCCTCAGCGACGCTGACACCTCCCGCTCCGGTGAGGCTTCCATCGGCACCTTGGTCTCCAACGCCACTGAGCAGGTCTCCAGCTTGGTCCGCTCGGAGGTCGAGCTGGCCAAGACCGAGCTGGCCGCTTCCGCCAAGAAGGGCGGCATCGGCGCCGGCTTCTTCGGTGTGGCCGGCACCGTCGCCCTGTATAGCTCCTTCTTCTTTTTCTTCTTCCTCGCGGAGCTGCTCGCCAAGTGGCTGGACCGCTGGGCCGCCTTCCTTATCGTCTTCCTCATCATGCTGGTCATCGCCGGCGTCTGCGCCCTGGTGGGTATCCAGAACGTAAAGAAGGTCAAGAAGCCGGAAAAGACCATCAACTCCTTTAGCGACATGAAGGACCTGGTCCCGGGCAAGGCCCAGAAGAAGGTCGAGGGCAACAAGGGCCTGTTCACCAACTCCTAGGCCAGCCCCTAAAGCCCCCCTCCCTACCCCCTAACTCCGCCCCACGCACCGCGTTCGGCGGAGTTTTGTCAGTTTCTACCGAGCCCAACCTGGAGGAGTATCGCCCGTGTCGGCACGCAACCTTTCGCCCTCCGTCGTGGAGCTGGACGGCCCGTTTACGCACCAGCTGGTGCACACGCGCGGCATCCGGCTGCACGCCGCGGTGGCCGGGGATCCCCAAAATCCCCTCGTCGTGGCCATTCACGGGTCCTACGGCGGCTGGTTCGACTACCGGGACGTCATCGCCCCGCTGGCCGAGCGCGGCTTCCACGTCGCGGCTATCGATGCCCGCGGCTTCGGCATGTCCGACAAGCCCCCGGCCGATATCGGCCACGACATCCGCGTAATGACCGGCGATCTCTCCGGGCTCATCCAGGCGCTGGGCCACCGCCGGGCCATCATCATCGGCAACGACACGGGCGCCTCGGTGGCCTGGTCCCTGGCGGTGGAGCACCCCGAGCGTGTCGCCGGCATCGTGAGCATCTCTGGCGCCTACCCGGTGGACCTGCGACGCGCCATGGCCGCCCGCCCCTGGGATTTCTTCTGGCTGTGGCTGCGCGCGGGACTGTGCCGCCTGCCCTACCGGGCCCTGCAGCGCGTGCCCGGGCTCTCCGAGTGGGTCTACCGCAAGGAGCTGCTGCTCAATACCACCGGCCGCTTCCGCGGCGAGCGCTTCCAGCGGTTGCTGCAGCTGCGGCTCGAGGCCGCCTCCATCGGCAACGTCGTGCGCGGAATCCTGTGGAACCACCGGCTGCTGACCGCCGCCGTCCCGCGCCGCTGGGTCGAGGAGACCATCTCCGCGCCCGTGCTTTTCTTCCACTCCGGGCAGCGCCTGTGGAACCCCATCATCCGGCGCGCGCGATCCCGCACCACCGGCGCCTTTGCCGATCACAGCCTGCGGCACGCCAAGAACCTGCCGCACGTGGAAGAGCCCGCCGACTTCGTCGCGACCGTCGCGGACTGGGCGCGCCAGCTTTAGCCGAAGGCGGCGGGCCGAGGCCTAATTGGACACGACGTCGCGGGCCACGCACTCGCCGGTGTTGACCGGCTCGGTCAGCTGCGCGACGTCCCCGATGTGGGAAATCACCTCGTCGGCAGTCAGCGCGTAGCCGGTGTCCGTGTCATCCACGGCCGCGCCGAAGACCATGCCGAGGACCTGGCCCTCCGTGTTGAACAGCGGCCCACCCGAGTTGCCCTGCTGGATGCTGCCGCGCACGGTGTAGGCGTCGCGCTCGACGCGACCCATGTTGTAGATGTCCGGGCCGGCAATCGTGATGCGATCGCGCACGCGGGCCGGGGTGGCGCTGAACGGGCCCGACTGCGGGAATCCCATGACGATGGCGTCGTCGCCGGTCACCCCCGGCTCCGGCGCCCAGTCCAGCGGCGGCAGCTGCAGGTTCTCGCTGTGCAGCACGGCGATGTCGACCTCGGGGTTGTAGTAGACCACCTCGGCCTGCTGGATGCCGGTGACCGTGTCCAGGTTGACTAGGTTGGTCCCGGCCACGACGTGGGCGTTGGTGACCACGTAGTCGTCCTGGATGACAAAGCCGGAGCCCATCAGGCGGCGGCTGCAGGAGTCCGCGTCGCCCAGCACGTGGATGACCGACGGGCGCAACTGCTTGACCAGCGCCTTGTTCTCGACCTCGATGCGCGGGGCGGCGACCTCCACGTTGCGGTCGCCGTCGATGGGCGCCACCAGCGGCGGCAGGCCCGTCTGGTTCAGCAGCGAGGTCACCCCGCCCGGCAGGGCCTTCAGCTGCTCCGGCGCGACCGAGTGGATGCCGCCCAGGATCTGAGATTCCCGCAGGCCCTTGCCCACCACGCCGGTCAGCCCGCTGGCCAGCGGGATGGAGACCAGCCAGATGACCAGCAGGGCGGCCACGGCCTGGAAGACCGAGCCGGCCAGGGAGTCGATGCGCTGGGCCGAGCGCAGCCGGAGTCTGTCCCGCAGCCGAGCGCCGAGGGAGGACCCGGCCAGGTGGCCGATGCCGACCAGCAGGATCATCACGCCGACGGCCAGCAAGAGGCGCAGGGCCACCGAGTCCGTCAGGCGCATCGCCAGCGGGGCCAGGCCCATGCCGATGACCAGGCCGGCGACGATGCCGATGAAGGACAGCACGGAAGACATCACGCCCTGGCGCCACCCGGCGAACACCGCGGCTAGCACGGCGATCACGATGAGGGCGTCGACCACTAAAAATGCGCTCACTGAAAAAGGGTTCTTCCTGTAAAAATCTGTTTTGGCTAGGCCAGCATACTACCGCGCGGCGACGCAGCTGCTAAACAGCTACACAACTATTCGGTCGCCGGTTGCTGCTGGTGCGGTTCGTTCATCTTCTCACGATTGCGCGACGCGGCGAGGGTGGCGCGGAGCGGTCGCACCGAATTGTTATCCCAGGGCTGCTCCCAGCCAGCGTGCCGCAAGGTGGTGGCCAGCACCCCGGCGGTAAATCCCCAGATGACGTAGCCCTGGATCCGGAAGGCGGGCCCGGTCCAGGCTCCCCACCCCACCTGGATCCGGTTGGCGGGATCGATGAGATCGGTCAGGGGGACGGTGAAGACGTCGTCCGTCTCCGCGGGGCTGGCCACCCCGACCGGGGAGAGGCTGTGCCAGTAGGCCAGCACCGGGGTCACGGGGTTGCCGGTCGCCCGGATCCGCAGCCGCTCCCACTGATCGATGGGGGTCACGCTGCGGCGATCCAACCCGGTTTCCTCCCAGGCCTCGCGCAGGGCGGCGTCGACCAGGTTGGTATCTTCCGGATCCACCCGGCCGCCGGGGAAGGCGATCTGGCCGGAGTGCGAGCGCATGGTCGGCGTGCGGTGGGTGAGCAGCACCCGGGCGTTGTCCAGGCAGTCCCCGGCCAGCAGCACCAGCACCGCCGCGTCCCGGCGCAGCTTCTTCACCGGCGGGAAGTTGCGGTCGAGGCGCTGGCCCATGGTGGCCTCGATCTGGTGCGAATCCACCCCGAGGGCCGGGCGCAGCCACCGCGGCGCGGCCGCCGGGCGCACCGTCACGTTCTCTCCGGGCCGGTCCCCGTGGTGCGGCAAGTACAGCCCCATCAGCGCCTCACCGCCCCGGCCATTGACCGTCCCGTTATCAGAGCGCTAGCTTTAGCCATCCAGCGCCCCCGCGACCGCGGACTCAATCTCCGCGGTGGACTCGAAGGCCTGGACGAAGCGGCCGACCTCGTGCCCGTCTTTCAGCACCAGGGTGATGGGGATGACCCGCGGCAGGCCGAGCCCACCAGCAAAGGAATTATCCGAGTCCTGGAAGCTGGGCAGGCCCACGCCCAGCTCCTCGAGCAGCGCGGCACCGTTGGCCGCGTTGGTGTCGGCGTGCACGCCGAGCACCTCCCACTCCGGGTGGCTGGCGGCGACCTCCTCCAGCAGGGGCAGCTCCTCCCGGCAGGGCTGGCACCACCAGGCCCACACGTTGACGATGGTCACCCCGCTATCGGCCGAGCCTTCTTCCGCGGATTCCTGCCCGCCCAGGCAGTCCAGGTCGACCCCGGCGACGGGACCGGCCGGGCAGTCCGGGCGGGCCGGCACGTCGGCGGCCTGACCCTGCTCGGCCGGCGATGCCGCAGGGGCCGACGATGCCCCGGCCGCGTCCGGGCCGGAGGCCTGCTCGCCACCGCCCCCGGGAGACAGGAGTGCCAGGGCGGCGGCGACCACGGCGACCGTCAGCACGACGGCCGCCCCGATGGACCAGAAAACCTGCTTTTTCATCTCCCCACCAGTCTACTGGGCCGGGGCGCTTTCCCGTATTCCGCAGCCGCCGGGCACAGGTGGGCCAGCACGCAGTCGCCGCAGCGCGGGCTGCGGGCCCGGCAGACCGCCCGTCCGTGGAAGATGAGGCGGTGGGAGAACATGGTCCACTCCTCCTCCGGCAGCTGGCCGGCGATGTCCTTTTCGATGGCCACCGGGGTCGTTTTCTCCGTCAGGCGGAGCCGGGTGACCAGGCGCTGGAAGTGCGTGTCCACGGTCAGCCCCGGCAGGCCGAAGGCGTTGCCGCGCACCACCAGGGCGGTCTTGCGGCCCACCCCGGGCAGGCTGGTCAGCTCCTTTATCCCGCGGGGGACCTCGCCGCCGAAGTGGGCCACCAGCCCCTCGCCTATCCCCAGCAGGTGCTTGGTCTTGGCCCGCTGGAAGCCGAGCGGGCGCAGGATTTCCTCCAGTTGCGCCGGATCGGCCTGGGCGTAGGCGGCGGCGTTTGGGTATTTTGCGAAGAGTGCAGGGGTGACCTGGTTGACCCGGGCGTCGGTGCACTGCGCGGACAGCACCGTGGCCACGAGCAGCTCGAGTGGGGTCTCAAAGTCCAGCTCACAGCGGGCGTCCGGATATTCCTGGCTGAGAATTTTGTTGATCGTCTCGGCCCGCCGCGGGCCGGAATTGCGAAGATTTTTCGCAGAATTCGAGGGTTTATGGTCGCGCATGAATAAAAGCTTAGTAAGATGGGGGCCATGATCGTCTTAGTCATCGTCGCGCCCGTCGCGCTGGCCGTGTTCGCCATGTTCATGGAGAAGCTTGAATCAAGCGTCCTCGACTAGCCTGCATTAGCTGGTAGCTAGCAGGACTGACACGCTCGCGCCTCGGGCTAACTGGAGATACCACAACCGGGCGTCTGGAAAAGACCCGGTTGTCACGACTGAGTTGGCGGTTCCCCTTGCGGAGCCGGAGGTTGCAGCGGTGGCTTTTATCTTTCATACGCACGGATTACGCGACTACGCGTGCCCTGTGTGCAGGCTCTGTTTCTGTTAGGAATTGCGCTTTTAACCCCATAAGTGACCAATTCCACGGTAGGATATGAGCCGTTACATAAAATTTTCCGGTGCCTGCGGTGAAATTCACTGCAGATTTACACCTTCGACCCCATCAGCTGATTGACCAAGGAGCATTAGTGGAAAGCGTTCAGGATATTCTCTCCCGCGCGGGTATCTTCCAGGGTGTCGATCCCGTCGCGGTTAACAACCTGATTGAGCAGATGGAGACGGTCCGTTTCCCGCGTGGTACCACCATTTTCGACGAGGGCGAACCGGGCGACCGCCTCTACATCATCACCTCGGGCAAGATTAAGCTCGCCCGCCACGCCCCGGACGGCCGCGAGAACCTGCTGACCGTGATGGGCCCGTCCGACATGTTCGGCGAGCTGTCCATCTTCGATCCGGGCCCGCGCACCTCCGCCGCGGTCTGCGTGACCGAGGTCCAGGCCGCCACCATGAACTCGGAGATGCTCAAGCAGTGGGTCAGCGACCACCCGTCCATCGCCCAGCAGCTGCTGCGCGTGCTGGCCCGCCGCCTGCGCCGCACCAACGCCAACCTGGCGGACCTCATCTTCACCGACGTGCCGGGCCGCGTGGCCAAGACGCTGCTGCAGCTGGCCAACCGCTTCGGCGTGCAGGAAGGTGGCGCCCTGCGCGTCAACCACGACCTGACCCAGGAGGAGATCGCACAGCTGGTCGGCGCCTCCCGCGAGACCGTCAACAAGGCCCTGGCCACCTTCGCCCACCGCGGCTGGATCCGCCTGGAGGGCAAGTCCGTCATCATCGTGGACACCGAGCACCTGGCTCGCCGCGCCCGCTAAGGCCGGCCTTTTCCAGCCTCGCGCCCCGCGCCCGCGGGGGCGGGGTTATTTTTATTCCCGGGCCCCGTGGGCGCGAACGGCAGACAAAAACCTCCCCGCCCCACTGACTCGCGAAAGCCAGTTGAGGGGCGGGGAGGCAAGTGCCCTGGGAAGGGTCTTTTAGCTGTTCTTCTCGGCGTCGAGGTACTTCAGCGCCGTGCGGGTCGACTGCTCGGCGGCGTGGCGCAGGACCGGATCGACGTCGTCATACATGTTGTCGATGAGGGTCTGCAGCTCGATGTCCTCGCCGTGCTCCTGGCGCAGCGTGCGGATCTGGTCTAGGCGGTAGTGGCGGCGGTCGATGTACTTGCGCGCCATCGCGGAGGTGTCCTCCAGGTCCGGGCCGTGGCCCGGCAGCAGGGGCACGTCCTTGCCGCGCTCTTCCAGCATGGCCAGCGACTCCAGGTAGGCCCCCAAGTCGCCGTCGGTCTCCGAGAGCAGCGTGGTGTGGCGGCCGACGATGGTGTCGCCACTGATGATGCCCTCCAGGTGGGAGTTGTGCGGCTCGCCGCTCCAGACGAAGAAGGACGTGGAATCCGCAGTGTGGCCCGGGGTGTGCGCCACCTCGAGCTGCGGGGTGACCCCGTCCAGGGAGATGATCTCCCCGTCTTCCAGGGCCTCAACTCCGCTTGAGCAGTAGTTCGGGTCGAAGGCGCGGACGGGGGCGCCGGTCAGCTGGCGCAGCCGGGTGGCCCCGTCGGCGTGGTCGTTGTGCCGGTGGGTCAGTACGATGAGGCCGATTTCCCCGGCGTTGTTGCGGATGACGTTGAGGTTTCCCTCGTCCTCCGGGCCCGGATCGACGACGATCGACTTGGCGTCTTCCGCCGCGCGGATGATCCAGGTGTTGGTCCCTTCGAGGGCCGTGTAGCTGGGGTTGTCACACAGGACAACGCCCGCTGAACGAGTCACCGGGCGAAGTTGGCTATATGCAGGATGCTCCATAAATCCTACCCTATCCGATCTTTAAGAAATCTCCACGATGAGCTCGATTTCCACCGGGGAGTTCTTCGGCAGAACTGCCACGCCGACGGCCGAGCGAGCGTGCTGGCCGGCATCCCCGAAGATCTCACCGATGAGATTCGAGGCGCCATTGATGACTTCGGGCTGGTCCACGAAGTCCGGGTCGGAGGAGACAAAGCCCACGACCTTCAGGACGCGGGAGATGTTGTCCAGGCCCACCTCGGCATCGACAGCCGCGAGCGCGTTGAGGATGCTGCGGCGCGCCAGGTCCTGGGCCTGCTCGAGGCTGACCTCGGCGCCGACCTTGCCGGTGGCCGGCAGCTGGCCGTCGACCAGGGGCAGCTGGCCCGAGGTCCAGACCTGGTTGCCCACCTTGAGGGCCGGCACGTACGAGGCCAGCGGCTTGGCCACCTGCGGCAGCTCGTAGCCCAGCTCTTCCAGTCGCTTCTTGAAACTCATGTGTTATTCCACCTCACGCTTGAAATATGCAACGACGTTCTCCGGGTTCATCCCGGGAGTAATAGTCACCAATTCCCAGCCGTCTTCACCCCAAGTGTCCAAGATCTGCTTGGTGGCGTGGGTGAGTACGGGCGCGGTCGCGTATTCCCATTTAGTCATGGTGTCCATTTTAGACGAAGAAACGCCCCGAAGACATTGGTCTTGCGGGGCGCTTTCTCACAGATTCTCACTATTTCTTAACTGAGTCGGTTCTCCGGGGCACAACCCTTTAGATGCCGTGCAGTTCCCCACCGCCGGCCAGGTAGTTGGCCCAGTTCTTCACGTCCGGGTTCTTGCGCAGCACGGCGCGGCGCTGGCGCTCGGTCAGCCCGCCCCAGACGCCGAATTCGACGCGGTTATCCAGGGCATCGGCGCGGCATTCCATCATGACTGGGCAGTGGCGGCAGATGACGGCCGCCTTGCGCTGCTCCGCCCCGCGCACGAAAAGCGCGTCCGGGTCGCCGTTGCGGCACTTGGCCTGGGTAATCCACTCACCCCGCTCGAAACCGGAGGCCGTGCCGGTAGCTTTCGTGCGTTGGCCAGAACCCTGCAGGCTTAAAGTCATGGAAGGGTTGCACTCCTTTCGGTGAGCCATCTACTGCCACGCCTTCACGCACCGTCCGTGCGGCGTGACCAGCAGTCGTCGTGATGCTTAGGGTCAGTGTATTAACAGCACCGATTAGCTGTCTAACAGGTCACACTTTAGGGGGTGTTCGCCTAGATCACAGCGCACTGTGAGTTCGCCCATTTCCCATAGCTATACCCACGCCAACAGGAGTTGCATATTTCCCCACGGGCCAAAGCAACGTAGGGTATTACGCGTGAATGCATCTAGACCTCTGGCAAAGATCGCCCTAGCCACCCTCCTGGTTGGGGTGCTCATCGCCGTCGCCTTCGCCCCCATTGCAGGCATCACGTCGGTCGCCATCGCCCGCACCGGCGCCACGATGGAGTCCGACATCGACGAGCTCAACGCCGGCGCCGCCCCCGGGGTGACCACCATCAAGGACGCCCAGGGCGAGGACCTGGCCTACCTTTTCGATCAGCGCCGCCACCCGGTCGAGCCGGATCAGATCTCGCAGTCGATGAAGGACGCCATCGTCGCGATCGAGGATCACCGCTTCTACGAGCACGACGGCGTGGACTTCCAGGGCAACTTCCGCGCGCTGGCCAGCAACCTCGCCGCCGGCGGGGTCTCCCAGGGCGCGTCCACCCTGAACCAGCAGTACGTGAAGAACTACCTCCTGCTGGTCGCGGCCCAGACCGACGAGGAGCGCGCCGCCGCCACGGAGCAGTCCATCCCCCGCAAGCTGCGGGAGATCCGCATGGCCGCGGAGATGGATAAGGAGTTGAGCAAAGACCAGATCCTGACCAACTACCTGAACCTGGTGCCCTTCGGCAACCATTCCTACGGCATCGAGGCCGCCGCGCAGACCTACTTCGGCATCCCCGCCGCCGACCTGAGCGTGCCGCAGTCCGCCCTGCTGGCCGGGATGGTCCAGTCCTCGGAGTACCTCAACCCGTACACCAACCCGGAAGGCGCCACCGACCGGCGCAACCAGGTGCTGCAGTCCATGGCCGATAACGGCTACCTCAGCCAGGCGGACGCGGACCGCTTCGCCGGCGAGGGGCTGGGCGTGCTCGACAGCCCCAACCTGATGGCCAACGGCTGCATCGGCGCCGGCGACCGCGGCTTCTTCTGCGACTACGTGCTGCAGTACCTGGAGGAGAAGGGCCTGTCGACCGAGGAGCTCAAGCACGGCGGCTACACGGTCAACACCACCCTGGACCCGCAGGTCCAGGACGCCGCGAAGGAAAGCGTGGACGCGCAGACCGACCCGACCACCCCGGGCGTGGCCGAGGTCATGAACGTCGTCGAGCCGGGCCAGGACTCCCGCAAGGTGCTGGGCATGGTCTCCTCCCGCACCTACGGACTCGACCTGGACAACGCGGAGACGATCCTGCCCCAGCCGTATTCCATGGTGGGCAACGGCGCCGGCTCGGTCTTCAAGGTCTTTACCGCCGCCGCGGCGCTGAAGGGCGGCTACGGCACCCAGTCCCTGCTCGACGTCCCCACCCGCTACGAGGCCGAGGGCCTGGGTCACGGCGGCGCGGACGGCTGCCCGGCCAACAAGTACTGCGTGGAAAACGCCGGCACCTACAAGCCCACGCTGACATTCCAGGACGCGCTGGCCGAGTCCCCCAACACGACCTTCATCAAGCTCTCCGAGCAGGTCGGGATCGAGGCCATCGTGGACATGGCCGTGGATCTGGGCATGCGCTCCTACGAGGACGAGGGCACCTACGGCGACGCCGTCCTGGCGGAATTCGCCAAGGAGGCCCCCATGGGCTCGTTCACGCTGGGCCCGACCGCGGTCAACCCGCTGGAGCTGTCCAACGTCGGCGCGACCATCGCCTCCGGCGGCAAGTGGTGCGAGCCGAACCCCATCACCAGCGTCACGGACAAGGAGGGCAACCAGGTCTACCTGGAGGAAACCCCCTGTGAGAGCGCCCTGGACAAGGGCGTGGCGGACGCCCTGGCGGACGCCATGACCGCCGATATGGACCACGGCACCGCGGAGGAGGCCGCCAAGTCCATGGGCTTTTCCGGGCAGGCCGCCTCCAAGACCGGTACGACCGAGTCGCACCAATCCGCCGCCTTTTTGGGATTCAACTCCGGCGTGGCCGCCGCTCCCTATATCTTCAACGACGGCACCTCCACCTCCCCGCTGTGCACGGGCCCGACCCGCCAGTGCGGCGGCGGCAGCATGTACGGCGGCGACGAGCCGGCGCAGACCTTCTTCGGTTTCGCCAGCCAGGTCCCGCAGGCGGCAAACGGCAATGTCGCCCAAGGCGACGAGAAATACCGCGAGGGCACGAACAATGACGCGGTCCTGGACGGCCTGCGGGGCAAGTCCGAGGCCGAGGCCCGCCGCGTGCTCGAAGGCAAGGGCCTGAACGTGGAGACCACCCAGGTCATCGGCGGCGACACCCCCTACGGCCGCGTGGTGCGCGTGGTGCCCAGCGCCGCCGGCCTCAAGGAGGGCGCGACGGTGCGCGTCCAGCTATCGGACGGCTCCGGCGGGGGCGGCAGCTCGTCGGGCACCGCCGACTCTAACAGCACGGGCGCGTCCAGCCCCTCCCCGGCTACTAACGATGCCCCCTCCGGCCGCGGCCAAGGCGGCGGCGGTGGCGGCGGCCAGAGCCGCCCCGAGCCGCTGATTTCCCAGCGCGACATCGATAATTTCACCAACGATCTGCGCGGGCTGTTCGGGCTGTAGTTTTACCCCCCTACAGCTAGCTGCTAGCCCTGCAGCCGCGCCTTGACCGCCTCTGAGAGCCGCTTGCCGTCGACCCGGCCGGCGGCTTTCGCATTGGCGGCCTTCATGACCTCGCCCATCTGCTTCATGCTGGCGGCCTCCCCGGTCTCCTTCTCGACCTCGGCGACGGACTCAGCGACCAGCTGCTCGACCTCGGCGTCGTCCAACTGGGCGGGCTGGTAGGCCTCGAAGTAGGGCACGTCGGCCAGCTCGGCCTCGGCCAGCTCCGGGCGGCCGTTTTCCTTATAGACGTCGGCGGACTCGCGGCGCTTCTTAATCTCGCGGGCGATGACCTTGAGGACGTCCTCGTCGGTCAGCTCGTGGCGGGAGCCGTTGGTCTCTTCTGCCTGGATAGCGGCCAGCAGGGAGCGGATGGCGCTGGTGCGCTCCTTCTCCTTGGCCTTCATGGATGTTTTCAGATCGGCACGGATGGTTTCTTTTAGGTTGCTCATACCGTAAAAGATACGCCAGGTAGGCTGGACGGCGTGAAAAATTCGACGAAAGCACTCAGTAGCATCGGCGCCCTCGCCGCCGCCGGGGCCGCGACCCTGGCCTGGGGCTATACCGAACTAGACAAGTTCGAGCTCAAGGAATACACCCTTCCCCTGCTGCCGGCGGGCACGCTGCGCCGAGACAAAGAATTCCGCCTGCTGCACGTCAGCGACCTGCACATGATCCCCGGGCAGGACAAGAAGATCGCCTGGGTCTCCGCGCTCGATGCCCTCCGGCCGGACCTGGTGGTCAACACCGGCGACAACCTCTCCGACGCCGCCGCGGTCCCCGACGTCCTGCGCGCCCTGGGCCCGCTGCTGCAGCGACCCGGCCTGTTCGTCTTCGGCACCAACGATTATTGGGCCCCGCGCCCGGTCAACCCGCTGAAGTACCTGTGGGGCGCCAAGCGCGAGCCGTCTTATGTGGACCTGCCGTGGAAGGACATGCGCGCGGCGTTCTTGGAGCACGGCTGGCGCGACGCCAACCAGGCCCGCCTGGAGTTCAAGGTGGGTGACGTGCGCCTGGCCGTGGCCGGCGTGGACGATCCACACCACGATCTGGACGACTACTCGGAGGTAGCCGGCGCCCCGAACCCGGACTCGGATCTCCGCCTGGCCCTGCTCCACTCGCCGGAGCCGCGCGTGCTCGAGCAATTCGCCGCGGACGGCTACCAGCTGTCCCTGTCCGGCCACACCCACGGCGGCCAGATCTGCCTGCCGGGCTCCCGGGCACTGGTGACCAACTGCGACATCGACCGGGCCCGCGTCCAGGGCCTCCACGACTTCGGGCCGATGAAGATGCACGTGTCCAACGGCCTGGGCACCTCCAAGTACGCGCCGGTGCGCATCTTCTGCCGCCCCTCGGCCACGCTGCTGCGCATCACCGAGCGGGAGGCCTAGTAGGCCCCCTAACCAACGCCTCCCCGACACACGCCAAATACACACCCGCTGTGCAGGCGTTTTGTTAGTTGGGAAGAAAGTGCGTTACAGTATTCCGGTACCGCAAAGAACGGTCGCCGGGATATGGCGCAGCTTGGTAGCGCGCCTCGTTCGGGACGAGGAGGTCGCAGGTTCAAATCCTGTTATCCCGACCAACAATAACCCCGCTCTCACTTTCCGTGAGAGCGGGGTTTTCTTCTGCCCAGCCCTGCTGCCCTTAGGCCAGCAGGCCGAAGACGAAGGCCACCAGGACGATGGCGACGGAGAACGCCCACGCCAGCGGGAAGGCGATCTTCAAGTACTTGCCCATGTCGGCGCGGGCCAGGCCCAGCGCCAGCCACAGGGCCGGGGAGAACGGGGAGACGAACGTGCCGATGACGTTGCCGATAATCAGGGCGCTGGCCGCGCCCATGCCGCTGACGCCGAAGTTGGCGACGGTTTCCTGCACGATGGGCAGGATGGAGAAGTAGTAGGCGTCCGTGGAGGTCATCAGGTCCAGCGGCACGCCGAGCAGGCCGATGATCACGTGGAGGTACGGCCCCACGGACGCCGGCAGGATGGCGATGAGCTGCTGGGCGATGGCCTCCAGCATGCCGGCGCCGTTGAGCACGCCCAGGAACATGGCGGCGGCCAGGATGATGCCGGCCATGGACAGCGCGTTCGGGGCGTGGCGGCGCAGGGCATCGGTCTGCTCCGACTGGGAGTCGAAGTTGATGAGCAGAGCAACGGTGGCCGCCAGCAGGAAGGCCGGGGCCGGCGGCAGCAGGCCGGACAGCAGGGCCACCAGCACGAGCAGGATGACGGCCACGTTCAGGATGGTCACCACCCGCCCGGTGCGGTTGCGGAAGCCCTTGTCCTCCTGCTCCTGCTTTTGCTTGCGGATGAAGTCACCGGCGATGGCGTTAACGTCGACGGCGTCCTCCCCCTCCAGCTGGCCGGCGGCGCGCAGCTTAGCGATGCGCCGCTTCTGCCACACGCCCAGCGCGGCGGCGATGGCCAGGACCATCACCACGCACACGCCCTGGATGGGCAGCAAGTGCATCCAGATCTGGTGGGTTTCCTGGTTGACCACCGAGCCCGCGCGCCCCAGCGGCCCGCCCCAGGGGACCATGTTCATCACGGACGCTGCCAGCGCGACGATGGTCACCAGCACGTAGCGGGAGATGTGCAGCGCGGTATACAGCGGCAGCAGCGCCGGGATGGTCAGCAAGAAGGTGGTCGACCCCGAACCGTCCAGGTGCGCCACGATGCCGATGGCCGCGGTGCCCACGGTCACCGCGATGACGTTGCCCCGGGTGGCGGTGATAAGCGCCCGGATTACCGGGTTAAATAGCCCGACGTCCTGCAAGATCCCGAAGAAGATGATGGCGAAGATGAACATCGCCACGACGTTCATGACCGAGCCCAGGCCCTCTTCGAAGAAGTCCCCGATTTCCCCGAAGCCGAACCCGGCGATCAGCGCGCCGACGACCGGGACGATGGTCATGGGCACCAGCGGCGTCGTCCGCCCCCGGATCAGGATGGTCACGGTAATAATGATGATGGCCAGGCCCATGAGGGTCAGGCCGAGCGGGGTTTGCATGCCGGCTCCTTATCCAGACGGTTCACCAGGTGCGTCACACCATTTTCATTAGTGTGACCCAGCTTAAACCATGCTGGATCGATTCAGTCGATTTGCCTTCACCAAAGCCCGAGGCCCTGCTCGTGACCTCGGGCTTTCTGCCGACTATTCGGCGCTTGGCGCAGCCGCGCCGCGCTTGCCGAGCGCCATCCCGACCCCCAGCAGGCACACACCCACGGCAATCCAGGCCAGCAGCGTCCACACCGGCTGCCCGATGGGAGCGGACGGGAAGTAGTTCACGCTGCGCACCAGCGTCGCGGTGGCGCCGTTGGGCAGGTGCTGCCCCAGCGCGCCCCAGTCGCCCGCCACGAATTCCTTCGGCGCCATGGTGCCGGCCAAGGGGTTGGCGAAAAGCATGTTGAATACCGCACCGAGCACGAAGCCGCCGATGCCCAGCACCGATCGCAGCCCGGCAATCAAGCTCGACAAGGCCCCAATACCGAGCGCCAGAACGCCCGCCGAGGCCCAGAACCCGCCCGGCAGCATGCCGAAGAGCGGCCCCATAACCACCGCGACCAGGGTGCCCGCCAGCGGCGCGTGGATAGCCACGGCCAGCAGGCGCTGCCCGGGGCGCCGCAGCGTGAAGGAGGCAATCGCGCCGCCGATCAGCCCGCCGATGGCGATGGGCAGGATCACGAAGTTCATTCCCAGGCCCTGGGGGTCATCCGCACTGAAGGGGACCAGGTCGGTGACCTCCACCTGGACCTCCGGCACGGCATCGGCAGGGATACCCTTGGCCGCCGCTGCCGCCTGGGCCTGCTTGTTGGCCATGGCGGTCAGGGGCTCAGCCAGGTTTTTGACTACTCCCGCCTGGGCGCTTCCGGCCGCCGAGGCAACCAGGAGTTCCGGTTGCTGGCCTAAGACAATTGCGCCGTCGGCCTTTCGCTCCTCCACCCTTTGCTGGGCTTCGTCGCGGCTGTCGACGCGCTCGATGTCCAGGAGTCCGGGCTTTTGTTCATCGATGGCGTTCTCAATCTGGGCCACCTGCTCCTCGCTGCCTACCACGGCAACGGGGATGTCTTTGGACTCCATCGTGGCCATCGGCCACATGAAAGCCATGATGAAAATCATCACGGCCAGCGGTGCTGCCACGCCGACCGCTACCGCCTTCATCCAGTCCCGCATGTGAGCTTTCCCTCCGTCAGTATCTCAACGTACGTTGAAGAAACGTAATTCAACGAGCATTGAATGTCAACACCCGGTGAATTTACGCACAGAGATCCCAGCTAGTATGGAATGTATGGCTAAGGAATCAGCAGGTAAGGACGCAGCAGACAATCCCGCGCCCAAGAAGTTGGGGCGCCGCCCCGGCAACGAGGAGACCCGGGAGGCAATCCTAGAAGCGGCGTGCGACTCCTTCGCCCGCGTCGGCTACGAATCCACCACCATCCGCGCCGTGGCCCGCGCCGCCGACGTCGACCCCGCGCTGGTCATACACTACTTCAAGAGCAAGGCCGGGCTTTTCGATGCCGCCGTGGAGACCCTCCTGACCGTGCCGGCGGACATCGACCACAGCGCGGATCTGCGGGACATGCTGCTGACTTATTTCCGCAACTGGGAGGACCCGTACACCGGCCCGCGGCTACGCGCTATCGTCCGCGCGGGCATCGGCTCCGAGTTCGCGGCCGAGCGCCTGCGCGACTACTTCAGCGCGAATTTCCTCGACACCATCAAACAGACCCCCGGCCTGCAAGAGCGCTTCAGTCCCAAACAGATTGCGCTCTTCCCCGTCATGGGCAGCATGCTGCTAGGAGTCGCGATTACCCGCTACCTCATGGAGTATTCGGAAACCGCCGAAGCCAGCACCGAAGAACTCGTGGACTACCTTCTCCCCATGGCCGAAGCGCTCCTGCGCCAGGCCCCCGACGCACCGGCCTAACTGCGGCTGAGTTTTTGTTATCCCCCTAGATACAGGGAAACGGCGCCGCATCCCTACAGCTGCGGCGCCGCCCCTATTCCCTATCACTCACAACGGATTTAAACCGCTAGTCCGCCCCCTAAGCGGACTACGTGAGCGAGACCTAGCCTAGCACCCCGAAGTGTCAGATCCTAGCTCACCAGCACTTTCACAGAATCCTGTTAAGGTATCTCCAATTGCGGCATAAAGCTGACAAAATCATCACCGCCGTATGCTGCGCATTTTCATTCATCCTAAAATCTGGGTGGAAAACGCAACCCCGGGCGAGCACGCCCCGGGCGGGCAGGCAGCACACCGGCAGGCGCTCCGAGAACCGGCCCGGCGCGGCCAGGAAATGGGCTAGATTGGACAACCATGATGGAATTCCAGGACGCAGTCGCCAAGGCCTACCAACACCGCGGGCCGCTCTCCGGCGCGGCCGAGACCGACACCCACTGGCTTTTCAGCCCGGCCCACCCAGACAAGGAGCTGGGCCCGACGTTTGTGAACCGGGAAACTGGTGAGCTCGAGCAGTACGACACCGATCCCCGCAATTGGCGCCCGCGCCTGCAGCTCTTCCGCGCGCAGAACCCGCAGCCGCGCCCCATCCCCGAGCAGTACTTCGGCGAGCCCGAGGCCCTCGAGGACCCCCAGGACAACTAATTCTTCCCCGCTAGTGCCTAGGCCCGAGCCGGGCGCCTAAGCCCGGGCCGGGCGGACACTGGAGCGATTAGCCCACCACACGCCGGCGCCGCCGATGACGGCGACGGCCGCGAGCACGCCCAGCGACATCCACAGCAGGGACTGCTGGCCGCCGTTGCCCACCACGGTCAGGGCATTGGTGGCCCAGTTCAGCGGCAGCAGGTTGGCGATGACCTGCCAGTAGGTCGGGGCATCGCTGGCCGCGACCGACTTCCAGAACCAGCCGACCACGCCCACCTGCACGATGCCCAGGATGGCCGCGGCCACCATGCCACCGGAGCGGCCCAGCAGCCCCACGAGCGCCCGGGTGACTACCGCGGCGGCGACCGCGGCGAGGGCGAAGACACCGGCGCTGATGGCTGCCGCGGCGGCGGTCAGGCCGGTGGCCAGCACGAACAGGGCCACCTCGCCCGCGGCCACCAGGCCGACCAGGCCGCCGAGCAGGCTCAGCCACCCGCGCTGGGTGGACAGCCAGCCCAGGCCGATACCGCCCAGCATTACCAGCGCGGCGATCAGCATGGCCACCACCGGGGCCAGCAGCCGCGAGGGGCCGGCGTCCTGCCCGTCCGCGGCGAACTGGACCGGCGGCATGGCGCGCTGGATGGATTCCACCTTGGTCTTGTTCTGATCGGCCATCCCGTCGATCTTGCGCGCGCCCTCGTCCAGCTCGTTGATGCCGTTGACGGCCTCGTCGGCGCCGCCGTCTAACTCCCCGATGGCGGCGTTGAGCTGCTTGGCGCCCTCCGTCGCGGAGTAGATGCCGTCGTGGTAGGCATAGCCGGGCACCGCCAGCTGGTTGGACAGCTCGCGGGAGCCGTCCTTCAGGCGGTTGAGCTCCCCGGTGATGGACTCGTCAATCTTGAAGGTATCGACCTGGCCGCGCAGGTCCTTGAGCTGACCGCGCAGCTTCTTCGCGTCCGCGGAGTCGTTGCCGCGCAGATCCCCCAGCGCGCCGTCGATGGCGGTCAGGATCTGCCCGCGGACCACCTCGATACCGGTGATCTGATCGACGGCCTGGCCGACCCCGTCGGCGAGCTCGGTAGCGCCCGCGCCCAGCTGGCCGGTGCCGGCTTGCAGCTGCACCAAGCCGTCCACCAGCTCCTGGGTGCCCTGGCTGAGCTGATCCACGCCGCCGGTGATCTCCCCGGTGCGGTCCTTGAGTTGGCCGGTGCCGTCGGCCAGCTGCTGCGTGCCGGACTTGAGGAAGCCGGCCTGACTCTGGGCCTCGCCGGTCGCACGCCGGGCGTCAACCAGCTCGTTCGGATCGATGCCGGCGGGGGCGTCGGCGGCCGGGGCGCCGGTCACCCCCTCCTCCGAGTCGGCGGAGTTCCAGGCCTTCTCCGGGCTCATCCCCACCGCGGCAGCAATACCGGCGCAGGCGGCGAGCAGCACCAGAACGACCAGAGCCGCCAGCCCGGACCGGAAGCGGTGGGGTTGGCGGTGGCCGTCCGCGGAATCCGCGGCGGCAGAGGGGCTGGCGGGGCTAGCAAGGCGGGCGTCGTTCATACTAAGAAACGATATCTACCAGCACCTATAGTTTCGGCTAGGCGCGCCGTTTCGGCCACTGCTGCCATTTTTATTCCCGGCGGGCCGGCCCCGGTGCCGCGCCGGCCGCAGCGCTTGCCGCCCGGCGGCGCGCGGGGAGGCTGATGTAGTGCACAAAGCACTGTACCCCGCGGTTTCCCGCGGGGTACTAGCTATCTTCGGCCGTTTCTAGCCGGGTGGAACGGCTGGGTCAGCGCGCTGGTTACTTCTTCTCGGCGAAGAGCTCGCGGACGCGCTTGCCCAGGTTCTCGTCTACCTGATCCCAGTAGTGGTAGACCTGCTGCTCGACCGGCTCAGAGACACCAGCCATGGCGTTGGTGATGTTGTCGGCCAGGCGCTCCTTCTCACCGTCATCCATGACCTCGCGGTAGAGGATGCCCGGCTGGATGAAGTCGTCATCCTCGGCGTGCTTGACGTACGGGGCGCGCGACAGGTCGGTGCCGTGCGGGTCCGGGTTGACGTAGAGATCGCTAGCCTGACCGAAGTCATCGTGCTGGTTGGAGGTCTCACCGTCGTCCAGGTAGCCCGCACCCTTGTCGTAGCGGCTCGGGGAGTAGACCGGATCCTGCGGGTCGTTGAACAGGAAGGACATCGGGCCCTCGTGCTCGTAGGTGTTGACCTTATCCGCGTTCAGCGGCTGGTTGACCGGCAGCTGCTTGTAGTTCGGCCCGATGCGGTAGCGCTGCTGGTCGGAGTAGGCGAACACGCGGCCCTGCAGCATGCGGTCCGGGGACAGGCCCACGCCCGGGACCAGGTTGGCCGGGTCCAGGGCCAGCTGCTCAATCTGCGCGAAGAAGTTACGCGGGTTGCGGTTGAGCACGAAGTAGCCCACATCGTGCAGCGGGTAGTCCTTCTGCGACCAGGTCTTGGTCAGGTCGAAGGGGTTGAAGCGGTAGGTCTCCGCGTCCTCGAAAGGCATGATCTGGACCTTGACGTCCCAGACCGGGTAGTCACCGCGCTCGATGGCGTTGTAGAGATCCTCGCGGTGGTAGTCGGCGTTCTGGCCGGCCATCTCCGCCGCCTCGGCGTCGGTGAAGCAGTCCCAGCCCTGGCGGGTCTTGAAGTGGTACTTGATCCAGACCGGCTTGCCTTCCTCGTTGATCCACTGGAAGGTGTGGGAGCCGAAGCCGTCCTGGTGGCGGGAGGTCTTCGGGGTACCGCGGTCACCCATCAGGTAGGTCACCTGGTGCGCCGACTCCGGGGAGCGGGTCCAGAAGTCCCACTGCATATCCGCGTTGCGCAGGCCGTTGGTGCCCAGGCGCTTCTGGGAGTGGATGAAGTCCGGGAACTTAATGGCATCCCGGATGAAGAAGGTCGGGGTGTTGTTGCCCACGATGTCGTAGTTGCCGTCCTCGGTGTAGAAGCGCATGGCAAAGCCGTGCACGTCGCGCCAGGTGTCCGGGGAGCCCTGCTCACCGGCGACGGTGGAGAAACGGATGGCCATCGGGGTAACGGTGCCCTTCTGGAAGAGCTTGGCCTTGGTGTACTGGGAGACATCCTCGGTGATGTGCAGCTCACCGAAGGCGCCGTGCCCCTTGGCGTGCGGGGTGCGCTCCGGGACCCGCTCGCGGTTGAAGTGCGCCAGCTTCTCAATCAGGTGAACGTCATTGAGCACGTTCGGGCCCTGCGGGCCGGCGGTGATGGAACGGTTCTCCGACGCTACCGGCTGGCCGGACGGGCGGGTGGTCTGGCCCTCGCCGGCGGTGCGGTTGCCGCGGCCCAGGATCTGGTCTGCTGCAGAAGAATCTTGAGTCATGGGGTATGCCTCCTTCAGTGGCAATATTGGTCAGCTATCAAAAGCCGTTGGCTTATAGTCTAGCCCATTTAATAGCGGTTGGCAAACAAACTCCAACTATTGATAGGTTTGCCTCAGTCAGGGTTCGTGCAGCACCCTGCCTGGCCCCCAGTGTAGGTCCAAAACCGCTTTCGGCGCCTGGTAAATTCAGGATGATGAAACACCACTCCGCAGCCGACGACGCGCGCGTCACCGACCTGGCCCTTGCCGCCGGGCGCGGTGACCGCCGCGCGCTGACGGAGTTCATCCGCGCCACCCAGGACGACGTCTGGCGCCTCCTAGCTCACCTGGCCGGGCCCGAAAACGCCGACGACCTAGCGCAAGAAACCTACCTGCGGGTCATCTCCGCCCTCCCCCGCTTCGCCGCCCGGTCCTCCGCCCGCACCTGGCTACTCTCCCTCGCCCGCCGCGCCTGGGTGGACAACATCCGCCACGACATGGCCCGGCCCCGCAAGTCCGCCACCTCCTACGAGGACGCCGCCGCCCAGGCCCCCGCCCTGGAAAACTCCGCCACCTGGAGCGACTGGATCGACGCCCGCGCGCTCATCGACGCCCTCCCCGCCGACCGCCGGGAGGCCCTCATCCTGACCCAGGTGCTGGGCTATACCTACGAGGAAGCCGCCAAAATCACCGGCGTGCGCGTCGGCACCATCCGCTCGCGCGTCGCCCGCGCCCGCAAGGACCTCATCACCGCCACGGAGGCCAGCCAGAACTCCGCCGACTGAGGGCTCGCCAGATTGTGCCCAAATAGTGACAAACGGGAGAAAAGCTGGGCACATCCAGGCCGGGACACCTGGCCGGCCGGTTAACATTGTGAATTTCCGGGCGGTCTGTCTGGTGTTTACCCGGAAAACCAGGCCAGAAACAGGTAAATTCATAAACCGTACGTTTTTAGGCCCACCTCGGGCTACGCTGCTTTTTGATAACAGATTTGGGGTTTAACTTCCATGTTTAAACGCGCCATAGCAATCTCGATGGCGTTCATCGGCGTCGTCGTCGGCGCCGGCTTCGCCTCCGGCCAGGAAGCCATGCAGTACTTCGTGGCATTCGGCGAATGGGGCCTAATCGGCATCGCCCTGGCCGCCGGCCTGATGATGATCACCGGCATCTCCATCCTGCAGCTGGGCTCCTACTTCCAAGCCTCGGAGCACACCGCCGTCTACGAAAAGGTCTCCGGGCCGATTACGTCCCGGATCCTCGACTGGTCCACGCTGGCCACGCTGTTTAGCATCGGCTTCGTGATGTTCGCCGGTGGCGGCTCGAACATCACCCAGCAGTTCCCGAGCATCCCCGTGTGGGTGGGCGGAACCGTCATGCTGGTTTTGGTGCTGCTGGTCGGCCTGCTCGACGTGGACCGCGTGACCACCGTCATCGGCACCATCACGCCGTTCATCGTCATCTTCATCGTCCTGGCCACCGGCTACACCATCCTCACCGTGGACGTGGACTTCAGCCAGATGCACGAGTGGACCACCAACAACGTGGATACCACCCTGCCGAACTGGTGGATTTCCGCACTGAACTACACCGGCCTGAACGTCATGTGCGCGGTGTCGATGTCCATCGTCATCGGCGGCAACTTCCTGGACAACCGCGCCGTCGGCTGGGGCGGCCTCATCGGCGGCATCATCTACCTGATCCTGCTGGCCCTGCTGGTCTTCTCCCTGTTCTTCGTCGCCCCGACCGTCAACGGCCAGGACATGCCGGTGCTGGAGCTCATCAACACCATCCACCCGACCCTGGGCTACGTCATGACCTTTGTCATCTACGGCATGGTCTTCAACACCGCGGTGGGCATGTTCTACGCGCTGGGCAAGCGCCTGACCCGCTCCAAGCCACAGCTGTTCTACCCAGTCTACTGCGTGGCCTGCCTCATCGGCTTCGTGCTGTCCTTCGTGGGCTTCCAGCAGCTGGTCAGCAATGTCTACCCGATCCTGGGCTACCTCGGCCTGCTGATGATCGTCGTGATGTCCTTTACCTGGATCCGCAGCCGCGGCAAGCTCATGGACGAGTCCGACCGCCGCATGCGCGCCCGCACCCTGGTGCAGCGCAAGCTGGACCCGCGCGAGCGCTTCACCAAGAAGAACGAGCGCGAGCTCGCCCGCCTGGCCGCGGCCTCCAACATGGCCACCGGCGAATTCGAGGACCTCGTCGCCGAGGAGATCTACGAAGAGCTCGAGGCGGACGAGGAGCTCGAGGACTTCGACCGCGAGGACCTGGATCCTTCCGTGACCTACGTCCAGCACACCAAGCCGGAGGTTCCGTCTGCTGACAACGACCTCGACTTCGACGGGCATAAGGACAATTCCAAGGGCCCCGGTTCCACGCCGCAGTCCGGCGCCTCCCCTGCCTCTCAGGACTAGCGCTAAGCCCCCGCCCGTCGGGAACAATTAAAGGCCCACCCTCGCGGGTGGGCCTTTTGCTATGGGCAGATGCCTGGTTTAGACCAGCAGCTCGGCGATCTGGATGGTGTTGAGCGCTGCGCCCTTGCGCAGGTTGTCGCCGGCAACGACCAGAACGAGGCCGCGGTTGTCGTCCACGGTCTGGTCCTGGCGCACGCGGCCGACCAGGCAGTCGTCGATGCCGGTGGCGGCCAGCGAGGTCGGCACGTCCACGACCTTCACGCCCGGGGCGTTCCCCAGCAGTTCCAGGGCCCTATCCGGGGTGATGGACTTGTCGAACTCGGCGTGGATGGTCATGGTGTGGCCGGTAAAGACCGGGATGCGCACGCAGGTGCCGGCGACCTTCAGATCCGGCAGGCCCAGGATCTTGCGGGACTCGTTGCGCAGCTTCTGCTCCTCGTCGGTCTCCAGGGAGCCGTCATCGACCAGGTTGCCGGCCATCGGCAGCGCGTTGAACGCGATCGGGGCGACGTAGGGGCCGGTGTCCTCGCCGTCCAGGCGGGAGCCGTCGTGGACCAGGTCCACGTTGTGCTCGCCGACCTGGTAGACCTGCGCGGCGAGGGTCTCCACGCCGGCCAGGCCGGAGCCGGAGACGGCCTGGTAGGAGGACACGTGCAGCTGGCGCAGGCCGGCGGCATCGCTGAGCGGCTTGAGCACCGGCATGGCTGCCATGGTGGTGCAGTTCGGGTTCGCGATGATGCCCTTGGGCAGATCCTTGGCCTCGCCCGGATTGACCTCCGCCACGATGAGCGGCACGTCCGGGTCCTTACGGAAGGCCGAGGAGTTGTCCACGACCATGGCGCCGGCGGCAGCGAAGACGGGCGCCCACTGGCGGGAGGTGTCCCCGCCGGCGGAAAACAGCGCGATGTCCACGTCCGCGACGGACTCCTCGGTGACCTCGGCCAGGTCCTCGACCGTCACCTGCTGGCCGGCGAATTCCAGCTCCGTGCCGGCGGACCGGGAGGAAGCAAAGAAGCGGATCTTGTCCAGCGGGAACTTGCGCTCCTCCAGGATCTGCCGCATCACGCGGCCGACTTGTCCGGTTGCCCCTACTACCGCCACGGTGGTCATGATTGTAAAACTCCTTGTCTCGTACGTGCCGTACTTGTGTGGTTGGTGCTGTGACTGCGCGCTTTAGCGTCCGGTTCCAGCGTAAACCGTGGCGGTTTCCTCGCCACCCAGCTGGAACTTCTCGTGCAGCGCCCGGGCCGCCTTGTCCAGGTCGGCCTCGCGGGTCAGCACGGAGATGCGGATCTCCGAGGTGGAGATGAGCTCCATGTTGACGCCGACGTCGCGCAGGGCCTCGGTGAAATCAGCGGTCACGCCCGGGTGCGACTTCATGCCGGCGCCCACCAGGGAGACCTTGCCGACCTGGTCGTCGTAGAGCACGTTGGACCAGTCGCCCTCGCCGCGCAGCTTGGACAGCAGCTCCATGGCGCGCGGGCCGTCGGCGCGCGGGCAGGTGAAGGTGATGTCCGTGCGGCCGTCGTCCAGGGAGGAGACGTTCTGCAGGACCATGTCGATGTTGATCTCGGCATCCGCGATGGCGCGGAAGACCTTGGCCGCCTCGCCCGGGCGGTCAGGGATGCCCAGGACGGTCACCTTGGCCTCGGACTTGTCAGTGGCGACACCGGTCAGTACTGCTTCTTCCATGGGAATATCCTCCATCGACCCGACGATCAGGGTGCCGGGGTCATTGCTATAAGACGAGCGAACTCTTAACGGAACATTAAAGGCGCGGGCGTATTCAACGCTGCGCAGCACCAAGATCTTGGAACCGACCGCGGCCAGCTCCAGCATCTCTTCGAAAGACAGCTTCTCCAGCTTCTGGGCGTTCGGCACGATGCGCGGATCGGCGGTGTAGATGCCGTCGACGTCGGAGTAAATCTCGCACACGTCGGCGTTCAGGGCCGCGGCCAGCGCCACGGCGGTCGTATCCGAACCGCCCCGGCCCAGGGTGGTCACGTCGCGCGACTCCTTGTTCACGCCCTGGAAACCCGCCACGATGCAAATCTTGCCCTTGTCGAGGGCCTCCGTGATGCGCCCCGGGGTCACGTCCACGATCCGGGCGTTGCCGTGCCGCTCCGTGGTCAGGACGCCGGCCTGGGAGCCGGTGAAGGACTGCGCGTGCGCGCCCAGGGATTCCACGGCCATCGCGACCAGCGAATTGGAGATGCGCTCACCGGCGGTCAGCAGCATATCCATCTCGCGGCGCGGGGGAACGGGGTTGACCTGGGCTGCCAAGTCCAACAGCTCGTCCGTGGTATCACCCATGGCGGAGCACACGACCACCACGTCGTTGCCGGCCTTCTTGGTGGCGACGATCCGCTCGGCAACCGCGCGGATGCGCTCGGCCGATTCCAGGGAAGAGCCACCGTATTTTTGAACGACTAAGGCCACCTGCTGTTGCCACCTTTCGCGAATACTAGTCTGCTTGAATACCTGTCAATCAGTAGTCAAGTGCTCATGTTACCCCGCGCGATTCACGGAGCCAGCATTTACATGCACCCCTTTCATGGTAGAGCTTTTTGCGCGACATCGGTGCCCCAATGGGCACAGAATTCCGTAGCATTCACTACGGTTGGGTAGGTGTTAAGCAGTCTCCTCGCCATCTTCTTCGCCTTGGCCTCGGCCCTCACCGTGGCCTGGGGGACAGTGGTACGGCACCGGATTGCCCTCGATGCCCCCTCCTCGGTCATGCGCACCGCCATGACCCAGCCGTTGTGGTGGGTGGGCACCTTCGCCGCGCTGGCGGCCTACGGGCTGCAGGTCGTCGCCTTGGGCTTCGGCACCCTGCTCATCGTCCAGCCCATCCTGGTCATGTCCCTGATGTTCACACTGCCCTTGGCGGCCTGGTATTCCCGCCGCCGCATGAGCGGGCAGGAGATCGGCTGGTCCCTGGTGCTGACCGTCGCGGTGGGCACGCTCATCATCCTGGGACGCCCCAGCGCCGGCAAACCACAGCCGGCCGTCTCCGACTGGGCGCCGGCGCTGCTAGTGGGCATCACCGTCATGGCGGTGCTGGCCTTTATCGGCTGGCGCCACCGCAGCCAGCGCGCCCTGATGCTCGGCACGATCTGCGGCGGCATCTACGGGTACGTGGCGGTGCTGTCCAAGGCGGTCGTCGATATCTTCGCCCACTCCGGCGTAGGCGAGCTCCTGACCAGCTGGGAGTTCTACGCGCTTATCGCCACCGCCGCCACCGGCACGGTGGTCCAGCAGTATTCCTTCCACGCCGGCCCGCTCAAGCAGTCGCTGCCCGCGATGACCATCGTCGAGCCCATGGTCGCCTTCCTGCTGGGCTATGCCATCCTCGGCGAGAAATTCCAGATCACCTCCGCCGCCGGCTGGGCGGTGATGGGCGTGGCGCTGGCCCTCATGATCGCAGCCACCATCGTGCTCTCCCAGCAGTCCGTCGGCAGCGGCGAGAAATCACGCAGCGAACCGCGCTAGCCGCCGAACCGCGCTAGCCGCCTAGATGGCCCACTCGAACACGGCCAGCATATAGGCCGAGAACCAGGCGCCGAATAGCACCCATAGGGCCACCAGCAGCCCCATGGCCCAGCCGGGCAGGCGGCGGAAGCCGGCAACCAGCAGCGGCAGCATCACGATGACCGCCGGCAGCAGCAGCCGCGGGCGCGAGTGCATGATGCCGTCGGAGGCCAAGACGTTGACCATCAGCGCCGCGCTAAACCACCACGGCGCCAGCCCCATCCGGCGCCACGCCAGGACCAGGCACAGCGGGGCGGCCAGCATCACGGCGGTAGTCAGCAGGAAGCCGGCGTTGTCCGCGCTGGTCAGGCTCGTGCCCACCCAACGCAGGCTAGCGAGCCCGCCGTCGAAGCCGGAGTTCCAGTGCTTTTGCTGGGTCCCGAAGTACCCGCCCACCGCGGTGAGGTGGGAATTCGCCCAGGCCAGGTAGGCCACCAGCGGGACCGTGGAGACCACCAGCCCCGCCCACGCGGACCACTGCCGGAGGCCGTAGACCAGCACGGCCAGGGCGAATGCGGCGAGCATATCCACCGCGGTCAGGCGCACCAGGCCCAGGCAGAAAACCAGCGCCGCCGCGGACCACCAGCGCCTGTCCCACAGCGCCACCAGGGCCCAGATGGCCAGCGCCCCGAAGAGCGCCTCGGTATAGGGCATGGCAAGGACGATGGCCATCGGCGCGCCGGTCACCACCGCCGCCGCGGCCAGGCGGTAGCCCCGCCCCGGCGCGGCCCCGCAGTACAAGGCCACCCGGTTGGCCAAGGCCATGGACCCGGCGGCCAGCACGACGGTCAGCGCGATGTTGAGCACCACCGCCAGGGTGGAATAGTGCACCCCGGTCAGCGCGTGCCCGGCGCGCAACAGGAAGGGGAAGCCGGGGAAAAACGCCAGGGTCTTCTCATAGGCCGGGCCGTCGTCGGCTATCTGGGCCTCGAAGTAGCCGTGAGCGGCGATCTGCGTGTAGTACTCGGCATCCCACTTGTTGAGCAGGTCCCCGAGGCACTGGCCGTTAGCCGCCCCCATGCCCGCGAGTACCCCCAGGCGCAGGGCCGAACCGCCCAGGCCGACGGCCGCGGCCCCCGCCCAGTCGCGGCGGTGCAGCCGGGGCGCGTCGGTACTCTTGGTTTCTTCCACGTCTGAAAATGGTAGCGGCCCGCCGCGCGCACGGGAAGCCGCAGCACACCTCGCGCACGGCTGGGGTTTTCCTCCCCGCGGCGTCGCCACAGCGCAGAATTTCCCATCTAATGAAATAAAAGAATATTTAGTTGCCACCCCGTGGAATGGCATGTAGTCTGTGCCACATGACTTCGCGGCAAATGCTACTACTTATCAGCCGCGGCGGGATTTAGCCCCAGCCCGGTTTGCCCGACGGTTTGGATGCAGGCACTGCATCCCCCGACCGGCAGATTGCGGTCAGCGCCCCGCCGCGGTGACCTCGCCGCGCCCGTGCCGGCTTATCCCCTACGCTGACCGCCCCGCATTTCGCCGGAGGGCTCACCCAATCACCACCACTTGGTTTTGACGCCACGCGCGCATTCCGCGCCAACTATCGCACAGTCTCCGCCGCCCGTTAAGGCAGACCAGCTAATAGCAACGACCACGAAGACCACGCAGAAAAGGAACGACACCATGAGCCCGAACGACGCATTCATCTCCGCCCCGCGCGAAATCACCACCCCGGCCGGCCCCCGCCGGGAAGGCCAGCCGGCCTGGAATAAGCAGCGCAATTCCTCCATGCCGGTAAGCCGCTACCAGCCGTTTGCCACCGAGGTAGAAGACATCCGCTTGCCGGACCGCACCTGGCCGGACAAGACCATCACGCACGCGCCGCAGTGGTGCGCGGTGGATTTGCGCGACGGCAACCAGGCGCTCATCGACCCGATGAGCCCCGAGCGCAAGCACCGCATGTTCGACCTGTTGGTCAAGATGGGCTACAAGGAGATCGAGGTCGGCTTCCCCTCAGCCTCCCAGACGGACTTCGACTTCGTCCGCGAAATCATCGAGCAGAACAAGATCCCGGAGGACGTCACCATCCAGGTGCTGGTCCAGGCGCGTGAGCACCTGATCCGCCGCACCTTCGAGGCCTGCGCCGGCGCCAAGAACGTCATCGTGCACTTCTACAACTCGACCTCGAAGCTGCAGCGCCGCGTGGTCTTCCGCAAGGACAAGCCGGCTATCAAGAAGCTGGCCACCGACGCCGCGCAGCTGATCCGCGACATCGCGCAGGACTACCCGGACACCAACTGGCGCTGGGAGTACTCGCCGGAGTCCTTCACCGGCACCGAGCTGGAGTTTGCGGTCGAGGTCTGCGACGCGGTCGTGGACATCATGGATCCGAGCCCCGGGGACCCGATGATCATCAACCTGCCGTCGACGGTGGAGATGATTTCGCCCAACGTGTACGCGGATTCCATCGAGTGGATGCACCGCAACTTCGCCCGGCGCGCCGACATCATCATGTCCCTGCACCCGCACAACGACCGCGGCGAGGGCATCGCCGCCGCGGAGCTGGGCTACCTGGCCGGCGCCGACCGCATCGAGGGCTGCCTGTTCGGCAACGGCGAGCGCACCGGCAACGTGGACCTGATCACGCTGGGCCTGAACATGCTGACCCAGGGCGTCGATCCCCAGATTGATTTCACGGATCTGCCGGCCATCCGCGAGACCGTGGAGTACTGCAACCAGCTGCGCGTCCCGGAGCGCCACCCCTACGGCGGCGAGTTGGTCTTCACCGCGTTTTCCGGCTCCCACCAGGACGCCATCAACAAGGGCCTGGACGCCATGGCGGACCAGGTCGTGCCGGGCGCCAACAACACGGAAGTCTCCTGGGATCAGCTGCGGGAGACCACCTGGGAGGTGCCCTACCTGCCCATCGACCCGAAGGACGTGGGCCGCGACTACCAGGCGGTCATCCGCGTCAACTCCCAGTCCGGCAAGGGCGGGGTTGCCTACATCATGAAGACCGACCACGGCATCAACATGCCGCGGGCCATGCAGAGTGAGTTCTCCGCCGTGGTCCAGGCGGTCACGGACGCCGAGGGCGGCGAGATTAACTCCAAGAACATGTGGGATATCTTCGCCCGGGAATACCTGGATCGCACCGCCCCGCTGGAGCAGGTCCACGTCTCCATCGACAACGCGGAGGCCGCCGGCGGCGCCACGCAGTTGAGCGCCGAGGTCGTCTACAACGGCGAGACCTCCACCGTTAATGGCTCCGGTAACGGCCCCATCGCGGCTTATGCCAACGCCCTGGAAAACCTGGGACTGGAGTTCGAGGTCATCGAGTACTCGCAGCGCTCCCGCAGCGCCGGCGACGACGCGGAGGCCGCCTGCTACATCGCCGCCGACGTCAACGGCACCAAGGTCTGGGGCGTGGGGATCGCCGGTTCCACGACCACCGCATCCCTGCGCGCCATCGACTCCGCGGTCAACCGCGCGCTGGCCTAGCGCTTTCCCGCGCCCGCCCCGGCTGGGTTCTCCCCCAGCCCGGGGCGGGCCCGCGCGATTTGGTCCACCCCCTAAACTAGCTCCCGAGTCTGGGCCCCTAGCCCACCATTTCCCTGCGTATCCCCGTAACGCGCCCGGCGGCCCGCGGGTTGGCATTAGCAGTTGCAGACTTAAAGCTACTTAGATAATACTTAGGTACTGCATACTTCGTGCCCGCGTGCCCAAGCGCACACGGTCGCACGCGTGGTCATTGTCCTCAGGTTTCTAAGTCAGGAGGTGGAATGGACTCTACCTACGCGGTCCCTTTCCGGGGCTTCGGGACAACCCGCAAGCTGCCCGTACAGGGAGTATCCCCGGAGGTCTTTACCGACCTATTGTCTTCCCGCAGCGATCGCTTAGTGGACTGTACCTTAAGCGCCCGCGCGGCCGGCACGGGCTTCGACGTGCTGGTGGATGACCTAGTCATCGGCCAGTTGGCGCCCGAGTTCGCCAACGCCTATTCCGAGCTCGCCTGGGTTCTGGAGGCAGGCCTGTCACCCCTGGTGACCGCCGAGGTTCGCCTGACCGACGACTGGCCGGAGTTCTCCCTGCTGTTGCCGCGGCCGGGCCTATGCGTGCCCGTCAACAACCCGCCGGCGACCCCGTGGGCCATGCTCCCGGGCAGCGACTGCGGCGAGGGGCTCGTCCTGCGCGATTTCGAATCCGGGCTGCCGCACCTGCCGGAAGGCGACCAGCATGTCCTCGTCACGCTCACGGCCGAGCGGCACCTGACCCGCTACCGCGTCCACGCCATCATCGACGACCACGTCGTGGGGGAATTCTCCGGATCGCAGGCGCAGCACCTGGCCCGCACCGTGGTGCACCTGAACCACTCCGGCCGCACCGACGCCCGCTCCAGCCATGGGGCCACCGTGGTGCTGGCCTCGACCTCCGCCGCGGCACTGACCGCCCTCGCCACCGCCCGGGCGAAGGCCTCCACCGCGCAGGCCTCTTTCTTCACCGGCGCTTACGGGTCCTCCGGCGCGGCGGGCCTCGGGACGGCCGGCGCTACCGCCGCCTCGGGCACCGCTGCCACCACCGCATCTACCGCATCCACCGCCACCGCAATCGGGGCGGGCAGCGCCACCGGGTTGAGTACCTCTGCCCTGGCCGTCGCCTCGAGCGTGCTAGTAGCCGTGGGCGGATTCGCCGTCACCTCCGCGAACTGGAACAAGGCGGAAGACCCGGACTATTCCGGTGGGCGCACCATCGCCGCCTCCTCCCCGCGCCAGCCTGCTGCCCCGACGCGCGCACACCGTCCCGGCTCCCCCGCTCCCAGCGCAGCCCCCGCCGGCGCGGATGGCAGCCGCCCCGCCCAGTCCGCGGCGCCGGCTGAGCCGGAGCCTGACCACACCAGCGTCCTACAGCCGGTTCTTGTGCAACTGGGCCTGTCTGAGCCGCTCCTGCCCGATCCGGGCCTGGCCCTAGCCGCTCCGCTGCTCCCCGCGCTGGCGGCCCCGGCCGCGGCCCCGGCGGACTTCCTCGATCCCCAGGTGATAATCCCCGTCACCGCGGGAAGCGGCCAGGGGACGTCCCCCACCCCGGATCCCGCGTACGGCTCCACCCCCGCTACCGGCACTACCCCCACCAGCGGTACCGCGCCCCGGAGCACCCGTAGCACCGGCACCCGCGACAGGAGCGCCGCGCGAACCACGCTCACCACGGGGACCGCGGCCACTACCCCGGGTTTTACGGGGCGCTCGCGCTCGGTAGAGCCCACGGATGACTCGACGGGGCCGACGGTCCCGCTGGGGCCGACAGATCCCACGTCGACTTCCAGTTCTTCCGGCACCACCCCGACCCCGGCAGCAACAACGACGCCAACGACGCCGACGACTGCTGCGCCGACTACGGCGCCCACCACGCCGACCGGGGAGCCGACGCCGGATAGGTCGGAGTGGACCGCGGAGGCTACCGCGACTATCCACGTGACGTTTAGCGCGGAACGCTCCACCGAACCGGCAGAGCCCACGGCTGCGGAGACTGCGGAGCCCACCCCTTAAACGGCGGGGCGCCGGTCTTGGCACTAGGGGCCCTGCTAATCGTCCCAGCGGAAAACGGTGAACTAGACTAGCCTCAATGAGTACTTCACCTGCGCGCCCGAACAACGGTTCCGGGTCTGAGTCCGCGACCTCGGCTGGGTCGACTCCGCCCAAGCCGCACGACCCGCGCGCCCAGCTTCCGGAGGACGCCGCGGCGGAACAGGCCGCCCCCGCCGCGGCGGACTTCCCCTTCGTCGCCCTGACCGTGCAGACCACCGGCATCCACCCGTCCACGGCCCGGCTCGTGGCCCTGGACGCGGTGACCTTCAACGCCGCCGGGGAAGTTGGCCAGGATTTCCACGCCGTCCTCAACCCCGGCAGCGATCCCGGCCCTAGGCACCTGCACGGGCTCAGCCACGAGGAGGTCTCCGCCGGCCAGAACTTCTCCCGGATCCTCAAACCCCTGGACCGTCTCCTGGACGGGCGCACCCTGGTCGTGCACGACACCCCCTTCGCGTGGGGATTCGTGGTCTCCGAGGCCCGGCGCGCCATGACGGCCGCGGCCCGGCAGAACCGGAGTCGCAACCGCAACCGCGGCAACAACCGCCGCCGGCAGAAGGTCGGCCACGTGCCGGCCCCGGAGCTGATCATCGACACACTGGCCTCCGCGCGGCGCCAGGGCGCCCAGCTCGAGGACATCCGGCTGGCCACCACCGCCCGCCACTGCGGGGTGCTGACCCCGAGCGCGGTCGCCACCACGGAGCGGGCCAACGTCCCGGAATCGCAGACCTCTCGCGAGGCCACCGAGCTCCTCGTGGCCCTCTACCTCGCCCAGGCCGAGCGCGGGCCGCTGGCTGCCACCACCCCGGACGAGGTGCGCGGCGATAAATTCGGCCTGCAGCGCTCCCACCTGCGTGTGGACGCGGAGGAGGCCCCGCGCATCCACCAGAACCCCGGCCCCTACCGGCCCGGGCACGAGCTGGAGCCGGGTATGGAGATCGTCGTGGCCCCGGAGATCACGGCGGACCCGGACGAGATCATCGCCGCCATTACCCGGCACGAGCTCAACTACTCGGAAAAGCTCAGCCGGGAGACCTCCCTGGTGGTCTGCAACGTCACCACCGACCTGGTGGGCAAGCCCATGCACGCCCACCGCAAGGGCATCCCGCTGATGTCGGACCGGGCCTTCCTCGAGGCCGTCGAGCGCATCACTCCCGCCAGCGAGCAGGCCGGCGCGGATAACGCCGCGGCACAAGAGGCCGAGGGAAACAACACCACCGGCGCCAACCGGGGCGCGCGCAGCTCCCGCGGCGGCCGGGCCGAGGACAACGGCTCGCGTCGCTCGCGCCGCAGCCGGCGGCGGCGCCGGCGCAGCAGCCGCGGCGGGGCGAACCGCTCCGGGTCCAACAACTCCAGCGCCCAGTCGGGTTCCGCGCCGGAGCATGCGGCGGGGGCGAAAACCGACTCGCCGTCGCCGGGTAATGGCGAAGGCGCAGGGCAGGGCGGCTCCCGCGGCTCCCGGCGCAAGCGCGGCGGGCGGCGGCGCGGTGGGCGCGGCAACCGCGGCGGGCAGCGCAACAGCAAACCGCAGGCAAATTCTTAAAAGCCCACCCGCGTGCACAATCGCGCCCGGGCCCACCGGCGGACTAACCTGTAGCCTATGAGTTTTAACCTACGCAGAACGCTCAGGAAGGTGCGGACGTCCGTCGCCACCTCGGCCGCGAACCTGGCCACCACGGCTTCCCGCGCCACCGGGCGCGGCGCCGGCGGGATGATCGGCGGCCTGGTGGCCAACGCCATCGACCCGAGCATCATGTCCTCCCTGGGCGGCGGCCGCCCGGCCGTCCTGGTCACCGGCACCAACGGCAAGTCCACCACCACCCGGATGCTGGCCGCGGCCCTGCGTACGCGCCACACCGTGGCCACCAACGACGGCGGCGACAACATGGACGCCGGCATCATCTCCGCCCTGCTGGCGGGCAAGGAGGCCTCCCACCTGGTCCTCGAGGTCGATGAGCTGCACGTGCCGCACGTGGCCGACAACCTGAACCCGCAGGCGCTGGTGCTGCTGAACCTCTCGCGCGATCAGCTCGACCGCGTGGGCGAGATCAACAAGATCGAGCGCGCCCTGCGCTCCTGCGTGGAGGCCCACCCGGACATGCTGGTCATCGCCAACTGCGACGACGTGCTGATGACCTCGGTGGCCTACGACGCCCCGAATGTCATCTGGGTGGCGGCCGGCGCCGGCTGGCTGGGCGACTCCGTGACCTGCCCGCGCACCGGCGGCCACGTGGTCCGCGAACCGGAGGACTGGTACGCGGTCAAGAAGCTGCCCGACGGGCGTGAATTCCGCCGCCCGCAGCCGGAGTGGACGGTCAGCGAAGAGGGCATCATAAGCCCCGCGGGCACCTTCCCGCTGAACCTGGCGCTTCCCGGGCGCGCCAATCGCGGTAACGCGGCCCAGGCCGTCGCCGCCGCCGCGGAGGCCTTCGGCATTGCTACCGACGCCGCCGTCACCGCCGTGGAAAGCATCGACGACGTGGCCGGGCGCTATTCCACCATCACCCGCGGCGAGCACGAGATCCGCCTGCTGCTGGCCAAGAACCCGGCCGGCTGGCAGGAAGCGCTGTCCATGGTGGACCGCAGCGCCGAGGGGCTGGTGATTGCCACCAACGGCCAGGTGGCCGACGGCGTGGACATGTCCTGGCTGTGGGACGTGCGCTTCGAGGACTTCGAAGGCATTTCCGTCAAGGCCGCCGGCGAGCGCGGCACCGACCTGGCGGTGCGCTTGGTCTACGCGGACATTACCCACGAGCTCATCCCGGATCCGGTCCAGGCCATCGACGCCTGCCCGCCGGGCCGCGTGGAGGTCCTGGCCAACTACACCGCCTTCCGCGATCTGAAAAAGGCCTTAGAGCGCGACGCCGCTGCGCAGCACGACAACTCGGAGAATAAGGAGAACCGCCATGCCTAATACCCTGTCCATCGGCCTGATTCTTCCCGATGTCTTGGGCACCTACGGCGACGACGGCAACGCCCTGGTGCTGCGCCAGCGCGCCCGGCTGCGCGGCTTCGACGCCGAGATCGTGCCCATCAAGCTGGGCGAGGCGGTCCCGGAACAGCTGGACATCTACACCCTCGGCGGCGGCGAGGACTCGGCCCAGATCCTGGCCGCGGAGCACCTCATCTCCGACGGCGGCCTGATCCGCGCCGCCCACGCCGGGCGCCCCATCTTCGCCATCTGCGCGGGCCTGCAGGTCTTAGGCGAGTCCTTCCGCGCCTCCGGGCGCGTGGTCGACGGCGTCGGCCTGCTGGACGCGACCACCTCTCCCCTGCAGGAACGCGCCATCGGTGAGGTCCAGTCCACCCCCTGGGCGGCCGGCTACACCAGCGAGCTGACCGAGCCGCTGACCGGCTTCGAAAACCACCTGGGCGCGACCATCCTGGGCCCGTCGGCCCAGCCCCTGGGTATCGTCAAGCGCGGCACCGGCAACAGCGATGCCGCCGCCACCGCCGATCTGCCCGACGCCAAGCAGCAGCGCGTCGGCGAGGGCGCGGTCCAGGACAGCGTCATCGCCACCTATATGCACGGCCCGGCCCTGGCCCGCAACCCGCAGCTGGCCGATCTGCTGCTGGCCCGCGCCACCGGCCAGCGGCTCCAGGACCTGGCTCCGCTGGACCTGCCGGCGGTCCAGCAGCTGCGGGCGGAGCGCCTGGCCTAGACCGTCAGACGGCCCGACAGGGCGCGCGAGAGCGTCAGCTCGTCCACGAATTCCAGGTCGCCGCCCAGCGGCATGCCGGAGGCCAGGCGGGTTATACGCAGGTCCGGGAAGTCCTTGAGCAGGCGCACCAGGTAGGAGGCGGTGGCCTCGCCCTCCGTGTTCGGGTCGGTGGCCAGGATGACTTCCTTGATCTCCGGCGTGGAGTCGTACTGCGGGTTCTCCTCCGTGGAGTCCGCGAGCTCCCGGTCGGGCAGCACGCCGCCGATGCGCTGCAGCAGCTGGGAGATGTTCAGGTCTTTCGGGCCGATATTGGCCAACGGATCCAGCGCCCCGCCCAGCACGTGGTAGCGCCCCTCGTATTCGCCGGTGCGCTCGATGACCTGGATGTCCTTCGGCTCCTCCACCACGCAGATGGTGCTGCGGTCGCGCTGCGAGTTCACGCAGATGCGGCAGACCGATTCCCGGGAGATATTGCAGCAAATCCGGCAGAAGGTCACCCCGTCGCGCACGGCGGCCAGCGCGTTGCGCAGTCGCTCGATGTCCTCGGGTTCCATGTGCAGAATGTGAAACGCGATCCGCTGCGCGCTCTTCGGGCCCACGCCCGGCAGCCGGGAGAGCTCGTCGATGAGATCCTGCAAAGGTCCTTCAAACACCGGGCACCGACCTACTTTCTTTACTCCGGGAAAGGCAACGAGAACAAGAATAAGGCCGCAGCCTGCTTTTTCCCAAAAGCAAACCGCGGCCCGGTAAGACGGCTACGTCACGCAGCCGGGGGCAAGACTAACCCATCAGGTTGCCCATGTCGCCCGCGCCGCCGCCCATGCCCTGGGACAGCGGGCCGATCTTTTCCTGGGCCAGCTCGCCGGCCTTCTGGTGGGCGTCCTTGAAGGCGCCGATGACCAGGTCCTGCAGGGTCTCCACGTCCTCCGGGTCCACGACGGACTTGTCGATCTTCAGGTCCTTGAGCTCCGCGCCACCGGTCATGGTGCAGGTCACCAGGCCGTTGCCGGCGGTGCCTTCGACCTCAGAAGCCAGGATTTCTTCCTGGGCCTTCTGCAGTTCGGCCTGCACGCGGGCGGCCTGGGCGATCAGTTCATTCATGTCTGCGGGTTGATCCGGCTGGGTCATGGCTATGCCTTTCTCTCAAGAAATTTAGGGATAAATTCGCCAGTGCCCGAGTCTACCGCCAAAACTCGGGCGTTGAAGAGGCTGCGTGCCCCTGATCGCTACAAGCGACGCGCCCCCAGCTGATCGCTGAGCAGCTCCATCGCCACCTCCAAAGCACTGCGGTGGTCGCGCTCCCCGGTCTCCTGGGCCGCGGCCGCCATCATCTGCTCTTCCTCGTCCCGCAGCGCCGCCGCGTCCTGTGGGCCGGGCTGGCCTTGCGCCTGGCCCTGCTGCGGGGCCGCTGGCTGACCGGCCGGTTGTTGCGGCACGTAATCGTCTTCCGGCGGGACGCCGTAGCCTTCCTCCGGGCCCGGGTCCGGCGGCAGCGGCACCCCGTTGCTGAAGGTGTTGGCATCGCGCTTTTTCGCCTGCGCCGCTGCCTGCTGAATGCGGTCCTGCCAGCTCGGGCGCGCGTTAGCGGCATTCCCTCCGCCGGCGCCCGCACCTGCACCCGCACTGGGACCCTGCGCGGTGGGCGCGGCGGGCGGGGCCTGTTGGGGCTGCGGGGACGGTGCTGTCCCCGACTCTTCCGGCCCGCCTAAAGGCCGTGGGCTGCCCCAGCCAGAATTATCCGCGGGTTGCGGTTCGGGCGTGGGGGCAGCAGAGCTAGGCCTCTCGGACTCCTGATCGTCGCTGGATTCGCGCTGGTTTTTCTGCGGGTCCCAGGCCGGCTTGGCGCCCGGCTGGGCGTTGAAGCCCTGCTGGACGGGGTCGGTTCCGACCACGCACTCGATGCCGAGCTCGACCTGGTATTCCTCGCGCAGGACCCGCTGCAGGTCCCCTGCGTTTTCTGGGGCGTTCAAGCGCTGCGCCAGCGCCCCGGTGGTGTGCCCTAAGACCAGGGTGTTGTCCCGGATGCCCAGCACGCGCGCCTCGGTCAGCATGATCTCGGCGACCTTGTTGGTCGCGCCCACGCGCTCGCGCAACGTGGCCCACTGGTTCCGGATAGCCGCGGTCAGCTCCTCCGGGTCGGAAGCCTGCGCCTGCTCCGGTGCCGATTCCGCGGCCTGCCCAGACTGCTCGGCGTTATCCTCCTGCTCAGCGGGCTCCGCTTCCGGGCGCTCCGGCTGCTCGGTCGGCTGCGGCGCTTGCTCCGGCTCCGCGTCCGCGCCGTTCGTTACCGGCGCGGCGGCCGGGGCCTGTTCCTGTTGGGGCTGCTCATGCTGCGCGTCAGCCGCTGCGGTTTCCGCCGGTTGCTCACCCGGGTGCTCGGCAGGCACCGGCTTTTCGACGTGGACCGGTGCCGGTTCCTGTGCGGGTGTTGGTTCGGATCCGTGGTCCTGGTTGCCCTGGGCCTGAGAGCTTGGGGCCGGAGAGTTTTGGGCCTGGGTGCCGTGGGCTTGGGCGTCGCGGTTTTGAGCGTTGCCCTGCTGCTGGCGCTCCCGGCGGGCGGCTGCGATTCGAGCGGCGGTGGCCGCGGCGGCTGCCGCGCCCTCCTGGGCGGAGCCGGCGGGCCGGGACTGGGCCTGCTGTGGTTGCTGCTGCGGCTGGCCGGACTGGGCCGCCGGGTGGGGCTGGCCGCTGGTGGTCGGCGCCGCGGGGCCGACTGCCGGGCGGGCGGCGGAGACCAGGTGAGCGCAGAGGATCTCCAGCAGCAGGCGCGGCGAGGTCACCCCGCGCAGGCCGGCGATCTGCTCGCTGACGGTCTCGGCCAGAAAGACCAGGTGGTCGCCGCTGAAGCGCTGCGCCTGATCGGTTAGCACCTCGGCGCGGTCGGCGGGGGCATCGACCAGGCCAGCGGAGATGGCGTCCGGGACGGCTTGGAGCACCATGAGATCGCGCAGGCGATCCAGCAGATCGACGGCGAAACGGCGCGGCTCGTGGCCGGCCTCAATGACGTGGTCGACCAGCTGGAACAGGGCGGCCTTGTCGCCGCTGGCCAGGGCGGCGACGGCGTCGTCGATGAGCGTGATGTCCGTGACGCCCAGCAGCGGGCGGGCGAGCTCGTAGGTCAGGCCGTCCGGGCCGGCGCCGGCCAGCAGCTGGTCCAGGATGGAGAGGGTGTCACGCGGGGAGCCGCCGCCGGCCTGGATGACCATGGGGTAGACGGAGTCTTCGACCTGCACGCCCTCGGCGGCGACGGTGCGCTGCAGCAGCCCCTTCATCGCCGGCGGGGTCAGCAGCCGGAAGGGATAGTGGTGGGTACGCGAGCGGATGGTGCCGATGATCTTTTCCGGCTCCGTCGTCGCGAAGATGAAGATGACGTGCTCCGGCGGCTCCTCAACCACCTTGAGCAGGGCGTTCGCGCCCGAGGCGGAGATCATATGCGCCTCGTCGATGATGAAGATACGGTAGCGGGACTCCGCCGGGGCGTAGTAGGCGCGGTCGCGCAGCTCACGCATGTCCTCCACGCCGTTGTGGGAGGCGGCATCCAGCTCAGTGACGTCCAGGTTGCCCGGCCCACCCGGGGCCAGGGAGACGCAGGACTCGCAGACCCCGCACGGGGTGGAGGTGGGCCCTTCCACGCAGTTGAGCGAGCGCGCCATGATGCGCGCCGAGGAGGTCTTGCCGCAGCCCCGCGGCCCGGAAAACAGGTAGGCGTGGTTGATGCGCCCCGAGTCCAGGGCAGCCGACAACGGGGTGGTGACCTGTTCTTGGCCTACCACCTCGGAGAAACTTGCGGGACGATATTTCCGGTAAAGAGCCACGCCGTAAATCCTACCGCTTAGCCATCGGCCCGGGAGAAGTCGAGCAGGTCAATCCCGCCGTCGGCGACTGCCTGCTGGAAAGGCCCCACGCCTTCGTCGGCGGCGTAAGAGTATTCGGCGTCGGTGAGCACCAGCAGCTGGCAGATCAGCGTCAGGCGTTTGTCCTCTGCCACCTGCGGGGTCTGCCCGCCCCAGAGGTAGGGGGCGATGAGCAGCCCGTGCCGGGCCGTGACGGATTCGTCGCGCTCCAGGGCGCTGCCCGCGGCCATGTTCGGCAGTAGGACGCCGGGCTGGGCCGGGATGACCCCGGCCGCCGCCGCAATCTGATCCGCGGCAGCCTGCACCGCCGCCGCCACCGTGGCGGGGTTCGTCCGGCCCACGGCCAGCAGCTCACAGCGCACGTCGACGCCATCGTCGGCGCGCTGCAGGCCGGTATCAACCTGGCTAAAGCCCACGGTCACCGCCAGCGCCTGGCCGTCGCCGAGCTCGGCGGTTCCGATCCGCCAGCGGGTGCCGCCGTCAGCGGAAGAGACGTCGCGGAACTCCAGGGAGGCCGGGATTACTTGATCGAGCCAATACGCAATTTCCGTGTTGTTAATTGCGCTACGCCCCCAGCTTCTCGAGGGCGGCCAGAAGCACGCAGACGGCCACGCCGTCCATGGCGGCCTCGACCTCTTCCAGCGGCGGCATCGACAGCGCCAGGCGGATGTTGCGGTCGTTCGGGTCCTGGCCCAGCGGGAAGGAGGAACCGGCCGGGGTCAGCACAATGCCGGCCTCCTTGGCCAGCTCCCACACGCGGGTGGCGGTGCCGTCGATGACGTCCAGGGAGACGAAGTAGCCGCCGGTGGGCTTGGTCCACTGCGCGACCTCGTACTTGCCCAGGCGCTCGTCCAGGATGCGGAGCACGGCCTCGAACTTCGGGGCCAGCAGCGCGGCGTGGCGGCGCATGACCGCGCGCACGCCCTCGGCGGAGCCGAAGAACTCCGCGTGGGCGAGCTGGTTGACCTTGTTCGGGCCGATGCCGCGCTTGCCGGCGATCGACTTGAACCAGTCGAGATTCGCCTCGGAGGAAGCCACGAAGCCCACGCCGGAGCCGGCGAAGGTGATCTTGGAGGTCGAAGAGAAAACGAAGAAGCGGTTGGGGTTGCCCACCTCGCGGGACAGGCCCAGCACGTCGATGATCTCCGGGAATTCGTCGGTCAGCGTGTGGACCGCGTAGGCGTTGTCCCACATGATGCGGAAGTCCGGGGCGGCCGTGTCCATGGAGGCCAGCTCGCGCACGACCTCCTCGGTGAAGGTAACGCCCGAAGGATTGGAGAACATCGGCACGGCCCACATACCCTTGACCTGCGGGTCCTTGACCAGCTCGCGGATGGCCTCCACGTCCGGGCCATCTTCCAGCATGGGCACGGTGACCATCTCAAAGCCGAAGCGCTCCGTGATGCCGTGGTGGCGGTCGTAGCCCGGCACCGGGCAAATCCACTTGATCGTTTCTTCCTGGCTCCACGGGCGCTCCGAGTCATTGGTGCCGAAGGTGTAGGCCCAGGAGATGACGTCGAACTCGAAGTTCAGGGAGGAAGAGTCCCCGGCCATCAACAGGTCCGGGTTGATGCCCAGCAGCTTGCCCCACAGCTGGCGGATATCGACGATGCCCTGCAGGTTGCCGTAGTTGCGCACATCCGCGCCGGTGGCGTCGGTGTAGTTGTTGCGGCCCGGCAGCTCCAGCAGGTCCTCGGACAGCGCCAGCTGCTCCTTGGAGGGCTTGCCCCTAGTCAGATCCAGTTTCAGGCCCTTGGCCTTCAAATCTTCGTAATCGGCACGAATCTGAGTTGCTAGTTCGGCGCGCTCTGCCGCGCCCAAATCTAGAAGAGACATAGGAGCTAGTCTGCCTACCTTCCGGTATCCGAGGAGAGATCAGTGATTGCTTATTGGCCCCCTAGCATAGCGCCGCCTACGTGATTTAGCACTCAGCTGCGGGCGAGTTTAACCCTATCCGCACTACCCGCCCAGCGTGTGCGGGACCGCTGGATACTCACACCGGCCGCCACTACCCCCACCACGGCTACCGGGATACAAAAGAGGAATACCCCCGGCAGCGGCGCGGGCACGGAAATGCCCAGCACCTGGTCGATGAACCACGCGACGGCGATGGCAGCCGCGATACCGGCGAAGACCACCACCCACTGCGCGCGGGCCGAGCGGCGGGCGCGCACCGCGCCCAGCCCCACCCCGACGAGCGCGGCGGCTAGGAAGACGGTGAAGACCACCAAGAGAGTCAGGACCACCTCGCGCCCGCCTACCCCGGCGTCGGGGACGATATAGGGCTGCCCATTGGTATCGAGCCATTCCACCGGGCCGGAGGTGACGATGAAGCTGTCGTAGCCGGAGTAATACGGCGAGTCATCCTGCATGACAAACATCGCCACACCAAGCACGCCCGCGGCCACCGCGGCTGCGACTACCGCGCACACGACCGCGGAACCCAACCAGCGGCCGGGTGCGACCTGGTAGTCAAGCAGGTGGGCCGAGTCCGCCGCGGCGAGGGTGAAAATCACGGTCGTGGCCACGACGGCCAGGATGGTCCACGACCCGCCGTCCATAAAGAGGAAGCGGCCGCCGGCGGCCAGCCCCAGGGCCACCGCCATGCACCCGATGATCAGCCACGGTTGGCTGGCGATAAATACTGGCATTTTCATTGTTATTCCTCCCCTTGTTTCTGCACCAGCGCACCCGCTACCGCTACGTCCAGCAGCTCACTGGCTTCGAGATACGTCACGTCTACGCCGCGGGACTGGGCAAAATCCCGGCCTGAGGCCGAAAGACCGGAACCCAGCACCGCCCGACGGTGCCCACCCAGCGCCTTGTCGGATAGGACCGGCGCGTTACCGATGACCTCCGCAATCGCCTCGGCCGGCCCGCTCAGCACGGGGTGGGTCTCACGCAGTTCATCCATGGCCACAGGCTCCTGGGCGCGGAAATCGCGCATGACCACCACCGCATCAACCAGGCCCGCCAGGTCCTGCGAGTGCTGGGAACTCACCCATACTTCGGCGGTTTCTGCGGCTTGCCGTAGCCGCTCCCGCACCTGGTTGCGGTGTGGGGCGTCCAAGCCGTTGAAGGGTTCGTCCAGCAGCAACACCGGTTTGCCGGCGGCCACTACGCTGCCGACGATGACCAGCTGGCGCTGGCCCACGCTCAGCTTTGCCAGCGGCGTGGTCGGGTCGAAGCCCAGCGTTTTCTCCGCTTCGCTCACGTCCAGCCCCTGCCAACCGCGCTGCACAACGCGAAAATGGTCTCGGGGCGTGGCACCGAAGAAGTGAATATCGGCGCTGGCTTGGCCGAAGGCCACATCGGGCTCCGTGCTGCGCCGGCGGAAAAACGTGGTCTTGCCGGAGCCGTTCGGCCCGATCAGCCCCACGATGGGCCGCGGGCTCCCCGTATCTTGCGTGCTAGTCATGGCCTTAACTCCTTAGCGATCATCTGGGCGATATCGTCTTCCCCCAAGCCCAGGGCATTGGCCTCCGCCACGAGCGGGCGGACAAAGTCTTGGGCGAACGCCTTCTTCCGTTGGTCCCTGATGCGCTCGCGCGCCCCGGGCATGACAAACATCCCTCGTCCTCTCTGGCTCTCCACGAGCCCGGCTTGCGCCAGCGCCGTGAGCGCCTTCGATGCCGTCGTCGGCGTGACCTCATGAAAATTTGCTAGTTCGTGCGTCGACGGTGTCCTGTCGCCTTCGGGCAGCTGCCCGGACAAGATCATGCCGCGCAGCTCCTCCGCTATCTGCTGATAGATAGGGCGGGGATCCTTAGCCGTTATAGCCATCCCGTCACCTTCCTTGTCGTTCCCGCAGCAAACCGACCTACCAACATGGTTTACTACTTAGGTAGTAAACCTAGCCCAGACTACCCACCCCGTCAAGACCCCAAACGCGAAGGAGGCATAGAAAAAGGCCACCCGGCACCAACCGGATGGCCACAAAAATTAAGGGGACCTCGCGCACCCGTCAGAGCCTGCTGACCCTTGCTGCATTCCTGCCCTGGGGGAGTTCACAGGATGGACGCCACGCGAGATCCTGCCCCATACTCTAGCCAGGATTCCGGCGATAGTCCAAACAGTCCACTCCCCGCCCAGGCGCCCACGCGCGCCACCACCACCGGCCCCAACAACCAGCTACCCGACAGACACTTTCATAGCCCTAGAACACCCACCCATTTCCCAAGCTGACCTGCCGATTTTGTCGCTACTTGCCGGGGCTGCTACAGTTTCTTCTCGGAGGATTCGACTAGCGGCCTATGTCACACGCCTGGAACGCGTGCGGGGCTCACGCCCCTCGTGGGTTCAAATCCCACATCCTCCGCCACAACGCGCTTCACTTCGGTGAGGCGCGTTTTTCTTTGCGCCAACTTGGGATAAGAGCTCTAGGTTCAGCAGCCGGACGACGATCCCCTCGAAGCCCCAGTGAGCGCGCCTTGCTCGAAGGGGACGATGATCCACAACCACTACGTAGCTTCAGCCTAAACACCGATTTGGTCTGTCACATCTTTATTCTTCAGAAACCGCAGCATTTACAGCGTTAATGATCTCAGAGGATTGCTTCACGCGCCGGTACACATCGTCAGTGAAATCCCTGCTGTGCCAGCGGCGGAAAAGATTAGAGCCCGTGTAGCGCATTTCGGTAAGAGCAAACTCGCGTGCTCGGACGGCCACGTCGGGCCGCTCCAGCAAGAGGTCGCCTAGGTGACCAATGGGAAAGCTCACACGCTGGGTGGGCCTGCCGCGGCCGATGTAGTTGGCTATCCCCTTCGACCACAAGTAGGAATTCTTCAACCGTTTCTCAATCTTCAAACTCGGGTGGGGCCCACCTGAACGGTAATACTCAATATTGACATTGCCCGGGAAGCATTCGAGTTGCTCTGCCGTAAAGCGCTTCGGAGCGCCATACCAGTCGCCAAAAGTCCACCGCGGGAAATACAGAAATTCCAAGCGCCCGGTATTCAACGTGGCGAACCGGCCACCGGAAGTCGACGGAAAATCGCTGAGCGTCCAATAGTGCCCGTCGGTCTCTAGTGGCGCCGGGATGAGGCAACCGATGGCGATGGCCAGATCGTTCAGGACGGCATCGTAAAGCGCCGGACGTCCCCGTTTCTTTTTCGACCACGATTTGAATTTCCCGGGCCTAATTCGCTGTCGCAGCGGGTGCGATTCGAAATCGCTCCGGCATACACTTTCGTGGCCCTGGATCCAATGCTCCTGCTCTACGACAGTCACCACCTGGTCCATCGGCGAGGGCGAGACGCTGTCGAGCACGAACTGCCGGTTACGAAGCGGAATACCTTTGGCCTGCAGCCGGTGAATCTCCGCGCGCTCCGGCTCGTTGAGGTCCTGCCCCGCTGGGACTTCGGCAAACCGCAGCGCTACAACGTCCTCCCAGGCCTCGTGGTGGCCACTCCCGTGGTAATGACTGTTGTACCGCCCCACCACGTCCGTTGCCTGGCCCACGTACATCGAACCGTCCGCGTACTCGAGCACGTAGATGCCACGGCGGCCTTTGCCCGCGAACAACGCGGAAATACGCCTCGGATCCTTCAAAGTCCAACGATTGAAGGTGTCTTTATTACTCACCTATCCCTTTCTACCAGTTCTAGCCGCCTGTAGAGCGCTTCCCAACTCCCCAGTTTCAGTTACCAGGAAGGACTTGAAAATACGACGTATCCTGGGAATTAAGCGAGCGCACACAACAGGAAGGAACGCCCATGAAAGCCGCCCGCCTTTACGGCAAGGAAGACGTCCGGATCGATGACATTGAAGAGCCCCAACTGCAGCCCGGTACGGTAAAGATCGCGCCCGCCTACAGCGGCATCTGCGGTTCTGACGTGCACCTTTACTTCGACGGCCCGTTCCGGCCAGCACCCAGTGAGACCGCACCGCACCCGGTCTCCGGGGAGACGCTGCCCGTCGTTTTAGGCCACGAGTTCTCCGGCGTTGTGGAGGAGGTCGCTGACGATGTCGAGGGGTTCAAGCCAGGTCAGTCCGTCGTGGTCGAGCCGTTCATGGTCGATGGCACCTGCCACGCGTGCCAGCGTGGCGACTACCATCTGTGCGACAACATGGGCTTTATCGGCATCTCCGGCCGGGGCGGCGGTATCGCCGAGCATATCGTGGTCGAAAAGCGCTGGGTCCACCCCATCGGCGATATCCCGCTAGACCAGGCGGCCCTGATCAAGCCGCTGTCCGTGTCCCACCACTCCATCGCACACGCCGGATTCGCCAACGGCGACCACACCGGCGAAGTCGCAGTCATCGGCGGCGCCGGCCCCATTGGGTTGCTCGCCGCCGCAGTGCTGAAGGCCTACGGGGTGAAGGTCATCATCTCCGAACCGTCACAGGCCCGGCGCGAGAAAGCCCTGGAGACCGGGGTCGCAGACCTGAGCGTGGACCCGATGAACGAGGATCTAGCCGAGAAAGTCCGCGAGTTCACCGACGGCGCCATGGCCGACGTCGCTTTCGAGTGCACCAGCGTTCCCACGGTGCTCCAGCAGCTGATCGACGTCACCCGACCCGGCGCGCACATCGAAATCATCGCCCTGCACAACCGGAACTTCGAGCTCGACATCGTGGGAGATCTGACGATGCCCGAACGCTCCATCGGCAGTTCCGTAGGATACAACAACGACCACCCACAGGTAATCAAGATGATCCAAGACGGCCGCCTAGACCTCGCGCCGTACATCACCTCCCGGATCCCCATGGACGATCTCGTGGAGAAAGGGTACAAGGCCCTAAAGGAAGACCCAACCGAGGTGAAAATCCTCATCGACGTCCAAGGCCGCAGCTAGCGCGCACCTCAGCCCTCCGCACTAAGTGCGGCGGGCGCATACCCTGGGAAACAAGCTCAACAAACAAGAGGAAGAACTTCATTTTCTTTTCCTGCACGGTGACACCGTTGACCGGGCACTTACTGGTAGGTGATGTCCAGGTACTAGCCCCAGGCTAGCCGAACGCCGGGTGGTAACGCGCCTCACCGAGTGGAATCTCGGGTCCGAAGGAGCAGGCGGTGAAGTACTGTGCGGGTACGCCGGGGTATTCCAGGCCAGGTACGGAGTGAAAGCCGAAGCGGTTGTAGTAGGCGGGCTCACCGAGGACCACTGCGCCGGCTGCGCCGGCTTGGGGCAGGTGGTCTAGTGCGGCTTCCAGGAGGGCGCTGCCGATTCCTTCGTCTTGGCACTGCGGTGCGACGGCGACGGGGCCGATTCCGTACCACCCGTGCGCGCCTTCGGCGCTGGTGCCCAGGGTGACTGGGGAGGCGGCCACGTGGCCGACCAGGGTGTTGTTGTCCTCAGCGACCAGAGAGACGGTCAGTGCGCCTGCTGCGCGGAGGGCATCGACGATGTGCTGCTCGGTGTGATCGGATAGCTCCACGGGGGCAAAGGCGGCCTCCACGAGCTGGTGGATACCCGCGCTATCGGCGGGGGTCTCAGGGCGGATGGTGGCCATGGCGGCTCCTTTGTTGGCTGAAAAGGGCATCGGTTGCCGGATGCCTCAGGGTACCAAATGCCGGGCGGGTGACTGGTTGTTTCGCGGTCGTGCGCGGCCGGTGTACGGCAGGCGCTAAGCTGGGCCCCATGGACGCCCTCACCTACGCCGGTTTAGAAGACTCGCTGGACTATCTCCACGCGTTCTTGGACTCTGACCTGCTGGCGCGGATTAAAGACGAGCTGCAGTACATCCCGGCCGGGATGGAGGACTTCCTGCTGGATGACTCGCTCGAGGACTTCGTGTGGCTGTGGTTTAAAGACACCGGCGCCAACGGCTTCCGCCAGTACCTTGCCGACGGCGGATTCGACACCGCGGAGGTGGAGCAGGCCTACGTCTTCTGCCGGGCGGAGTGGGGAATGAACACCCCGCCGCAGGTGGAGTGGCTGCGCGAAGACGGCTTTGATTTAAGCCCCATCCGCCGTGAAATCGACAAGCTGACCGGCCGCGAATCCTAATCACCGGCGGCTTATTTCCGGGCGGCGAGCACCATGCGGTCGACCTCGTGAAGGACCTCGTCGACTAGGGCTGGGTTGTAGCGCGGATCGTTGCGCATCTCCAGCAGGACGGACTGGGAGGCCTGGAAGGCGGTGGCGCGGGCCTGGGCCGCAAAAGCGCGGGCGCGGTGGGCCTTTTCCAGGCGGGCCTTCTGATCCTCCGCGCCGAGGTCGTCGGTGCCGAAGACCTTGTCGAACCAGTCGTCGATGTTGGCGGCGACCTCCGGATCCAAGTCATCGTGCTGTTTGCGCAGGCTATCGATGGCGGCCTTGCGGGCGCGCTCCGTGACTTCGGCGTGCATCTTGTCCGAGGCGGCCTGCGAATCCGCCGCCAGATCCAGCTTGCTCATCAGCCACGGCAGGAGCATGCCAGGCAGCACCATGGTCACCAGCAGCACGGTCAGGGCGATGACGGCGAGCTCGTTGTAGAACGGGATGGCCCCGCTCGGCACCGACAGCACCAGGGCCAGCGTGACGAGTCCGCGCATGCCGGACCAGGTCATCAGCAGGACCTCCTGCAGGCGCAGCGGGGCCACGCCGGGCTTCCCGCGCCGCAGGTTGATGCGGTAGAAGACGTACATCCACGCCAGGCGCACGGCGAAGGCCACCAGGGACAGGATGACGCCCACCACAACCGAGTGCCACAGATCCGAGCCGACCTGCGTGATGGCGTCGTTGACGGACAGCCCGATGAGCCCGAAGGCCAGGCCGGTAAACAGCAGGTCCACCGTGGACCAGAAGGCCTGACCACTGACGCGGTCCTCGGCCTCGATGGGCGCGCGGGAGTTGAGCTCCACCGCGGCGATGACCACGGCGATAACGCCGGAGGCGCCCAGCTCCTCGGAGAGGATATAGGTGGCGAAAGGGATCACCCAGGTCAGTGCGTTGCGCGCGGTGACATCGTGCACGTGCTTGATAAACCAGCTGGCCACCCGGCCGACCAGCAGGCCGATGACGCTGGCCACCGCGGCGGAGTACGCGAACTTCAAGATGCCCTCCCCCACGGAGAGTTCCGCGCCGCGGGTCACGGCCAACAGGGCCATGTGGAAGACGACGATGGAGGCGGCATCGTTAAACAAACCTTCGGTCTGCAGGGCCGAGATGATACGGCGCGGAATGCCGGCGGGCTCGGCCACCGCGTCCACCGCGACCGGATCCGGCGGGGCGATGGCCGCACCAATCAACAGGGCCGCGGCCACCCCGACGCCGGGCAGGAAGACGTACGCGGCAGCTCCCACCGCGGCCGTGGTCACGACCACCAGCAGCACGGACAGGCTCACGATGGTCAGCCACTGCTGCCGGATAACTCCCCAGGAGGTCCGCCGCGCCAGCGCCCACAGCAGCGGCGGCAGGAAGATGGGCAGGATGAGATCGGCCGGCACGTTAAGCGCCGGGATGCCCGGGATGAAGACGATGACCATCGCCACGACCGATAGCAGAGCAGGCCACGGCAGCCCGATCTTTTCCCCCACTGCGACTGAAATGATGCTGAGCAGCAGCAACGCCACTACCCCTAGAACTATTTCCACAACGCCTTCTCCCCGCGCCTTTTCTCTTTACGTTTTAAGTGTAGGACGCGGGGCTGGCAGCCACCAGTCAGTTTCCTGCCGGCTCCCAGAAAACCGGATCCCAGCCCATCCGGGCCGGGTCGAAGCGCTCTAAGATTTCCTCCGCAGTGCGGGCCCCGGCCAGCCCCAACGATGCCGCCAGTTGCCCCACCACCTGCTGGACACTGGCGGTCTCCAGCAGCTGGCGCAGGGTCACCGCCCCGTCGCGCTTGGACAGGCGCCGGCCGTCGCTGTTGAGCACCAACGGCACGTGGACGTACTCCGGGGCCGCCTTCCCCAACAGGTGCGCCAGGTACGCCTGGCGCGGGGCGGAGGTAAGCAGGTCGTCGCCGCGCACCACCTGGTCCACGCCCTGGTAGGCGTCATCAACCACCACGGCCAGGTTGTAGGCGAAGTCCTGGTGCTGGTTCGCGTTCCCGCCGCGGCGCAGAATGAAGTCATCAACCTCGCCGGTGTAGTCACCGCGGTGGTAGTCGTGCACGGTGTACTCGTCGCGGTCGGCGCGCAGGCGCAACGCCGGCACGCGGCCGGCCGCGGCCAGCTCCGCCCGCTTGGCCTCCCGCTCTTTATCACTCAAGTCCCGGCACGTGCCCGGGTACTGGCCCGGAATGGCGTGCGGGGCGCGGGCGGCTTCCTGGATGTCCTTGCGGGAGCAATAGCACTCGTAGTGCGGCAGGCGCGCCAGCGCCGCCTCGTACGCCGCAAACCGATCCTGCTGGCGCAGCACCTCACCGTCCCAGTCCAGGCCGACGGCCTGCAAGTCCTCTTGCTGCCGCGCGGCGGATTCCAGCGAGGAACGCTGGGTGTCCACGTCCTCGACCCGCAGGTAGAATTTCCGGCCGGACCAGCGCGCAAACAGCCAGGCCAGCAGCGCAGTACGCAGGTTTCCAAAGTGCAGGTCGCCGCTCGGGCTGGGCGCGTAACGCCCGGCCGCAGGAAGGGTCTCAGAACTCATAAATTACAGCGTACCGCCCGCGTTCTGGCACGATAAGGTGCATGACAAAACAATCGGCAACCGCAACCACCAACCCCGGTGGCGAGAGCATCCGATTCATCCCGGTGCAGGCCAGCCTGTACCCGTGGCTGGTCACGCTGTTCGTCGTCACCTTCCTGATCTCGAATATCAACGCCACGAAGGGCGTCGAGCTTGGCCCCCTAGTCACCGACGGCGCCTTCTTCCTCTTCCCCCTGGCCTATATCACCGGCGACGTGCTGGCCGAGTGCTACGGCTTCAAGTCCACCCGGCGCGCCATCTACATCGGCTTCGCCATGGCCCTGCTGGCCGTGCTGTCCTTCTACATCGGCATCTGGCTGCCGGAAGCCGAGTTCTACGAGGGCCAGGAGGCCTTCGCCGCCACCCTGGGCCTGGTCCCCCAGATCGTTCTGGCCTCCCTCTGCGGCTACCTCGTCGGCCAGCTGCTCAACGCCTGGGTCATGTCGGTGCTCAAGCGCCGCAACGGTGAGAAGAAGCTGCCGGTCCGCCTCATCGCCTCGACCGTCGTGGGCGAGTTCGGCGACACCCTCCTGTTCTGCGCCATCGCGGCGCCCGTCATCGGCATATCCACCGCCGGCGACTTCATCAACTACGTCATCGTCGGCTTCCTGTGGAAGACCCTCATCGAGGTCGTCCTCCTGCCGGTGACCACCCAGGTCATCAAGTGGGTCAAGAAGAAGGAGAACTACGTCGCCGGCGGGGCGGCGGCCTAAATTCGCGGGCTTTCCCCTTAGCGCTTAATATCTAACCTCCGGTAACGGTTCACCGCGGCCAGGATCTCGTGCTTGCGGGGGCGGGACAGGTGCCCGGGGTGGGAGCGCCCCGGGGTCAGCGCGGTCAGGGACTCGGCGGTGATGGTCGCCAGCAGCTCGTCGACCAGTTCGGTGACGGGGCGGGAGTCGTTGTGCTTGCCCAGCCACTCCAGGCACAGCGCGATGGCGGCGGTCTGCGGGGCATCGGCCAGCTGCGAGACCGCGCTTAGGTCGATGTCGCTCTTGGCAAAGCTGATGGTGTCTAGCCCGCGCGGCTTCGCGCCCTGGGGCTTGCCCTTGTGCCCGGCGGTGGGTTGGAGGCAGCCCGGGGCCAGGGCGCGGAAGCTGGGATCGAACATGCCGGGCCCCAGCGCCAGCTCGTGCGGGCGGGAGCCGGCGGCGATCTCATGGGCGCGGGAGGTGATGTCGTGCGGCTGGTAGCGGTCCATGGCGATGACCGTGTCGGCCAGGCTGAGGTAGGCGCCGGAGCCGCCCGCAATCAGGACGGTGGAAATGCCCTTGTCCTGGTAGAGCGCCTTCACCCGCGCCACGTACGGGGTGATGGGCTCCTGGTCGCCGGGGACGAGCTCCTGCATGAGGCGGTCCCGGATCATGAAATTCGTCGCCGAGGTGTCCTCGTCGATCAGCAGGGCGGTGGCGCCGGCCTCAGCGGCCTCGACGACGTTGGCGGCCTGGGAGGTCGAGCCGCTGGCGTTGGTGGTGGAAAAGCGGCGGGTATCCGCCCCGGTCGGCAGGTTGGTAATGAACGGGGAGATATCCAGGTCCGTGACTGGGCGGCCGTCCTCGGCGCGCACGCTGACGGCATCCGCGCGGGTGATGACCCATTCGCGGCCGTCGCCGGCCACGTGCGGGTAGACGCCGCGCTCCAGGGCGCGCAGCAGCGTGGACTTGCCGTGGTAGCCGCCGCCCACGATGACGGTCAGGCCGGCGGGCACCCCCATGCCGGTCACGGTGCGGCCGCTGGGCAGCTCGAAGCTGTGCGTGAGCTCCTCCGGGGCGATGAAGGCCGCGGCGGTATCCGCGTCCATCGGCTTGTCGCTATCACCGGCCCGGCGCGGCAGGATCGCGCCGTTGCCCACGAAGCCGACCAGGTCGCGGGTAGCCAGCTGCGCGCGCAGGGCCTCCTGGTCGCGCAGGAGCCACACGTGACCAGCCAGGTCATCCGGGTTGAATTCCTCGGCCACAACGGCCTCTTCCACCGCGTCCGGCAGGTCCTCGGCCAGCAGGCCGGCGGCGCGGTGGCCTAAGACGCGGCGGCCCTGGGCCGGCAGGCCGACCAGCAGGCGCACCTCGATCACCTCGTCGGTGACCACGACGGCGCTGCGCTCGAGTACCTCTTGGCCGATGAAGCCGACGCTCACGCTGTTGGACTTGCCGCTGCCCTTGCGGCCTTTGCCTGCCTTGCCGCCGCCGATGGCGGCGACGGTGCGCGCAATCCGGCGGACGAGAAAGTCGGCCACCGCGACCTTGTCGAGCTCATCGGTGACCACCTCGGCCGGCAGGTCGGCCACCGCGCGGGGCACGCGCACCCGCACCTTGGACGGGGCGGCGAAGGGATCGCTTTGCACCTTGTCGATCGCCACCGTCAGCCCGTCCGCGCCGGGCTCGGTATAGGTGCCGGCCAGCTTCTTGTACGCGCCGTAACCGGCGCCGTCGATACCGTGGCAGGCCTTAGCGAGGTCCTCTAAAGTACCGCCTGAGCGGCGGTCACCGCGAAAATTCTTTCCAGACATACCCGCCACCGTAACACCCGCCTAGGCGGCACAGCGCGGGCCCTTCGCGTTAGCGGCCGGCGTAGTAGCGGCCCAGGAATTCGTCGCGGTAGGCCGCGTAGTAGCCGCCGTCGATGGCGGCGCGGATATTGTCCACCAGGCGGACCATGAACTCCAGGTTGTGGATGGTGCACAGCGTCCCGGCCAGGTACTCCTTCGCCTTGAGCAGGTGGTGGAGGTAGGCTCGCGAGTAGTTCTCGGAGACGTAGCCGCCGAATTCCTCGTCCACGCCCGCGAAGTCGCGCTTGAAGGGCGCGTTCGACAGGTTCAGCCGCCCCTCCAGGGTGTAGACCCCGCCGCGGCGGGCCAGGCGCGTCGGCGCGACGCAGTCGAAGGTATCCGCGCCGGCCTCCACCGCGGTAAACAGGTCGTCCGGCTCAGAAATGCCCAGCAGGTGGCGCGGCTTGTCCTCCGGCAGCTCGTCGCAGACCCAGCCGACGATGGTGCCCAGGTTTTCCTTCTCCAGCGCGCCGCCGATGCCGAAGCCGCCGAAGCCGCGGCTGCCGGACTCCCAGGCCTTATCGGAGATCTCCACCAGGCCGCGGGCGGCCTGGCGCCGCAGGTCCTCGTACTGGGCGCCCTGCACCACGCCCCACAGGGACTGCTTGGGCCGGTGGGTGCGCTCCTGGGTCAGCCGCGTGTGCTCATCGATGCAGCGCTGCGCCCAGCGGTGCGTGCGCGCCACCGACTCCTCCTGGTAGGCGCGGGTGTCGATGAGCGTGGTCAGCTCGTCGAAGGCGAACATGATATCCGCGCCCAGCCCGTGCTGGATCTGCATGGATTTTTCCGGGGTAAAACGGTGCTTGGACCCGTCGATGACGGACTTGAAGTCCACCCCGTCTTCATCCACCTGCGCCATGCGCTCCTTCTTGGCCGCGCGGATGTCCTGCTCCGTCAGGTCGGCCAGGTCCATGGCCAGCACCTTCTTGAAGCCCACGCCGAGGCTCATCACCTGGAACCCGCCGGAGTCGGTGTACGTCGGGCCGTGCCAGTTCTCGAAGGCGGCGACCCCGCCGGCGGCGTCCACGATGTCGTGGCCGGGCTGCAGGTAGAGGTGGTACGCGTTCGACAGGATTGCCTGCGCGCCGGTGGCCCGGATCTGCTCCGGGGTCAGGGTCTTGACAGTGGCCTTGGTGGCCACCGGGATGAAAGCCGGGGTCTGGATGTCCCCGTGCGGGGTGCTAATCACCCCGGTGCGGCCGTGCTTTCCCGCCCCTTCCTGTTCCAGGCGGGTACGGACCTTAAAGCTCAAGTCACCTGCGTGCGTCATGCTGGTCAGTATATTCCCTCTGCTTAGTGGCCTGGGCTTCCCATTCCTTTTCCAGCTCGTTGCCCTCGATGTCGATGGTGGGCAGGATCTTGTCCAGCCAGCGCGGCATCCACCAGGTGCCGCGGCCCATCAGGAACATCGTGGCGGGCACGAGTGCCATGCGCACGAAGAAGGCATCGAAAAGCACGCCCGCGCCCAGGGCGAAGCCGAAGATCTGGATGAACGGCAGCGGCTGGTTGATGAAGGCCACGAAGACCGAAATCATGATGATGGCCGCCGCGGTGACCACGCGCGCGCCCTGGGTGAAGCCGACGATGGTGGCCTCTTCGACCCCGTTGTAGGGCGAGCCCGGCCGGGAGGTGCCGCCCGTCCGCGTGTAGTGCTCGCGCATGCGAGTGACCAGGAAGACCTGGTAGTCCATGGCCAGGCCGAAGGTCACGCCGATGAGAAAGATCGGCATAAAGGAAATCAGCGGGCCCGGCGCCGGCACCAGGCCCCACAGGCCCTCCTGCCAGAACAGCACGGTCACACCGAACGCCGCGCCCACCGAGAGCAGGAAGCCGAGGCCGGCCACCAGCGGGACCAAGACCGAGCGGAAGACCACGAGCAGCAGCAGGATGGCCAGGCCCACCACGATGCCCAGGTAGAGCGGCATGGCCTGCTCGAGGCGTTCCGTGATGTCCAGCTGCACGGCGGTCAAGCCCGTCATGCCGACCTCGGTGCCGGTCGCGTCCTCGATCCGGGAGTTGGTATCCCGCAGGGCGTTGGCCACGCCCACGGTGGCCTCCTCCGTGGGCGAGGTCTCCGGGGTGACCATGATCTGCGCGGCGTTCTGGTCTTGGCTGAGCCCCACCAGCTGGGCGTGCTTGACCCCGCCCACGCCCTTGAGCTGATCCGTGGCGTACATGAAGGAGGAGAACGCGGCCTTGGAATGTTCGTCGTCGCCCTCCTGCGCGGACATCAGCGGCTGGAGCGCGGCGGAGTCCTCGTTGACGTCGGCCGCGTCCACGATGACCAAAAACGGCCCGTTCACGCCGGGGCCGAAACCCTCCGCGAGCAGGTCCGCGGCCTTGCGCTGGGTGGTGTCCGGGTTCGAGGTGGTATCCGCCGGCAGCGCCAGTTCCATGTTCAGCACCGGCGCCGAGAGCAGGCCGAGGGAAAGGACCACGCCGGCCATGGTCAGGCCCGGCACCTTCTGGACCGCGCGGACCCAGCGGTTGCCCATCGTGCGGCGGCGGGAGCGCTTGCCCTTGCGGTTCGGGTTGCCGGCCACGCCCGGGATGCGGCCGGCGAAGGCCTTGTCGCCCAGCAGCCCCAGCAGGGCCGGAATCAGGGTCAGGGCGACCAGCACTGAGATGGCCACGGTGCCGGCGGCGGCCAGGCCCATGGCGGACAGGAAGCCGATGCGGGCGATCACCAGCGCGAACAGGGCCACGAAGACCGTGGTGCCGGCGAAGACCACCGAGGAGCCGGCGGTGCCGGCGGCCATGCCCGCGGCCTCCGGCCCGGACATGCGCTCACGCTCGGCGCGGTAGCGCGACAGGATGAACAGGGCGTAGTCGATGCCCACGGCCAGGCCGATCATCACGGCCAGCACCGGGGTCATGTTGTTCAGCTCCACCCAGTGGGTGGCGATCATCAGGCCCAGCGAGCCGAGCCCCACGCCAACCACCGCGGAGATGAGCGGCATGCCCGCCGAGACCAGCGAGCCGAAGGTGAAGATCAACACCAGGAAGGCCACGCCCAGGCCGATGACCTCGGAGGTCGAGTTGACCCGGATATCGTCGCCGAAGCCGGCGCCGCCGGCCTCGACCTGCAGGCCCGCCGCGCGGCCTAAGTCCATCGCGTCGTTGACAATCTCCTTGTCTTCCGAGTCCACCGAATAGGGGCTCTCGGCGTCGAAGTCAAAGGTCGTGTAGGCGATGGTCTCGTCCTCGCTGACCATCGCCAGGTTGTCCGCGTCCTGGCGGGCAGACTCCTCCGGCAGTCCCATCGAGGTGAACTGATCAACGACCTGGTCCTGCAGCTGGGGCGAGACCTCCAGCGGGTTGCCAAAGCGCATGGTGTCGCCCATCTCCAGGTTGTCCCGGAGGTAGTCCACCACCTGGTCGATGGCCTGCGCGTTGTCTGGGTCGCTGAGCTTCTCGCCCTCCGGGGCGTGGAAGACCAGGTTCACCGTGGGCGCGTTCGCCGGGTTGCCACCCTCGGGGAAGAGCTCCATGGTCCGGTAGGTCGCGTCGATGGACGGCGTGCCCGCGATGGAGAATTCGCTCGTCATTGGCTTCATCAGCGCCACGGCCGCGCCCGCGGTCGCGGCCAGGAGCACAAGCCAGGTGACGATGACTTTCCACTTGTTCAGGTAGGACCAATGCCCCAGCCGGTACAGGAGTTTAGCCACGAGGTGAACACCTTTTCTGCATCAATATTCCCACCGCTGCGCGGGAAAGAAACGGGAAGGAAGTTTAAAAAAATTCTAGGTTAAGGACTGCATAGCCGTATTGCCCTAGTCTAAGTTATGGATCAAAAAATTCCCTATCCCACCGGAATGCGCCGGTCAGATAGGGAATTGAGTTGGCGGTGGCGGCGGGATTTGAACCCGCGGTTGGGGGTTACCCAACAATCGCTTTCGAGGCGATCACCTTCGGCCGCTCGGACACGCCACCGCGTAACAGGTTACGGCAGGCGCCCCGCGTTAACAAAATCGCCGGGTAGCGCCCGCCGCACCGGGTCTTAGACTTACTTGTCGTCGCCGGTCAGCTTGCCCAGGGCCTCGGAGGCCTTGTCCTTGATGTTGTTAGCAGCGTCGGACAGCTTGTCCTTGGCGTCAGCAGCGGTCTGCTCGCCCTTGCCCTCGTTGGCAACCTGATCGTTGTCGGTGGCCTCGCCGTAAGCTTCCTTAGCCTGACCGACGACCTTGTCCTTGGCGTTCTCGAAATCAGCCATGATTTTCCTCCTTGTTTCACGCGGAATTGTTTCGCAGGAACCAGCATACCCGTGATTACTCGACCGCGCCGCCACGAAGGTGTCGTGGCTCACACTTTAGCGTAGTGATTCAAAAAATCCTGCCATAAGCTGGGCGCATTCTTCCTCGAGGATCCCCGCCCGCACCTGCGGGACGTGCAGCCCGCCCGGCGCGCGCAGCAGATCGACCCACGATCCGCAGGCCCCCGTCTTCGGTTCGAAGGCGCCGAAGACCACCGAGGCGATTCGCGCCCCCAGCAGCGCCCCGGCGCACATGGCGCACGGCTCCAGGGTGACCACCAGCTCGCAGCCGGATAGCCGCCACCCGTCCCCGTGTTCTTTGACCGCGGCCCGGATGGCCTCCACCTCCGCGTGGGCGGTCGGGTCCTGGCGCTGCTCGCGGCGGTTGACTCCGGTGGACAGCTCGCGCCCGGCGGCATCGAAAAGCACGGCACCGACCGGCACGTCCCCGGCCGGGGTGCCGGCCGCCACCTCGAGCGCGCGGCGCATGCGGCGTACTGCCCGGCGCGACCCCTCGCTGGCCGGCAGGCCGTGGGTGGGCGCGGGCATCAGTCGAGCTCGTCGTCGGTGTCGCTGTCGAGGTTGTCGATGGCCTCCTCCAGCTCGTCGCCGAAGCCGATATCGCCCGCGATGCGCAGCAGCATGTCCGAGGGCCAGTCCTCGTCGTTGTCCACGATGAAGCCGAGCTGGTCCTCGCCCAAGCCGAGATCCGCCAGGATATCGAAGTCGCCGTCGGCAAAGCCGTCCACGTCGTCCAAATCATCCGGGTCGATATCCGGCACGTCCAGGCCCCGCATGTCCAGAAAGTCCGCCGCGTAATCATCATCGACCGCCATCGTGGCGTCCGAGAGCAGCATGTAGACCCCGCCGGGCACGGGGCGGATGATGACGAAATAGTCGTCGTCGACGCAGACCAAACCGAAAGCGGCACCCTCGGCTCGCAGGCTCCGCACGGCCCGCACGGTGCGCTCGGCGTCGTCGAAGTCGTCGTCGAATTCGCGCACCACCCAGCGGCCGTTATCTTGGTGAACCGTGACCGCGAAGGAGTACCCGGAAAAATTTGCGTCGCTCATACCTCGTGAGAGTAGTCGCAATGTGGGAAGATTGTCACTGTGAGTTCTTCAGATGTCCAACGTCCCATTTGCATTATCGGTCTCGGCCTTATCGGCGGCTCTCTGCTGCGCGATTTGACCGAATGTAAACACTCCGTTTTCGGTTACAACCACTCCACGTCCGGCGCCCGCACCGCAATCAAGCAGGGCTACGACGTCACGGACGATCTGCCGGGCATCCTCCGCCGCGCCGAGGCCGAGGGGGCCCTCATCGTCGTGGCCGTGCCCATGGAGGCCGTAGGAGAGGTCCTCGACGCCATCGCTGAACACGCCCCGACCTGCGGCGTCACCGACGTCGTCTCCGTCAAGACCGCCGTCTACGACCTGATTAAGCAGCGCCAGATGGAGACCCGCTACGTGGGCGGCCACCCGATGGCCGGCACCTCCAACTCGGGCTGGAACAACTCCCAGACCGGCATGTTCAAGCGCGCCGCCTGGGCCATCACCTTCGACCACGCCCAGGAATGCGAGGCCCGCGGCGAGCGGATCGGCCAATTCTGGATCGATCTCTTCGCCGACGTGACCCGGATGACCCAGATGGTCGGCGCGGAAGCCGTCCCGGTGACCGTGGACAACCACGACGCGGCCGTGGCCCGGATTTCCCACCTGCCCCACATTCTGGCCGAGCTGCTCGCCGTGGTGGGCGACAACGGCGGCATCCTCGCCCAGTCGCTGGCCTCGGGCTCCTTCAAGGACGGCACCCGCGTGGCGGGCACCCGCCCCGAGCTCGTCCAGCAGATGTGTGAGACCAACGCCCCGGCCCTGGTCGACGCCCTGGACGAGTCCCTCGAGCTCCTCCAGGCCGCCCGCGACTCGCTGTCCTCCGCGGAGCCGTCCATCGCGGACCTCGCCGATGCCGGCTACCGCGCCCGCACCCGCATTGAGGCCCGCTCCGGCGCGCGCAAGGAGTCGGTCTCCCCCATCAAGATCTCCTCCCGCCCGGTCCTGCGCCTGCACCCCGGCGGCCACGGCTGGGTCGCGCTGCTGCGCCAGTCCCAGTCCCTGGGCGGACGGATTGAAATCTTTTAGCCCGCTCCCCCAACACCTCGCCGCCCGCCGGCGCGCCCAGCCGCTGACCTACCAGCCCGCGGAGCTTTACCGCCTCCCGCAGCTGCGCGCCAGCCGCGTCCTGGACGCCGACTTCGACACCGCCGCGGCCGGCCTGCGCGGCTGGCGGGTCCAGGCCAGCGTCTTCCGCGTCCGCGCCACCGGCCCGGCCCTGCACGGCGCAGTAGTTGAGCTGGGCTTCGGCCTGGGCCCACTGGTGAAGAAGTTCTATTGCCGCGTCACCGACGTCATCGACGAGCCCGACCGCTGCGGTTTCACCTACGGAACGCTTTCCGGCCACCTCGAGCGCGGCGCCGAAACCTTCACCCTAACCCGCCTGCCCGGAAACCGCGCCCGCCTGGACATCCTCGCCCGCTCCGAACCCGCCACCCGGTGGCTGCGGCTTACCCGACCCGTCATCGACCTCGCCCGGCGGGCCCTCACCTCGCGGCGGTACCTGCGGGCGCTGGGTTAGGGTTTCCCATCGGAAAATTATCGACCTCTGACAGATTTCTTCGCCGTTTTCCCAAGTGGAATGGTCGGATACGGGCACAAGTCGATATTCTCCGCGCGCCCAATAATTCCCCACGCCACACCAAACCCGACACGTGATCCACATCATTGACGGAAGTTATATTCTCCCGGATACTCGAATGGTGAACCAATAAACGCGGGTTCCCGCCCGCCTACCGGAGGGAGTTTCATGACAAACCAACGCATTGATGACAAGGTCGCACTCGTTACCGGCGCCGCTCGCGGCATCGGTCAGGCCATCGCCCTGCGACTGGCCGAGGACGGCGCCAACGTGGCAGTCTTGGACTTGGACGCCGATAAGTGCGCGGACACCGTCGCGAAGATCGAAGGCACCGGCCGCAAGGCGATCGCCATTGGCGCCGACGTCTCCTCCCGCGACCAGATCTACGCCGCCATCGACAAGGCCACTGAGGAGCTCGGCGGCTTCGACATCATGGTCAACAACGCCGGTATCGCCCAGGTCCAGCCCATCGCGGAAATCGCCGACGGGGAGGTCGACTCCATCTTCGACATCAACGTCAAGGGCGTTCTGTGGGGCATCCAGGCGGCCGCCGCTAAGTTCAAGGAGCTGGGCCACGGCGGCAAGATCATTAACGCCTCCTCCATCGCCGGCCACGACGGCTTCCCGGTCTTAGGCGCCTATTCCGCCACCAAGTTCGCCGTACGTGGCCTAACCCAGACTGCGGCGCAGGAATACGCCGCAGACGGCATCACCGTCAACGCCTACTGCCCGGGAATTGTTGGCACCGACATGTGGGTCGAAATCGACGAGCGTTTCCACGAGCTCACCGGCGCCCCGCTGGGCGAGACCTACCAGAAGAACGTCGAGGGAATCGCCCTGGGCCGCGCCCAGACCCCGGAGGACGTCGCCGACTTGGTCTCCTTCCTGGCTAGCCCCGGCGCGGACTACATCACCGGCCAGGCCATCCTGACCGACGGTGGCATGGTCTACCGCTAAACCAACCCGTGCATAGCTAAAGCCCCTAGCTGTTTTCACAGCTAGGGGCTTTGTGTTGTGCGCCCGGAGGTGTCTGAGTTCACCACATATTTGACCCCCTGTTCCTGCGAAGGCAGTCCTGATATGCGAAGGCAGTCCTGATACTTGACAGGTGAGTCGCGACAAACTTGACACTTAGCCCACCCTTACCGTGTCTGGGGTTACCCGCAAATCGTGGACACGTTGTTAAGCTGATCCGGCCGGTCAGAAGCATGCCCGATAACGACACCAAACTCATGATGCCGAGACCACCCAGCTGGATGAGCACAATGATGACTGCTTGGCCAAAGGGCGTCCAATACGTACCGGTGTCCTCCAACACAAGCCCCGTCAGAGAAACTGCTAAGGTCGCCGTAAAAAGCGCAGGAAGGAACGGAGTCCACTGCGGAACGTTGGCGGAAATCGGCAGCATCAAAAGCACCGTTCCCACAAGAATGAGCAGGATAAAGCCCGCGGCAGTGAGCCGAGCTGGGCCCAAGAAATGACCGCGTTTCACCGCGATTCACACTACCGCTTAGCACCAATCTGAGGAAACCCATTGGCCTGTGAATATTCCGACAATCTTATGCGCTACATCAGCTTGGTCTTCTCCAAGGTCTCTACCCAGCCGTTGGTGAATTTCTCCAACGGCTTGTGGAAGACAACGCCCAACACCAGCATCGGCACCGCAAAGAGCAGCAAGCACAGCAAAGACAGCCAGAAATCACCGTGATAGGTACCAGCGATGGCCGCGCGGAAGGCACGGATGGTGTAGGTGGCTGGCAGCCAGGGACTAATGTTTTGGAACCATTCAGGAAGCACCTGCAAGGGGTAGGCGCCTCCCGACGAAGACACCTGAATCACCAACATGAGCACCGCCAGCGCCTTGCCCGCGTTGGCAAAGGAAACCACGAAGGTGTAGCAAATCAGCATAAAGATAAGCGAGCTAACCCAGCCGGCCAACAGCATGAGGATCGGGTGCGCGGGCTCGATGCCCACGAAGAAGATGAGGCCCAGAATGAGCATCGTCGACTGCACGAGGCCAACCGTGGCAAACATTCCGAAGCGGCCGAAGAAACGCTGCATCGGCGAGTACTTATCCTTGTCAACCACATCCGTGCGCACGCTCACTGCAGTCAGCAGTGCACCGACCCACAGCGCGAGCGCCGTATACATGGGCGTCATACCAGCGCCGAAGCTCTTGACTGGGTAGACCGCTTGCCTGTCGACGTCCACTGGCGCAGCAATCGCACGCGCCAAAGCATCGGGATCAGAACCAATGAGGTCCGCCAGCTTCTTGAGGTCACCGGACGCCGCAGCGGAATCAATATCCTTCTTCAGATCGGCGAATTTGTTGGCCTTATCCTGCAGGCCAGAGGCAAGCTTCTGCACTGCGTCCTGCGCGTCCGTCAGCGAGGAGGAATCGATAGTGACGGGGGTCTTCGCGATATCCAGGTCCGCGCTCACCTGCCCCAAGGAATCCTGCAGCGCACGCAGGGATTCACGCAGGCCAGAGGTAGAAATTCCTTCCACTGCCTTCTTCGCATCGTCGAAGCTAGACAGGTCGGGCTTCGTGGGTTCAGGCGCGTTGGCCGCTGCGGTGAGGCGCGCGTGGAGAGTGCGTTGAGCCTCAATCGCCTCCTCGATACGGCCCAGCACCTTCTCCTTATCTCCGGCAGGAAGTGGCAGGGCTTCAATGCGGCCGTGCAGGTTCTGGTACTGGGCAATGGTGCCCTCTACCTGGCCGGCCCAGGTGTTCAGCGCAGCTACGCGGTCGGCGCGGGAGGTGGAGGCGTCGTCGAAAAGCGCATCAACGCGTTGACGCACCACGTCATAACTAGCACTGGTGGCATCAAGAGATTGTTGCAGGGCGTCCGTGGAAATGTTGAGTGAGGAGGACTGGACTTCCGGCAGATCCAGATCCGCCGAGTCCGCAATGCGCTGAGCGCTCTCCATGAGTGGAACCGCAGTATCGACCAGGCCGGCAAAGGAGCGCGCGGTACGCGCCGCCATATCCAGCTGTGTCCGCACGCCATCCGCGCGCGCCTGCATCCGGTCCAGGACAGCCCTGGTATCGCCCTTGTTCAAGAAATCCGACAGCGAGGTCACCAGGTCGAAGGATACGTCACCGACCGTCGTGGTGAATGCCTCAGCAACCTGGGCCGACACGCCTTCTGCACCTTGGCCGGTAATCTTCGGCGCCAGTGCGTTCTTCTTCTCGTTCATGTAGAAAGACAATTCCGCGGGTTTGGAACCATCCGTGTAGAAGTTCATCATGTCGGTACTGAAGTTTTCCGGAAGCACGATGGCTGCGTAATACTCACCGGACTTCGTACCTTCAATCGCCTCGTCGGATGTGGTCACAACCCAATCTAGCTGCTCATTTGCACGCAATTCATTGAGCACCTGGTTGCCGACGTTGATGGGCACCGGTAGTAGATCACTTTCATAGCCGGTGTCCTTGCTAGCCACCGCCACCTTGAGCTGGCTCGTGTTGTCGAAGGGATCCCAACTAGCGAGCACGTTGAACCACGTGAACAGCATTGGAATCACGACGAGGCCCACCAGCATCACCGCGCTCATCACGTTGCGGCATGCGGTGCGCATGTCATTGAGGAAAAGATCGAGTGTTCCACGCATTAGCTCTCCCCCTCCGTGGAATCTGCGCCGATGCGGGCCGGATGCTTAATTTCGTCCTCATCCATCGTCACGAGCTTTGCCGACTGCTTGAGGCTGATGCGCAGGTATTCCAGGGTCACCGCGGCGACGATGATGAGGAAGCACCATGCGGTCCAAATGCCCAGGATCAGTGGCTTCTGGGCAGGCAGCAGCCCTGAGACCACGATGAGGATCACCACTCCGATGACGCCGGCAATGGCCACCAGCTTGAGCCAATAGCCCCAGTCGTGTGCGCGGCGGTCCAAGTCTTTCTTGAGACCACTGCGGCTATCGAGCGCCTGGATAACGTCTGCGATGCGGTAGCCAGAGCCCACCACCTGCACGTTTTCATAGTCAAAGAGCTCGGTATCCCGCAGCTCGCGGTTAAAGATGACGTTGAAGTGCGCCAAGGCCTTACGCAGCAGCAGGCCGAAGACGAAAAACAGGATGAACATGAAGGCCAGCACGCCCATAAACTTGAAGTAATGGTCGCCATAGAACCCACCAATAGTTTCGCGCATCGCGTCGATGCCATACGTAAACGGCAGCAACGGGTAGATGGCGTGGAAGAAGTTGGGCAGCAACTCGATTGGATACAGGCCCGAAGCACCCGGAATCTGGATGATGGCAAAGACCACACACAGACCGCGGCCGAGGTGACCCAGCGAGGTCGACAGCGCGTAGATGATGCTCAAGTAGGCTAATCCCACGAGCACGCCCGTAAAGACGAAGGCCGGCGCATTCACGGTCTGCACACCGATGAGCAGGTCACCCACGGTCACCGTGACGGCCTGGACAATGACCATCAAGGCCATGAGAAGGAAGCGACCCAGGTAGGCCTGCCCCACCGTGATGCGGTGGAACCCTTCCTTATCCACCTCGACACGGAAGATCACCATGAGGACGAAGGCGCCGATCCACAGCGAAAGGTTTGTAAACAGCGCCGCCATCGCGGAGCCGTAGCTATTCACCGGGTACACGGTCTCGGACTTCAACTCGATGGGTTCTGCGAAGAACTTTCCGATCTCTTCAGCCTGTAGCCCGGTGACATCTTGGGCCACCTTGGAGTTCATCGCGGCTTGCAGCGAGCGCACATCACCCTGCATGGCGCGCAGGCTGTCCTGGAGCGCAACGAGGTTGGTGTCGAAGTCCGAGAGAGTGTCCTTCGTAGCCCGAAGCTGTTTGGCCACGCCATCCAAAAGACCATCGGCCTCCTGCATGGTACCCTTCTGCGCCTCCAGCGTGGAGCTCAAAGCACTCGCGGTGGTACTCAGGCTGCTCATCGCTCGGTTGATCTCTGGGACGGCGGACGTCACGGTATCGCGCAGCGTCTGCGAGGTGGCCTTGGTATCCGCCGCCGCCTGGTTGATGGCGTCTGCACTAGCCTGCACGTTTGTCGCCGCGGCCTGGGTATCCTTGCTCAGCGCATTAAGGTTCCCAACAAGCTGGCGGTTGGATTCATTTCCCTCATCGAGGCGCTGGATCGCATCATCAATTTCCTTGGCCGCCTGGGGTGATAGCGTCGCGGAATCGCGCAATGCCTTAAGCTGGGCAATCGAGTCAGCACTAGCATCGATAGCGGTGTTTGCTCGCTGCGTGGCGTAGTCGAAACGGTCACCGGCCTGGTTCAAGCCCGCAGTGACATCCGCAATGGAATCCTGGGCCTGGGCGGTGCCGTCAGCCACCGCAGTAGCGCCGTTGACGAAGGCCGCCGTGGTCTGGTCGGTGAAGTCACCGATGCCCCCTTGGGCCTGCTCAACCAAGGAAGAGATCTCAGCGAGGGCCGCTTGGGCGTCGCCCAGCGCAGTACTCACATCCGCCACGGTGGACTTGGCTCCAGACGTGGAGTCGGCAGCGGCGTCAAGCTTGTCCTGAATGCGTGCAAGATTCTCGCGGTTGCTGTCGATCTCCTGCGCGGTCTCCCCGAACGCGGAACTGGTGTTGTTCATCGCGCGCGTAACTTTTCGCTCAAAATCCGTACCGGTGTCCTTGACGTTCTCCGCAGCGACGGTGGCCACCTGCTCCTTGAACGCCGAGGTGATCTGTTTGTCCAGACCTTTAGCACCGGTGTCCGTAATCTTCACGGCAATGGCGTTGTTCTTCTCATTAACGCGGTAGATCAGCTGTGGCTGCGTGAACTTCCCGTCGAGCATGCTCACGAGGTTCTTGCTGAAGTCCTCCGGGATCGTCACCGAGGCATACACGTCTCCCTCTAACAGGGCCTTCTCTGCCTTCTCACCGTCGAGGAATTGCCAGCCGAGCTGATCATTCTTTTTCAGCTTCTCTATAACTTCGCTGCCGACATCAATGTCCCCCGTGAGCTCGTTGTTTGCACCCTTGTCCTCGTTGACCACGGCCACCTTGATGTTGTTGGTATGGCCATAGGGGTCTCGAAAGGCCGCGATGTTCACCCATGAATACAACGCGGGGGTGATGATAAGCCCGATGAGGATGATCCACGCCCTGGGGACGCGGCCAAGCCTGGCTACATCTCTGATAAAAATCTTCCAACTTTGGCGCACTGAAGACAGTGTACTCGTTGCTGGTTCGAGTCTCTAACCTGCCAAAACACATAAAGTAATTTCGATGATTAACAATTAAAGATTAATATAGTTTACCGAATCAAACCCCTTGGTTATGAAACATGAACTTGTCTTAACAACTAAACGCCGGCAACATTTCCGCTAGGCAGAAAACCGGCATACATAGGCGCTAAAATCGACGGCCATGATTGAAGTCGCCGCCATCGTCATCCGCAACCCGCAAGGCCACGTGCTCACCGTGCGCAAGAAGTCCTCCACGAAATACCAGCTGCCCGGCGGCAAGCTCGAGGAGGGCGAGGCGCTTGTCGACGCCGCCCTCCGCGAAGTCTCCGAAGAAGTAGGCCTCCACCTCGATGCGGAAAACCTCGACAAACTAGGAACCTTCGACGCCCCCGCCGCCAACGAGCCGGGCGAGACAGTCGTCGGCACCATCTTCACCTGCACCCACACCGTCACAAACGACGAACCCCACGCCGCCGCCGAAATCGGCGATATTGCCTGGGTCAACCCAGCAGCACCCGACCGCGACCTCGCACACCTGTTGCGCGACCGCGTCTTCCCCGCGCTGAACTAGCAGAAGCTGCCCATACTGCGACCCCATTGACCCTCAAGGCGCCAGGAACTACCCTTTTGAACATGTTCACTGAACACGTTCACTCACCACGTGCAGCCGCCAAAGCCGACACCGTCAGCAAGGTCCTAGCCACCGCCTACGACCTCTTCCTCACTCAGGGCTACGCCACCACCAGCATCCGGACCATCGCATCCGAGGCAGGCGTTAGCGTGGGCACCGTCATGGGAGTCGGCGACAAACAGACGCTGCTCATCCGCACTATTGGCCAGCATATTTCAGATCTGCACGACGAAATTCGGGGGCAATCCGATAGTCTCCTCGATGTCCTGAGACCTTTCCTCCAGATGTTTACTGGCCACGAAGAGCTCTCCCGCGCCTTTGGCGCGGCGCTCATCCAACAAGGCAACCAAGGCGAAGCGCTCACTGCGCTCAAAACGCTCCTGACAGATGAAATCACCTTGCGCCTCGGCTCCGGGTTCAGCAACGAAGATGCAACCGAATACTCCAACCTGCTGTACAACGTCTACCTCGGCTTACTCATCGGCTGGGCCGCCGGTCTCTACGACACCGAACACCTCACATCCCAAGCCGCTTCATCGATCGAACGTCTCAACACCGCATTTGGAGTCAACCAATGATTCTAGAATCCTCCCCCGCCTGGCCATCCCTGCTGCTAGCGACGATTCTGCTTGGCGACGCCGCACTCTCCCTCAAACCAGTCCCCTTCATCGAGGCCTGCCTTAGCGGCGTCAAACTTCCTCAAGACTGGTGGTGGGCGCTCATTGTCATCAAGTGCCTTGCAGCCACAGGCCTCATCGCCGGCCTCTGGTTCCCCGGCGTAGGAATTGCAGCCATGGTTGGCGTCATCGCTTATTTCTGCGCGGCCGCAGCAGCCCATATCCGCGCCCACTTTCTCAGCAGCGCGTTCTGGCTCAACTGTGTGGGAATGCTCGCATTCTCGACCGCAGTGCTCGCCCTAACGTTAGTACTGAATTAAGCACTCATTCCCGACGAAGAAAACAGAAAAACCCGAGCCACCGGTAAATCGATGATTCGGGTTCTACAATTTGCGGAGACGAGAGTGTCTGAGTTCACGACATATTTGACACCCTGTTCCTGCGACGGCAGTCCTGATACTTGACAGGTGAGTCGGGACATGTTTGACACCATGAACAGTCCCAACCGTAACCTCGCCATCGTCAAAGCAGTCCGTGAGCAAAAGCGAAGCCCATCACAAGTAACCAAGCAATTCGGCATCTCTCGCCAACGCGTCTACCAAATCCTCAACGCCTTCGACACCGGCGGCACCGACGCCATCGCGCCAAAATCCCGCGCCCCACGCACTCACCCCAAGCCGTGCCAGACACCGTGCGCAAAGACATCATCGCCATCCGAAAACAACTCACACGCCACGGACTCGACGCAGGCCCAGAAACCATTGCCTACCACCTGCAACAAGACGGCAAACGAGTCCCTTCAACCTCGACAATCCGCCGCATCCTCACCACAGCAGGACTTATTCACCCCAGCACCCAAGAAGACGCCCAAAAGCTCTTTCATCCGCTTTGAAGCGGCCATGCCCAACGAATGCTGGCAGGCTGACATCACCCACCTGTACCTAGCAGACACCACCCGCATCGAAGTCCTTGACTTCCTCGACGACCACTCCCGTTACCTCCTATCAATCACCGCAGCCCCAGCCTTTAGCGGCACACAAGTCGCCGAGGAACTATCACGCCTGATAACTGAATACGGACCGCCAGCATCCACCCTCACCGACAACGGCCTCGTCTTTACCGCCCGCCTAGCAGGGCGCAAAGGTGGACGAAACGCCTTTGAAAAAGTCCTCACCACCAACAAAATCCAACAGAAAAACGGCCGGCCAGGACATCCCCAAACCCAAGGAAAAATCGAGCGCTTCCACCAAACACTCAAAAAATGGATCACTGCCCGCCCACTCGCTAAAACCGTTGCTGAACTGCAGAAACGCCTTGACGAATTCCGCGATTACTACAACACCACACGCCCCCACAAAGCCCTAGGCCGACGCACCCCACACCAAGCCTACACCACCGGCGCCAAAGCCAGCCCAGCCCACAACCCAACACAAGAATGGCGCACCAGAAACGACGTCGTCTGGGACAACGGCAAAACCACCGTGCGCTACGCCGGCAAACTCTTCCACCCAGGCATCGGCCGCCAATGGAAAAGACAGAAAATCCTCATGGTCATCGCCGACAACCACGTCATCACATCACTAGCCGAAACTGGCGAAGTCATCACCGAGCACTACATCGATACCAGCCGCAACTATCAAAAGCCCTACTGGAAACAAACAGACCCACACTTAGCCCCAGAATAAGAAGAAACCGGCACCCCAGAACAAAAAGAAACTGAGATGCCGGTTTGTCAACCATGTCGCGACTCATGACAATTGGTGCGCCCGGAGGGATTCGAACCCCCAACCTTCTGATCCGTAGTCAGATGCTCTATCCGTTGAGCCACGGGCGCATGTTGCCTAACTCGAAGAACTGCTGTTCTCTCGGCAACGAAGAATTACTATACCCGTCCTTGTGGCGAGTACCAAAACGCCAGCTTATTGCACATAAACCGGCGTTTCGGAGGCGGGTTTTTACAAGACCATCCCGAAGACGGGGACGGCAATGAAATAGGTCGCCAGGGTCACCAGGACCAGGGCGATGACGTTGAGCCAGAGGCCGCCCTTGAGCATCTCGCCGATGGTGACGTAGCCGGAGCCGTAGGCGATGGCGTTCGGCGGGGTAGCCACCGGCATCATGAAGGCACAGGTGGCCACGAGCGCGACCGGGACGGTCAGGATCATCACGTTGATGGCGGCCGCGTCGGTCAGGCCGATACCGACGGCCACGCCGCCCATAATCGGCAGGAAGGTCGCGGCGGTGGCGGTGTTCGAGGTGAACTCGGTGAGCACCAGCACCAGCGCGGCGACAGCGGCCACGAGGAGGAAGAGCGGCAGGACCTGCAGGCCCTTGGCCATCTCACCGACCCACAGGGACAGCCCGGACTTGGTGAACATGGCGGACAGCGACAGGCCGCCACCGAAGAGCAGGAGCACGTCCCAGGGCAGCTCGTTGGCGGTCTTCCAGTCCAGCAGGCGCACACCGTTCTTGCTATCGGCGGGCAGCAGGAAGAGCAGCAGGCCGGCGATGATTCCGACGATCGCGTCGTCGTAGCCGACCTCCCAGCCCTGCCAGTCGATGAGCAGCGGGACGAAGACCCACGAGATGGCGGCCAGCGCGAAGATGATGGCGACGCGGATCTGCGGGGCGGTCCACGGGCCCATGTCCTTGATCTCCTGGTCGATGAGCTCCTTACCGCCCGGGATCTGTTTCATCTCCGGCGGGAAGACGGTAATCAGCACGACCCAGGCCAGGAAGGTGAAGATGATGGCCACCGGCATGCCGACCAGCATCCACTGGGCGAAGCCGATCTCAATGCCGTGGGTTTCCTTCATGTAGCCGGCCAGCAGCAGGTTCGGCGGGGTACCGATGAGGGTACCCAGGGAGCCGATGGAGGCCGAGTAGGCAATCGCCAACATCAGGACGGTGGCGAACCGCTTCTGGTTCTTCATGCCGCCCACCGTGTCGGCGGTCAGCTGCAGCACGGACATGCCGATGGGCAGCATGACCACCGCGGTCGCGGTGTTGGAGACCCACATGGACAAAAAGCCGGTGGAGATCATGAAGCCCAGGATGAGGCGCTTGGGCGAGGTGCCCACCAGCTTGACCACCATCAGCGCCATGCGCCGGTGGACGTTCCAGCGCTGCAGCGACAGCGCGACGAGGAAGCCGCCCAAGAACAGGAAGATGGTGGACGAGGCGTACGGCGAGGACACGTCGGAAATCTCACCGACCCCGGCCAGCGGGAAGATAGCCAGCGGGATGAGCGCGGTCGCCGCCAGCGGCAGGGCCTCGGTCATCCACCAGGCACCCATCAGGATGGTCACCGCCGCGACGGTGCGCAGGGCCATGTGGCTGTAGTCCGCGTCCGGATCCGCGCCGCTGGAGTTCATCACGGTCTCCACCGAGCTGGCCGGAAAGATGAAGAAGACGATGATGGCGAGCGCGAGGCCGCCGACGATCCCGATGAGCTGGCGGCGCAGTTCACCCTTCTTGACGCCTTTGTCCTCTTCGCCTTCTGGGTGGGCGGTGGACTCGTGAGTCTGTGGAGTTGTCATGGGGAAACACCAATCTGTAAGACTGAGATATCGCGACTAGGTGATATAGCGCCTAGGTGTGCGCATATGGGGTAAGGAAACAAACAACACTTTGTTGCCTAATGTGGGGAACTTTACAAAACTTGTGTCACATATGCCACAACCTGGCCGCCTAGCCACCCCCGAAAACGGCCCGCGCGGGGCCGCCTCGACATCCGCTTAAGCCCGGTAACTCCCCCGGCCCCTAAATGCCCAGGACAGCCTTGGCGATGAAGAAGTAGATGATGAGGCCGGTGGCGTCGCAGAAGGTGGAGATGAACGGGTTGGAAAAGACCGCCGGGTCCGCGCCCACGGCCTTGGCCAGGATAGGCATCATGCCGCCCACCGTGGCGGACATGGAACAGACCAAGAACAGCGTGATCCCGATGACCAGGCCGATGTCGAAGTCGTAGGCCAGCGTGGCCAGGCCGACGCCGAGCAGACCGAGCACCGCGCCCAGCAGCATGCCCACGCGCAGCTCGCGCCACATTACCGCCAGGATGTCCTGTTTTCGCACGTCGCCCAGCGCCAGCGCGCGGGTGACGGTGGTCGCGGCCTGGTTGCCGGTATTGCCGCCGGTACCGGTCAGCAGCGGGATGAACAGGCTGAGCACCACGGCGGCCGCGAGGGTCTCCTCGAAGGCGTCGAGCACCTGGACGGTCAACAGGGCGGAGACCGCCAGCACCAACAGCCAGACGATGCGCGAGCGCACCAGCTTCAGCAGCGGGGTGGACATATACGGCTGCTGCAGGGCCTCAGTACCACCGGCGCGGGCGCTATCCTCGGAGTCCTCTTCCTCCACGATGTCCGTGGCGTCGTCCCACGTCAGCAGGCCGACCAGGCGCTTGGATTCGTCGACGATCGGCATCGCCAGCAAGTCCAGGGGCAAAAACCAACGGGCGGTTTCCTCCGCGTCGTCGTAGGCATAGGCGAAGACCGGCTCGCGCATCAGGTCCTCGACCATGCGGTTGCCGCGGGCCATGAAGAGCTCGCGGAAGCTGACCACGCCGACCAAGCGGCGGTCCTTGCGGGTGACCGGCAGGGTGTAGATGGTCTCGACGGCATCGGCAGTAGCGCGCAGCTTGGCCAGGGCCTCGTCCACGGTCATCTCCCGGTAGATCTCCGGGACCTCCGGGGACATGCGGCGGCCGACCGAGCCCTTCGGGTAGCCCAGCACGACGCCGGTAACGTCCCGCTCGGTCTTGTCCAGCGAGCGCAGCAGGCGATCTGCGATCTCTGCGGGCAGCTCGTCCAGCAGGGAGACTCGGTCGTCCGGGTCGAGCTCGTCGAAGAAGGCGTAGACGTCGGCGTTGCCCAGCTCGTCGATGATATCGGCCTGGTGCGCGGAGTCCAGCGCGTCAAAGACCTCGATGGACTTCTCCCGCGGCAACAGGCGCAGCACCACGGCCGCGCGGACGTTGTTCTGGCGCTCGACCAGCGCCACGATGTCCTGGATGGGAGGCGTGTCTAGGAGCCTTTGCATGTCCGGCGCCGCTTTCGGATCGATTTCCCCTTCGGTCCGCAGCAATTCCTCTAGCCGATCGATGGCCTCGTCTACCGAGTTGCTCATACCCGCCACCTCCCTTGATATCCACACTGATTGGCGTTGGTTTGGTGCCGGGATTCCCGGCGTGCCTTGCTAAGAATAAACCCAAAGTGCGGAATTTGGGCAACGGACGCGACTGCCAGCCTTTTGCGCCTTTCGATGCACCGCATCAACCGGCCAAAGCGCCGGCGGTCCCGGTGTAGTCTATGGCCCATGCCCACTCCGACCATTAACGTCAGCGCCGTCATTTTCCGCAACCGCACCGGCCAGGTGCTCACCGTCCGCAAGGCCGGCACCGAGCTCTTCCAGTTCCCCGGTGGGAAGCCGGAGCCGGGCGAAAACGCCCGTCAGGCCGCGGTGCGCGAGGTGGCCGAGGAGCTGGGCGTGGAACTTGCCGGCGCGGCGTTGAAGGAGCTCGGCACGTTTAACGCCCCGGCGGCCCACGAGGCCGGGTACGCCGTGTCCGCCGCGGTCTTTAGCTACCCCTACGAGGTTTCCGCCCAGGCCAGCCACGAGATCGCCGAGCTGGCCTGGGTCAACCCGCACGCGCCGGACAAGCCGCTCGCCCCGCTGCTGGCCGAGGAGGTTTTCCCGGCGCTGGCGGCAAGATCCGCGCCGCACTCAGTCGCGGTGTACACCGGCGCGAGCACCGGCACGGACCCGCACAACCTGGAGCTGGCGCGGGAGCTGGGCACCGCGCTGGGCACCCACGGGGTGCGCCTTATCTACGGCGGCGGCAAGGTCGGGCTGATGGGCGCGGTGGCGGACGCCGCCCACGCCGCCGGCGCGCCCATCACCGGGGTCATCCCCCAGCACCTGGTCGACGGCGAAATCGCCCACCCGGGCCTCGACCGGCTGGAGGTAGTAGAGACCATGCACGAGCGCAAGCAGCGCATGAGCGATCTGGCCGAGGCCTGCGTGGCTCTGCCGGGCGGCGCCGGGACCTTGGACGAGTTCTTCGACGTCTGGACCCGCCAGCAGCTGGGCCTGCACGCCACGCCCCTGGCCCTGTTCGGCGCGGCCTTCTGGGCCCCACTGGTGGACCTGCTGGACCACCTGGTGGAGCAGGGCCTGGTGCGCGCTGCCGACCGAGACAGCCTCATCGTGGCGGACACCGCCGAGGAGCTCTTCGCCCAGCTGGACCGCTGGGTCGCGCCCCGGCCCAAGTGGTCCTAATCAGCCGCCCGCGCCTAGCGCCGGCGCCCCACCCGGTCGGCCACGCCGAAGCCCAGGGCCGCCAGGCAGACCGCGGTAATCATGGCGAAGCCCATGATGATGGCCCCGGGCCAATCGGCGTCGGTGTTGCCCAGGGTGGCGAAGACGATGGCGGTGGTCACCGCCAGGCCAACCGCGGTGCCGATTCGCTGCCCGGTCTGCATGACCGCGCCGGAGGAGCCGGCGTAGTTGGCGGGCACTTCGGCCAGCGTCAGCGTCTGGTTCGGGGAAACCACCGCGCCCTGGCCGGCGCCAACGAAGCACAGGGTGAGCACCAGCCACCACTCGCTGACGGACCAGTGCGTGGTCCCCCAAATCACCGCGATGGTCGTCACCAGACCGAAGAGCGTGGTCAGCATGCCGATAATCACCACGCGCCGCCCGTAGACCGAGACGCTCTTGCCGGCCAGGGTGGCGGTCACGGAGTTCAGCAGCGCCGAGGGTAGGCCCACGCAGCCGGCCACCAGCGCGGAGTAGCCCAGCCCGTTCTGGAAGTACAGCGCGACCAGCACCCAGATGCTGGTAATGCCCATGAACCACAGCGTCGCGATGATGGTGCCGTTGCGGAAGGTAAAGGTCTGGAAGATACCCAGGTCCACCATCGGCTCGTGGCCGGTGGACTTGTGGTGGCGCTCCCAGGCCACCCAGATGGCCACGCAGACCGCCCCGGCCGGCAGGAGGGCCCAGACCCACCGCGAGCCGGAGGATTCCACGAACGGGAAGAGCACGCACAGCACCGCCAGCCCCAGCAGCAGCGCGCCGACCGGGTCAAGGGACTTAAACGCCTGCCACGCGCCGACCTTCTCCCCGGCGCTGTCGCGCACCCTAGAAAACAGCGGCCGCGGGAACCACATGAGCCCTAAGACGATGGCCAGAAGCCCGATGGGGAAATTGACCAGCATGGTCAGGCGCCAGCCCAGGTCCGCGCCGCCGATGCGGATGAGGAAGCCGCCCAGCACCGGCCCGATGGCCACCGCCACACCCACGGTGGAGCCGAAGTAGCCGAAGGCCCGGCCGCGCTCCGCGCCGCGGAAGTACTGCTGGATCATGCCCACGCCCTGCGGGTTGAGCAGGCCCGCGCCCACCCCCTGGATGAAGCGGGAGAGGTTGAGCGACTCGGCGTTCGGCGCAAACCCCGCCGAGGCGCTGGCCAGGGTGTAGATCGCAATGCCGCCGAGGAAGATGCCGCCGCGGCCCACCAGGTCCCCGGCGCGCCCGGCGGCCACCAGCACCACGCCGAAGGTGAGCGCGTAACCGGACAGCACCCACTGCACGTCGGAGTCGCTGGCGTCCAGGCCGGCCTGGATGGACGGCAGGGCCACGTTGACGATGGACACGCTAATCAGCGACATGAAGATCGCGACAAGCAGGACGATGAGCACGCGCCACCGGGCGGGATCCTGCCCGGCCGGGTACTCCGAGGCATTCGCCTCCGATACTGTAGATGCGTCGTTGTCTAAGCGCCCGGATTTTGTCATTACACTACTTATACTCTGCTCGCGCAGATTCGCAATCCGCCGGGACAAGGCCTGCACAAAGCCAAAAACGCCCGCGTTCCGAGGAATAAACTACCTCGGAGCGCGGGCTATAAATGCGGCGGAGACGAGAGGATTTGAACCTCCGGCCCTCCGTTAAGAGGGCAACTCATTAGCAGTGAGCCCCATTCGGCCGCTCTGGCACGTCTCCAACGTAAAACGTGGTGCTACTAGCTAGCGCGAACCAGCCATCGCACCATGAGTTACGAAGATTTAGGGTACCTGTTAACCAAAACAGAAACAAACTCGCCCCTCCCTACCATCCCGGCAGCGCCCGCCAGACCCACAAGCCAGGACAATTCCGCTAGAAATAGTGACCCAGCGCACTTTTCGCGGCATAATCGGAAGGCAGGACGTCCACAGCACGAGCCACCACCCCGCGCCGTGCTGGCGCACCTTAACCGGAAAGGATTTTTCATGCGCACCACCATCGGCGAGTTCCTGCTGGACCGGCTCAAGGCCATCGGCATCACGGAGACCATCGGCGTGCCCGGCGATTTCAACTTAAGCTTCCTGGAGCAGATCGACGCCGCCAGCGGCATCCGCTTCGTCGGCGCCTGCAACGAGCTCAACGCCGCGTACGCGGCCGACGGCTACGCCCGGCAGCGCGGCGTCGGGGCCTTGCTGACCACCTACGGGGTGGGGGAACTGTCCGCCCTCAACGGGATTGCCGGTTCCCGCGCCGAGCACGTGCCCGTCGTCTCCCTGGCCGGTGCCCCGCCGCAGTACGCCACGGAGTTCCGGTGGAATATGCACCACTCCCTGGCCGACGGCGACTACGCGAACATGCTGGAGGCCCTCGCCCCCTTCACGGAGGTCTCCACCCGGGTTTCCCCGATGAACGTCGTGGAGGAATTCGACCGCGCGCTGCATACGTGCCTGCGGGAAAAGCGCCCGGTGCACATCCAGATCCCCTCGGACATCACGCACCTGGAGATCGAGGTCGACGATGCCCCGTTCAGCACCGCCCTGGCCCCCTCCGACCCGGAGCGGCTGAAGGCCGCCACCGAGGCCGTCCTCGCGCGGCTGGAGAAAGCAGACCAGCCGCTCGTGCTCATCGACCAGGACACCGATCGCCACGGTTTCACCGCGGCCCTGGACGCGCTGGTGCACCGGGCCCAGATCCCGTACTCCCAGCTGTCTTCCGGCAAGGCCATCCTGGACGAGAACGATCCGCTCTTCCTCGGCACCTACAACGGCGCCTCCTCCGCGCCGGGCGTGCAGGACCGCGTCGAGTCCGCCGACTTCCTGGTCACCACCAACCCGCGCTTCATCGAGGTCAACTCCGGCTCTTACACCCACCAGCTGGACGAGAGCGCCATCATCAACTTCGGCGACCAGCACGTCAACGTCGGCGGCGAATACTTCGTGGGCATCAACACCCGCGAGCTCCTAGACGCCCTCGTCGAGAAGGTCCCGGCCCGCACGCCCGCCTCCCCCGCCCTCGCCGCCGACAGTTCCGCCACCGACGATTTCGGCGCGGATCCTTCCACCCCGCTCACCCAGGCGCGCATCTGGCCGCGGATGGCGCGGTTCCTGCGGGAGGGCGACGTGGTCATCACGGAGGCCGGCACCTCCAACATCGGGCTCGGGCCGCTGCCGATGCCCACGGCGACCAAGTACATCAACTCCCCCATCTGGGGCTCGATCGGCTTCACCCTACCCGCCCTGCTCGGCTCCCAGCTGGCCGCGCCGGGCCGCCGGCACGTGCTCTTCATCGGCGACGGCTCCTTCCAGCTGACCGCCCAGGAGCTATCGACCATCCTGCGCCAGGAATTGGACCCCATCATCGTGCTGGTCAACAACCGCGGCTACACCATCGAGCGTTACATTCTGGGCATGGAGCAGGAGTACAACGACATCCAGAACTGGGATTATGGCGCCCTGCCCAAGGTCTTCAAGGCCGATACCACGATGGCCTCCTACAGCGCCGCCACCGAGGGCGAGCTCGACGCCGCGCTGGAGCAGATTGCCGCCAGCGGGACCGGCGCCTTCCTCGAGGTCCGCCTCGATCCCTTCGACGCGCCGCAAGACCTCAAGGCCTTCGGCCCGACCACCGCTGATTTCGATTTCGGCCCACGCGGGCCCCGCAACCCCTAAGGTTAATTCCATGATTCGCCCTGACCTTTCCTCCCTACCCGCCTACCGGCCCGGCGCGCGCAACGATGACACCGTGAAGCTGTCCTCCAACGAGGCCAGCCACCCACCGTTGCCGGCCGCGCAGGAGGCGATGAACCGTGCCGCCGCCGGGGCCAACCGCTACCCGGACATGGGCGCCGTGACCCTGCGCGAGGCCCTGGCCCAGCACCTGGGCGTGGACTTCGACGAGGTGGCGGTAGGTACCGGCTCCTCGGCCATCTGCCAGCAGCTGGTGCAGGTGACCTCCACCGCCGAGAGCGAGGTCATCTTCCCGTGGCGCTCCTTCGAGGCCTACCCGATCTTCGTCCAGGTGGTCGGCGCGCAGCCGGTGGCCATCCCGCTGGGCGCGGACCACGGCATGGATCTGGCCGCTATGGCCGGCGCCATCACGGAGCGCACCAGCCTGATCTTCCTGTGCAACCCGAATAACCCGACGGGCACCACCATCACCAACCAGGAGTTCACCGACTTCATGGACCAAGTGCCCGGCGACGTCATCGTCGCCCTCGACGAGGCCTACTTCGAGTACAACCGCGCCGCGGATACCCCGGACGCCACCCAGTACCTGCGCCAGTACCCGAACCTGGTGGGCATGCGCACCTTTTCCAAGGCCTACGGCCTGGCCGGGGTGCGCGTGGGCTACGCCTTCGGCGCCGCGAATATCATCGCCGCGCTCAATAAGGTGGCCGTGCCGTTTTCCGTCAACGCCGTGGGCCAGGCCGGCGCCCTGGCATCGCTGGCGGATGCTGCCACGCTCCAGTCCCGCACCGACGAGGCGGTCGAGCAGCGCGAGCGCGTCGCCGCCGAGCTGGCCGATTTCGGCAGCCCGCACTCTGAGGCCAACTTCGTGTGGCTGCCGGCGCCGGCCATCGCCGCTTTTGGCACCCCGCAGGAGCTGGCCGCCCAGATCGCGGCCGAGGGCGTGCTGGTGCGCGCCTTCGACGAGGGCATCCGCATCACCGTGACCACCGCGGAGGAAACCGACGCGCTGGTGGCCGCCTTCCGCGCCGCCACGGCACAGGCGGACTGACCGCTAGAATGGGGCGAAACGTCAACCGCTAGGAGTGCCCCGCCATGCGTACCCTCGTCAACCTGGCCCTGAACGTGGTGGCCATCGCGATCGCCCTGTGGGTCGTGGTCACCTTCGTGCCGGGCGTGGACATCGTCCCGCCGGCGGCCAACGGCTTCAACGAAATCGGATCGACCAACGAGCCCGGCTCGTCTGGCACGTTCATCGCCGTGGCCATCGCCTTCATCGTGGTCAACGCGGTGGTTACCCCGGTGCTGCGGATCCTCGGCGCGCCGATTACCTGCCTGACGCTGGGGCTGTTCATCCTGGTCATCAACGGCGCCGTCCTGCTGCTGGTCGAATGGCTGCTCAACCAGCTGGATCTGGGCGTGGGCAACCTGGCCATCGACGGTTGGTGGCCGGCCATCCTGGGCGCGGTGGTGCTCTCACTGGTCTCCGGCGTGGTCAACTTCTTCACCAGCCCGGTCCGGCGCCTGGCCAGCGGCGGCCGCTCCTAGCCGCCCGCGAAAGGCGGCAGGACGTCCACGCGGGCGACCCCTGCCAGGGCTACCTCGCGGTAGCTGTCCCCGGCGGCCGAACCGTCGACGAGGAAGGTGCAGCGAGGAAGGATTTCCTCCAGGCCCATCCCCGCCTCCGTGGTCCCCGGGTGCGCGGCGGCCAGCTGGTCCAGCAGCTCGCCTAGGCGGGCGGGCACCTGCGCGTCCGGGATCTGCTCCTGGGCCGTCCCGGCGGCGGCGCGGGCGGCCGCGAAATAGTGCACCTCCAACATGGCCTCTACTATGCCGGGCTAGGGCGTTCCTTGTCGAACCCGCCACCCCAGCGCGACTAGAACGCTCGTTCAGTCCGCGGCCAACTCTTTTCCGCGGCCGCCGCGCCGGGGCGGCTAAGATGGGGCCCATGCGTACTCCGGAACAGCACCATGCGGAAGTCAAGCAATTGCTGGATGACTGCGGCGCGCTCCACCGCAGCCGGCACCACGAGGTAGCACTGAGCGAATCCTTGGGCGCCACGCTGGCGACGGACGTGGTCGCCGCCTATGACTCCCCCCGCTTCGATAATTCGCAGATGGATGGCTATGCCCTGCCCACCGCGGCGGGAGGGACCTTTACGGTCGGTGAGACCATCCCGGCCGGCACGGATCCGGATCGCTTCTACGCGGACGGCCTGGACGGCCAGGCCGCGCCCATCATGACCGGCGCGAAGGTCCCGCGCGGCACCGCCGCCATCGTGCCAGTAGAGCGCACCGAGCCGGCGGACTTTCTGGCTAAAGGTGAGACCGTCACGGCCCCGGCCGTGCCGGAGGGCCAGTTCGTGCGCGCCGCCGGCAGCGATATCTCCCGCGGCTCCACGCTGGTCACCGGCGGCACGCGCATCAACGCGGCGGTCATCGCCACCCTGGCGGGCCAGGACATCCCGACCCTCAACGTGGTCGCCCCGGCGCGGATCGTGATCTGCACCGGCGGGGCGGAGATCGGTAGCAGCAGCGCGGACCTGGCGGATCGCTCGGCCGCCATCCCGGACTCGAACGGGCCCATGCTCACGGCCCTGGCCGCGGAAGCCGGCATCGTCGTGGCCGGCCACGTGCGCACCGACGACGATCCGGACAAGCTGCGCCGCGACCTGGACACCGCCATCGCGGAGCTGCAGCCGGACGCCATCGTGACCTCCGGCGGCATCAGCGCCGGCAAGTTCGAGGTCGTGCGCCAGGTGCTGGAACCGCACGGCTGGTTTGGCCACGTCGACCAGCAGCCGGGCGGCCCGCAGGGGCTGGCCAAGCTTTCCGGGACGCCGGTCATCTGCCTGCCGGGCAACCCGATCTCCTCGCTGGTCAGCTTCCACCTCTACGTAGCCGACCTGCTGGGGACCACCCTGCCGGCCCTGCCCGCCCAGCTCGCGCACCCGGTGACCGGGCTGGACGACCGCGAGCGCTTCCTGCGCGGCCACATGACCATCGGGGCCGACGCCATCACCGCCAGCCAGGTCGGCGGGCCGGGTTCCCACCTGGTCGCGCAGGCCATCGGCGCCGACTGCCTCATCCGCATCCCCATCGCCGCGGAGCTGGACGCCGGCGCCCAAGTGACCATCTACCCGCTGTAATTCTTTGTAATTTTCCCCGAATGTGAAGGAATTGAAGGAGCTGCCATGACCCGCACTGGACTCGTCATCGTCGCCTCGACCCGCGCGGCCGCCGGGATTTACGAGGACCGCTCCGGCCCCATCGCCGTGGAGTTCCTGCGCCGCAAGGGCTTTGATACTCCCGACCCCGTGGTCGTCCCTGACGCCGATATCGAGCAGGCCGTCGAGACCGCGTTCGCCGCCGGGCACTCCGTCATCCTGACCTCCGGCGGTACCGGCCTGAGCGCGGACGACCGCACCGTCGAGGCCGTCGCCAAGCACCTGGAGCGCGAGCTGCCCGGCATCCCCATGGCCTTCTGGCAGAAGGGCCTGGAATCCGTGCCCACGGCCCTGGCCTCCCGCGCGGTGGCCGGGGTGACCGGCACGACCTTCGCCATGACCCTGCCCGGCTCCACGGGAGGAGTGAAGGACGGTTGTTCAGTCCTGGAAGAATTAGTGGTTCCCCTGGTTGACATGCTAGAAGGGACACATGAGCACTAACGGGGATCCGGATTACGTCCACGCCCAGACCGGCAAGGTCCTGGGCGCTTTCCTGACACAACAGCCCCTCGAAGAACTGGTCGGCCCCGCCCGCGAGGAGGTCCTGACTTCAGCGATGGGCGCGGCGGTGACCTTCGATGGCATCGTCCGCGATCACGACGGCGGCCAGCGGGTAAAACTGCTGACCTATTCCTCCCACCCCAGCGCCGATGCGGAGATCGCCCGCATCGCAGGCGAGGTCGCCGCCGCGCACCCGGCGGTGCGCCTGTGGACCGCCCACCGCACCGGGCCCCTCACGATCGGCGAGCTGGCCTTCGTGGTCATCGCGGCCTCGGCCCACCGCAAGGACTCCTTCGTCGCGGCCGCGGAGCTCACCGACCGCGTGAAGGCCGAGGTTCCGATCTGGAAGGAACAGCTGCTGGACGACGACTCGGTGCAGTGGGTGGGAATCGAATGAGCACAGGGCAGCCCGGCGCGGATCCGCAGTTCAGCCCTGCGGAAGTCGCGCGCTACCGCCGCCAGCTCAGCCTGGCCGGCTTCGGCCGTGAGGCCCAGGCGCGGCTGCGCGCGGGGCACGTGGCCGTCATCGGCGCCGGCGGGTTGGGCTCGCCCGCCTTGTTGTACCTGGCCGGGGCCGGGGTCGGGCATATTACCGTCTTCGACGACGACACCGTCGGGGTATCCAACCTGCACCGCCAGGTCATCCACACCGACGCCGCGGCCCGCGCGAACGAGCCCAAGGCGGAGTCGGCCCGGCGGGCCATGCTCGCCCTCAACCCGACTGTCGAGGTCAACGCCGTCTCCGCGCGCCTGACAGCGGACAACGCCGAGAAGCTGCTGGCGGATGCCGACGTGGTCCTGGACGGATCCGACAACTTCGCCACCCGCTACCTGGCCTCCTACGCCTGCGCGCGGCGCGGCATCCCGCACGTGTGGGCCTCCATCCTCGGCTTCGACGCGCAGATGACCGTCTTCTGGGCCGGCCGCGGGCCCATCTACGAGGATCTCTTCCCCACCCCTCCGCCGGCCGGTTCGGTGCCCAGCTGTTCGCAGGCCGGCGTGCTGGGCCCGGTGGTCGGCACCGTCGGCTCCGCCATGGCGCTCGAGGCCCTCAAGCTGCTGACCGGCGTCGGGGCCCCGCTCATCGGCCGGCTCGGATACTTCTCCGCCCTCGACGGGATCTGGGAATACATCCCGGTAAACGGCGATCCTTCCGTCGCCGAGCGGGTCTGCGCGCACGGGCCGGTCACCGACGCCCCAGCCACGGAGGAGCCCACCGCCTCCTCGCCGGCGGCCTACCCGGACGTAGAAGAAACCGAGACCATCCCCGCCGGCGCGCTCGTGCTCGACGTGCGCAACCCGGACGAGGTCGCCACCTTCGCCCTCGACGGTTCGGTGAATTGTCCCCTGCCCCGCCTGCGCGAGGGCTATACCCCGCCCGAGGTGACCGCCGCCTTGGATAATGATCGGACCGTGGTGGTCCACTGCGCCGGCGGCGTCCGCTCGGCCGAGGCCGTGCACCTTTTCCACGAGCGCGGGCTTACCGGCCCGCTCTACTCGCTGCGCGGCGGGATTGATGCCTGGTTGGATTCGAAGGGCTAAGGAAAATATCGACCTTTGCCGCCCCGCGCGCACGTTTCCCCAGGTCGGGGTTCGGCGAAAAGGACAGAAGGCGATATTTTCCGAAGCCTTCGGCGGAGACGGCGGGATTTGAACCCGCGGTGAGTTTCCCCACGCTGGTTTTCAAGACCAGTGCATTCGGCCGCTCTGCCACGTCTCCATCTGCCGCCCGCAGGCGACATGCTCACCTTACCCGAGCGGGTCTCCGCTCCGGTAAAGCGGGGCCTTTGCTGCGGATTCTCTACCTGCGGAAGCTGGGGAAGTTTCGGTACCGTGGAAGGGCATGAAGGCAATCATTCAAAAAGATCCTGATACCCCACGCTCGCTCGAGCTCGCCGAGGTGGACCGGCCCGAGCTGCAGCCCGGCGAGGTGCTGCTCAAGGTCCACTACGCCGGCGTGAACCGCGCCGATATCCTGCAGACGCAGGGCAACTACCCGCCGCCGCCGGGTGCCTCGGAGCTGCTCGGCTTGGAGTGCGCCGGCACCATCGCGGACGCGGGCGACACCGATCTCGAGGTCGGCCAGGAGTTCGCCGCGCTGCTCGCCGGCGGCGCCTACGCGGAATACGTCGCGGTGCCGGCCGGTCAGCTGCTGCCCATCCCGGAGGGCTACAGCCTGGAGCACGCGGCCTCGGTCGTCGAGGTCGCCTGCACGGTGTGGTCGAACATCGCCATGGAGGCCGGCCTGCACGAGGGCCAGACCATCCTGATCCACGGCGGCGGGGGCGGCATCGGCACCTTCGCCATCCAGGTCGCCAAGGCGCTCGGCGCCCAGGTGGCGGTCACCGCCGGTTCGGCGGAGAAGCTGGAGGCCTGCCGGAAGCTCGGCGCGGATATCCTCATCAACTACCACGAGCAGGACTTCGCCGAAGAGCTCAAGAATTCCTGCGACGTCATCCTGGACATCATCGGCGCGAAGTACCTGAAGCAGAACATGAAGGCCCTGGCCAAGGACGGCCACATGGTCACCATCGGCTTGCAGGGCGGGACCAAGGAAGAGCTGAACATGGGCATCCTGGTAGCCAAGCGCCTGACCCTGCAGGGCACGACGCTGCGCGCGCGTTCCCTGGAGGACAAGGCGGCCATCGTGCGGGATACCGTGGACAACGTCTGGCCGTGGCTGGCAGACGGCACGGTGCGCCACCACTGGCACGCCACCTACCCGCTGGCCGAGGCCGCCGAGGCCCACGCGGCCCTGGATTCCGGCGAGGTCACCGGCACGCTGGTGCTGCAGGTCGCGGACTAATTAAGCCAGCGAGGCCACCACGCGCGTGAGGTGCTCCACGTCGCAGGCCGTGTTGAACGGCCCCAGGGCGACGGTGACGGCGCCGCCAATTTCGTCGGCGCCCATCTCGCTCAGCAGCGGGGTCGCCGGGGCCAGCGTGGTCACCAGGCGGTTATCAAAGAGCCGCTGGTGGACGGTCTCCGCGGGCACGCCGTTGACGGCGAAGCTCAGGCGCGGCAGGCGATCCTCCTTCGCGCCCGCGGCGGCTTCCCCGGTCACGCCCAGGATGTGGACGGCGGGCAGGGTGCCGAGGAACTGGTAGAGATCGTCGCGCAGCCCGTTCAGGTAGGGCTCGAGTAGCTCCATCGAGGCCGTCAGGCGGCGCCGCCGGGATCCGCGGCCGACGGCTTCGCCGCCCAGGGCGGCGAAGTGATCGATGAGCGGGCTGACCCCGCCAGCCAGGCCCGTGGACACGGGGGTCTCCAGCTTCGCCGCGCCGTGGCGGCCGGGGCTGAGCGCGTCGATCCGCTTGAACATGCGGGTGTCCCGGAAGACCAGGGCGGCGACCTGCGGACCGCCGAGCTTGCCCAGGTCGACGCCCAGGATGTCGGCGCCGAGCGCGTCGATATCCACCGGCCGGTAGCCCGCCGTGGCGGAGATGTCCACCAGGGTCCAGGCCCGGGAGCGGGTGTTGACCTTCTCGATGATTTCTGCCACCGGCGCCACCGTGCCCAGCAGCTCGTGGCCGGCGGCCAGGGAGACCAGGCGGGTCGAGCCGTCGACGAGATCGGCAAACTGGAAGGCCGGCATCTCCCCGGTCCCCAGGTCCGGCTGCGCCCAGCGCACCTGCGCGTCGACCTCCGTGAAGGCGGAGTAGAGCTCCGGCGGGTCCAGCTTGGACAGCACCACGGAGGAATTAGCGCGCAGCAGCGGCGCGATCGCCCGCGCCAGCGCCTGGTAGAGCACCGGCAGGTTGGCGCCGAGCACCACGCGGTCGGCGGTAGCGCCCACCAGGTCGGCCACGGCGGTGCGCGCGGAGTCGATATAGTACTGCCCCTCCAGGCGGCCGGGCTGCGGCGCTGCGGAGTGCGTGCCGGAGGGGATGTCCTGATCCGCCACCGAGGCGGAGGTGCGGAAAGCACGGGATACGCCCGCGATCACCTTTTCCGGGATTTGCGGCACGTCGTGTGCATTCAGATACGTCCAACCGCCCGACAAGCCGGTATATAGGCCGCGCACACTGGCGACATCGTACCGTGTGACCATGCGGTTCGAACCCTCCTTGGGTGGTTGTTGCGGGCGCGGCTTCGCGCCTTATGCCACCCCACTTTATACGCCACTTCACCACAATACTGAAATGCCCAGGATCGGCTATTCCGCTCTGTTATTAGGTATATATTCACCATCTTTATGCCGCCATTAGCTGCGCTGGAGGCGTGCGGAGCCGGCCGGTAATTTGGCCAGTTGTGCGTTAACTCTCGGGCGGCAAGACCCACTTTTGCCCTTCAGCGCGATAGGGTATTTCACGTGCAAGACGAAAATAAGCTGCAGGAAGACGTAGCGCGCATGACGGCTACTCCGGACGGCGGCGCCCCGGAGTCGAAGTCCATGACGTTCAGCGCCGCTTTCGGCGATCTCATCCAAGGCGCCAAGCAGCGCGAACTGTGGTTCATGTTGGGCCTGCAGGACATCAAGCAGCGCTACCGCCGCTCGGTGCTGGGCCCGCTGTGGATCACCATCGCCACGGGCGTGATGGCCGCGGCGCTCGGCCTTTTGTACTCCATGCTGTTCCAGATCCCGGTCGCGGAGTTCCTCCCCCACGTCACCGTGGGCCTGATTATGTGGAACTTCATCTCCGGGGCCATCAAGGAAGGCTCCACCATCTTCATCGACAACGAGGGGCTCATCAAGCAGCTGCCCGCCCCGCTGTCGGTGCACGTCTACCGCCTGGTCTGGCGGCAGACGCTGTTTCTGGGCCACAACATGATCATCTGGCTGCTGCTCATCCTCATCTTCCCCCGCCACCTGGGCTGGGAGTTCTTCCTGTTCATCCCGGGCCTGTTCTTGCTGCTGGTCAACGGCGTGTGGGTAGCGATGTTCTTCGGCATTATTGCCACCCGCTTCCGCGACGTGGCCCCGCTGCTGGAGGCGCTGACCCAGCTGCTGTTCTACGTCACGCCGATCGTCTGGATGACCAACACCCTGAAGGACCAGGGCGGCGCCGTGGCGGACCGCGCCCGCATCGCGGAGATCAACCCGCTGTACCACTACCTGGAGGTCGTGCGCGCCCCGATGATCGGTGAGCCGGTGGCCGCCTACCACTGGTGGATCGTCATCGGCTGCACTATCGCCGGCCTGTTCATCGCCGGTCTGGCCATGCGCAAGTGGCGCTTCCGCGTGAGCTACTGGGTCTAGAAGGAGCACCAACTATGGTTTCTATCGATACTTACAACGCCTGCGTGGACTTCCCCATCTTCGACGCGAAGTCCCGCTCCCTAAAGAAGGCAGTGCTCTCCTCCGCCGGCGGCGCCATCGGCAAGAACTCGGACAACACCGTGGTGGTCGAGGCCCTCAAGGACATCAACCTGCACCTGCGGGAGGGCGACCGCGTCGGCCTGGTCGGCCACAACGGCGCCGGCAAGTCCACGCTGCTGCGCCTCCTGTCCGGCATCTACGAGCCCACCCGCGGCTCTTCCGACGTGCGCGGCCTCGTCGCGCCCGTCTTCGATCTGGGCGTGGGCATGGACCCGGAGGTCTCCGGCTACGACAACATCATCATCCGCGGCCTGTTCCTGGGCCAGACCATCAAGCAGATGAAAAAGAAGATGGACGAGATCGCGGAGTTCTCCGAGCTGGGCGACTACCTGTCCATGCCGCTGCGCACCTACTCCACCGGCATGCGCGTGCGCCTGGCCCTTGGCGTGGTCACCTCCATCGAGCCGGAGATCCTCCTGCTGGACGAGGGCATCGGCGCCGTCGATGCCGCCTTCATGGCCAAGGCCCGCGTCCGCTTGGAGGAGCTGGTCAAGCGCTCCGGCATCCTGGTCTTCGCGTCCCACTCCAACGACTTCTTGGCGCAGCTGTGCAACACCGCCCTGTGGATCGACCACGGCGAGATCCGCTCGGCCGGCGAGGTCGCCGACGTGGTGGCCGACTACGAAGGCCCCGAAGTGGGCGAATACGTCCGCGACCTGCGCAAGCGCTTCGAAAACGAGGACGCGCAATCCTAGTTCCGCTGGGTGTCAGTAGCCGGGCCGGCGCCCCGCCGGTGGCACAATAGAGCGCATGACTGCCACCTTGCATTCCTCCGGCACCACCGCCGCCGTCATCGTCACCCACCAGCGCGCCAAACTGCTGCGCCTTTCGCTGGATCAGGTGGTCAACCAGACCCACCCGGTCGACTGGGTGATCGTGGTGGACAACGGCGCGGAGGACGCCGTGCGCGACTCCCTCGAGGAACTGGCGGGCGAGCGCGCGGTCTACGTGCCCTCGGAGACCAACCTGGGCGGGGCCGGCGGCTTCGCGCTGGGCTTTTTGACCGCGCTATCCCTGGGCGCGGACGCCATCTGGTGCGCCGACGACGACGGCCGGCCGGCCGACCACTCCGTGCTGGAAACCCTCTACCGCGTGGCCGAGGCCCACCACCTGGCGGAGGTCTCCCCGGCGGTCTGCAACATCGACGACCCGCAGCGCCTGGCCTTCCCGCTGCGCCAGGGCCTGGTCTGGCGCCGCCGCCTGGACGAGCTGGAGGGCGACTTTTTGCCCGGCATCGCCAGCCTGTTCAACGGCGCGCTGATCTCCGCCAAGGCGATGGAGGTCATCGGCGTGCCGGACTACCGCCTGTTCATCCGCGGCGACGAGGTCGAGTACCACCGCCGGCTGGTCGGCTCGGGCCTGCCCTTCGGCACCGCACTGAACTGCGCCTACCTGCACCCGGACGGCTCGGACGAGTTCAAGCCGATTTTGGGCGGGCGGATGCACACCCAGTACCCGGAAGGCGAGTTCAAGCGCTTTTTCACCTACCGCAACCGCGGCTACCTGCTGTGGCAGCGCGGCATGCGCAAGCTGCTGCCGCAGGAATTCGCCCGCTTCGGCTGGTTCTTCCTCATCCAGCGCCGCGACCCGGCCGGCTTCATCGAGTGGTTAAAGCTGCACAACCGCGGCCGCACCGAGGACTTCCGCCGGCCTAAGAATTAGCGTTAAAGCCCTAGTAGCTAGCGCCTAGTCCACCTCAAAGCTCTTGCGCGTGGAGCGGAAGATGATCCAGCGCTGGACCCAGAAGTTCACGAAGGTGGCCAGGCCCTGGGAGACGGCGTAGGCCACCACCAGCGCCGGGGTGGACGGCCAGTCGAGGTCGTGGTCGAGGAAGCCAAAGCCCCAGCGGTAGAGCGTGATGTTGACCAGGAAGGTCAGCGCGTAGGTGGCGGCCACCGCCAGCAGGCGCCGCAGGCTGGGGCGCGCGTTGAACGTCCACTTGCGGTTGAGCAGGTAGGCCGTGAGCGTGCCCACGACGAAGCCGACGGAGCGCGCCCCGGTCTCCCCCAGCACGCCGAGGGCGATCTGCAGCAGCCAGGTCAGACCCAAGTCCACGACCGCGGAGATGGCGCCGGTGATAATAAACTTGGTGGATTGGGCGCGCAGCGAGTTCGACTGGGACAACCGCCCCGCCATCTTCGATAGGTCTGCTTGCTCCGCCACTAGTTTCTCCGCTACTTGCCTACTTGAACACGAATACTCGCTGGACGACGAAGTTGGTCACCGTCGCCACGCCCTGGGCGATGACGAAGGCCACGGTGTTTTTGACCGCGCCGTCCAGGCCCAGCGCCATCAGCGGCGAGTTGAGCAGCCAGAACAACAGGTTTTGCACCGCGAAGGTGCAGCCATAGAGCACCGCCACCGTCGCGGCGGTGCGACCGGTCACCTGCGCGCCGAACGTCCAGCGCGCGTTCGCCATGTAGGCGGCGATGGTGCCGAAGACCCAGCCGATGGCCTTGGCCGCGGAGCGGTGCAGGCCGAGCGCGATTAGCAGCATGGTCAGCCCGTAGTCCAAGGCAGCGGTGAAAACGCCCACCGCGATGAAGCGCCCCAGCTGCTGTTTCAGGGATCCGCGTTGGACTTCGGTATTCTCCGGCATGTCATTCACGGGTCACTAGCCTACCGCCTGCGCCCCGCGGCCTTGATGATCAGCGCCGCAGCAGCGCGCGGTAGATATCCAGGCGCTCGACCGGGGAGGCCTTCTTCTCCCCCAGCCCGCCAATCTCCGCCAGGGCGCTCAGCGAGGCCTCGCACTCGTGGCGGGCCTGGTCGGCGGCGAGCTCGGAGCCGTCGTCATCGACCCAGCCCAGGGCGTTCATGGTGGTCTCGATGACGCTGTCGGTGACCTCGGGCCCGGACAGGCAGGCCAGCCCCAGCACCGTCGACCAGAAGGCGTCCTTGCCCTGGGAGGTCACCTCCCGCGGCAGGCTCGCCAGCACCCGCTGCGCCTGGGGGCTGATATCCCCCTCGCGCTCCAAGTCGAGCGCCTGCAGCAGCGGCACGAAATCATAAAGCCGGGTGCGCTCGACTATCTGGCGCACCTCGTCGGTGACCAGCTCCAGGACCTCGTCGATGGTGTCCTGCCCGGTCAGCGCCGCATTGACCGCGGTTAGGTTGAAGCTCGAGCCCGGGAAGGAACCCGATCCGCCCACGCACAGCGCCCGGGGCGATCCCGCGTCGCGCGGGTAAATATCGGCGACCACCAGGGAAAAGTCCCACAGCCCCCAGGTGTAGTCCACCTGCGAGCCCACGCGCCACAGGAACTCCGAGACCTGGTGGGTGGGATCGATGCGCTTGCCGCGGGCGTCGTGGTGCTCGAAGAAGTGCCAGGGCGAGTCCTCGTCCGGCAGGTCGAAGCAGACGGTGAGGACGTCGTGGAGGTCGTGGAAGGACAGGGCGTCGTTCAGCCCGATCTGGCGGTGGACCTCCGCGTCGGCGCGCACGTTGGAGACCTGGCAGATGACGGTCAGCGGCTCGCGCGCAAGGCGCACCAGCTGATCCCCGCGGCCGCGGGCGGCGCGGATATCGGTGACGCTGGCCATCTCTGACATAGGCCCCAGCGTAGCGCTTTCGCCGCTAGCTAACCGTTGCCCCAGTTGAGACGGACCTTAATCCGCGCGGCGGGCGATCTCCCGGGCCTCTGCCTCGCTGACCACGAAGGTCAACCCCGCCCCGATGGCCCCCAGCAGCGTCCACGGCTTGCTGACCCCGCGCTTGCGCAGCCAGCCGACCACCCGGCGGGTGACCGCGATGTCCAGCGCCGCGCCGAGGGCGAAGACCGCCACGCCGGCCACGATGGACCACGCGGGCAGGGTCGGGGCGTCGTCCGGGACCTGGCCGAACTCCTCGTCGTCTTCGTCCTGGGCGTTCAGGTAGCCCACCAGGCCCAAAAAGCCGGCGGCGGACAGGGCGTAGGCGCCGATGAGCACGGTGCGGTTTTTGATCCAGTCCGGGTAGGAAGTCACCACGCCGATGATCGCCGATTGGGCGATCCTTCCGGCGAGCGTGTCATCCAGGGCGTAGTTGTCAGTATTGTCTGCGCTGACCGTGGTTTCGGTCCGTTCGCGGTCGGTAGAAGTCATGACACCACTGTAGGCAGGGCTAGAATTGGGCGCATGTATTCTTCGGATCCGCAACACCTCACCCCGGCGCAGCAGGCGGCGAAAGACCAGACCCACGAAGACGACCACCGCCACGGCCACTTTCTGGCCACCGAGCACACCAACCTTCCCTTCGACGGGTTCATGACGCGGCTGATGGCCCAGGAGCTGCCGATGTTGGACTCGGCCTCCCGCACCCGGGTCATGGAGATCATCAAGGCCTACGACGGCCCGGTCATCTGCGCCCAGGAGGAGCTTCCCGCCGAGATCCGCGAGCTCATGGATCTCTAGGCTTCCTTCCCGAAAAGATAGAAACCGGGCACAAATAATACGGTTGTACTGCCCGTTTTGTTCCGAATATCACGAACTCGCCGCGCTGGCTTTCACACCTATACCGATCGGCACTAGGTAGGCTAGGGCATTGAACTATCCGTCAAGCAAAGAGTTGAAAGATGGAATTACACACCACTGAGAAGTCTCTCCACGGCTGGGGCCGCACCTCGCCGACCACCGCGCACGTGCTGTCCACCCCGGATGTAGATGTCATCAAGAACGCGGTCGCACAGGTTGCGGACGCCAACGCCGACGCCCCGCAGCACCTGCGCCGCGGCGTCATCGCCCGCGGCATGGGCCGCTCCTACGGCGACCCGGCCCAAAACGGTGGCGGCCTCGTCATCGACATGCAGGCACTGAACCAGATCCATTCCATCGATCCTGACAGCGCCATCGTGGACGTCGACGGCGGCGTCACCCTGGACCAGCTGATGAAGGCCGCCCTGCCGTTCGGCCTGTGGGTCCCGGTCCTGCCGGGCACCCGCCAGGTGACCATCGGCGGCGCCATCGGCCCGGACATCCACGGCAAGAACCACCACTCCGCCGGCTCCTTCGGTGACCACGTGGTCTCCATGGAACTGCTGGTGGCCGACGGCCGCGTGCTCCACCTGGAGCCGGAGGGCAGCTCCGATGACCCGGACGGCACCCTGTTCTGGGCCACCGTCGGCGGCATGGGCCTGACCGGCATCATCCTGCGCGCGCAGATCCGCATGACCAAGACGGAGACCGCCTACTTCATCGCGGACACGGACCGCACCGAGAACCTGGAAGAGACCATCGCCTTCCACTCGGACGGCTCGGAGAAGAACTACACCTACTCCTCCGCCTGGTTCGACGTCATCTCCCCGGAGCCGAAGCTGGGCCGCTCCACCATCTCCCGCGGCAGCCTGGCCACGCTGGACCAGCTCAAGGAATTCGCGCCGAAGCTGGCGCAGGATCCGCTGAAGTTCAACGCGCCGCAGCTGATGACCGTGCCGGACATCTTCCCGTCCTGGACCATGAACAAGCTGACGCTGTCCGCCATCGGTGAGGCCTACTACCTGATGGGCGCTCCCGCCCGGAACCAGGTCAAGAACCTCACGCAGTTCTACCAGCCGCTGGATCTCATCGGCGAATGGAACCGCGGCTACGGCTCCAAGGGCTTTTTGCAGTACCAGTTCGTGGTCCCCATGGACGCGGTCGAGCCGTTCAAGGAGATCATCCGGGACATGCAGCGTTCCGGCCACTACTCCGCGCTGAACGTCTTCAAGCTCTTCGGCGAAGGCAACCGCGCGCCGCTGTCCTACCCGATGCCGGGCTGGAACGTCTGCGTGGACTTCCCCATCCGCGAGGGCCTGGGCTCCTTCCTGGACGACCTGGACCGCCGCGTTATGGAATTCGGCGGCCGCCTCTACCTGGCCAAGGAGTCGCGTACCTCGGCGGAGAACTTCCACCGCATGTACCCCGGCCTGGAGGGCTGGCTGAAAACCCGCAACGAAATCGACCCGACCGGCGTCTTTGCCTCCGATATGTCGCGGCGCCTCGAGCTGCACTAAGAAAGGACACTCATGCTTAACGCAGTAGGCCAAGCACAACACATTCTCCTGCTCGGCGGCACCAGCGAAATCGGCCTGGGCATCGTCGAAGAATTCCTGGACCGCGGCCCGGCCAAGGTCACCCTGGCGGCCCGCCCGGGCTCCCAGCACTTGGAGGCCGCCCGCGCGGAGCTGGCCCACAAGGGCGCGGACGTGGAGGTCATCGAATTCGACGCCACCGACTTCGACTCCCACCCGGCGGTTATCGATGCCGCCTTCGCCCGCGGCGACGTCGACGTCGCCATCGTTTCCTTCGGCACCCTGGGCGATCAGGAACAGCTGTGGCAGGACCAGGCCAAGGCCGTGGCTTCTGCCCAGGTCAACTACACCGCGCCGGTCTCCGTCGGCGTGCTGCTGGGCGAGCGGTTCAAGGCGCAGGGCCACGGCACCATCGTGGCGCTGTCCTCGGTGGCCGGCATGCGCGTGCGCCGCTCCAACTTCGTCTACGGCGCCTCCAAGGCCGGCCTGGACGGCTTCTACGTCAACCTGGGCGAGGCCCTGCGCGGCGACGGCGTCAACGTGCTGGTGGTCCGCCCCGGCCAGGTCCGCACCCGCATGTCCGCCGAAGCTGGCGATGCCCCGCTGACCGTCAACGTCTCCGACGTCGCGAAGGACACCGTGCAGGCGGTCCTCGACGGCAAGCAGTCCATCTTCGTCCACCCGCTGTTCAAGTACGTGAGCTTGGCCTTCAAGTTCATCCCGCAGCCGGTTTTCCGGAAGCTGCCGTTCTAAATCGGTTCGCCGGTTGAGTCATAGGCCCCGGAGCTTTCGTTCCGGGGCAGCTGGCGACATTCCTGTTCCTCGGCATCGCCGAAACGGCTGACGTAGAGGCCCGCATCGCGCTGGGCCTCTTTTTCTGTCTGGCCGTTGCCAATCACCGTGCCCACAACGCGCGTGTCACCGGCCGCTCCCGGGCCTTCCACCGCGCATTCGACGGTCACTCCCACCTTCTGGGCGGGCACCGACTCCGACTCATCTTCGCCAAAGGACTGGCCGACCACGGGGACGGCGATAGCCACCGCCGCGACCGCGCCCGCCGCTGCGACTGCGTATCCTCGCTTCATAGTTTCTCTCTAGTTCTGATCACGGTAACCGCGTATCACCGTACCTAAGATCCCTGGTGCTGTATAGCGACGTACGCAGCCTCGTCCAGTATCCCCGTTCGCAGCGTGCGCTATGAGGAACGAGCCGCGCTATATGAGAAACTAGAGAGCATGTCCACTGAGTCCACCGTGACAACTCCTTCCGCACCTGCCTCCGCCCGGCCGCTGTCCCAGTTCGGCGATCACCGCGATGAGCTCGGCCGTGGGCCGGCGCTGCTGGCCATCCTGCTCGCCGCGCTGGGCGGCGGGCTGGTCACCCTGGCCGGCTGGGCAGTCTTCCGCTCGGTGTCCCTGCCGGCGTTTTCGACCTCGATGGTCACGCGCGCGTTGGCCACGGTAGGTATTGTCGCCACGCTGGTGGTGGTAGGCGTCCTGCTGTTTTTCTGGATCCGGGACGAGCACTCGGCCGGCCCGCGCCCGCGCTGGCGCGCCTGGCTGACCACCGTCGTGTCCTACCTTTCCCCGGCGCTGCTGGTGCTGTCCTCCATCGGCTTGCCGCTGTCGGCCAGCCGCCTGTGGCTGGCCGGCATCCAGGTCGACCAGGTCTTCCGCACGCAGTTCCTGACGCGGATGGCGGATACCGCCACGCACGCGGACATGAACTACCTGGATCTGCCCACCTTCTACCCGATGGGCTGGTTCTGGTTGGGCGGGCGCCTGGCCAACGTGCTGGGCATTCCCGGCTGGGAGGTCTTCCAGCCCTGGGCGCTAATCTCCCTGGCCATGTGCGGGTGCCTCCTGGTGCCTCTGTGGCAGCGCCTGGTCGGCTCCCTGCCCGTAGCCACCGCTATCGCGCTGACCACCACGGCCGTGACGCTGACCATTGCCGCCGAAGAGCCCTATTCCGCCGTCATCGCGATGGGCGTGCCGGCGGCGGCCTTCCTGTGCTCCCGGGCCTTCCACGGCTCCTGGCTGTCCACGCTAGGCCTGGCGCTCTTCCTGGGCGCTTCGGCCTCCTTCTACACCCTGTTCACCGGCGCGATCTCCCTGACCGTCGTCAGCTTCGTGGCCATCATTACCGCGGTGCTGGAGCGGCGCTGGGAGCCCATCGTGCGCCTGATCTGCATCGGAGTCGGCTCGCTGGCCCTGGCCGCCATCTGCTGGGGCCCGTACGTCCTCGGCGTGCTGCGCTCCGATGTCCCCATCAACTCCACCGCGCAGCACTACCTGCCGGAAGAGGGCACGCAGATCCCGGTGCCCTTCCTGGCCCCGACCATCATCGGGCTGCTCTGCCTCATCGGCCTGGTGTACCTGTTCCTGCGCCAGAACAACCGCGACATCCGGACCCTGGGCTGGGCGCTCGGCGGCGCCTACCTGTGGATCGCGGCATCGATGGTGCTGACCCTGCTGGGCAGCACGCTGCTCGGCTTCCGCCTGGAAATCCTCGTGGTCCTCATCATGGCCACCGCCGGCGTCCTGGCGCTGGCCGAGGTGCGCATGCACGGCATCGACAAGCTCTGGCCGCAGGGCTTTAGCCCCGCCACCAACCGCCGCATCACCGCCGCGTTCATGGCCGTGTTAGTGCTGGGCGGGGTCTTTTACGCCCAGCGCATTCCCGAGGAAAACGAGTCCGCCATCGATCACGCCTACACGGACACCGACGGCTACGGCGAGCGCGCCGACCGCTACACCAGCGACTCCTCCGGCCACTACCAGGAGATCCAGCGCTTCCTGGAAGACCACGGGGTAGTGCCCAACGAATCCGTGATGCTCACCGACGAAAAGCTGTTCATGGCCTACCACCCCTACTGGGGCTTTAACGCCTTCACCTCGCACTACGCCAACCCGCTGGGCCAGTTCGACGCCCGCAACGAGCAGATCGAGACCTGGGCCAACGACTCCTGGGACCAGACCCCGGAGGAGTTCCTCGACGCCCTGGACTCGGCCCCCTGGCGCGGGCCGGACGCCATGCTCTTCCGCGGCAGCCTGGAAGACTCCGCCGACGGCTTCAAGACCCACCTGGCCGAGGACATCTACCCGAACCAGCCGAACGTGCGCTACCGGGCCGTCTTCTTCGACTCCGAGGTCTTCGACGAGGCGCACTGGGCGATGGAACAGGTCGGCCCCTTCGTGGTCGCCGTCCGCACGGATTAGCCGGCGGAAGGTATGCCGCGACATGGAGTTTTAGCCGCGGTGCCGTAAACTATTCGCCGTGTCAGATAGCCTCGCAACTCCGTATACGCCAGCCGAACCCACCAGCCACGGCTCCCCCGCCCCCGGGTGGCTCCGTCTTAGCGCCATCGTGGCGGGCCTGGTGGGCTTCGTGCTGTTTATCGCCACGCCGCTGCTGCCGGTCAACCAGGTCCAGTCCTCGTTCAGCTGGCCCAGCGACGACTCGCTGAACTCGGTCAACGCGCCGCTCATTTCCTTGGCGCCGGAACAGCTGGAGGCCGATATCCCGGTCTCCGCTATCGACCAACTGCGCGAGGGGCAGACCCAGCTCTTCGGCACGCTGCCGGCCTCCTCCAAGGAGGCCACCGACCGCGGCCTCTTCGTCAACGCGGGCGACTTCGGCCTGTCGGTCAGCTCCCTGAACGAGGTCGTGCTCTCCCTGACCCCGGATCAGATGGAGCGCCTGGACGACAAGGACGTCATCCACATCTCCTCGACCGAGGACGAGACCACCGTCAAGGTGGGCCCGTTCTCCCAGTCGATCGATGACGACGACCTGCGCCCGCAGGTCACCGGCGCCTACTCGGAGATCGAAGACACCCCGGAAAACCTCGCCCAGCTGCGCGCGGACGGGCTCGACGTCCAGGTCGAGATCAACTCGCGGTTTACCTCTTCGCCCACCCTGATCAAGTCGTTGGCCATGTGGGGCGGCCTCGCGATGGTGCTGGTCAGCCTGTTCACGCTGTGGCGCATCGACCGCTTGGACGGCAAGCGCCCGGGCTTCATGCCGGAGTCCTGGAAGAAGATCCGCCCGCTGGACGGTGTGGTCGCCGCGGTGCTGGTCTTCTGGCATATCTTCGGCGCCAACACCTCCGATGACGGCTTCATCCTGACCATGGGGCGGGTCTCGGAGAACGCGGACTACATGGCCAACTACTACCGCTGGTACGGCGTGCCGGAGTCACCGTTCGGTTCCCCGTACTACGACCTGGTGGCCTTCCTGTCCCAGATTTCCGCGACCTCGGTCTTCATGCGCCTGCCCGCGCTGGTCTCCGCGTTTCTCATCTGGTTCATCCTCTCGCGCGAACTGCTCCCCCGCTTCGGCGAGCTGATTGACTCGCGCCGCGTGGCCCACTGGACCGCGGCGTTGATGTTCCTGGCTTTCTGGCTGCCGTACAACAACGGTGTCCGCCCGGAACCGGTCATCGCGCTCGGCGTGATTTTCACCTGGGCCTCCTTTGAGCGCGCCATCGCCACGCGCCGCCTGCTGCCCGCGGCCGTGGGCACCATCGCCGCCACGCTGACCCTGGGCGCGGGCCCGACCGGCCTGTTCGCCGTCGGCGTTTTCCTGGTCTGCCTGCCGCAGCTATTCAAGATCATGCGCGAGCGCCTGCCGCTGCTGGGCGGCGGGGCCACCGGCTGGCTGAGCATGATCGCTCCCTTCCTGGCCTCCGGCACGGCGATCTTCGTGGCCGTCTTCGGCGACCAGACCCTAGCCGCGGTGATGGAGTCCATCCGCGTGCGCTCCGAGGTCGGCCCGGCGCTGCCGTGGTACTCCGAGTACGTGCGCTACTCCACGCTGTTCCAGCAGTCCGTGGACGGCTCCATGACCCGCCGCTTCGCCATGTTCACCATGCTGTTCTGCCTGGTGCTCATCATCTACGCCTACATCAAGGACCACCGCGTGGCGGGCGCGCCGCAGGACATCACCCGGCGCCTGTTGCTCATCGTGGCCATGTCCATGTTCTTCCTGCTGTTCACCCCGACCAAGTGGACCCACCACTTCGGCATCTACGCCGGGGTGGCCGGCGTCATCGCCGCGCTCGGTGCGGTGGTCTTGTCCCAGATCGCGCTGAAGTCGCCGCGGGCGAGGACCTTCTCCCTGGCCGCTGTGGTAATTCTGCTGGCCTTTTCCACCGCCGGCTGGAATGCCTGGTGGTATGTCTCCGCCTTCGGCGTGCCGTGGTGGGACCGCACCATCCAGTTCCGGGCCATCGAGGCCAACACCGTGCTGCTGGCCATCGGGCTGATCCTCGTAGGCATAGGCATCTGGCAGTCCTTCCGCCACAACTCGCGCAAGGCGAAGGCCGAGGCCGCCGGCGCCACCGACGAATTCGCACGCCAAGAGGCCGCCCGGGTGTCCCGCTGGGCCGGGGTCATGTCGGCGCCTATCGCGCTGGCCTGCGCGTTCATCGTGGGTATCTCCGTGGCCTCCTTCGCCAAGGCCTATGTCGACCAGTACCCGGCCTACAGCGTGGGCAAGGGCAACACCCAGGCCCTGGCGGGCAAGACCTGCTCGCTGTCGGATGAAGCCATGATCGAGACCAATACCAACGACGCCTTCCTGGCCCCGATAGACGGCGACTTGGGTGACTCCTTAACCGATCCGGACAAGGACAACTACGGTTTCGACCCCAACGGCATCCCGGAGGATATCGAGCCGGAGGCGCAGAACTCCGCGTCGGTCGGCGCTATCGGTGACTCCGGCTCGGCCGGTTCCGCCACCTCCGGCGGCAACCGTTCCGCCGGCGGGGACGTCTCCGACTCGGACGCTACCGGTTCCGACGACTCCGAGGACTCCAGCCACAAGGACTCCGCCAGCAAGGCGGCCGAGGAATCCGGCGCCTCCGAGGGCGGTTCCCGCGACACCACGGGCGTCAACGGCTCGGTCAAGCACCTGCCGTTCAACTTCGACTACCACCAGGTGCCGGTCTTAGGCTCCTACAACGCGGGCCAGAACTCGACCGCGAAGCTGACCACCAAGTGGTTTAACCTGCCGGAGGAGAAGGAAAACTCCCCGCTGATCACCGTCGGCGTGGCCGGCAAGATCCACCACCACGACGTCAACGGCGTGGAGCAGGAGGGCATGGACGTCACCCTCGAATACGGCACCGCGGACGAGACCGGGCGCGTCTCCAACACCGGCGAGGTTGAGATGATGGACGTCGGCGCCACCCCGAAGTGGCGCAACCTGCGCTACCCGCTGGCCGACATCCCGGACGAGGCCAACGTCGTGCGCATCGTCGCCGTGGACGACTCCACTAACGAGGACGACTGGGTCGCCGTGACCCCGCCCCGCGTGCCGGAGCTGACCAGTATGACCTCGCGCTTCGACAGCTCCCGCCCGGCCCTGCTGGACTGGTCCACCGCCTTGCAGTTCCCCTGCCAGCGCACCTTCGACCACTACGCCGGCGTGACCGAGATTCCGGAATTCCGCATCCTGCCGGACGCTCCGGCGCAGACCTCCCTGACCGACTTCCAGTCCTTCAGCGGCGGCGGCGCCATGTCCACTTCGGAGGCCGTGAACTACTCCTACGAAATCCCCAGCTACCTCAACAACGATTGGGACCGCGACTGGGGCTCCATCTACAAATACGAGTTGCGCACCAACTCCGAGGGCATCGCCCCGGACAAGGCCGACATCAATCTGGAAGACATCACCCGCTCCGGCTGGTGGAAGAACTCCGAGATGAACGTCCGCCCCGAGGGCGAGGCATAGCCCTCCGCACCCGCCTCAGCTAAAACCCCGGCTGAGGCGGGTTATTTCTGGAAACGCTTAGTCAGGACATAAACCCCCATGGCCGCAGCGTAGGATACCGCCACGAGCACCACCGAGCGCTCCACGGAAGCAAACCCATCGAAGGCAACCCCACCGATGGAAAAGACCACCATGAAGGCGAGTAAGGCGTTGAAATATGGGGTCATGTGCTGTCCTCCTGCTGTGGCTGGGTCAATGAACAAGGGCCAGCGTAGCAGAGGCATGAATTTGCTATCGAAAACTGTTTCGAAGTAAAACGCCCGGGTGTCCAGCGCTTTTTCTACACTCTTTTCATCTTTACTGTCTCATCTAGGGAGGAACCATGAAGAGAGTCTTCACCCTTGTTCTACTGTCCGCCACGGCCCTTAGCGCTGCTGCCTGCACTAGCGGGGAGCAAACAGACAACGCAAGGGAGACGATCTCCGCCGCAGCGCCCAGTACCACAAAGGCCCCAACCAACGAGTCCCAGACAATCGAGTTTGGCACTCCCTTCGAGACCTCCTCGCTGCCCGACAACGAGGCCTATCTCACCATCACCGACGCCACCGTGGGCGAGGAGTGCCACTACGGCACCTACGGGGTTCCCGAGCAGGACGATCTCGCCTCGGGCAAGCAATACCTGCAGGTGTGGGGAGAATTCGACGTCCAGAAGCTGGACAACCCCATGAGCGCTAATGGCGCGATGCTCGAGGGTCCGGAGATCATCGACGACGAGGGCTTCACCCAGGAAGCCGACTTCGCCGTCGACTGCCAGATGGCCACGGACGGCGCGGAAGATTGGTTCGTCATCCGGCACGGGGGCGAGAAGTCCCGCATCTACCGGGCCTTCGTCATCCCGAACAACGCGAAGCAGGTGAAACTCTATGGTCGGACCATGGATGTCGCACCTGCTACCCAGGAAAGCTAATTGCGTTAGCTCAACCCGCGGAGGAACTCCGCAACGTCACGGATGCGCTGACGCATGACAGTCGGGGTCTGGAAGCGGTGCCGCCCGGCGTAGTCCCGGGTGGTGATGTGGCTGCCTTTAACGTCCGGGTGGGCGGCGACCTCGTCCTGGCGGGCGAGCTGGAGGAAGGTTGACGGCCAGCTCTCCGGGTCGGGGAGCTCGTGCCCTGCGCGCAGCTCGTCCGGCAGGGCCGCCAGGGCGCCGAAGTCCGGGAAGGTGAGCACGAGGGCATCGGCAAGCGGGGCGGCGAGTGCGGCCAGTGCGGCGCCGGAGGAATAACCCCAGACCACGACCTTGTCCGCGCCCTGGTCGCGGCAGTACTCGACCGCCTTGGCTACCGCCTCGAGCATCTGCCCGACCGAGTGTTGCGGCGCCAGCGGGTAGTCCAGGTCCACCGCGTGAGCCCCGCTCAGCCCGACCGCGGCGGCGACCTCCGGGCGCCACTGCATGTCCAGGGCGCTACCGGAACCGCGCCACCAGCCGCCCGAGTGCAGGCTGACCACCCAGGTGCCCGAATGCGCGGTCTCCTGGGTGGAGAAGAACTGGCAGGCGGGGAGCTCGGGCAGGTCGGTCTGCTCCACGTCGCGGGTAAAAGCCACGCCCGGCAGGCTGTGGTCCACCCCGGTGCCCAGGACCATCATGGCCGCGTGGGTGACGCGGTCGGGCAGCTGAGCGCAGTAGTTGTCCGCCGGGGCCGGATCCCCCGCCCCGCCCTTCCACGGCGGGGTGAAGTCCGGCAGCTCGTAGTGGGCGTCGATATAGGAGGCCAGCTGTTCGAGCTGGGCGTCGTCGTCCAGCTGCCGGTCCTGGCCGCCGATGAACCATTCTTGGCCCTCGTCCAGGGGGCGCGCGTTATCCGGAGTGCTCATAACTACCAGATGGTCACGCGCTGCTCGGGGGCGACGTACATCGGGGAATCGGCCGGCACGTCGAAGGCTTCGTAGAGCTCCGCGACGTTGGCGGCGATCAGGTTACAGCGGAACTCCGCCGGGGAGTGCGGATCAATGGCCAGGTACTGGGTGGCCATCTCCGGGCGGATGGCGGTACGCCAGACTCGCGCCCAGGCCAGGAACAGGCGCTGCAGGCCGGAGTAGTTCTGCTCGTAGAGCTCCGGCTCGGCGCCATCGACCTCGAAGGGGGCGAGTTTCTCGTGCGGATCGATGCCCTTGTCGCGGCAGTAGTTTTGGTAGGCCACCACGGCGATGCCCAGGCCGCCCAGGTCGCCGATGTTCTCCCCCAGGGTGAACTTGCCGTTGACGCCGGAGGACTCGATCCCGTTGTCCTTGAGCACCGTGGGCACCTGGCCGTCGAACTGCTCCACCAGCTGGGCGGTGAGCTTCTCAAACGCGGCGCGGTCCTCATCCGTCCACCAGGAGTTCAGGTTGCCCAGGCCGTCGTACTGCGAGCCCTGGTCGTCGAAGCCGTGGCCGATCTCGTGGCCGATGACCGCGCCGATAGCGCCGAAGTTCTCCGCGGCGTCCGCCTCCGGGTTGTAGAACGGCGGGCGCAGGATGGCCGCCGGGAAGGTGATGTCGTTGACCACCGGGTTGTAGAAAGCGTTCACGGTCTGCGGGGTGGTGACCCACTCGTCGCGGTCGGCCGGCTTGCCCACCTTGGACAGCTCGTAGTCGTGGGAGAAGGCCGCGCCGCGCCGCGCGTTGTCCACCAGGTCGGCGCCCGCGGGGCTAAAGCTTAAGTCCCCGTAGTCGCGCCAGGTATCCGGGTAGCCGATCTTCGCCTTGAACTGGCCCAGCTTCTCCAGCGCCCGCTCGCGGGTGGCCGGGGTCATCCACTCCAGGGTGCTAATCCGCTCGCGGTAGGCGGCAATCAGGTAGTCCACCAGCTCGTCCATCTCCCGCTTGGAGGAGGCCGGGAAGTGCTTGTCCACGAAGGCGCGGCCGATCTCCTGCCCCACGAAGCTCTCCGCCAGGCCCACCGCGCGCTTCCAGCGGTCGCGCTGCTGGGTGGCCCCGGACAGGCGGGTGCCGTAGAACTCGAAGTTCTTCGCCCCCACCTTCTCCGGCAGCAGGGCGGCGCGGGAGAGCAGGATGTGCCAGGTGGCCCACAGCTGCCAGTCGGCGATCCGGTCCTCGGTAAACAGGCCGGCCAGGTGGTCGAAGTAGGACGGCATCATGGAGACCACGCGGCCGTCCTTGATTCCCCCGGCGCGCACGATGGTCTGCGCCACGCGGGGCACGTCCTTTAGCTCAACCGGGTTGTAGGTCTCCACCGCGTTGCGGGTGGCGACCACGTCCCAGTGGCCGGCGGCGATGTCGGTCTCCAACTGCACCACGCGCTGCGCGGCGACCTCCGCGCCCAGACCGAAGAGGCGGGCCGGATCCAAAAAGCCCAGCATCTGCGCCACGTGCTCGGTGTAGGCGCGCAGGGTGTCCGCGTGCGCCTCCTCGCGGTAGTAGGCCTCGTCCGGCAGGCCCAGGCCCGACTGGATGAGGTAAGGGACGGCGTCCTCGGAGCCGGAATCCTTTTCCACCCAGAAGGTCACCGGGGCGCCCACGCCCTCGCGCTCGAGCTGGCCCAGGACTTCCGCCAGGGCGTCCATGTCCTCGACGGCCAGGCGGTCTAGGTCCTTATCCAACGGGGCGAGGCCGGCGCCGTTGACGCCGTCGACGTCCATGAAGGAGGCGTAAAGCGCGCCCGGGCGGGAGTCATCGCTTTGCACGATCTCGTGCACCATCTCCTCGGCCTCATCGCGCAGGCCGTGGAACGTACCGTCCACGCCGCGATCGTCCGGGATGACGTGTGCGTCGAGCCAAGGTCCATTGACAAACTGGTAAAGGTCTTTCATACCCACCCAGCTTAGGCGAGTTAGCAGACTCGCGACGACCCCATCTGCGCTACCGCCCGGTTGACGGCCCCGCACGCCTGCGCGGCCGGTTCCACGCGGCGCACGTCGGCGGTGTGCTCGCCGGCCGTGCCGAAGGTGTGCGCTGCGACGGTGAAACCGTGCCCGTGGGAAACGCTAGCGTGGATGTGTCGGCTGTCGGACCAGCCGAATTTCGTGCCTTCCATGCCCGGCAACGTGGCGGTGCCGAAGTCCTGGCGGTAGCCGTCGGCCGCCACCGGCGCAGCAGTGTTCATGCCCCGAAACAGCGGCGCCGCCGCCGGGTCGCCGTGGATGGCGTCGATGAACCTGGCCATGTTTTCCGTCGACGTCACGGAGTTGCCCCAGTAGCCGTTGCGGTGCGTGGCATGCAGGCGGAACTGGCGGGCCACGCCGTCGATGGCCTGCGGGTAGCGGGCGTCTAGGTCCGTGGCGATGCCGTCGTGGCTGACCCGGATCATCTCTTCCACCTGCGCCTTGTCCGCCGCGGCGCCGTGCTTGAGCACCCAGTAGCCCAGGTACAGCTTGGCCAGCGACAGCGCCGGCCGGGACTCGTTGGCGTTCGGCGTGGCGATGCTCCAGCCGCTGGCGTGCCGGACCGTGACCTGGGTGCGCTCCGGCACACCTGTCAAAGACGGCGCGGCGTGGGCGACGGCGGGGCTGGCGATCGCTGCGATAATCACCGCAGCGCAGGGGACGGAATAGCGCATGCCCTGATATTAATACGCGGCCGGCGGGAAATACAGGGTTGCTTAAGAACCCATCTCCACGAGCAGCACCCCGCCGATAATCAGCGCCACGCCCAGGGATTTCAGCCAGGTGAAAGGCTCTTTGAAAAAGAGGAAGGACAGCACCGCCGTCAACGCCACGCCTACCGCGGACCAGATCCCGTAGGCCACGCCTAGGGCCATTCCCTCCAGCAGGGCCAGGGACAAAAAGACATAGGCCGCGAGGTAGCCCGCGATGACGGCCAACAGCCACCAGCGCCCGCCGCGCACCGCGGACATCCGCAGGCTCATCGTGCCGGCGACCTCGCAGAGCACCGCGAGGATGATATACGCCCAGCTCATACGGTACCCACCTCCACGGGGGCCGGTTGCGGGCGCGGCCTGGCGCCCATCTCCACGCAGGCGACGCCGGCCACGATGAGCGCCATTCCGGTAATCTTCAACCAGGTCAGCATCTCCCCGAACAACACCGCCGACAGCGCGGCGGTGGCCACTACCCCGCCGGCGGCCCACATGCCGTAGGCCACCCCGATGGCCATGCCCAGCTTGAGGACCCTATGCAGCAGCGCGAAGGCCGCCGCGTAGCCGGCCACCACCACCGCGTAGACCCACGGATGATCCAGGGCTATTTTCAGTCCTAAGGTGGCGACCACCTCGCTGGCAATCGCCAGCAGGAGGAAAAACCCAGCGCGCAAACACTCAACCCCTTTGCCAGATGGACTGTAATTCTTCAGCGGCGATACCGCACTGCCGCATATCCACTCTACCTGCGGAAAACGCGATTCCTTCCGCCTGCCAGTGGGCCCGCGCGCGGTCCGGATCGTGGCAGGTGCCGTCGGCGCGCACCACGCGCCACCACGGCAACTGCGCGCCATGCCGGCTCAAGAACCAGCCGACGTAGCGGGCGCCTACGCCGGCGACCTTGCCCACCTCGCCATAGGAGGTGACGTTGCCGGCCGGGATGGCCGCGCAGACGCTGCGGACCGTCTCTTTCACTTAGCCGCCGAGGTTGAGCACGTCGTCGGACTCGCGCGGTTCTTCCTCCGGCGCCGGCGGGGTCTCGACCAGGGTAACCGTCGCGCCGGTGGCATCGGCCAGCAGGCACATGCGGCCGAACGGGGACTCTTCGGCCGGCCGGATGACCTCCCCGCCGTGGGCCTGCGCCTGCTCCACCGCGGCGTCGAGGTCCGCGACTCCCAGGAAGGTCTGCCAGAAGCTATTGACCTGGTCCGGGAACTGTCCCTGCGCGTTCCAGAAGCCGGCAAAGGCCGCGCCCTCGGCCTCCGCGGTGGCGTATTCGATCTCCCCTGCGCTGCCCGGGCTGGTGCGCAGCTCCCAGTCGAAGAGCTCGCCGTAGAAGTCGAGCGCCGCGGAGAAATCCCGCGTGACGCTCAGCTCGTGCCAGACCGCGCAGCCGGGCTCGCCGCCGGCGGTAAAGCTGGTGGGTGCCGCGGGCTGGATCAGCCCGAAGAGGCCACCGGTGGGATCCACCAGCAGCGCCATCTGCCCGCGCTCGATGGAGCGCGGATCCGCCATCACCTTGCCGCCGAGGCGCTCCGCGCGCTCGCAGTCGGCCGCGATATCCGCCGACAGGAAATGCGTGACCCAGGTATCCGGGGTCTGGGCGCCTTCCGGCTGCGGGATAAACCCGCCGATCGGCAGCCCCTTGACCGTCACGGTCTGGTAACCGCCCGGCTCGCCCTCGATGTCCCAGCCCAGCACGGAGCGGTAAAACTCCGCCGAGGCCGGATGGTCTGCGGTGGTCAAGTCGATCCAGAAGGGCAGGCCTACCTCGGCCTCGAATGCTGGCATCTACAGGTTCCTCCACTTCTCGGGGTCAAAATCATCATCGGCCGTGGCCTCGTCGAAAAAGTCGTCGTCCGCGTCGTCGGCTTGGCCCACCACGAAGACGGCGTCGGCTACCTGCACCCGGTCGCCGGGCACGATCTTCTCGCCGCGCGTCTGGCACACCGAACCGTTAACGGTGACCTCGCCGGCGGCGATGAGCTCCTTGGCCTCGCCGCCGGTAGCCACCGCGCTGGCGAGCTTGAGGAACTGGCCAATCTTGATGGACTCGCCCGCAATGGGCACTAGAATTTCCGCCATGCGGACCAGTCTACCGCTGGGGTTTCAGCGTCACCGCGGTGCCCGAGGCCGTGACCATCAGCATGTTGTTGGACGTGCCCAGCACCGTGTAGTCGAAGGCGATGCCGATCACCGCGTCCGCGCCCAGCTCCTGGCCGCGGTTCCACAGCTCGTTCAGGGCGGACTCGCGGGCCCGCACGGCCTCTTCCTCGTAGCCGGCGGAGCGCCCGCCAGTGATGTTGCGGATGCCCGCGCCGAAGTCCTTCAAGAAATTGATGCCGGAAACCGTCTCGCCGGCGATGACCCGCAGGTACGTGTCGATCTCGCGGCCTTCTACTGTGTTCGTCGTCGTGAAAATCATGCCTTTAGGCTACCCCGATTGCCCCGCGCACACCTTCGTAGAGGATGAACGCGGCCAGGAGCAGGAAGACCACGCCCGAGAAGAGATCCACCCACGAGGAGTGGCGCGACATCCAGCGCGAAAACGCCCGCACGGTCAGCGCGACGGCGCCGAAAAGCGCCAGGGACTCGCCCACCAGCAACACCACCAGCAGCACCGACCAGCCCAGGCTCATGCCCGGCTCTAAGAAATTGGAGAAGACCGCGCCGAAGAAGATGACGACCTTCGGGTTCGACAGATCGCAGATGAAACCCATCCGGTAAGCCTTGCCGGCAGTGATCCACACCCGCGGCGCCGAATCCGGGTTGTCCTCTTGGAAGGTCTCCGTCTGCACCACGCGGGCGGGCACGCGGCGCTGCGCCAGCCCGGACTTGATAGCGCTGTAGGCCATCCACAGCAGGTAGGTACCGCCCAGCAGCTGAAGCGTGATGAGAATCCCCGGGTGCGAGTCGATCAGGGCGGACAGGCCCGCCAGCGAGGCCACCACCCAGAGCAGCAGGCCGGTGGAGCTGCCCAGGGCCGCCCACAGCCCCGCCCGGGTGGAGCGGGACCCCAGCCGGATGATCTGGATGACGTCGGGCCCCGGTGAGGCCATGGCCACCAGCCACACCCCCATCAGCGTGAGCAAAGAGACTAAAGACACGCGCACCTCCTGTAGAAACGACTGCAAGGCCCCGACCGCACATCGGGACCTTGGATGAGCTCTCTTTGGCTCCGCAAACGGCGGAGTTGATACCGCCATCGAAGGTACGCTCCATCCCACCTAGTGGGAAACAGGTTTGTGTACTGGGCTAATTAACCAGGCCCATGACTCCTTCCACCACCATGACAAGCCCGAAGATGGTGAAGATGATGCCGGCGACGATGTCCAGCCAGTTGCCGTGCCGGGCCAACCAGCGCGCGGCGGTGCGCACGACGAGGGAAAAGCCGCCGAACCAGGCGAAAGAGATGGCCAAGAGGATGAGGCCGACCGCCACGGTCCACAGCGCGGAGATGCCCGGGGAAAGGAACTGGGCGAAGACGGCGCCGAAAAACACCAGGGCCTTCGGGTTGGACAGGTTGGTCATCAGCCCCAGGCGATAGGACTTGCCGGCGGTGAGCACCCCCTGGACGCGCTCGGGCTGCGCGGCCTCGGGCTGGCTCGTGCGCAGCCCGCCGCGCAGGGAGCTAAGCCCCATGTAGATAAGCACCCCGCCGCCGATGACCTGCAAGCCGCTGAGCAGCTCCGGGCGGGCGGCAATCAGCGCGGACAGGCCCGCCAGGGAGGCCGCCAGCCATACACCCGTGCCGGTAGCGATCCCGGCCGCGCACAAAAGGCCCGCCCGGCGCGAGCGCGGCGCGGTGCGGATCACCTGCACCACGTCCGGGCCCGGGGTTACCAGCAGGACTATCCACACGCCGATGAGCGTCAGCAGGGAGGCCATGCTCATGGGGGTTTCTACCTTCCGTAATTTAAAGGGGCAGTCATTGAAAAACCGCCACGCTGCCGGGGTGGCAGGTGACGGTTTTAGTGTAACGGAGCGTTTTCCGTGGGTTTACCAGGCGCCCTCGATGGCGTCCTTGTGGTCACGGACCTTCTCGCCCTCGGCGTAGAGCGGCATGTCCTCGCCGGCCTTGTACCAGGAGGTGTACTCCGGCTCCAACGGGGTGCGGCCGGCAATCAGATCGGCGGCCTTCTCGCCCACCATCATGGTCGGGGCGTAGATGTTGCCGTTGGTGACGTTCGGGAAGACACCGGCGTCGGCGATGTAGAGGCCTTCGATGCCCCAGACCTGCATGGTCTCCGGGTCGACGACAGCCATCTCGTCGTCCTTGGAGCCCATCTTGGTGGTGCAGGACGGGTGCAGCGCGGTCTCGCCGTCGTTGCGGACCCACTCCAGGATGTCCTCGTCGGTCTGGACGTCGGAGCCCGGGCTGAACTCACGGGCGCCGACTTCCTCCATGGCCTCGGTGTCCAGCAGGGAGCGGGCCACGCGCACGGCCTCGACCCACTCGCGGCGGTCCTGGTCGGTGCGCAGGTAGTTGAACAGGATCTCCGGCTTCTCGTGGATGTCGGCGCTCTTGATGCGCACGTAACCCTTGGTGTCGGAGAACATCGGGCCAACGTGCCACTGGAAGCCGTGCTTGACGTCGGCCTTCTGCCCGTCGTAGCGCACTGCCATCGGCAGGAAGTGGAACATCAGGTTCGGGTACGCTTCCTTGTCGTTGGAGCGCACGAAGCCGCCGGCCTCGAAGTGGGAGGTGCCCACCGGGCCCTTCTTGGTCAGCAGCCACTCCAGGCCCATGAACGGCCAGCGCCACTTATCCAGGTACGGCTGGGAGGAATCCGTGTTGTTGGTCAGCTCGTACTGGATGTAGACCTCGAGGTGGTCCTGCAGGTTCTCGCCCACGCCCGGCAGGTGCTTGACGACCTCGATGCCGTGGGACTCCAGCAGCTCGCGGTCGCCGATGCCGGAGACCTGCAGCAGCTGCGGGGTATTGATGGCGCCGGCAGACAGCACGATCTTGTCCGCGTAGACGCGGTGGACGCCGCCTTCCCACTCATATTCCACGCCGATGGCCTTCTGGCCGTCGAAGAGGACCTTAGTGGTGAAGGCGTGGGTGCGGATCTCCAGGTTCTTACGCTGCTTGTTCGGGTGCAGGTAAGCCCGGGCCGCGGACCAGCGCTTGCCGTGGCGGATGTTGCGGTCGAACGGCGCGAAGCCCTCCTGGCGGTAGCCGTTGACGTCGTTGGTCAGGTTGTAGCCCGCCTGCTGGACGGACTTGAACAAGGCCTGGAACAGCGGGTTGGTGGCCGGACCGCGGGATAGGTAGAGCGGGCCGCTGTGGCCGCGTCGCGGATCGTTCGGGTCGGCGCCGGTGGCGGTCTCCATCTTCTTGAAGTACGGCAGGCAGTGGGCGAAGTCCCAGTGCTCCATGCCCGGGTTGTCGGCCCACTTCTCGTAGTCCATGGGGTTACCGCGCTGGAAAATCATGCCGTTGATGGACGAGGAACCGCCCAGCAGCTTGCCGCGGGCATGGTAGACGCGGCGGCCGTTCATCTCCGGTTCCGGCTCGGACTCGTACATCCAGTCGTAGTGCTTGGCGCCGATCGGGAAAGAGAACGCCGACGGCATGTGGACGAACAGGTCCCACAGGGAGTCGTTGCGGCCGGCTTCCAGGACCAGCACGCGGGTTTCAGGATCTTCAGTCAGTCGAGCAGCGACCACGGAGCCGGCGGAGCCGCCGCCGACAACAACCACGTCGCTTACCTCGTCAGTTACCTTCTTCGAGTTATTCTTAGTCACCTTGTCTAATAGACCCATACGGAAAGCACTTCCTTTCTTCGCGGTGTTCAGAAATGCATATTATGCAATCAGTGCATGGACAAATACGCATTATTCCGCTCCTACTTACATAACGAGCCTACCTGAGAAGCTTGCATTTTGCCCAGAATAGGATAAGTTTGACGTGTTCCATACTGGTATTTTCGATAGTGCCTTTGCCCCTTCCCACCCTAAATGCGCTCGGGTTTTTTGCGCCGTTTCGAATATATGAATCAAATATGTTTGAGCGTTTAGCCTTAAGCCCGTCTATGTCCGTTTGGGCGTCGGTGCGGGCCAGGGCGCTAATAACTTCAGAGGAGTGATCCATGGCGAATTTCGATCAGCATCATCCTGAATCGCCCCAACCTACTAACGCCGAACCTTCCTCAGAAGGTAAGGCGCGCACCAAACGTCGATCGCGCTACCAGGTCCGCGCCCTGGTAGGCAGCTACAAGGCGGAGACCGGCTCCGATGTCGGTGCCGACGAGGTCGAGCCGCCCAAGACGAACTGGCCCGTTTTCACCGTTTCCAGTGTGCTGATCATCGCGATGGCGCTCTACGCCGGCTTGGGCCGCGAACACGCCGCCAACACGCTGGCCAGCGTCACCGGCTGGATCAGCACCAACCTCGGCTGGTTCTACATCCTGACCGCGACCATCGCGGTCGTTTTCGTCCTCTACATCGCGATTTCCAGTTCCGGCAATATCCGGATGGGCCCGGATCACTCGCGCCCGAAGTTCAACACCTTCGCGTGGGCTTCCATGCTTTTTGCCGCCGGTATCGGCGTCGACCTGATGTTCTTCGCCGTGGCCGAGCCGGTGACCATGTACCTGGCCCCGCCCACCGGCGAGCCGGAGACCATGGAGGCGGCCAAGGAGGCCGTCGTCTACGCCATGTTCCACTACGGCCTGACCGGCTGGGCGCTCTACGCCCTGATGGGCATGGCCTTCGGCTACTTCGCCTACCGCCTGAACATGCCGCTGGCCATCCGCTCCGCGCTGTACCCGCTCATTGGCAAGCGCGTGCACGGCCCAGTCGGCGACGCCGTAGATGTCGCCGCCATGCTGGGCACCGTCTTCGGCGTGACCGCCTCCCTGGGCATCGGCGTGGTGCAGCTGTCCTACGGTATCCACCTCATCTTCGATATCGACCAGGGCCTCGGCCTGCAGTCCGCCCTCATCATCATCGCGATTGCCATCGCTACCCTGTCCGCCGTCTCGGGCGTGGACAAGGGCATCCGCTTCTTGTCGGAGCTCAACGTCTTCCTGGCCATCGCACTGATGATCTACATCGTGGTCTTCGGCAAGACGGCCTACCTCTTCGACGCCATCGTGATGAACGTGGGCGACTACGTCTCCAAGTTCCCGTCTTGGACCATGGACACCATGGCCTTCACGGATGATCCGGCCGCCACGGCCGAGTGGATGCAGTCCTGGACCCTGTTCTTCTGGGCCTGGTGGATCGCCTGGGCTACCTTCGTGGGCCTGTTCCTGGCGCGTATCTCCCGCGGGCGCACCCTGCGCCAGTTCATCTTCGGCACCCTGACCTTCCCGTTCCTGTTCATCCTGATGTGGATGTCCTTCTTCGGCAACACCGCCCTGGACATGGTGCGCTCGGGTGATTACCCCGAGTTCGCCGAGAACGCGGTCAACATCCCGGAGCAGGGCTTCTACGACATGCTGCAGGAGTTCCCGGCCTCGGGCTTCATCATCCTGCTGACCACGGGCATCGGCCTGCTGCTTTATATCACCTCGGCCGACTCCGGCGCGCTGGTGATGTCGAACTTCACCTCGAAGATCACCGACAGTCGCCAAGACGGAACCCGCTGGCTGCGCATCTTCTGGTCCATCGCCGTGGGTCTGTTGACCCTGGCCCTGCTGCAGATCGACGGCATCGCCACGGTGCAGTCCGCCACCGTGGTCATGGGCCTGCCCTTCGCCGTGGTCATCTACCTGGTGATGTTCTCCCTGTGGAAGTCGCTGCGCCTGGAAAACCTGCAGAAGGAGGCGCGCACCACCGCGCTCCACGGCGTTATCTCCGGCCGCACCGACCGGATCGCCGCCGACGGCGACAGCTGGAAGCAGCGCCTGGATCGCGCCAATACCTACCCGACCAAGCAGGACATGGACACCTATATGCGGAACACCGCCGAGTTCGCCCTGGAAAAGGTCGCGGTCCAGATGCGCCAGCGCGGCTACGACGCCATCCTGCTGACCAGCGAGCTGCCTGACCTGGAACTGCCCCAGCTGGACCTGCAGGTCACGCTGCACAACGAGCGCAAGTTCCGCTACCAGCTCTTCCCCGTGGCCTCCGAATGCCCGGAGTTCCTGGCCGGTGATCAGAAGGAATACTTCCGCCTCGAGGTCTACGATCTCACCGGTTCTTTGGGCTACGACGTCTACGGCTACAGCGAGAACCAGCTCATCAACAACGTGCTGGATCTCTACGAACGCCACCTGGCCTTCCTGCACATGCAGTCCGAACGCCCAGGTGAGTCCGATGTTTCCGATGGCGCAGAGCCCGAGCAGATCTGGCGCGAGGATAATTAGTTCTGGTAGACCGGAAAGCGGAACCGAACAACTTCCCTGTTTGAATACGAATGCCGGCCCCTATTAAAGCGCCGACAAGAAAGGATGCTTTGTTGAGCACCCAGAACGCACTGTTTGATCCTTCTACGACGGAGCTCCTCTCCGGCGTCCACACGGGCGACGGTCCGAAGTCCCTATTCATCGATGGCCAGTGGGAGGCCGCTGCTGAGGGCGGCACCCGCACCATCACCTGCCCGGCCGACGGCACCGTCGTCGCCGAGGTCTCCGAAGCCACCGACGAGGACACGATCCGCGCTATCAAAGTCGCCCGCCGCACCTTCGATGCCGGCACCTGGTCCTCCGTCCCGGCCATCGAGCGCGGCAAGCTGCTGCTGCGCGTGGCCCAGGCCATCCGCGACAACCAGGAGCTTTTCGCCAAGGCGGAATCCGCCGACACCGGCAAGCGCCTGGAAGAGTCCATGGGCGACATGGAAGACATCGCCGGCGCTTTCGATTACTTCGGCACCCTGGCTTCCCACCAGGCCGGCCGCGTGGTCGACCCGGCGGACCCGAACGTGCGCTCCCGTATCGACGCCGAGCCGGTCGGCGTCTGCGGCCTGATCACCCCGTGGAACTACCCGCTGCTGCAGGTGTCCTGGAAGGTTGCCCCGGCCATCGCCGCTGGTAACACCTTCGTCCTCAAGCAGGCGGAGCTGACCCCGCACACCGCCATGCTGCTCATGGCCGTGCTGCGCGATGCCGGCCTGCCGGACGGTGTGGCCAACCTGATCACCGGCGCCGGCGCCAACTGCGGTAACCCGCTGTCCCAGCACCCGGACGTGGACATGGTCTCCTTCACCGGCGGCCTGGTCACCGGCAAGCTGATCGCCAAGAACGCCGCGGAGACCGTCAAGCGCACCGCGCTGGAGCTAGGTGGCAAGAACCCGAACGTCGTCTTCGCCGACGCGGACTTCGACGCCGCCGTGGACAACGCCCTCAACGCCGCGTTCTTCCACTCCGGCCAGGTCTGCTCCGCAGGCTCCCGCCTGATCGTGGAGGAATCCATCCACGACAAGTTCATCGAGGCCCTGGTCGAGCGCACCAACAACATCAAGATCGGCGGCCCGACGGACGACAAGGCCGAGACCGGCCCGCTGATCTCCGCCGAGCACCGCGAGAAGATCGCCGAGTACGTGGACCGCGCCCGCGAGCAGGGCGCCTCCATCCTCACCGGCGGCCGCGCGGCCACCAGCGAGGACACCAACGGCCAGCACGGCACCGGCAACACGGACCTGGGCGCCGGCATCTACTACCTGCCGACCATCATCGATGACACCACCCGGGAGATGGACTGCGTCCACGACGAGGCCTTCGGCCCGACCGTGACGGTGGAGACCTTCACCACGCAGGAGGAGGCCATCGAGATCGCCAACGACACCGAGTACGGCTTGGCCGGCGCGGTGTGGACCACGGATGCGGGCAAGGCCGAGCAGGTCGCCCGCGGCCTGCGCCACGGCACCATCTGGATCAACGACTTCCACCCGTACCTGCCGCAGGCCGAGTGGGGCGGCTACAAGCAGTCCGGCAACGGCCGCGAGCTGGGCCCGACGGGTCTGGAAGAGTACCAGGAGCACAAGCACGTCTACCAGAACCTGACCCCGGCCGTTTCCGGCCAGTTCGGTCTGCAGAAGTAGGCTCTTAGCTCCTAGCTCTGGGTGCGCGGCTTGACCGTCATCACGTCGATGTTGACGTGGGCGGGCAGGGACGCCACCCAGCGCACCGCCTCCGCGATGTCCTCGGCGGCGAGGTTGAGCTGGCCGTCGTAGACCTTAGCGGCGCGCTCTTCGTCGCCGCTGAAGCGGACGAGCGAGAAATCGGTGGCCACGCGGCCCGGGTCGATCTCCGTGGTGCGGATGTTGTGGTTTTCCAGCCGCAGCGCCCGGGAGATCACCCGCACGCCGTGCTTGGCGCTGTTGTAGCCGGAGCCGCCTTCGTAGACGCCCCAGCCGGCCACCGAACCCATGTTGATGACAAGCCCCGAGTTATCCGGGGCTTGTTCTAGTTTCGGCACCAGCGCCTGCAGCATGCGTACCGTGCCCAGCACGTTCACGTCATACATCCACTGCCAGTCCCCGATCTTGGTGTCGACTAGTGGCTCCAGGCCCTTGGCGCCGCCGGCGTTATTGACCAACAGGTCCACCCGGTCCACCTGCGCGGCGAGCGCGTCCACGGACTCCTGGCTGGCGACGTCCAGCTCGATGGCGGTGCCGTCGATTTCTTCCGCGAGGGCGTCCAGCCGGTCCTTGCGCCGCGCCGCCACGATCACGTGCCAGCCGTCGGCTGCCAGCGCCCGCGCGCTCGCGGCGCCAATCCCGGAGGAGGCACCCGTCACGATTGCTACTTTCTTGTTACCCGCGTCATGATTAGTCATGCCCCGCAGTGTAACAAAACCCTTGTTTTCTAGTACGGAAAGTGTCATACTTTCCACTGTGGAAAACAATGAAAAGAAGCAGGCCACCGAGGCTCTGTCCTTTAACGAATCCCTCGCAAAGAAAAAGAACGCCCTGTTCCCACCCTGGGTCGCTTTTTGCCTGGCGTTGACCTACCTGGCGGCCTTCGTGCTCATGGCGTTTCGGCCCCGCCATTGGTGGGCGCTCCTCATCGTCGTTGCCGTTATACTCGTCGCCGCCTTCCTCCTGCCCCGGCGCTACCCGCGGGTGCGACAGTCTTACCGCCAAGATCCCTTCGCCGCACCCTCCGCGGACAAGCGCTACGGGCTGGGGCTTTTCTGCCTCTATTGGCCGATGTCCGCCTTCATCTTCGCCCACGACCTGCCGGCCTGGGTCGTGCTACCTCTTGGCCTCCTGGCCTTTGCCAGCGTGTGGTGGGCCCTAGGCAGTGGCGCCCTAGATCTCAGCTCCCGGGAGCGGAATCATTCATGAACGGCCAGCTCGATCCAGTCATCCACCCTCTCAACCGGTTTAAAATCTGCGCCGTACTCAACGCCTACGGCGCGACCGAGGGAGCAGTCAACCAAGAGATGGAGTTTTCCTCGCTGGCCCGGGAGGTGGGCTTAAGCCCGTCCGCGCTCTCCAAGCAGCTCAGCGCCCTACAGGAGGTAGAATACGTCAGCCGCTTCCGCGAATACGGCTCCACGCGCGGCAAGGACACCGTGTGGGTAAGCCTCACCGCGCGTGGTCGCGCTGCCTTCCGTGAGCACCTGGCGGCACTCAAGGACATCGCCGGCTAGTGGGCGCGGAAGGAATAGCTACCCGTCAGACCGTTGTGGATCTCCACGGAGTAGCTCTGCCCGTTAGCCTCGGCGCCCTCCACGAGGGAGTCCAGCTCCTGCGCGTTGTAGTAGCGGCTTAGGCCCAGGTACAACAGCAGCAGCAGGAACAGCCCCACCACAACGATCGCGGCAACCACCATGGGGGCGTTTCGAGTCGTTTCTACTTCTGGCATTCGAAGCGGTAGCCTCCTTCATTCTTAGCTGCTCCGGAATCGGTGGTACCCTCCACGCCGGCGGAATCGCGGCTGTCAACCACCGGGCTGCCACCGTTCTGGTAGCACTGGTTAATCAGGTTCTGCTTTTCTGCATGGGAAGTGTACATCGAGTAGAAGATCAATCCGCCACCGGTGAGAATACCCAAGATGGCCACGCCTCCCCAGATGATGGCGGGCGCGATCCGGAAGGAGACCCCGGAGTTGTCGTTATCCGAGTCGCGCATCTCGTCCGGCTCGTAGCCGTTGTCGATCAGCACCTGGTCCACCTGCTCATCGGTCAAATCCGCCAGGCCAGCCTCTACCTGATCAATCTCTTCGGCGGTGACGCGATCGTGGTCAATCTTGCCTTCGTCGAGCCGGATCTCGTCCTCCCCGGCGTCGTAGTACATCGCTTCGGCCAGCACCAACGGGCCCTGGATGTTGGAATCCAGCTCGTTGGCCGGCGCTGCCGGGGCGGCAGCGCCGGTCGTCACCAGTGCGGCAGCCAGCGCGCTGGCGATGCCCTTCTTCGGGATGAACGGGAAGGTCACGGAAAGTCCTTTCTACTCAAAAATAACGGTGTCCTGGGCCAGCGAATGCCGTGGGCACCGCCGGCCGCAGACACCGTAACAAGCAGCCAGGCACCCCGCAGCGCGACCGCCAGCGACTTTCTCCCACCGGGGGTAATTCCACACACCTTGATGTATCAACGAAGCCTATATTGAGGCTTTATAAAATCGAAGCAATACTCCGCCGGGGGGTTATTTGCCCAGCGCATCCTCGAGCTCGGCCAGGATGTTGTCCATGCGCTTGGTCTTGTCCTCGTCCGGGGTGAACTCGCCGTCGGTGAAGTCGGAGAAGATGGAGACCTCCAGCTGGTTGCGCAGCTGGGCCATCTGGAAGTTGCTGACCACCAGGCGCCAGGCCTCGACCGCGCGGATGGCGCCGGAGGCGCCGTAGCCGACGAAGGCGACCGGCTTGCCGGCCCACTCCGCGCCCAAGGAGTCGTAGGCGTTCTTGAAGGCGCCCGGCACGGAGTGGTTGTACTCCGGGGTGACGAAGACGAAGGCATCGCAGGCATCGATAGCCTTGGACCACGCCTGCACGTTGGCGTCGTCGTACTGCTTGTTGGCCGCGCCCGGGACGGTGGCGGCGGTCAGCAGCGGAACATTGAAGGCAGCCAGGTCGATGAGCTCGTAGTCCACGCCCTGCTCAGCGCGGTCGCGGGCGATACCCTCGACCCAGCGGCCGACGGCTTCGCCCAGGCGACCTTCGCGGATAGAGCCAATGATGATGCCGATCTTTGCCATGTCGGACTTCCTTTCAGTTTAACGGTTAAGTGTTTCTGGCACAGCCTACCCGGAAAAGACCTGCCGCACCGTGACATTGATTCGGCCCTGCGCCAGCCCGCAGCCTTCCGGCGCGGTGCCGGGGCGAACCTCGGGCACCCCGTGGAAAGCAAAACGCTTCGGGCCGCCGAAGACGATGAGATCCCCGGAGGCCAGCGTCACCTCCTCCCAGGGCCGGTTGCGGTTTTCCGTGCCGCCGATGCGAAACAGCGCCTCCTCCCCAATGGAAAAGGAGACGATGGGCGCCCGCGTGGACTCGTAGCGATCCTGGTGCATGCCCATCTGCGCGCCCGGCGGGTAATAATTCACCAGGGCCATGTCCGGCAAGTAGCTTTCCGCCCACGGGACCAGCTCCTCGGCGAGGGCGGCGGCGCGGGAGACGGCATCGATAGCCGCCTGCCGAAGATCCCCGGGCAGGGCCGGGACGGTGTGTCCGAATTTCCGGTCCACGTAGCGGTAACTGTCATAGTCGAAGTAATGCCCCAGGTTCAGCATGTGCACGCTCATGCGCCCGCCGGAGGCCAGCTGGGGCCGCTGCATGGCAAAGGGCGTGCCGTTGGCCCGGCGCGCCAGGTCCCTAAACCGCGCGACCCACGCGTGCTGCTCCGGCGCCGACCAGTAGCCCGGCACGTGCGCCACCCCGGGCGCGACCTTGGCCGTGGGGCGCTCCACCTCGAAAAGCATGACACCCAGTCTGGCACAACCAGCGGCGCGATTGTCGGCACAATAGACAGCATGACGATCAAGGACAGCGAGGACAATCACGCGGTCTACGGCACCCGCGAGCGCATGGAATCCGGGCGGTGGCACCTGCCCGGCAGCGACGAGCTCCGCACGGAACAACTCCGCGGCTTCCGGCTCATCAAGCAGTTCAACGACCTGGGCAACACCGAACCGCACGCCGCCGAAGCCATCCTGCGAGAGCTTTTACCGGAAGAATCCGCAGTCCCCGGGTGGTTTGCCCCGGCCAACGTGGAATACGGCTACAACCTCATCTGCGGCGACAACGTCTTCATCAACTTCGGCGCGACTTTCCTGGCTCAATCCAAGATCCGGCTAGGCGCGGGCACCCTGGTCGGCCCCCACTGCTCCTTTATCACCGTCGGCCACCCGATCGACGACGCGACGATGCGCGCCGCCGGCTGGGAGATCGCCCACCCCATCACGGTAGGCACCAACTGCTGGTTCGGCGCTCACGTCACCGTCCTGCCCGGGGTCACCATCGGCGACAACTGCGTCATCGGCGCCGGCACCCTGGTCACCAAGGACGTGCCGGACAATTCCCTGGTGCTTGGCTCCCCGGGCGGGTCGTGCGTAAGCTTGGATGACATGTTCGACATCGCACGGATCGGCCGCGACCTGCCCGTGGCCGGGGTCATTGACCGCCTGCCCACGCTTGTCGATGCCACCGGGCGCCTAGTCATCCAAGCCCCGCCCGGCACCGGTAAGACCACCCTGGTCCCGCCCGCCCTGGCCAACCACTGCGGGGGCAAGGTCATCGTCACCGCGCCCCGCCGCGTGGTCGTGCGCGCCGCCGCCCGCCGGCTGCGCCACCTCTCCGGAGCCCCGAAGGCCGTCGGTTTCAGCGTCAAGGGCGAGCACCAGCCCGGCACCCACGTCGAGTTCGTGACCCCGGGCGTACTCCTCCAGCGCCTGCTGCGGGATCCGGATCTGGAGGGTATCTCCGCCGTCGCCATCGACGAGGTCCACGAGCGCCAGCTGGATACCGATCTCATCCTAGGCATGTGCCTGGAGCTCGCCGAGCTGCGCGACGACTTCCGGCTGGTAGCCATGTCCGCCACCCTCGAGCGCGACAAGCTCACCGAATTCTTAGGAGCCGAAACGCTCAGCACCCCGGCGGTGACCTACCCGCTGGATATCTCCTACCGCCCACACCCCGACCGCAGCAGCTGCTCCCGGGAATTCCTGGACCACCTGGCCCAGCTGGCGCAGGAGCAGGTCTCCGCCACCGGGCACTCCGCCCTGGTCTTCGTGCCGGGCGTGCGCGAGGTCGAACACGTCGTCGGCCGCCTGCCCGGCAGCTTCCCCCTGCACGGACGCCTAGATTCCCGGCAGCAGGACGCGGCCCTGCAACCCTCGTCCACCCCGCGGATCGTGGTCTCGACCTCCCTGGCCGAGTCCTCCCTGACCGTGCCCGGAGTGTGCACCGTCATCGACTCCGGCCTGTCCCGCGTGCCCCGGCTGGATGCCAGCCGCGGCATGACGGGGCTGGTCACCATCAGCTCGGCCAAGTCCACCGCGGACCAGCGCGCCGGCCGCGCCGGCCGCGAGGGCCCGGGCACCGTGGTGCGCGCCTATTCCGCCGCCGACTACGAGCACGCGGCCGAGGCCATCACCCCGGAGATCCTCACCACGGATCTCACCCAGGCCGCCCTGCAGCTGGCCGCCTGGGGCGACTGCCCGCTGCTCGATAGCCCCCAGCCGCAGCACCTGACCCGCGCCCGAGAACACCTGGAATCCCTCGGCGCCCTGCGGGGCGGCCACCTGACCCAGCTAGGCAAACGCCTGGTCCGCCTGCCGCTGGACCCGCACCTGGGCCGCGCCCTTATCGAATGCGGGCCGTCCGCCGCGGCCACCGTCGCCGTGCTGGCCGACGATCCCCGTGGCGACATCGCCCGCCAGCGCGCGCCGAAGTCCGAATCCCAGCGCCTGGCCGAGCTGGTGAGCACCGGCAGCGGCGTCAGCGATCCCGGCGCCATCACCGGGCTGGCCTTCCCCCGCTGGATCGCCCGCCGCGTGAACGACGACACCTACCTGCTGGCCTCCGGAACGCGGGCCCGCCTGCCCCACGACCTCGGCCTCGACGGCTCCGAGTGGCTGGCCACCGCGGTCGTGACCCGCTCCGCCGAGGGCGGCACCATCCGCGCCGCCGCCCGCATTTCCGAAGAAGACGCGCTGGACATCATCGGCGTGACCGAAGAGCTGGAAACCGACTTCGTCAAGGGCAAGCTGCGCGCCCGCCAGATCCGCCGGGCCGGGCAGATCGAGCTCAGCTCCACCCCGACCCAGCCGAGCCCGGAGGCCGCGGCAGAGGCCCTCGCCCGCCTGCTCGAACGGACTGGCTTAGAAATCTTCCACTTCTCCGACAAGGCGCAGCGCCTCTTCGACCGCCTGGCCTTCCTCCACGCGCGCCTCGGCGATCCCTGGCCGGATCCACAAAAGGCCGATCCGCAGTACTGGCTGGGCCCAGAGCTCGGCGACATCGTCCGCGGCAAGCCCCCGCGCGAGGTCGACATGTACCCGGCGCTCCAGCGCCTGCTGCCGTGGCCCAACGACATCGATGCCGCCGCGCCCGAACGCCTCACGGTCCCCTCGGGCAAGCACCCGCGCATCGACTACGCGACCGGCCGTCCCGTCGTGCGCGTCAAGCTCCAGGAGTGCTTCGGGCTGCATTCCTCCCCCGCGATAGCCGGCCTGCCGGTCCAGTTCCACCTGCTGTCCCCCGCCGGCCGCCCGCTCGCGGTCACCGACGACCTGGCCAGCTTCTGGTCCGGCCCCTACCAGCAGGTGCGCGCCGAAATGCGCGGGCGCTACCCCAAGCACGCCTGGCCGGAAGACCCGGCCTAGCCCCACTGCTGCCACGCGAGGTAGCAGCTCATGACCACCACGAGGGTCAGCAGGGCGTAGCGGATAAGCTTCGTGCCCCCGCCCAGCACCGTGCGCGCGCCCAGCTGCGCGCCGACGATATTGGCCACCGCCAGGACGATGCCGAGCGTCCACCACACGTGTCCGCCGACGATGAAGACCACCAGCGCGCCCAGGTTCGTCGCGGTGTTGACCACCTTCGCCATCGCCGCCGAGCGCAGAAAGTTCTGGGAGAAGATGGCGGTAAAAGCCATGATCAAAAACATGCCGGTGCCCGGCCCGAAGATGCCGTCGTAGAACGCCACCGCAGCCGTCGCTGCCAGCGCCGCCCAGGACCGCCAGCCAGAGTGGATCCCCTCGCTGTCGCCGCCGCCGAAGCTCGGCTTGAAGGCGATGAACGTGCCCACGGCGAGCAGCAGAACAATGATCAGCGGCCGCATCACGTCCTCGTTGAGCAGCGAGGCCATCAGCGCACCCACGCCCGAGGCCACCGCCGCCAACACCGCCATCGGCACCAGCTCCCGCGCGGGCGGCCGCACCTTGCGCACCAGCGTTACCGCCGCCGATGCCGTGCCCGAGACCGCCGCCACCTTATTCGTCGCCAGCGCCGTGGCCGGGGCCACGCCGGGAACCAGCGCCAAGATCAGGGGGATGAGCACCAGCCCGCCGCCGCCGATGACCGCGTCGATCCAGCCGGCCACCCCGGCCCCCGCCACGAGCAGTGCCCAGGTTCCCGCGCCTATTTCCATGGCAACAGTATAAGGCCAATAGTATAAAGGGGATCGAATTTACAAGGAGGTGCCCGCATGCCGTTGGCAGTGCGCTGGATGATTGTCGCGCCCGCCTCCGTGGGCCTCGGCTGGCTCTTTGACCACTGGAACGTGCCGGCGGCCTGGATCGTGGCCGCCATCGTGGTCTCCGCCGGCATGGCGCTGGCGACCCGCAAAGAGCTGCCCGTCAACCGCCACATCTACGCGCTCAGCCGCGGGTTCATCGGCATCCTGGCCGCGATCCCCCTGACCACGGTGCCGCTGTCGCGCATCGTCGGCTTCCTGCCCGCGGGCGTCGTGGTCTCCCTGGTGACGGTGCTAGTCGGCATTGGCGGCGGGCTCCTCCTGCACCGCGCCCAGCCGAAGGCCGTCAGCCGGGACACCGGCATCCTGTCCATGCTGCCCGGCGGGGCGTCCATGATGCCGGTGCTCGCCGACGACCTCGGCGCGGACTACCGCTACGTGGCGCTGACCCAGTACCTGCGCCTGCTGACCGTGTCCATGACCCTGCCGGTCGTCGTCGGCTTCCTATCCACCCCGGCCGACTCCCATCCGGTCGACGCCCCGCAGCCGGATCAGCACTGGTGGATGATCCTGCTCGTGTTGGCCATCGCCTTCGCCGGCGAGCCCCTCGGCAAGCTTCTCCGCCTGCCCGCCCCGGGCGTGATCGGCCCGCTCCTGCTGACGGTGCTGGCCTCGTTGTTCCTGCCCGGTGAGCTCACCCTCCAGCCCATCGAACCCTTCCGAATCTTGGCGTTCATGTGCATCGGTTGGGTCTGCGGCGGCGGCCTGTCGTGGCCCGCACTGCAGCGGTTCGCGGCGCAGCTGCCCGCCACCGTGGCCTATATCGTCGTGGTCATCGCCCTCTGCGCGGCAACTGCTTGGCCGCTGACCTGGGCGCTGGACATCACCTATTTCGAGGCCTACCTGGCCACCAGCCCCGGCGCGCTCGAGACCGTCCTGGCGCTGTCCTCCGAAGGCGGGGCCGGGCCAGCAGTGGTGGCCATCCAGCTCATCCGGCTCATCATCGTGCTGGTGATTGCCGGCTACCTGCCCCAGCTCATCCGCCTCTTCACGCGGAGGAAACGCTAGCACCTAGTCGAGGATGGTCTCGCGCAGGATGGACATCGGCACCGAGCCCAGCGCCAGCGCCTCGGCGTGGAACTCGCGCTCGCTCATGCCCTGCGCGACTGCCTCGTCGCGGGTCTGGCGCCACAGGCGCGCCCCCAGCGCGTACGATGGCGCCTGGCCGGCCCAGCCCAGGTAGCGGTTGACCTCGAAGGAGAGGTTCGCCGAGTCCATCGCGGTGTTCTCCCGCATGAAGGTGTGCACGTGGGACTTGTCCCAGACGCCGGAGCCGTCCGGCATCTTCTTGCCCAGGTGCAGGCCGATGTCCGCGACCACGCGGGCCGCCCGCAGGCGCTTAGCGTCCAAAAGGCCCATCCGGTAGCCGGGATCGTCCATGTATCCGAGCTCCGCCATGAGCTCCTCGGCGTAGAGGGCCCAGCCCTCGCCGTGGCCGGAGTTCCAGCACACGCTGCGGCGCCACAGGTTCAGATCCGGCTCGACCAGGGCCTGGCCGATCTGCAGGTGGTGGCCCGGCACGCCCTCGTGGTGGACCGTGGTCAACTCCTGCCAGGTGTGGAATACGTCCTGGCCGGCCGGCACCGACCACCACATCCGGCCCGAGCGGGAGAAGTCATCCGCCGGCTGGGTGTAGAAGATCCCGCCGGTGCCCGCCGGATCGATGCAGCACTCAATCTCGCGCACCTGCTCCGGCACGTCGAAGTACTTGCCGTCCAGCTCCTCGATGGCGCGGTCGGCCGTGGACTGCATCCACTCCACCAGCGCGTCCTTGCCACGCAGGAGGTAGCGCTCTTCCTGGTTGAACTTGCGCATCGCCGTGCGCACGGTGCATTCGTTGCCGTAGAGGCTATGGGCGATCTTTTCCTGCTCGGCGTTGATCTCGCGCAGCTGCTCCAGGCCCCAGCGATAAGCCTCGTCCACGTCCACGACGTCGCCCACGAACAGGTGGGAGAACAGCTCGTAGCGCTCGCGGCCGAAAGCGTCCGAGGTCGGCGCCTGCGGCTGCAGGTCCGTCGACAGCCAGGCGGAGAATTCTTCGAAAGCCTGCTTGGCGTGCTCCACCTCGGCGGAGTCCTCGGCCAGGCCGAGCTCGTCGAGCATCGAGTCGCTATCCGTCAGCGCGTTGCACTGGCCGATGACCTCATTGATCTGGCGGTTGGCCGCCACCAAGCCGTGCGATGCCGCCTCCGTCAGCGAGTCCCGATAACCCGCCAGCGCGCTGCCCACCTTGGACAGGCGGGAGCGGATGGCGTCCAGGTCCTCCTCGGTCTCCTGCGGCATGAGCAGGAGGGTGTCCCGGATGGTCTGGACCGGCGAGGCGATGTTGTTGAGCAGCCGCAGGTCCTCCATGCGGTGGTGCATGTCTAGGTCCAGGCAGAGGCGATCGCGCAACACGGCTGCGGTCACGTAGTCGACGTCGTCGAAGTCGTCCTCGTCGTCCGACTCGTCCGTCGAGTCATCCAGGGCGTCGAGATCCGCAATCATCTCGCGGGTACGGTCCGCCACGGCTTCGTAGTATTCGGGCGAGAAGTCCTGCAACTCACCCTCGTAGCCCGCAACGCCCCACGCCGTCGCATCGGTAGGGGTCAGGGCTGCCAAATCAGCTGCGAAATTATCGCACGAAGCGTCCAGAAGGGAAGGCTGACGCTCGGCGTTATGCTCGGAACTCATGATTGGGAAGTCTAGCCACTTTCCCCGCTTCACCGCTACCTGGCGCGGCGCGGTGAGAACGCTGAATGCCTCCTGCCCCGCCAAAGTCGCCCTTACCAGGTCTTTTCCCGCTGCCGGCAGGAAGATAACACTTAGGCATCAGTTCCCGAACTAGTCCCCTTCGAAAATTGCAACATAGTTTCGAAAAAGTTTGGCGCAGGGGTTGCGGTGCTGGTTTGGATTGCTATTATGGGGGTTGGGTTAGAACATAGTTACGACATATTCATTCGGGGAGAATGTCATGGACCCTTATTACACCGTCAATACACCGAACTGCCCTATCGCCCACGAGGCCACCCAGATCCGCCGCGTTGACTACCACCTGTGGCAACGCCTCCGCCCGCCCATTAACGAGGATTGCGAGACCACCGTCGGCAACCTCGCCGCCCGCACCGGCCTTTCTTATACCGCCTGCCTCAACCGCTGCTTAGCCCTCGAACGCCTCGACACCCTGCCCCAGCTCGAAGAAACCGTGGAAAGACTCCAGCACATCGGTTTCAATTACCTCATCCTGATCGACCAAGTCTTAAATAACCTGGGCGAGCCCACCCAGGACGTTCTAGAACGCATAGATACTGAATTAAACAAATACCTCAGCCCTACCCGCCCGGGCCAGCGCCTGCCCTCCTACGCCAACCTGCGCCGCAAGCTCAACAGCCTGGTGGCCACGGAACAGCCCGAAGACACGTCGAAAGATTCGACCGATACCTCCGGCCCAGACGGCGGCAACTATTCCTGCGAGTCCCAGTCAGGATCCCGCGCCGGCATCTACGCCGACTACGACCCCGCAACCACCGCCCAACTAGACGACGCCATTTCCCGCACCGCCAAAGAACACGGCATCAGCCCGGCCGCCGCGCTCGCCGGCCTCATCCTCGGGGAATACTCCTCCCCGCAAGTGGTCCTCAACCTCTACCAGGCCAGCGACGTCCCCCATGCCCCCATCTTCGTCGCCGGTTTCGGCTGGATTAGCCACAAAAGCGGCCAGAAGCTGGCGGACGCAGCAACCACCGTCCGCCACATGTCGGATATCGCGGAAAAGCGCAGCCGCAACTACGCGACGCCGAACGACATCAAGGCCTTCATCAACGGCCGCGACGGCACGTGCCGCTACCCCGGCTGCACGGTCAAGGCGGAGCGCTGCCAGAAGGACCATTGCGTCGACTTCGGCGACGGCGGCCCGACGGCCGCGTACAACCTCGTCAACCTGTGTCAGCACCACCACAACATCAAGACCGACGGGCGCGCGACCTACGTCATCGACCCGCACACCTCGGACGTCATCTGGCTGTTCAACGACGGCACCTGGCAGGCCACCAGCCCCGAGGGTCCGATGTCCCGGCGCTCCTGCAATTGGTTGCGGACGGTCGAACAGGTAATGGCCGGGCGGAGAGGGTGATGTCGAAAAATCTGACATTTCCGCACCAAAACACCACAATTGCTAGACCATGCAGTCTAATTTCGGCCACCGGTCAACGTATAGAATTAGACAATGCAGTCTGTTCTCTTTATACTAAGTTGCATGATCAAGCCAGGACCGGCCTTCACTCGCCCACGCACACCCGCCGCCAAGTGCCTCCACCTGGTGCGCCTCAAGCCGATCATCACTCGGAGCGAGCTAGTGGAAGCGACCGGCCTGTCCCAGCCCACCATCACGCGCGCGACCACGGCGCTGCTGCAGGCCGGGCTCATCCAAGAGCGCACCGACCTGACCCGCACGAAGGGCCGCGGACGCCCGACGGTGCCGCTGGAGGTAGCAGAGAACAACTGGCTGCTGGCTGGCATCGCCATCGGCACCTCCTCGACCTATATCGGCCTCTACGACACCAAGGGCCGCACCATTCGGGAGGATGACATCACCACCCCGGTGGCATCGCTGAGCGAGGCGGATTTCATCGAGCACATCATGGCCGGCATCAACCGCTTGACCGCGGGCCTGGACCAGGCGCTGGTCTCCGTCGGCGTGACCACCTCCGGCCAGGTCGACGACGAAGGCCTCGTCTACGCCCCGAACCTGGGGTGGAATGGCGTCGACATCGCCGAGCGCCTACGCTTCCAGTTCAGCGTGCCGGTCGTGGTCACCGCAGCCATCCCGGCCATCCTGGGCTCCGAGACCCAGGCCGCGGACATCGCCTCCGAGGACAAGGTCCTAGTGCTCTTCGCGGACGACTCCATCGGCGCGGCCCTGTCCAACGACGACGGGGTCCAGCAGCTCACCCCGCTGACCGATCCGCAGGGCCGCCCCGCGCAGGATTCCCTGTCGACGGCGGCGGTGCTCAAGAAGGCGGCGGAGCAGGGCGTGACGGTCGACAGCATTGCCGATGCCCCACGCTCCATCCTCGATGAGCGCGCGCACGATCTCGGCGTGGTCGCCGCCCGGCTGGTGCGCGAGCACCACCCGAATACCGTGGTGGTGGCCGGTTCCGCCTTCGTGGATGACCCGCAGGCCCCGCGCCGCTTCGCCAGCGCCGTGCGGGAAGAGGCCCCCGATGCCGAGGTCCAGCTGCGCATGATCCCCACCCACCGCGAGATCGTCCGCGCGGTCGCGCGCGCCGTCGCCCTGGACCCGCTGCTGCGCGTGCCGCTCGAGCTGCGCAAGGTCAGGGTGTAGAAAGCACCTTCCGCACGCTATCGATGCCTTCGAAGCGCTCGGCCCGCAACCCCGCCTCGCGGGCCTCGCGCACGAAGTCGTCGCGGTCGTCGAAGAAGATGGTGTCCTTGAGGGTGCCGCCGAGGGCATCGACGGCGACGAGGTAGGCCTGCTCCTCCGGCTTGGCCACCCCGATATCGCAGGACAGGGTGACGGCCGCGAAATCCTCTAGCCAGGGGTGCTCGCGCCGCACGACGGCGGCGAGCCCAGTCGGGATGTTGGAAAGGACGCCGACGGGGTGGCCGGCATCGATAAGCGACTGCACGAAGCCAACCATCTCCATGTCCGCCTCGAGGCAGCCCGCGATGTCCGCGGCCACGGCCTGGCTGGTGTCGATGTCGCCCAGGCCGCTGCGGCGGGCGAGCGCGGTCCACCAGCGCTCGTCGGAGACCAGCCCGGCGTCGTAGGGCGGGCGCAACTCCTCGTAGGTCTCCCAGAAACGCGCGCTGTCCTGCACCCCGAGCGTCTCCTCGAGGAGGCGGCGGTCCGCGGCCGAGGGCAGCCGCATGAGCACGCCGTACAGATCGAAGAGCAGCTTGGCCTTAGCCATGCGTGACCACCCGGGGCTGGAGCAGGCACAGGCCGACGATGCCGCAGGTGGCGCCGCCGATGAGCTCCGGCAGGCCCGTGCCCGCGGGGTTCACGAAGAACAGGGCGATGGCCGCCAGGAGCAGGACGCCGCCGACCCCGAAGAAGGCCTTGACGAGGCCGCTGGCGCGCAGGAAGCGCACGCCGGCGAGCATGGCCATGCCGGCGAACGGGCTCAGCATGAGGGCGGCCGAGGAGAAGAAGATCCCCCACGCGATGTCTACCGCCGTCAGTGCCAGTCCCCCGACCAAAGCGAGAACCATCAGCCCGAGGGCGATGGCGGCGGTCGTTTTCTGCTTTGCGGTCATAAAATACAATTGTCCCACCGGAGAAGCCTCCAGTGGGACAAAAGTGATTATTTTAACCGGACCGTTATTTGGTCTAATTCTTTATTCGGCAGAGCCCAGGTTTGCGTCGATGCGCAGCAGGCCGGAGCCGTCGTTGCCAACCAGCTTGACCTGGTCGATGATCTCGGAGACGGTGTCCTCTTCCTCGATCTGCTCGTCCAGGAACCAGTTGACCAGACTACGGGAATCCAGATCCTTGACCTCGTCCGCGATGCGGGCGATCTCGCGGATCTCGGCGGAGACCTTCTGCTCGTGCTTGAAGGCGGCCTCGAAGGCGTCCAGCGGGGTGGCAGCCTTCAGGGACGGGATAGCGATGTCGGTCAGCTCGACGCGGTAGCCGCGGGCCAGCAGGTGGTCGGCGAACTTCTGAGCGTGGGTGCGCTCCTCGTCGGCGTGACCCAGGAACCAGTCGCGCATGCCCGGGAAGGACAGGTTATCCATCTCGTAAGCCAGCTGGGTGTAGATGAGCGCCGCCTGGTGCTCGGAATTGACCTGGTTGTTCATTGCGGTTTGCAGTTTCTCGTCCATGACCTGGACCTTTCTCTCGGATCGGTGGTTAACTACTGATAAGTATACGCGTTTAAAAAACTATTTCCAGGCAGGAAATCCTTACCAATTTAAGGTTATGTTAACGTAACCTGCGTTATGCTTCGTTGAATTTCTCGATCCGCCGCTGGCTTTCGTCGTCCAGTCCCCTAAATTCTACCTCGATTCCGCGGGAGGCGTACTTGCTGCGCACGGCATCGACGGCCGCGATGGTGGAGGTATCCCACAGGGTCGCGGCCGAAAAGTCGATGGAGACCTTGTCCGTGCCCGGCGCGTAATCGAAGGAATAGACCAAGTCATTCGAGGAAGCGAAGAAGAGCTGGCCGGACACCGCGTACTCCCCCGGCCCGGTCTGGTCGACGGTCACCACGTGCGAGACCCGCTGGGCGAAACTGACCGTCGCCGCCAGCACGCCCAGCACCACGCCGACTGCCAGGTTGGAGGTAATCAGGGTCCCGGCCATTGTAATGCCCATGACGAGGGTCTCGGACCAGGGCATCGCCCGCAGCGTGCGCGGCCGCAGGGAATGCCAGTCGACGGTGGTCGCCGCCACGATGATCATTACCGCCACCAGGCCCGCCATGGGGATGCGCCCGACGGTCCGGCCCAGCACCAGGATGAGGATGAGCAGGAAGACGCCGGCCATGAGCGTGGACAGCCGGGTCCGTGCGCGGGCGCCGCGGACGTTGATCATCGTCTGCCCGATCATCGCGCACACGCCCATGCCGCCGATGAGGGCGGAGAGGATATTGCCTATCCCCTGGCCGTAGGATTCGCGGGTCTTGTCCGAGTGGGTATCGGTGATGCCGTCGACCAGCTTGGCCGTCAGCAACGACTCCATCAGGCCCACCAGGGCAACGCCCAGGGCGTAGGGCGCGATGATCTGCAGGGTCTCCCAGCTCAGCGGCACATCGGGGAGGAACAAGCCCGGCAGCGAGTCCGGCAGCTCGCCCTGGTCAGCCACGTCAGGGACCTCCCAGCCGGAGATCATGACCAGGGCGGTGAGCACCACGATGGTAATCAGCGGCGCCGGGATGGCCGGCAGCAGGCGCGGGGCGGCGAGCATGAGCACCAGGCCTAGCCCGACCAACGGGTAGACCAGCCAGGGCACGTCCTGCAGGTGCGGCAACTGCGCGGTGAACATCATGATGCCCAGGGAGTTGACGAACCCGGTCATCACGCTGCGCGGGATGAACCGCATGAGCTTGGCGATGCCCACCGCCGCCAGCACCAGCTGCAGCACCCCGGCCAGCAGGATGGTCGCGACCACGTAGTCGAGGCCGTGGCTGGCCGAGAGCGGGGCGATGACCAGCGCGACCGCGCCGGCCGCGGCGGAGACCATCGCGGGGCGCCCGCCGGTAAAGGCGATGGAGATAGCCATCACCACGGAGGCGAAAAGGCCCACCCGTGGGTCCAGGCCCGCCAGGATGGAAAAGCTCAGCACCTCCGGGATAAGGGCGAGGGAAACCGCGAGGCCGCCGAGCACCTCGATGCGCAGCCGGCGGGCAGAGGAAAAGGCGTAGCGGAAGCTATCCGCTACGCCCAGGGAACCTGTGTCATTCACCGGAGTCTTAGGACCCTTCCTGGAAAGAACCATCCGCGGTGATGACCGGCAGGACCGACCAGCAGAAGTTGATCCACTTGTCGGTCTCGCGCCACACGAAGTCCGGGTGGAAGATGGTCACCGGCTTGGTGTAGATGACCGCCGAGCGCACGTCCACGTTCAGCTTCGGCTTTTCCGGATCCAGATCCTCGTGCTCGAGGATGCGGCAGACCAGGTCGAGGGTCTTGCCGGAATCCGCGACGTCGTCGACCACCAGGACCTTCTTGCCGTCCATGTCGGAGGCGTCCAGGTACGGCGGGAGCAGTTCCGGCTCGGGCAGGGTCTTGCCGATATCGGTGTAGAACTCCACGTTGATGGACCCCATGGCCTTGACCCCGATGGCGTAGCCGATGGCCCCGGCCGGGATCAGGCCGCCGCGGGCGACGCCGATGATGAGATCCGGCATCCAGCCCGAGTCGATGATCTGCTGCGATAGGTTGCGGCTGGCCTCACCAAACGTCTCCCAAGTGAGGTTCTCCCTTTCCGGTACCGCCCAGTCGGGGTTATGGGGATTAGTCACGTGGTGCTCCTATCACGGTTGCAGACTCTCGTATGGGGAAACTTTCCGTCTAGTCTATCGCCGGATTAGCGTTAACGGAAAGGCACTTCCCCCAGCGCCCGCCGGAGCTTGCGCGTGTGGAGGCGGGACGGGTTTTCCGCCAGCTGCTCGACCGCGCGCACCGCGCACATGACGTGGGCCTGCTTGGAATTCGAGTAGAAGGCCTGCGCCTGGGCCGGCAGCTTGGGCACCGCGTGCAGCGGCAGGTCGCTGACGGCCAGCAGGGTGCCGTAGGGCACGCGGTAGCGGTAACCGTTGGCGGCCAGCGTGCAGGACTCCATGTCCACGGCCACGGCTGCCGATGCCCGCAGCCACTCCCACAGCTGCCGGGTGGTGCGCCACTCCCAGTTCCGGTCGTTGGTGGACAAGACCGTGCCGGTGCGCATGATGGGGTTGTCCGCGCCGTAGATCTCGTCCACGCTCGCCTCCAGCATGCGCTGGATTTCCGGGATGGCGGGGATCGGGTTCGCCGGGGTGACCGGCTCGTCCAGGAGCCCGTCGTCGCGCTGGTAGGCGTTGCCCAGGATGAGATCGCCAATGCGCATGCGCCCGTCCAGGCCCGCGCAGTGGCCGATCATGATCCAGGCCTCGGGGCGCAGTACGGCCAGGCAGTCCGTGATGGTCTTCGCGTTAGACGGGCCGACCCCGATGTTGATCATCGTGATGCCGTCGCCGGCGGCGGTGATGAGGTCGAAGCGGGGCATTTGGTAGCGCGAGGTCAGCGTCAGCTCGTCGACGTCCAGGTCCACCGCGTCGTTGGGGTGGATGGTCTCGCCCGTGGGCAGCACCAGCGCGGTGTAGCGCGAGTCCTCGCTGGCGAGCTCGCGTAGCCCGAACTGCACGAACTCGGTGGTGTGCATGGCGTAGTTGGTGAACAGGATGTACTTCTGCACCGTGTCGACCTCGATGCCGGTGTAGTGCTCGATCCGCTCGCAGGCGATGTCGAAGCGCTGCGGCCCGAAGTGGAACAGCGGCTTCTCCGCGCCGTGGAAGGCGTCCCAGTCGCCGTCGATGATGGCGTCGTTGACGTCGTCGAGCGTGGGGCGCGGGACGGTGGTCCCGCGGTCCTGCGGGGCCGGCGGGGCGCCGCGGATGTACTCGGGCGGGATGCGCACGTCCGAGTAGCCGACGTAGATATCGCACGGGTAGTTGTCCACTAGACGCTGCAGCTGGGCGGTCAGGTAGTCGCGCAGCAGGTAGGGCTTGGAGATCACCGCGGAATAGTTGCCGGCCTCGTTGACGTAGCCGAAGGGTTGCGAGCGATCGATGGGGTGCCACTCGCGCACGGCGACGGTGATTTTGGGGTAGCGGACCTGGTCGTAGTCCGCGAAGTCGTGGGAGCGCCGACAGGACTGCTCGTAGAGTTCGATGAGGCGCGTGACCGCCTCGTCCACCGTCTGCACCTGCACTGTCTCTACCTGATTGCGCATGCCGCCACACTACCGCGTAAACGAAGGCCCCGCCGGCTGCACGCTGGCGGGGCCTTCTCCCCATGACTAATCTAATCGGTGCTAAACAGAAGGAGTGGAGCGCAACTTCTGCAAAACAACCGCCCGTGATTAGGCAAGGCTTACTTTAAGATACTTTGGAAAGAGCGTCAACCCTTCGGATGACATTTTTTTTAAAAAAGTTTTTCCTAATCCGCCTCACCTGCTAGTTCGCTAGGCTGGAAGGCCCCGGATTGTATAAGGAGATGGTTGTACGTGGCCGCTGATGCACTACAGGAACTGCGCTCCACAATCGAAAAGCAGCTGCGCCGCTTTTGGTCGAACGATGCCCCGGCCAACCCCCGTTTCGGCGTCAAGAACACCGCCCCGCCCAACGCGCTGCGCGAGGAGGTCGCCGAGGAGATCGCCGAGATGCTGCGCAAAGACCCCACCAAGGAGGGCTATTTCGGCTCGCTGAGCGAGGATTCACGCACCCGGATGGCCGTGTCCAACGAGGAGGTCGACTCGGCCGGCTCGAGCTCCACGGTGGACTCGCTCCCGCTGGGCGCGCGGCTGAAACCCCGCGGCATCTTCGAGGACGACTGGACCGCCCGCCCCAGCCCGGACCGCCCCTGGCCCATCATCTTGTTGCACGGCACGGCCGATTCCAAGGGCATCTGGCAGATCCTGGGCGGCGAGCTCCGCGAGGACGGCTGGGCCGTCTTCGCCCCAGATTACGGCACGCGGGCGACGGGCCTGCTGCCCGAGTCCGCCGCGCAGGTCGGCGCCTATATCGACGCGGTGCTGACCATGACGGGCGCGGAGAAGGTCATCATCGCGGGCCACTCGCAGGGCGGGCTGCTGGCCCGCTACTGGATGCGCGTGCTCGGCGGGGCCAGCAAGGTCCGCCACCTCATCTCGATCGGCGCGCCCAACCACGGCACCACCGAAGGCGGCATCATCAGCCCGCTGATGGCCAGCAAACGCAACGACTCCATCATGAAATCCATCATCCAGTCGTTCTTCGGCGACGCCGGCCAGCAGCAGATCGTCGGCAGCGAGATCTTGAGCGCCGTTAACGACGGCGGCGACTTGGACGAGGGCGTGACCTACACGTGCATCGCTACGCGCCACGATGCCGTGGTGGTCCCGCCCGAGACTTGCTTTTTGTCCCCCAGCAAGGTCAAGGACGGCACGGTGCGCAACATCTACGTCCAGGACTTTGATTCTCGCGCGGTGGTGCTCCACCACGACCTGCCGGTGGACCGGCGGGTGCGCGCCATCGTGCGCACCATCGTCCGGCAGCTCTAGTCCGACTCCCGGATGGTCTCGACGAAAAGCCAGCTCGAGTCCAGCTCCCCGTGGGGCGAGCACCGCGCGTGCCAGCCGTCGGGGCGGACCTGGACCACCATCCGCCGCCCACACAGGCGGCAGTAGCGCGGCACGTCCAGGCCGGCCGCGGCCGCCGGGTGCAGGGCGGAGACCGCTTCCAGGAGCTGTCCGGTATTCGGGTGGTAGACGGGCGGATCGCCGGCGAGGACGGACGCGGCGAGCGCGGAGTGATTAGTTTCCGCAGATTTCCCCGACATCTACAGCGCCTTGATGGGCAGGTCGATGCGCCCGAGCATGTCCACATCCTTTTCGATCTGGCGGCCCAGGGTCGTCAGGTAGTTGCCCGCGATGATGGCGTTGATGCCGCCGAGCAGGCCCTTCTCCGTGCCGTCGTCGCCCAGGGACAGCTCGCGGCCGCCGGCGAAGCGGAGGGTGACAGCGGGCATCGCCAGCCGGAAGGCGGCGACGGCGCGCAGGCCCTCGCCCAGGGGAACCAGCGGGCGATCCGCGAACGGGGTGCCCGGCCGCGGGTCGAGGAAGTTCATGGGCACCTCGCAGGGCTCGATCTCGGCCAGCTGGGCGGCGAACTCGGCGCGCTGCTCGAGGGACTCGCCCATGCCGATGATGCCGCCGCAGCAGACCTCCATTCCGACCTCGCGGACGAAGTCGAGGGTCTGCCGGCGCTCTTCCCAGGTGTGGGTGGTGACCACCTGCGGGAAGAAGCTGCGCGCGGTCTCCAGGTTGTGGTTGTAGCGCTGCGCGCCCATGTCCTTCAGGCGCTGCGCCTGCTCGCGGGTCAGGGTGCCCAGGGAGCAGGAAATCTCAATGTCGACCTCCGCGTTGATGGCGGCGATGGCCTCCCCCACCTGGTCCAGGAGGTTATCGTCCGGGCCCTTGACCGCGGCGACGATGCAAAACTCGGTCGCGCCGGTCTTGGCGGTGTTCTTCGCGGCCTCCACCAGCTCGGCGATATCCAGGCGGGCGGCGCGCACCGGCGAGGCGAACAGGCCCGACTGGGAGCAGAAGTGGCAGTCTTCCGGGCAGCCGCCCGTCTTGATGGAGATGATGCCTTCCACCGAAACGTCCGGGCCGCACCAACGCAGGCGAGTTTTATGCGCGATGTCGGCGATTTCTTCCAGCTGCTCGTCGGGGACGGAAAGGACCTGCAGGAGCTCTTCTTCGTTCAGGCCGATGCCCTGCTCTAAGGCCTTCTCGCGGGCGATATCAACAATACTCATACGGGTAGCGTAGCGAACAAAGTTGAACGGCGTTTAATTTTGCAACTTTAAGTTTATTTCTTTCGCGGGTGGACCGCGGCACTAGGCTGGGGTGCATGAGCGAAGACACCAGCCTGTACGACGACACCCTGGAGCTACTCCAGGAGCTTATCCGCAACGCCTGCGTCAACGATCTGACCGATGATTCGGGCCACGAGGTCCGCAACGCAGACACGCTGGAGCGCTTCTTTGCCGGCACTAACGTGCAGGTACAGCGCTTTGAGCCCCACCCCGGGCGGGTCTCGGTGTTGTTTACGGTCCCGGGCGGCGACGGCGAACCGCTGACCCTGATGGGCCACACGGACGTCGTGCCCGTCGACCAAGACAAGTGGACCAAGCCACCTTTCGATGCTGTCATCGAGGACGGCGTGCTCTACGGCCGCGGCGCCGTCGACATGCTCTTCATTACTGCCACCATGGCGGCCGTGACCCGCGAGGTGGCCCGCCGTGGGAAGCCAGCGGGCGATCTCACCTTCGCCGCCCTGGCGGACGAGGAGGCCCGCGGCGGCTGGGGCTCGCGCTGGCTGTATGCCCACCACCCGGAGGCGATGAGCTGGGACAACTGCCTGTCGGAGACCGGCGGCAGCCACCTGCCGAACTCGCTGGCTTTCAACGTGGGCGAAAAGGGCGCGGGCCAGCGCCGCCTCCACGTGCACGGCGACGCCGGGCACGGCTCGACGCCCTTCGGCAAGGACTTCGCCATCGTGAAGATCGGCGAGGTCGCCCGGCGGATCGCAGAGGCATCCGCGCCCGTGGCCACCAGCGAGACCTGGACCGGCTTCGTCAAGGCGTTCCGCTTCGATCCCGCCACGGAGCAAGCGCTCATCGGCGGCCAGGGCACCGCGGAAGATTACCGTGCCTTCGGCAACCTGGACGCCTACGCGCACGCCTTTTCGCACACCACCTTGTCCCAGACCGTCCTGCGAGCCGGCGGCGCTATCAACGTTCTGCCCTCCCACGCATACCTGGAGATGGACATCCGTCCCTTCCCCGGCCAGACCCAGGAGGACCTGGACGAGTTCCTGCGCCAGGCGCTGGGCGATCTGGCCGACGAGGTCACCATCGAGCACCTCATTACCGAAGACGCCACGCAGTCGGGCACCGACACCGCGCTCTGGCAGGCCATCGAGTCCACCGCCCACGAGTTCTTCCCCGACCTGGACGTCACCCCGGTGCTGGCGACGGGCGGCTCGGACCTGCGCATCGCCCGGCGCGCCGGCGGCAACGGCTACGGCTTTGCCCTCCACGCACGGGCCCGGGACATGGCCGAGGCCAATTCGCAGCTCCACAGCCACGACGAGGCGCTCCACTTGGAGGATCTCGATCTCACGGTCCGGGCCTACCGCAGCCTGGTGCGGCGCTTCCTGGGCGTCTAGAAAGTTTCCTGCGTACACTTTCCCGAACCGCGAACTCGTGCCAAGATGTATCCCATGAAGAAACGCCTCGCTGCCCTCGTGTTGACCGCTACCCTTGCAACCCCCGCCGTGGCTTCCGCCGATCCCGTCGACGACCTGCTGGCCAAGGTGCCCGCCGGCCAGATCTCTTGCGAAAAGGCCCGCAGCTACTGGACCAACCCCGGCGACTACCAGTCCAAGCGCAGCCAGGCGCTGTCCGTGGCCACCTTCCACCCGCGCGGCGGGGAGATCCGCTCCGCCATCGCCCGCATGGACGACGCGGTCAACCGCTGCAACCTGGGACAGTCGGGCAACCAGCAGCAGCCTGCCCCACAAAACACCCATCAGAACCGCGCTCCGCAGAACACCCACCGCGCCCAGAACGTGATTGAGCTGGCGGTCGCGCCCGGCCAGCCGACCGTCGACGTGCCTTTCGCCGGTCAGACCTTCCGCATCCCGGATCTCGCCGCCCTGGCTCGCACCGCGCTAACCCAGGTGCAGCAGCAGTTCGGCTCTCTGTCGTCCTTCTAGTCGACCGGACCCAGCTGGAAGTAGATCTCCTCGTGCGCGTGACACCCGGGATTAAACGGGTGCCCGCACGCCGGGCAGGCGGTGGCTAGCCGGTAACGCCCGTAATTCATCGTCTCCCCACAAACGCCGCACAAAACCGCGTCCGCCTGCTTATCCATCGCGCCGAACGGGTGATCGGCAAGCTCCGCATGGCAGATAGAGCACGCGTAAAACTGCCCGCACGTCGCACACTTGTTGGCCACCACATCCACCGCGCTATGCCAGTGCGCGCAACGCCCCTGGGCGTCCACGTCGACGCCATGGATTTCTTTCCCCGACATACTCAGCCATTCTTTCCCACGAAAAGAGATACTCTTTGCACCTCATACCCTTTCGGGTTTATGCACACTCAACGATACTCAGAGGGAATCAGCAGACTTGCTGGGTTCACTGTTTTGTGAATTAACCAGACACAAACCATGCAGCATTCTCAAAGGGAAATCTAAGGCCTCTTCTTTCTCGAATGCCACCACGCCAGTAGGGCAAACCCCGTAACAAGCTGCGTCACGCCGAGTATGATCCACGCCGTCGAATCTAGGACGACGGGAACGAGGCCTCCCAACACGGTCATCACCGCGTGCATGCCACCATGTGTACCGGCCGCCCACCACACGCTTTTCTTCCACACAACCACCGCGCCGGCGAGAACCGCCATGCCTAAGGGAAGAACGAGGTATAAGAGAAAATCTGTTGTGCTTTGCTGCCCACCCGAGGAGGAGAGGTGCGGAACAGTGAAAGCCAAGGTCGTCCACACTACCGTGAATACGGGTCGCTCATCTGTAGTAGAAAACAGCCATCCACGATAAATCAATTCCTCTGGAATCCCTTGCAGGAAATAAGAACGTACTAGAACAAAGACGACACCTGCCACTATCACTCCCACTGGAGCAGTGCTGGGGTCTGCATCGTGCTGTGCCACAGGCTCCGAGAAAGCAGATAAGAAAACCCAGCCAACTACCATCGGTACTGCGACGACAGCCGTGCCACCGAGAATCCCAGGGAGGATTTTCGAGATATCGAGAAGCCCGATAGCTCGCAGTTTTCTCCGCTCGACAAACCGCAACCATCCCCACAGCATGATCACGACAGCGAGGGGGGTCAGCAGAAAGATAGCAGCATTAGCTCCGATACCCACAGCGTCGTCTCGCCTCGCGATGGGAAGCTGGTGCAACGGAACACGCACCATATTAGAGGCCATAAGTATGACGAATGCGGCAACGATGCGAACCAAGAGTCCCCACCAGTTCAATGGAAGACGTGGGGAAAGAGGTAATTGAGGTTTGTTCATGTCAGGAAAATTACAGCTACTATGAGCTGTTTTTAAGTGTCTCCAGTCATTACTTCAGGTCGCTGAAAATATGACCCACGTCATGGGTCGGGCGATCTAGGATTAGCCCTATGCCTTCCCGAGCTCGCTACATTGCTCCATCCACGTATGTTGCGTCGACCTACGACGTCGCCATACTTGCGCAGCCTTTTCTAGCTTTCCTCAGCCCAGTAGCGGTGTTTATGATTCTGGCTATTGTTCGCTGGGATACTCCCCAGGCGATGATCCCTCAACTCGTAGCCCTGACGCTTTTCCTTGGCACTGAAATCTGGTGGTCGCACGCGGTAAAAAAGCGCCTGCCTCTCACTGCGGCTACGTGGTGCTTCGCTGCGTCAGCCCTAGTTGTATTCCTCACCGCAAATAACTCGTCCTCGCTGGTAGTAATCTGGCTTGGGGTCGTGGCCGTAGTCATTGTCCAGTCGTTGCGTGCTGGAATCATCTACGGTCTGTTCCCTGTTTTAGCCGTAGTCGGAATCCATGTCGTCTCCGGTTCTAGCCTTGGCAGAATCATTACCGAAGCTCTAGCGTCGTTCTCGCTGATAGCAATCGGTGTCTTTCTTGCACGCCTTGCCCGTACGGCAGCCACCGATGCTGTAGAGAAGACCCATCGGGCTGCAGAACTCGCCGTCGCAAATGAACAGCTACGGCGCTCTATCGAGACCGCCCGGGAGCTCACGCTCTCTGAAGAACGCGGACGCATTGCAGCAGCTTTGCATGATGGTTTAGGACATCGGCTCACGGCCATCAGCATGAGCTTGGATTTTTCCCAACGCATGATAGCGAAGAACCCAGAACGTGCCGCCGAAGAGATAGCTCATGCGCGCAATACAACAATTGCCGCTCTCGACGATATGCGCACTGTCGTGCGGGCTCTCCACCCTATTCGTTTAGAATCCGAAGGGTTTTATGACGCACTGACTGCGTTGGGAAACTCCTTTTCTTCTACCGCACTGACCGTTGAGGTAGAAGTAGCATCAAACGCCCCAGAACTCACACCTCCCGTGGAGAATATTCTTCTCGCTGCGGCACAGGAGGCCTTAACCAACGTGGTCCGACACAGTGCAAGCACCACCACGGCACGCATGTCCGTGAATTTTGACAGCGATTTCAACGTCATCACTATGTCGGTTTCCGACAACGGCCCAGGTTCTGATGACTCGCAGGCTGGCTTTGGTATTCGCTCGCTACAAGAACGCGCCGGAGCGCTTGGCGGACGAGTCCTCGTTTCGGGGCACGGGGGAATTGCTGATGGGTTTCTTCTCAGTATCGAACTGCCTGTGACTAGCTGCTAACAGAAGGACAGATCAACGTATGACTAACCGAGTAATTCTCATCGATGACCATGAGCTGCTTCTCCGCGGTCTCGCCTTAATTTTCGACACCATCGACGAGTGCGAGGTCGTCGCAACTACTACTAATGGAAAAGAGGTGAGCTCGCTTATCGATGCTTTTGCTCCCGACATTGTTGTCACTGATGCGGTCATGCCTGACTTCGATGGGCTCGCTGTCGTACGCGAGTGTGCGACCCATTACCCTCATGTTCCCGTACTGGTTCTCACCACCTTCGACGACGCCACACTGGTCCGCTCACTCATCGATGCTGGTGCTGCAGGCTATCTACTCAAAGACATTGATGCCAATCATCTCGCGGAAGCGATCGATGCCGCCGCCAGCGGCGGCATCGTCCTCGATCCCCGTATTGCCCGCATGCTGCACCGACCAACAAACGCGTGCTGCAGTCCATCATCTAAAAAGCCTGCGTCCGTGGAGGGAGTCACCACCTTGACGCGTGCAGAGCGCAAAGTCGCGACCCTTGTTGCGGAAGGAAAGAACAACAAGGAAATCGCTGAAATTCTCTACTTGGCCGAAGGCACCGTAAAGAACCATGTGTCCGTCCTACTGCGCAAGATGAAGGCTTCCGATAGAACCGTCCTCGCTCTCACTCTTGCCCGAGCTTTTGGTCAGCTAGATTAATTAACATACTGAAGCGTTCTGAGTTTAGGTCCTTTCTCAGCTAAGCAAGGACAAGACACTAGGCCTAGAAAATATTCCGTCGAGCTCAAGGAGTAGGCGGTCCATCAGGTCATCGAAATGGTCCGCTTGGAGTCCTGCTCACTACAACGCGCCTACGAGGAAGTCGGTGAGCTCCTCGATGCATCACGCCACACATTGCGGGCGTGGTACCGCGACAGCGCCTCTACACGAGACGGCCGCAAAGCGCCGGATAGCGAAACAATGGAAGAAGAACTTGGGGCGCCTGCGTCGAGAAAACCGCGAACTGAAACGAGCAAACGGGATTCTCAAGACTACTTCAGCTTTTCGCAGCGGAACTCGACCGACCCACGACCACATGATCTCTTACATCGACGCGTATAAAGATCAGTTTGGGGCCTGGGGCCATCTGCAGAGCGCTTCGACAATCAGATCGTGGATTCATCACCTCACGCGGCTACCGAAAAGCCACCACACGTGTTCCCAGTGCGAGAGCGTTAAGCGATAGCCTGCTTATCCCAGAGATTCAACGCGTGCATGCTAAGAATTTTTCGGTCTACGGTATCCGCACAATGTGGCACGCGATGAACCGTGAAGGCTTTCATATCGGTCGTGACAAGACCACACGTCTGATGAAGCTAGCAGGTGTTTCCGGCCGCAGACGCGGGCGAACTCCGGTCACCACGATCAGCCCGAAGACACCGGATCATCGCCCGGATCTTGTACAACGAGACTTCCGTGCACAAGCACCAGGCAGGCTTTGGGTTGCTGATATTACTTACGTTCGCACCCTGTCAGGATTCGCCTACACCGCGTTTGTTGTGGATGTCTTCAATAGAAAAATTGTTGGTGTTGCGACACGCTCGACGATGCGTACCGATGCGCTGCCCATGGAGGCATTGGAACATGCGTTAACGACTGCAGGACGAATCCATGGAAACCAGCTGGCACACCATAGCGATCGGGGCAGCCAGTACGTGTCACTGAAGTGTTCCACCGCGCTAGCGGAATCCGGAATCCGCCCGAGTGTCGGAATAGTCGGCGACTCCTACGACAACGCATTGACGGAGACAGTCAACGGACTCTACAAAGCTGAACTCATTCACGCCCAAGGCCCGTGGACATCGGTGGGGGAAGTCGAACTAGCCACCTTGCGGTGAGTGCATTGGTGGAACACCAAGAGACTTCACGAAGCATTGGACTACACCACCCCACAAGAAATAGAAACCGAGTATTGTCTCACCCAGCCGATCAGCACAGGGCCGTAAAAGAAGCGGAACTAAACCCAGGACGCTTCAGTTGGTGGTGGATCCGGATTTCTTATCAACGTAAATGTATTTGCTGGCAATACCTTCCTGGCGCAGAGCGTCGATCTGTCGGTCAAGATCCTGTTTCGCGGTCGACACCCGAGCGTAGCCAGTATCCATAACCAGAATAGTGCCGGAAGTCTATTCTGTAGCGGACATTATGGGACATGGTTGTGGCATGACTTGTGGGAAATACTCCTCCTGGGACTGTGTATTTTCAATCCATTGTCATTGATGGTGTCCCACTTCCTTGAAAGTGAGGCGTTCGGGAAAGGCCGGAAGGGGCCCCTTTTCCGACGTTCAAACTATTGCTTGAAATACAAGTACTCGCTTGTTAATATCGGAGTGTGCTTACAGAGATTTCCTTATCCATCCCCGCGTCAGATCTCAGTCCCGCCGAGCGGGCCCAGTTACTCGCACCCACACTGTCCGCGCTGTCGGATGAAAACCGGTTGACGATCCTGCTCACCTTGGCGGAGAAGTCGATGACCAACCGCCAGCTCCATGAGGTCACCGGGATGAGTCAGGCGTTGGTTAGCCATCATCTGGCTGCCCTGCGCAAGGCCGGACTGGTGGACTCGGAGCCGAGGGGTCGTGCCACGCTGAATTCGGTGTGTTGTGCTCAGCTGGCTGATCCGGTGCGCTGGCTGGCGCACCTGGCGGCGTTGACCCCGGAGGGACAACGCGCCTGCTGCACGGACACCTCCCTGAGAAGCGAGGTCGTTGATGCTGATTAGCGCGCTCGGCACGTTCACTATCCTCCTGGTCGAACTGCTCCTGCTATTTCTGGTGATCTCCTATGCGGTCGCGCTGATCAACCGGCGCTTCGGTCCGGAGCGGTTGCAGAGCTGGATGGATGGTGGAGCGGTTCCCGGCCAGGTCAAAGGGCTGGCATTGGGGGCGATCACTCCGTTTTGTTCCTGTTCGACGATCCCGATGTTTGTCAGCATGCTCAAAGCCGGGGTGGCCTTTCGTACCACCGTGACCTACCTGATCGCTTCGCCGCTGCTCAACCCGGTTATCGTCGGCGGGATCTGGCTGATCTTTACCTGGCAGGTCGCGATCAGCTACGCGGTGATCATGGTGCTGCTGGCGCTGGGAGCACCCTGGGCCTGGACCGCGCTGGGTATGGAAGACCAGCTGCGCAAGGTCAAGGTCAAGGGCGGGCGCCAGCTGGACGGGACCCCGTGGCGTGGAATCAAACAAGAAACCCCGGCAACGATCCGTCAAACATGGGACGATCTTCGCCCCATGCTCCTTCCGATGATCATCGGCGTGGCCATCGGTGCATTCATCTACGGGGTCGTGCCCGAAGACGGCCTGGGATTTATGGCCGGTGGAAACGTCTGGTGGCTGATTCCACTGGCTGCGGTGATCGGTATCCCGCTGTATGTCCGACTGGAAACGATGCTGCCGGTCGCCCTGGCTTTATCGGGTGCCGGGGTAGCCATCGGCCCGATCTTCGCGATGATGATCGGCGGGGCGGGGGCCTCTCCGCCGGAGGTCTCCATGTTGGCGGCGGTGTTCAAGCCGAAACTGTTGACCACCTTCGTGATCACCATTCTGCTGGCGGCCATGCTGGCCGGCTACGCGATGACGATCATCCTCTAAACCACGTACCTCTAACGAAAGGAGACCCTCATGGGCTTCAAAGACCTGTTTACCAAGAAAAACTCCACCTCCGACTGCTGCGGGGTCGAGATCGTCGCCGACGACGACACCGACACCACTGAGACCACCAGTGACCAGGAGGAGCAGCACCCGCAGGCTACGTCCTAACCCGACACATCCGGTCTCTACCAGCGTGTCTGGCTCTCGGACGAGGAGCTGACAGCCGGTGCAGACACCAACGACCCCGCGTGACAATCGCGCGGGGTCGTTGATGTGGGGTGGGGTGATTAGTTCTCAAGCAGCTCGGCGATGAGCCTGCGTACCCGGGTGTCGATGTCGTCACGGACCAGGCGCATGCGCTCGATCCCCTCGATACCGCGCGTGGACGGCTCGTCAGTCACCCACCGTTCGCACGTTCCGTGGGCGTCGTCGGGTAGCTCCAGCTGGGCATCACCTCCCAGGATGATCACGCGGTCGACCTCGCGCAACAGCTGTGGATCTACACCCTTAGGGTGGCCTGCGGACATGTCGGCGCCGGCCTCTGCGATGACCTCGACGGATTGGGTGTTGAGCTTCGTGCCGGGTGTCGTGCCGGCGGAGTGGATCTCGATCCGGTCACCGGCGTGCTTAGCGGCTAGGGCTGCGGCCATTTGGGACTTTCCGCCGTTGCCGACGCAGACGAACAGAACTGTTGGGTGGGTGCTCATGAGGTGAAGGTCTCCTTCTCGGATACAGCAGTCTGCGAGGACGGTGTCGAGGATACGGGTAGGGTCGGATCCTGGGGGAAGAGTTTCGGTCCCAGCCACCGCATGGTGTAGACTAGGCCGACAAGCACCGGGATCTCGATCAACGGGCCGATCGTGCCGGCTAGCGCCTGTGCGGAGGTCGCCCCGAAGGTGCCGATGGCCACGGCGATGGCCAGCTCGAAGTTATTGCCCGCTGCCGTAAACGACACCGACGCCGACTGGGCGTAATTCATTCCCGACGCCTTCGTCGCAATCAGTGCGATGGCGAACATGCCGACGAAGTAGGCCAGCAGCGGCACAGCCACGCGGGCCACGGTCCACGGCTGGGAGGTAATCTGCTCGCCCTGCAGGGAAAACAGCAGCACGATGGTATAGAGCAGGCCGCTCAGTGCCAGCGGGGAGATCTTCGGCAGGTAGGTGTTTTCGTACCAGGCACGGCCCTTGGTTTTTTCACCGATGATCCGGGAGGCCACTCCGGTGGCCAGCGGGATGCCAAGGAATACGAGCACGGAAACCACGATCGACCAGAAGGAAAATTCGGCCGAGGTAGTCTCCAGGCCCAGCCAGGCCGGCAGGACCTGGAGGTAGAACCAGCCGAGTACGCTGAGCATGATGACTTGGAACACCGAGTTGATCGCCACCAGGACGGCCGTGGCCTCCCGGTCACCACATGACAGATCAGTCCAGACGAGCACCATCGCAATACACCGAGCCAGGCCGACGATGATCAACCCGGTGCGCAGTTCCGGCTGATCTGGCAGGAAGATCCAGGCCAAGGCAAACATGAAAGCCGGACCGACCAGCCAGTTGAGGACGATGGACACCGTCATCAGGCGTTTATCGGCGGCGATCTCGACGGCCTTGTCGTAGCGAACCTTCGCCAGTGGCGGATACATCATCACCAGGAGGCCAAGCGCTATCGGCAGGGAAATCCCACCGACCTCCAGAGCGCCCAAGGCGTCACCAATACCGGGGACCACCCGTCCGATGAGTAGGCCAGCGGCCATGGCGAGAGTGATCCAGACCGGCAGGAAGCGGTCCAAAATCGTCATGCGTGGGCGGTTATCAACATTCATATTCATACGAGCCTTTCACAATATTGACAAGCATCAATACAAAAAGTAGCCTTTATATTGAAGGTTGTCAATATAGGATGGTTGGTATGACATTCTCGCAGACTCTCCCGCTGGCGGACTTGTCCGCCTGTTGCTCACTGGGTGCTGGCCCCTTGACCAGTGGTGAGGCCGAGCGCTACGCCACGTTGTTCAAGGTGTTGGCCGATCCTGCCCGCCTGCGTTTGCTATCGCAGTTAGCGGCCGAAGGCTGCGGCCCGGCCAGCGTCGGGGAGCTGACAGAGACGTCGGGGTTGAGTCAGCCGACCGTGTCGCACCACCTGAAGCGGTTGACCGAGGCCGGGTTATTGGACAAGGTCCGGGTCGGTCGGACGGTGACTCATCAGGTGCGCCCGGAGCTGTTCGCGGAGCTGCGCACCGTGTTGCAGATGGACTGACCCACCACCGACGAGAAGGAGACGATCACACACGTGACCAGCAAACACTTCGAGGCGATCATTATTGGCGGTGGCCAGGCGGGCCTGTCCACCGCCTACTACCTGCTGCGAGCAGGCGTGGACGCCTTGGTCCTCGACGATCAAGAGGGTGCCGGTGGGGCGTGGCGGCATGTGTGGCCGTCGATGACGTTGTTTTCCACCGCAGAGTTTTCCAGCCTGCCGGGCAAGCCCATGCCAGCCTACGAGGGGTTCCCACCGTCGGACCATGTCATCGACTACCTTGCTGACTATGAGCAGCGCTACCGGATCCCCGTCGAGCGCCCCGTGCACGTGGACCGCGTCGACCGGGAGGATGGAGGCTACCGCCTCTACGCCGGTGATCGATCGTGGACGGCTCCCCATGTCGTAGCCGCCACCGGTACCTAGTCTACTCCCTTCGTCCCGGCATACCCGGGATTGTTTACCGGCACGCAGTGGCATTCGGCAAACTATCCCGGGGTGGGCCCCTTCCGGGGGTCGACCGTGGCTGTGGTGGGGGCGGCGAACTCCGCCGCGCAGATCGCCGCCGAACTCACCGGTGTTGCCGAAGTCACCTGGTATACCCGCCATCCACCACGGTGGATGCCCGATGAGATCGACGGGCGGGTGCTGTTTCGCCGGAACCGGCAACGCGCCCTGGCCGTCCAGCGCGGCGAGACCGATCCGGGGGCCGACTCAGAGCTCGGCGACATTGTCGTGCTGCCTGAGGTGCGCGCTGCCCGCGACGCCGGATGGTTGGCGGCGACGCCGATGTTTAACTCCCTCAACGAAGTACGGGCCGATCATCTGATCTGGTGTACCGGGTTTCGGCCGTCCCTCGGACCGGTGCGCCGGCTCCTGGACGGCACGACCCCAAAATACCCGGGCCTGCACCTGGTCGGTTACGGCGACTGGACCGGCCCCGGATCCGCCACACTCACCGGGGTAGGCCCCTACGCCAAGCAGACCGCCCGGACCATCGCGGACTCATTTGGCATGACCGTCAAGTAATCTCCGCCTGGCCGGTAACCCCGAGGTATACGCTGTGGGTCAGAGATTTTCCTATATCCGTGTCTTCAGTGCCGACCAGAACCTGGCCCGCCAGCGCGAGATGATCGGCACCGTAGATAAGGAGTTCCTCGAAAGCTCTCTGCCCGCTCCCGCGCTGACAGATCAGGCTTGGAGCGCTGCGTCGACTACCTGCGGATCACGACGAGCTGATCGTGGCGTCCGGCTCGCCTGACCCTTGGTGTACGGGCCTGAACCCCGGAAAGTGGACACGTCGGGGGTTAGCTATGCTCCTTTGGTCAGTGTAGCGTATGTGAGTGCTTCAAAGCTCTGCTGATGCTGCGTTCAGCGAGAGGTCCTCATTGTTCTCATAGAGAGCCACAGCATCGCGTTTGAACTGTTCGGAGTACCTGGACATGATGGTAGATTACCTTTCTTCCTAGCCCGACTAGGCTGGATAGCAGGTGTCCACCTAAAAGGGGTCAGGTCCGTTACGAATTGTTAAAGGGTAATCATGAAAAACTACGCCAGCTTTTTTGAGTACACTGCACAGCCGGCAAGCGATCAGCACATCCTTGAGATCGAAGACAAGCTTGGCAAAAAGCTACCTGGTGATTAGAAGATGCTGCTTTCAGAAACTGGAGGCGGCATCCTCAACCTAGAAAAGTCTTTCCTTACAGATATTTCCTTGCCTGATGGGGACACCTTGGAGATCGTTGTTGAAAGCATCTTCGGCAACGGCACAGCAAGCAATGGCTCTCATGTTGATTTGATTTGTGGCTATCCACGATTTGCGGGTAACCCCACAGTGTGGCTATCCAAAGAAATCCACGTTGTTTGCAGTGTTCGATAGCGTTTAGGCGGGCATGTCGGTCTTTGCGGTCATTGATACCGAAACCACCGGCTTTAACAAGCGCTACGACCGCATCATTGAACTTGCTGCCGTGCGCGCTGACGCATACTTCAATCCCGTCGACTCCTGGCACACATTGCTCAACCCTGACACCAAAGCCGTGTCCACTACTCGGGGGGACACCCCGCCCACCTCGGCACTCAACCCTGCTGTGGGGGTTACTCGTAGCGAAGCGAGCTGAGCATCCCGGTTTCCATGTGATAGGCGTTATGGCAGTGAAATGCCCACTCACCGGGGTTGTCAGCGATCAGGTCGGCGATCATGGTTTCACCGTGGCGGAGAAGGACGGTGTCCTTGCGTAGCCCGCCGCTGCCGGGCAGCGCCCACGTGTGGCCGTGGATGTGCATGGGATGGGGCATCATGGTCCTGTTGCGCATGACCATCCGCAGGCGCTGGCCCTCCTGCACGGTCGCGGAGGAGGATTGGCCGTCGGTGAGAATGCTCCATTCATACGGCATCATCTGCCCGCCCAGGTCGATGCTGACTTCTCGGTCTGGTGTGTCCTCGGGCAGGAGTGCACGGTCTGCTGGCTTCAGGGAAGACAGAAGCAGTCCGGTGGACGACAACTCGGGGAAGTCGACATCGGGGTGGGGGACCTGGCCGCCGGCGGTGCGGATGACGGCGAAGGCGCGGTCGTCCTTACCCACCGCCAAAGCCGTGAGCGGGAAGATGCCGTCGCCGAGGATGACCTCGACGTCGACACGCTCGCCCATCGACAGGTAGATCGATTCGGTCTCCCAGGGCTGGACAGGGAAGCCGTCGGTGAGGGTGGCGGTCATGCGGTGACCACCGAGGGCCACCTTGAAAATGGTGTCACCGCCGGAGTTGGTAAACCGCAGGCGGCCCTTGTCTCCCGGGCGAGCCTCGAAGGTCCGGTGAGCACGGGGGATACGTCCGTTGATGAGGTAGTGCGGATACACCACATCGCCGACATCCCCGCCCAGTACCCGGTCCGGGGTGCCGTGCATCATCCGGCCGTGGCCTCCCATTCCCATCCTCCCGTTATGGTCGCCCGAACCCATTCCGGTGAGCTTGCCGAGCTCATCGTCGGGAGTGCCCTGAATGCCATCGACCCAGTCGTCGAGCACGATGGTCCACTCGACGTCCTGATCCTCAGCGTCTTGCGGGTCACGGATGATCAGTGGGGCGTGGAGGCCGCGTTCAAGCTGCAGGCCGGTGTGGAAATGGTAGAAGTAGGTGCCACCGTGGGGGACTTCAAAAACATAGGAGAAAGACTCGCCAGGTTCAATGGGGTCCTGGGTCATGCCGGGCACACCGTCGGCTGCGTTGTGGAGTGCGATGCCATGCCAGTGGATGGAGGTGCTCTCAGGCAGTTCATTGGTGATATCGACCTGGAGGACGTCGCCGGCGGTGGCCTCAATGGCCGCATCCCCGGTGTCAGAGACGTATCCCCACGTCTTGGCTTCGATGCCGCCGATATCCAGAGAGAGGGGCCGGGCGGTCAGTGTTCGGCGCACCGTCGGCTCACCGAGCGCAGTGGGGGGTGGGAGTGGGGCGAAGGGAGGGACCTGGTGCCGAGGTAGCGGGTCCAGGGGCGCTGGTGCAGGCGGCCACGGCCCCGGTGCCGGCGAGGACGAGCCCGCCGAGCAGAAACTGTCGTCGGGAAAATCCGTTCATCTTGATTTAACCTTCCTTGGTGCTAGATTTCAGTGACACT
>NZ_JAYWMH010000007.1:0-159162 GCF_040946105.1 Corynebacterium sp. LK2590
GTCGATAGACACCATATCGCCGGTAAACAACTCCCTCAACTACTCGTTGGCCGTCATGAAGGTGAACAGGGCTGATGAAAGCTCGTCGGACAATGCCAGGGCCTGTTCCAGCTGCAACCCATGATGGTCACCCTATTTGCCCTCGGGGCCTATCACAGGAACTAACTCGTACACCACGCTAAGGGACGCAACCTTTCTAACGGCTGGTTAGGCGGACTGCCCCTCGACTAGAGCAGCCGGGTCAACAATGTCACCGAAGCGCTGAATGAGGACATTCACTTTGTCGACAACCTCCGCCTTGGAGACAGTCGGACCGGTGGCCCTGCCAAACCGGCGCATCGGCGGCAGAATACTGGCAGCGCCCATACCTGCCGACGACACATGACCGACGGCCAGTCCGCGGGCGACAAACCTGTAGGTTTCAGCCGTCTTCAATCGGTAGGCGGCAATTAACTCGTCGACTTCGGTTACAAAGCGCTGGCGCGCTATCTCGAAGAATTCTTCTGCAGTGGAGTGGCCCTGCAGTTGCTCAATGAACTGCTCAATCAGGTCAGACTTAAGGCGCAGGCGAGGCGAGGAGTCCATTTCGCGACGAACACGCTCATGGTCGTCGTCAGATAGTTGACCGCGGGCATCTTTCAGCTCCAGCACCAAGGAGACGATGTAGTCAACATCGACAGCAAACTTACCGACGAGCTGAATATCGAACTCTAAGTCTTCGACAACATCGACCGGCTCTCCACCGATAGATCTCGTCATCTGCTCATGAATGTGCAGGTAAACCGATTGGTAGTCCTGCATATCACGACGTGACAAAGAAGTGTCGTCACCGAACTCTTCGAACATGTCGAGGACATTGATAAGCCGCATGATCTCGGTGAACTGCGTGACGAACTCACGCTGCGCTTTATTCCCAGCAGGGATTTCACCCGGCACAAACCGTTGCTTCATCTCATCAACAGCGGTGCGGTATTTATCCAGGTAGTGGTCATAGGACTTAAGGACAACCACGTTGTAGGCCTCGGAGTCACCAAAACGCTGAACTGCGTCATGAATTTCATCGTCCAAATTGCGGTAGCAAACAATGTTGCCTGCGACTTTCCGCGAGCTGAAAATACGGTTGGTTCGCGAAAACGCCTGAATAAGACCATGCTGACGCAGATTCTTGTCCACGTACAAGGTGTTGAGCGTAACCGCATCGAAGCCGGTGAGGAACATATTGACCACGATGACCAGGTCGACCTCACGGTTTTTAACCCGTTGGGACAAATCACGGTAGTAGTTCTGGAATCCTTGCTGATCCGCAATCGAAAAATTGACCCCAAACTGAGCGTTGTAGTCCTCCACAGCACCAGCCAGGAAATCTTTATCATCACCCACCAACGTCTCAGACGAGAGATCTTCGTCCATAAGGAAGCCCTCAGCGTCGGTAACGTCCGCCTCACCGGAGGGAGTGGAGAAAATGGTCGCGATTTTCAGTCGCTTACCCTCCGGCAGCTCGGCCATCTGTTTAGCAAACTCGTTGTAGTACAGCTTCGCAGCAGTAATCGAACTCGTGGCCAACATAGCGTTAAAGCCTCGGACAGAAGCCACCCGCGTTTCCGTCTCACGCCCCTGCTTATAAGCAGCAGGATCGTAGTCCTGGACCTTGTGGGAAAACACCGATGACCGACTGGTATGCGCCGAATAGTTATCGAGGATATGGGTGACAACCTTGGAGATGCGCTCCTCGGCCAGCAGCGCTTTCTCCCGATCAATAGCCGAGATTTCCTCGTCATTAGCCACGGCGGCCTGCATCGTGTCATAGGTCTGGATGTTAAACGGCAGCACGTTCCCATCACGGATAGCATCAGTGATGATGTACGTATGCAGCTTCGGACCAAACACGTGCTCCGTCGTTTCAACCACGGGAGTGTTTGACCGGCGTTTAGCCTCATCTTCCGGGGTATGGAAAATAGGCGTGCCCGTAAAGCCAAACATCGACGTTTTCTTAAACCGCTTGGCAATGCGCTTGTGCATCGAACCAAACTGCGAGCGGTGGCATTCGTCAAAAATGAACACGACATGCTGGTTATACACGTCCAGCGACTCACTTCCACCAGCGAGGTGATTGAGCTTTTGCAGAGTAGTAACGATAATTTTCACATCATCATCGGCAAGCTGCTGACGCAGAACCTTAGTAGAGTTATTGCCATTGGCCGCGCCTTTGGCAAACTTGTCGTACTCTTTCATCGTCTGATAGTCCAAGTCCTGCCTGTCAACGACGAAAACAACCTTGGCTACCTCGCTAAACTGCGTGGCCAGCTGAGCCGTTTTAAACGAAGTCAGTGTCTTTCCTGACCCGGTGGTATGCCAAATGTAGCCGCCCGCGTCGCGGGTGCCGAGCACTTTGGGATTGTTGATGTTGGACTTGATTTTGTTCAAAATCCGCTCAGTGGCCACCACCTGGTAGGGGCGCATAATCAACAGCGTATCGGTGGTGTCGAGGACACAGAATTTAGTGACGATATTGAACAGGCTGCGCTGGGCGAGGAATGTGCGCGCAAAGTCGATCAGTTCAGTAATCTGCTTGTTTTTCGCATCACTCCACCACATGGTGAATTTAAACGAGTTCGACTTTTTGACCGTGCGCCCCCGCTCCCCCGAAGCCGTCTTCACCTGGAGCATGCGGGTTGTATTGGAGTAATACTTCGTCAACGTACCGTTGGAAATAACGAAGACGTGGACATAGTCGAATAAGCGATAGCCAGACGAAAAGCTATCACGGGTATAACGGTTGATTTGATTGAACGCCTGCTCCAGGCTAACCCCACGCTTCTTCAGCTCAATATGTGCCATCGGCAGGCCGTTGAGCAGGATTGTCACGTCGTAGCGGTTGTTGCGCTTAGCACCCCGCGAAGTGTCAACGGCGTACTGGTTGAGCACTTCGAAAACATTGTGATGCGGGTTGTCAAAATCAATAAGACGAATGTTGTCCAGGCGCCCGTCATCGAACGTGAACGTGTAGACAGTCTTTTCATGTTGGATGCGCCGTGTTTTGTCCAGAACGGAATCTTCCGACTTGGCGATAAACTCCGCAAGCAGACGCTTCCACTCATGGTCTGTAAACTCGCAATCGTTCAACCGCTCCACATGGGCGCGCAGGTTGGCTACCAGACCATCTTCGTCGTTGATGTGGACACGGCGATAGCCTTGGCTGACCAGCGTGGAGATGAGGTGTTCCTCCAGCGCATGCTCCGACTGATAGTCCTTGTCGTCGCGGGGGCCTGGCGTGTATTCAGTCACAACCGTCGCATCATCGGTCGATGCGAGTCGGTAAGAATCGGAAGCAGACGACGTGTAGGGGTTAGTCATTGTCCTCAGACTCCTTAGCGGTGAAATCCAGCAAGCGACTGCGGTAGTACTCAAACTGCCTTCCACGCAGGTCACGCTCGTGTTTAAGGTTGTCAATCAGGGCTTGCATGGTGTCGAGCTTGTCCGCAATATCCTGCTGGACGGACAACGGAGGGAGAGGGATTTCAAAACTCTTAATGATCTTCATGTTGAGATCTCCACGTGCACCACGTCCGAGAGATTTCAGCTCGGAGTAGTTCATTGCCGTCCAATGAAAAACATAACGATAGTCACCAACCGACTCGTCGATGTGCATGCAGCAACAGTGCTGATTCGTTGTAGCTGGAATATCCAGAATTGCGGATTTCCCAGCAGTTGCCCCTGAAATAGCCACAACCACGCTTGGAGCTTTGACCCACTTGATTGCAGTTTCAGCAAGGGCTTTGTCCGTCACGCACAATTCGGTCGCGGCAATCCTATTGAAGTTAATCTCGCTCGTACGCAGCCAGGGAATGGTCCCGTATTCGTAATAGTCTCCGTTACCGGCCTTAGGCGTTGCTCCTGTTTTTATTTCATCTGAAATTCCAGCGAGAGTCGATGCAGGAGAGGTACTGCAAATCTCAGAGAAAATTTGCTCGCGGTAAACGTGAAACTGCTTCTCGCGCTGCTCGACCTCCAGGCCTAGGTTGTCGCCCACAGAGGCGAACACATCCAGAAAATTGACGATCTTGTCCTGAACTTCACGTGGTGGGAGGGGGATCAAATAACTATCCGTGTCCGAAACTTTAAGCTGTGGCAGCTTCACCCCGTTAAGTCGCGCGATCTCCTGAAAATGACCACTGTTCTCCTGCAATACGTAGCAGCCAAACCTAATGTTGAGCTCCTCCCCGCCTGCGCGATAGGACCAAAGCTCGGACTTTGTTGTGAAGGGTTCGTCGTAATAGACAAAATCAACGTAGCCGCGTGCTTTCACCACGATGCTTGGGTCTCGATGGATTGCCTTTTCGGGCAGATTATTGGACATGACCGTAGCCTTAGTGCTGCCTGCTGCAAACACAGTCACGTCGCCCTCAGCACAATCTAATTCCTGCATTTTTCCAGCCGTGATAGCGGTTCCCCTCTGGCGTACCGCGACATCTTTCAACCGAACGTAGTCCACGCCGTCGGGGCAATACTGGTCTAGTAATTGCTTGAGTGTGCTCATGGTTAGGCCACCTCGTCAGCCCTGAGTTCGGCGATAATTTCGTCCACCCGCTGCCGCAGTGCTTCCTGGGCGGTGATCGTCTCGGCAATCTCGGCATTAAGTAGCTCGATATCGATTTCTTCGCGGGTGTCTTCTCTTTCCACGTAGGTGTTTACCGACAAGTTGTAGTCTCTGCTTGCAATATCCTCTGGAGACACCAGCGCAGCCTTGTAGTCCACCTCGGCGTGGTTGAAGTAAAGGTCGATAATGTTCTGCCGGTTTTGCTTGGACAGAGTGTTTTGCCCCCCGTTCTTAACGAACTCGGCAGACGCGTCCACGAACAAAACATCGGTGGTGTCGCGATTCTTTTTGAGCACCAAGATCACGGTGCTAATCGGGGTGCCAAAGAAGAGGTTGGGGGGAAGCTGGATTACCGCGTCAACAAAGTTATTGTCGACAAGATATTTACGGATTTTCATCTCGTCGCTGCCACGGTAAAGGATGCCGGGGAACTCGACAATAGCTGCGACGCCGTCTTCTTCTAGGTGGTGGAGCATGTGCATGGTAAAAGCGAGGTCAGAGTAGCCTTTAGGGGCAACGGCTCCTGCGGGTGCAAAACGCTCGTCGTTGATGTTGGTTACATCGTCCTTACCCGACCAGTCTTGAGAGTATGGCGGGTTGGAGACGATGGCATCAAACGGCTGTACGTCCAGGTGCTTCGGGTTTTCCAGGGTGTCCCCCAGGCGAATGTCGAATTTTTCGAATGGAACCCCGTGGAGCAGCATGTTCATGCGCGACAAGGAATGGTTGGTGGGGTTGATTTCCTGGCCGTAGAGGCCCTCGGTGATGTTGTCGAGGCCCATGACGCGGACAAAGCGGAACAGGAGTGAGCCGGAGCCGGCGCACGGGTCATAGGCGCGGCGGATGGTGGTTCGCTTGTTGGCAGCGATGGTGGCCAGGATGTAGGAAACTTCCTGCGGGGTGAAGTGTTCACCGCCGCTGCGCCCGGCGTTGGAGGCATACATGCGCAGCAGGTACTCGTATGCGTCGCCAAACACGTCAATGTCGGTGTCTCCGAACTCACCAAGGTCGAGTTTGGCGATGGCTTGCATGATAGTGGCCAGCCGTTTGGAGCGTTCGACTGCGGTGCCGCCGAGTTTGTTGGAATCGACAGCGAAGTCTTGGAAGAGTCCTTCGAAATCATCTGCAGATTCGGCTTCGGCGGTGGATTCTTCGACTGCGTTAAATGCGTTTTTCAGGTCGACGTTGAGGTTATCGTTGTCGGCCGCGCCGGTGGCTAGAACGGCAAAAAGCTGGGAGGGAAGGATGTAATAGCCGAGCATTTCAGTGAAGGTGCCGCGCTCGGATTCGGCTTCCTCGTCAGTAAGGGTTGCGTAATCGAAGTCGGGATCTCCAGCTTCCCATTGTTCGGTGTTGATGATGTGGACGAGGTGGTCACACAGGTACCGGTAGAACAGGGTACCTAAGACATAAGTTTTGAAGTCCCAGCCGTCGACTTTGCCTCGGAGTTCGTTGGCAATGTTGCCGAGGGTTTTATGCAGGTTGTCGCGCTGAGACTTTTTTGTTGACGGGGACATTGGTCTCCTAACTGTAGGAAGAACGGGCTATAGAATTGAACGTTTACAGCTTAGTGGCCGGTCCGACACCAAGGACTGACTTGTGGCAGGTTGGTCGTTGTCCCTGATGGCACCGATGGTGTCTTTGGTTTTGAAATAGATTTCGGCGACCGCATCTATGTCGGCCTCGGTGTAGATGCCAGCTGCGTCGAGGTCGTTGGCGACCTCAAACAGGATGGATGGGTCAACGTTGTCCGGCAGGGAGGCTGACTTGTAGTAGAGCTGGAAATCCTCAAGCACTTTGGCGGGGTCGTTGACGAAGTCAAGGAACAAAACCCAGGGCACTTCAAACCCTATCGTTGGCATCAATCTTCACCACCAACGACTCACAACAGGTTGACAAATACCGAAATCGTGAATTCTTGCCCTTCCGTTCATACCCTAGAGCGCCGCCCCCGGGATCGGATCCACATGCTCGTTAGTGAATGCGTGTTAGTCGAGAAGAGCCGCACCACTCCTCGGCAGTTAATCGACTGACTAGCATTTACTAACGAGCATTTGTTATATCGCGCCGAAGGCTTCGCCCAGCTCAGCCGACGCGCCGGCCGAGCGCCCGCTCCGCCCGCCAGTGCAGGAGAACCGCCAGCACTCCCCCAAGAGCCAGCGCCGTGCCCAGGCGCCCCGCCCCCTCCGCCGTCTCGGGCCAGGAGGGCAGCGCGACGATCCACAGTGGAGTCTGCGCCAGGACATCCCCGCCGAGGGTGACAGAGAAGATTGCCAGGACCACCACCGTTGCGACGGCGGCCGCGGCCCCGGTGCGCAGCAGCACCAGAAACGACAGGAGGAGGACCACGTAGCCCACGAGGGCGGCGACGAGGAACCGGCGCGCTTCGTCGACAAGCGTGCCTCCCGCGGCGAGTCCGAACAAGCTGGCGGCGAAGCACACGGCGAGGGCACACAGCAAGCACCACAGCAGCAAGACCCGCGCGCTGCGCGCATACTCCACGCGCATCACGGCCCACGCCCCCTCCACCTGAGGCCACACCAGCACCGGCAGCAGCCCCGCGCCAAGCGGCAGGACCACGAAGGAAAACAAGCCGTGCACGTACGAGGCCGGGTAGATCAGACAGGTCAGGCCCATCGCCATCACCGACAACGCCACGCATCCTGCCAGGGCCGGGGTGAGCCCCGCGCTGGTCATCGCCCGCAACGGGCGCGGCCGCCCCGACCCGCGGCGGGCGACGGCGGGCGCGGGGACAGCGGCGGAAACGGCGCTTTTCGCTTCTCGACGCCCCCGCCCCCGCCCCGTCCATCCGGGGGTGAACACCGCGGCCGCCGCACCGACCGCCGCCAGCGCAATACACAGCCCGAGCGCCAGCCAGGGCTTTTCGGCGGCCAGAGGCGACCCCGGCTCGAGGGGCACCGCGTTCTGGTGCACCCCCAGCACCGGCAGCACCAGCCGGACGGGCCAGGACATGGGCCACACCCACCAGTGCTCGCCCTCCGCGAAGGGTTTCAGCGTCCCCACGATCTGCCACACGAAGAACACCGCGACGGCCACGATGAGGTTGCTCACCCGCGCCAGCGCGGCCCCCAGTCCGGCGAGGCCGATCGCCCCGGCGAAGGCCAGCGCCCCGAGCAGCAGGATTGTCCCGCTCCCGGGTCGGGACACGGTAAGCAGCCACGTGCCGCCGAAGTTGAGCACATGGAACACGGCCAGGCTGAGCAGCACGACCGCCAGGCGCGCGGCACGCTGGCGACGCATACTCACCGGCTGCCACTGCGTCCCCCCGCAGCGGGCCTTCTTTTCCCGCGCCTCGGCCACAGCTCCGAAAAGCGCGGCCAGCGGCGCAGCCATCCCTGTGAGGTAGATGGCCTGCCACATCAGCACGCCCACGGCATCTTCGCGCGGGTCGGTCACGCTGGCGAGGGCGTAGGTGACCAGAACGAGGGGCACCGCCAGCAGCGGCAGCCACTGCAACGCCGACCCGCGCGCCCGGAGCAGCTCCGCAGAAAGGTACCGGCTCATGCTTCCTCCCCCGCGGCAGTGAGGCGGAAGAACTCGGTCTCCAGGTCGCCGGTAGGGGCCAGCTCACCCAGCGGCCCGGAGTAGCGCACGTCGCCTCCCGCCAGGATGGTGGCGTCGTCGGTGAGGTGCACCACCTCGCCGAGCTGGTGCGAGCTGACAAGCACGGTGCTTCCCCGGCGTGCCCAGTCCCGCAGCAGGCCGCGCAGCTCGGTGATGCCCTGGGGGTCGAGCCCGTTCTGCGGTTCGTCCAGCACCAGGATCTCCGGGTCTCCCAGGATGGCTTGAGCGAGGGCCAGGCGCGCTTTCATTCCCGTCGAGAAGCTGCGGGTCTTCTTCGTGCCGGCGTCCGTCAGCCCGACCACGGCGAGTGCGCGGTCCGCTTCGGCGTCCGGCAGTCCAAGCAGGCGCGTGTGCACCAGCAGGTTCCGACGCGCCGAAAGGTGGGCGTAGTAGGCCGGGCCGTTGACGGAGGCGCCGATGTGGCGCAGCGATGCCCGGGTGCGGGGTTTGTCTCTGACGAGCACCTGGCCCGCGTCCTCGGGGATGAGGCCGAGGAGGATCGAGATGAGAGTGGATTTGCCCGCGCCGTTGCGGCCGAGCAGGGCGTGGACGCGGCCCTGCGCCACATCGAAGCTGACCGAGTCGAGAACGCGCTGGGCGCCAAAGCTCTTGGATACTCCGTGGAAGGAAATGCTGTTCATACCTGGGAGTCTTCCACGCGACGGACGCCGGCGGATCCGCCCCGGAGACGAAATCCCACGCCGCGGACTCCTCCCCTAGGAGGAGGCGCCTGCTCGCTGCGCGATGAGCACGAGCGCGACCCGGTCCCGGGCATGCAGCTTGGCCAAAAGCGAGGAGATGTGCGTCTTCACCGTCGTCTCCGCGACGCACAGCTGCTGCGCGATCTCGGCGTTCGTGGCGCCTTCGGCAACGAGCAGCAGCACGTCCATCTCGCGCGGGGTGACCAGGCTCAGCCCCTGGCGTTGCTGCGGGGACAGCTCCCCACCCGAGCTCAGCGCCGCCCGGTAGGCGGCGAGGACGTGCCCGGTGACCCGGCTGGCCAGCACCGACTCTCCCCTGGCGACACTGCGCACGGCGGAGACGAGCACCTCAGGGTCGGCGTCCTTGAGCAGGAACCCGTGCACCCCGGCCGCGAGCGCAGCCTCGACGAGCTCGGGGTCGTCGAAGGTGGTCAGCATGATGACCCGCACATCGGGGTGCGCCGCCATAATCGCCTTCGCCGCGGCGATCCCGTCGATGACGGGCATGCGGATGTCCAGCACGGCTACGTCGACAATGTGGCGCCCGGCTGCCGCGATCGCCTCGGCGCCGTCGGCGGCCCGGGAGACAACCTTGATGCCGGGCGCCGCGTTGAGGATGGTGGAGAGGGCCTCGGCGAGCATGACCTGGTCGTCGGCAAGCAGGACGCGGGTGTTCATCTGTCACTCCTCAAGGGTAGTTCGGCGTGAACGCGGAATAACTCGGGCGTGCCCCCGGCGCTCAGCGTGCCGCCGAGGGAGCGGGCCCGCTCCTCCAGGCCGATCAGCCCGGCTCCCCCGCCCCGCGTCGCCTGCGGTGTTCCCCGGGACGTGATGTCCAGCACCAGGGCCTCGCCGGGCTCGAGCTCCACCACGACGCTACTGCCCGAACCCTGGTGGCGCAGCACGTTCGTCAGGGCCTCCGTCACGATCCGCGCCGCCGCCAGGCCCACCAGCGACGACACCTCGGGCAGCTCGCGCGGCAGCTTCGCCTCGACAGTCAACCCGGCGGCCCGGAAACCCTCCAGGATTCCTGGGATGTCCCAGAGGGTGCGTGAAGGCTGCAGGTCGGCGTCCCCCACCCCGCGCAGCGCGCGCACGATACCGCGGACCTCGGCCAGAGCCCGGTCAGATGTCGAGCGGATGGTCTCGAGCGCCTCCACCGCAGCCCGGGCATCGCCTCTCGACGCCACAATGCCCGCGCTGGCCTGCACCTTCATCAGGGTGAGAGAGTGCGCAAGGACGTCGTGAAGCTCGCGCGCGATGAGCAGCTTCTCCTCCTCCTGCGCCGCGTGCAGGCGACCCAGCTTTTCCGCCTCCTCCGCGCGCCGCCGCAGCATCGCCCCGTGCCCGCGCGCGCCCGCGACGTACATCAGCGCGAGGAGCAGCCAGTGGATCGCCGCCAGGTACGTTGCATCGGCCGCGCCCACGTAGCGCAACTCCAGGTTGTCCAGCAGCCGCCACATCACGGGCGAGGCGAAGGTGCCCGCGAACATGACAGCCGTGATGAACCGCGGAACCCGCCGGTCCTCGCAGTAGCGCGACGTGGCATAGACCGCCATCGGGGCCGCCACGAGCCACGGCGAGATACCCGAGTTCAGCGGCAGCGCCAGAAACCACGTCCCCGCCCACGCGGCCAGGCACGCGGTGAACCCCGCCGCGCTGAGCACCGGGCGGGAGCGCCACACCCAGAAAAACGGCACAAAGCACCACGACACCACCGCTTGCAGCACCGCAACGCTTGTCGACGTCTCCCCCGGCCCCATGGAATACAGCACCGCCAGGATCGCAGCGAAGCCGGCGAGGACGCGGTCACCGGGCAGCGAGGCGCGCCACCAGTTCTTCAGCATGCCTGCAATTGTACGTGGCGCACCCCGCTGCGCTGGGTAGCGTGACGGCCATGAGCCTCCGACGCATCTCCGTTGTCCTCTTCCCCGACGTCGAGCTTCTTGATGTGGCCGGCTCCGTGGAACTCCTCGCTCGAGTCGAGGGACTCGACAATCGTGTGCAGATCTACCAGTGAGCGGGCGAGACGATCCATGCTCTTGACAATGAGCTGGTCGCCCTTTCGCAGATACCGCAGCACTTCCTCCAACTGGGGGCGGTGCCGGGTCGAAACGCTGACCTTCTCCTTGTAAATCTGGGACGCCCCCGGCCGCAAGGAGCTGATCAAGTTGGCGGTCCAAATTCTGCTCCAAGGAGCTCGCCCGGGCGTAACCGACTTTCTGTCCCAGAACCACGTCTTGATGTTCATTGATGTCTAGAGGCAGTGACGGTTCTGTTCTGTTAGACATAATCTAACCCTACCGAACAGGGAGAAGTTGTAATTCAAAAACGTTCACTTAGGGTGCACCCCAAATTGGCATCGAGGTGTGCACACCCTTATAAGATGATCGGTTCTTGGATAAAACGCTCAGAAAAATTTTGGTCTGCTCGTCATCGTCGAGGTCGTGCTGTGGGGGGTCATCGTCGCCGGATGCTGGGCCATCGTCCTAGCCTTCGCCTGTGGAGCCGCATTCTTTGGGGCACTCCTGGTGCTGCCGGTGGACAATAGCTAGGGATACTGCTGTACAAGGTTTTCTTCACGTAGGGTTTTATCTAACTGCCTAGCGGCAGGGAAACCGTATATTGCTTACGGCATGTTCCACTTTGCAGTTAAATAAGTCCGGCTTCGCGCAGAGCTTTCAGATGGCGATTAGCTTGCTGACGGGTGATGCCCAATTCCTGACCTATGGTTCGTCCTGACGGAGTCTTTCCTGTCTGCGTCAAGATGTCCATCGCTGTTGCTAGCACCCGTCCGCGGGTACCTTTTCCACGACTCTGTCGAAGTGCGTTTGCGGCCTGAAGCTTTTTGCGCTCTGAAGTGCCCCAGGTTTTGTTCCGTTTGATGAAACCCGTTTTTGAAACAACGTACGAAGCACAACCCACGCCGATGCCAAGGCTTCCGCAACATCGACTACCCCATCAAACCCACGACAGTGGGATTTGCACCCTCAATCCCCACGCATGCAATCTTCGCACCTCAAAGATTGAAAAATGAAAGAAACCGGAGGTAACATACCCTTTCGAGTTTGTTACTTCCGGTGGTGCAGCTTGTTCAACTGCTCGCTGTGTGATGTTCACGATGGCAGCTCAACACAGCTTTTCAAAAAGCATCTCCCGAGCAGCACTTATGTAATCTCCCGAGAATTAATTCCGCCCACACCCTTACCCTAAGTGGCCCAAATACGGCCCTAGAATCACCGCTCAGCCGGTCGGCGAGAGCGCCTAGCACAAAGAGGCGACATAAAAAATGCCCACCTAGAAAAGGCCAGGTGAGCATTAGAACATACGTTTAAGACTATTTCCCAGACATTTAAGTTCGGGGCGGGACTTTGGCAAGGTCCCGGCCGGTGTCTTCACGCACCATGCGAAGTCGTCGTGTCATGGAGTCTTGACCTGCGGTTTTCCGCTCGAATTGCTCTTGGATCGCAAGGTTAGTCGAGGCCACCCACAAGGCGAGAGTGATGTAGAGCATCGGCTCACGCCGAACACCCCTTTTAAAAGATTCCATGCCGGTGATATGTGGGCTTTTCATGATTGAAAAACGCTGCTCAGTAATAGCGCGGGCGGCCTCGTAATACGTCGCATGCTCCCAAGAGCCGGGGACAAGCCCCCATTGCGCGCGTTTCCACTGGTCAGCGGTAAATGCGTGGGTGATACTCGAGCGCGCGCAGCATTTATAATGATCGGCAGTCCAGCTCGGTGAAATCTCCGGGGCGTCTTCGGATGCGAGTGTCATCGATGCTGGTTTGAGTGGGCATCGCACCCGTCCTTGTACTGCAGGGCAGACCAAATCAATTTTCACGGGCTTTTCAGACTCTTTTTCATCCTTACGAGGGCGACCGCGGCCTTGACGTGCACGATATGGCCGCGAATTCGTCCCCATGATCAGCGGGAATAAGGCTTCGAGACGGGCATCCTGGCGCTCAAAACCATCGTCTTCGGCGAGCAGTTCCATGGTGCGGCGAACGATCTTGCCGGTGCCTGCGATTTCGCGTGCAGCAGGGCAGTAAAACTCCCCTGCGATTTGCAATGGTCCACTGGCAGGTTCATCCCCAGCTGCGGTGTCGGATGCGAAAATTGTTCTCCAGTTTCGGGGATAGCGCACCACGGGTGCATAGCCCGCGGCAAGCAATTCATCATTAAAATGTTGTTTGTTGTTGTAGCCCATGTCACCGGTCAGCAATGGCAGACGCCCGCGTTGAATGCGCTGGTCAAAACCATTTTCTTGATGAAATCGGATAGCCCGCGTCAGTCCCGGCACCGACCCGGAGCTTGGCTTATCGATGGAAATTCCTGTTATCACCGGGGCGACCGAGTACACGGCTCGTGGTGGCCCGACACGACTTACAGCAGTAATGCCGACGGCAACGCCACCTTTGGTACTGCGACGATTACCCAGCTCGGAATGCAGCGAATGATCCTCCCGATCCCTGATGTAGTAGCGACCCGAGTACGCAGCACCACGTCGCTTATTGTCACGACTGCCTAGTCCCGTCGACTGGCCCGCCAAATCAATAATGGTTTCGTCGGCGACGACATCGCCGCGATACCCCTTGGGGGCTTGCTCATGGATTGAGCCTGCTACCAGCGCGTTTATAACCTGATGGAGTCTCTCGGACGCAACCTCAGAAGCCTCCTCTTGCTCGATTGATCGTGCTGCCAGCATTCGGCGATGATCGCCATTTTTCACACGACGCGCAGGAGCTTCCGGCAGTGAATCAAGCGGCTCAAGCCTCCGGGTCAGCCACATGACAAAAGCGCGGTACGTGCCCTCACCACGGCAAAGGTCTAGATCAAGCCGGGCCTGCTGGGCGGGGTCTAGGGTCCATAGGGTGCGCCAGATTTCTGCCATCGAGGGCACACGCCGAATCCCAATCAAAGCCAAACCCACAGTGAGCACGCCCAGCATCGAATACCGCGGGCCGGTGGATTTTCGTCCACCCACGCCACGGTCCTGTCGAAAATAGAAATCGATCATCTTGTGCGCACCAGATTTTTCAATAACCGCAGCACAGTGCTCCACATAATCGGGAGAAATCATGATTCTTGGTTCTTGCATCGCAACGGCCATTAGAGGTACCTCCCCTCAGATCGCAGCAAGGCTCTCGCCTCATCCTCCGGCGTAAACTGCGGCAGGTCCGCCTCCAAATCATGGAGAACCCGCAGGTCAGCAATTCCCGCCAGTTTCATCAGCATCGCAGCCGGCACCCCCGGGTCAGAGGCCAGCCTTACCACCCAACGGTTGCGCAGCGCAGCAGCATTAAATCCAGGAAAACCCTGCTCAACGAGCTCCTCCGACACGTGACAGACGGCGTTTCGAGGCATAGAATCGCCAACAATCGGAAAAACATATCCGCCACCGACGTCGCGTGCTCGCGTCAAAAGCCGGTGACCTCGAACAGGACACACCACGGGCACCACGCGAGAGACAACACCGCGCTTTCGCACCGCGATCTGGACAGCCGTGTGTTCGCGCAGCTCTAGGGGCGAAATGTCGCTGCCGCGCAGTTGACGGATTTCCTGGGACGACAGACCTGCCCCAGTGGTGAGATCCAAAATCGTCAACAACTGCGCCTGCAGCATTGGCCGAAGGTTCGCAGCGACGGCGTACAGCTCAGCCTCCAGCGAAAGCTCCGCCGCCGGGACCGCCTTGCGTCGAGGCCCGCGGTGGCGATGCGGCTCAGGAAATTCGTGAGGATACAATGTCCGACCTGCAGCATAAAGAATCGTGCGGTACGTGCGCTGCGACTTACGGCTAAAAACGTCGTCACGGAAAAGCCACCGATCAACAGCACCACGCGTCAGCGCCCGTTCTTCATCAACAGCGCTATGCACGAGTGCTTCATCGTAGAGATATCGCGCTACAACACGCGCGGCCTTAGCATCAGCGACCTCATCAAGAACGCGGGTATGTGCTTGGACGAGAGCTGCTCGCGCGATGGCTTCACTTCGTAGGGGTCCCGCTGGGCGGTGGATTCCCACCTCGCGTAGCCGCAGATAACGCTGCTCATCCGGCAGCGTACGCCGAGTCAGCCTACGCACCCGCGACGGCGACGCCTGACCTATCACCGAGACAGTCGACACGTCCCTGGGCACAAAGTCCCTGGAAGTGGGCTTTTCCAGAACGGGCGTTGCTGCTGCAAGAGCCGTAAACCTACCCACGAACGCTCACCGCCCCCATACTCAAAACGTTGGATGGGGTGGCACTATTGCTATTTGCTTTTAGGCATGACAAGATAATCACATCTCCGTTTAATTCCCTGGAAGGTTTTGAATGGATATCAGCACGAGGCTCAACGGCCTTCGTGCACTGACAAAGCGCGATCTGGCAGGATCAGCGCTTTGTTTCAGTTTTGACACTGGAAGTTCGAATCTAGTTGTCCTCCTCAAGGCCAAACTTAGCTTCGTCACCAACTAAATGGTCCAGTTCGTCCGTCACCACTCGGGCAATCGACGCGCCCCGAGCGTTGGCCAACATTGTCAGCCGTCTGACCATTGGCGCGGGCAACCGCACCTCCAGCCTGACATACGAATCCTCAGGTACCCAACGAGCACGCCGCCGACCAAAATGCGAGGCAGGAATACAAACTTTTGCCCTTTGGCTTTGCGGAGTCGCTTCAGCGTTCTCCATAACCGTGCCCCTTTCATCTCGATCGTGGTTTCCTCGTCGGCGTCATCAGATTAGCCGGTTGCAACCGGCTAAAAAAGCGTTCACCCCCGCGCTGACCTGCGCAGTTCGTGGATAATTTCAGTTATCCACGAACTGCGCAAGCACGCCAGGTCAGGCACTAAAAATGAACGTGGATATTATGCGTTCGTCTGCAAATTTTGCAATCGGTCGTTGTGCAGTGACCGTCCTCTACCCCCGTTTATCGCCCGATACCTACCCCAATTCTTCCTGTCATCAGTCTCGCCAACGGCTGGTTAGGCAGATTGCCCCTCGACTAGAGCAGCTGGATCGACAATGTCACCGAAACGCTGAATGAGGACATTCACTTTGTCGACATGTAGAGTTCTGTGGGTAGAAATTTCCTCATGCGGCCGACTACCTCGACGGACTACACACCATTGTGTACCCCCGCACACCGTGGGGATTTTCGCCTCCGAAGCACAGCCATGCACCCGACAATAAATGTCGTCGCAAGAACCCGCCTGGGGCTTAGTGAGGTCACTTGGCTGTAGCTTCGTAGAACAGCTGTTGGGTGTTGTAACGGCCGGGGAATCGCTGTTCAATCCATCGGGATACCTCCCTGGCGCTGTAGACGCGTAGCCTGCGGCCGGTGGTGTCATCGAAACCAATCATCGGGGTGGGTGCGCCTGGCACTCGCCGCAGGTGGGTGGCAAGACGGTGCGGTGCCATTCCGATGACCTCCGCCATATCCCGCACGGTCTGTAAATCGTTGTGGTTCGCACGTTCGTACTGGTGGAGGTGATTTTTGTGGAGCCAGGCGGACACTTCGGCTCGGTCAAAGGTTGTATCATGCCCTGACAAACCCAAAGGCTTCGGAAAGTCCGAATACACGCGCATCCACTGATGTATGTCTTCTCGACTCAACCCCACCTCGGCGGCAATCTCCGAGAGGGTCATCGGCTGCGACTGCGGCTCCCACACCGGCACGTCATCCGCGGCACTGTCGTCGTAAATGCTCATGCGTCGTCCTGGCGTTACTGCGCCCCTGCCCTGCCGGTGCTACGGGTAAACGGCAGGCAGGGGCTTGGGCGGGCTACTGGGCGTTGTCGTTGGCCGCGCGGGAAAGCAGTGTTGCCATCACTTTGCGCAGCTTGTCGATAGACACCATATCGCCGGTACACAACTCCCTCAACTGCTCGTTGGCCGTCATGAGGGTGAACAGGGCTGATGAAAGCTCGTCGGACAGTGCCGGGGCCTGTTCCAGCTGCTCGCGGGTGTTTTCGCGCGCCATCTCCTGGAGACTTTCTTCCTGCTGGAGCATTTCGTACAGGTTGAGCACGAATGGACGCATCACAGGCGTGTTGGCGGGAATGCCAGCGGCCTCCAGAATCTGGTTGGCTTCGTCGAACGCAGCGAGGGTTTCCGAACCGGGTTGAGCCGCCCCGCCACCACCAAAGGTGGGCACCTCCAGCCCGACCAGCTCGCCGTGGCCGTCGGTCAACCCGAGGTTCATTGGGTCGGTGGCTGCCCCGACGCGCGCGCCGATAACGTCCACTCCGGCAATGCCGACGATTTCTTCGTCGTTATCGTCGACATGCAGATTGCGGTAGAGGTATTTGGCGACCACTGCACGATTAACCATGGAGGGGTCCTCAAAGTTGACGATTTGGGAAAGAAACTCCCAGCTTGACGTAGGCGCGCAGTTTGGCGCGGAAATCGAGGAGGCGGCAGAAAGCCTAGAGATCTTGCGAGATCACCCACGCGTTGGAGCACTACCCCGGGGTCAGCCCGCAGATATCGCCGGAGCTTTTCTTCGAAGCCCCACCTACCCTTTTTCCTCAGTCTCGTCTTCTCTCGCAGCGACGATCATGCGTGCCAGCGCATCGAGGAACTTGTCCAGGTTATCCGGATCCGCCGTAACCGCCTCATAGACCTCGTTAGACTGGCGGGCAGCAGTGATGATCGCCCCGAACCCCTTCGTCTTGAAGGCGTTCGTTCCAGCCACCTGGGAAGCATCATTCTCCCGAGCCAGAGCCTGCACCGTTTTGTCCTCAACGAGGATGCCGTAACTGGCCCGGATCGCCGACTTCGTCGCCTCATCGGAAGCGTCGATACCCACGGCCGCCAGAATCTGGTTGACCTGGTCAATCGCCTCGGCAAACGCCGCCTGCACCGGGGAGTTGTCCCCGACCGGGCACCCGTCGAACCCAGGTAGCTCCAGCTTGCCGTCGATGTCCTGTGCGGCCAGCTGCAGATCTTGCTCTTGGTCCACCGGCTCCACAGCCACGCCGACGAGTTCGATGCCGACGGTGTAGTCGTCATCATCGTCCTGGCGCTCCATGTTGAGGTTCTTGGCCAGCACCCCGGCGACGATGGCGCGCTTATGCAGCAGCGCGTCCTGGTAGTCAATGATCTGGCTAAGGAACTCCCACGCATGGGCGTACTTAATGAGGTTGGCCCGAAACGCCTTGCCCTCGTCATAGGCCGTCTTGTCCGAGCGAAGCCGGGCGTCGCGCATATGGCTGTTCCATCGGGCCCTCATCGGAGAGACCAGCCCCTGCAGGGTCTCCCCATCCGCGCGCGCGATGTAGGCATCCGCCAGCGCGTCGAGTTCTTCTGGCGTGTAGAACGCGGCCGCATCGAGAAGATCCCCAAGGTCAGCCAAAGCATTGGCAGGGATATCGTCGGCGATGTAGGCGTCTTGGTAGTAGGGCTTAAACGCTTCCAGGATGGCGGCTGGCTCGTTGACGAAATCCACCACCATCGGGTTCGGCTTCTCGGGGAAAACCCTGTTTAGACGCGACAAGGTCTGCACCGCCTGCACCCCGCCAAGGGCCCGGTCGATATACATCGCGCACAGGCGTGGCTCATCGAAACCGGTCTGGAACTTGTTCGCCACAATAAGCACCTTGGCATCATCATTTTCCCGAAAGTGCAGGGCCGTGTCCTTCACCCCGTTCATCGAAGTCTCGCTAACTTCGACAGCGTCGGGGCCATCACCGTAAGTCAGCGAACCGGAGAAGGCCACCAGCGTGGTCATGTCGCTGTATCCGCGCTTGGCGATGTACTCGTTCATCTTGTGCGACCACGTCACCGCCGACAACCGGTCCGGAGCAACCACCATGGCCTTGGCAGTGCCGCCCAGGTAGTGCATGACGTTGCGGCGGAAGTGCTCGACAGTGACCTCGACCTTCTGCGCAATCGATGTCGGGTGCATGCGCACAAACCGCACCATGTCGGAGACCGCCTCCCCGAAGTTGACGGTGTCCTCGCGGCCCAGCTCGTCACGGATGCGGGCGAACATGGCGTAAGTGGTGTAATTAGCCAGCACGTCGAGGATAAACCCCTCCTCGATGGCCTGGCTCATCTGGTAGGTGTCAAACGCCACCAGCCGGTCCGGGTTGTGCGGGTCCTTGACACCGTAGGCACCCAGCGTCTTGTCCTTCGGCGTGGCCGTTAGAGCGATGAAGCTCAAGTTCGGGGAGTTGGCCACTGCCTTATCCACGGCCAGGAGCACGTCATCAGCGCAGACGTCCTCATCGTCGGGCATCTCGACGTCGACGAGGATCTTACGCAGTTGCGCAGCCGCTTCACCGTGCTGGGAGGAATGGGCCTCATCAATGATGACGCAATAGCTGCGCCCGGCCAGGGACGGGGACTTCTCCATCATTTTCGCCAGAGCCGGGAAGGTCTGGATAGTGCACGAAATGATGTGCCCGCCCTGGTCAAGGGCAGCTTCCAAAGTCTTCGACTTCGAGCCGAGCTTGTTGTCGACGTTGACCACCAGCCCCTCGGAGGCACGCAGCAGGTCAAGGCCCTCCCTGATGTTGTCGTCGAGGACAGTGCGGTCGGTGACAACAATGACCGAGTCGAAGACTGGCTGGCCAGAGTCGTTGATAAGGCGGCCTGCTCGGTGGGCCATCCACGCGATCGTCTTTGTCTTGCCCGATCCCGCCGAATGCTGGATCAGGTAGCGCCCGCCCGGGCCTTGCCCGGAGATGTCGGCGATGACCTTCTCCGTAGCACGCAGCTGGTGGTAGCGGGGGAAGATCAGCCGCCCGGAGTTGCCCTTCGACGCTGGCTCCCACAGCGCGTAGTCACGCAGGATCCGCAGGAACAGCTCCGGGGAGAGGACCTCCTGCCACAGGTAGGCGGTGTCTGAGCCGGACGGGTTGGAAGGATTGCCAGCATGGCCGCCGTTGCCCTTATTGAACGGCAGGAAGAACGTGTCCAGACCAGCAAGTGCGGTAGTCATGTAGACCTCCTGGTTGGACACCGCGAAGTGCACCAGAGCCCGGCCAGGCTTGAGCAACGGGCGGTTCTTGCCCGGGGCCCGATCCACCTTGTACTGCTTGACCGCGTCGCGCACTGCCTGAGTGTTGTCGGTCTTCAGCTCCATCGTCGCCACGGGGATGCCGTTGACAGTGAGCACCAAATCCAGCGTGTCCGTGCCCGTGACATCGAAGGGCACCTGGCGCAGCACACGCAGCCGGTTGCTGGCGGCGTCTTCGATGGCGCTGGTGTAAAGCGGGTTCTCCGGGTAGAAAGCCACCATAGATCCGAAGGTGGCCTTCATCTGTCCGCGCTGGGCATGAGAAAACCCGTTCCGGAGGGTGCCAAGCAGACCGTGCTGGACCTTCTTCGTCCGCGCGTTGAGAATAGGTGCCTTGTCGAGCATCTCGACGAGGCGGTCCAGGAGTTTGGCGACGTAGACGTCGCGCTGGACGCCGGTCAGGCCCTCGGGCACGGCCTTGACGAATTCCTCCGGGTACTGGGTCTCAAGCCAGTACAAGACATCAGGAACATATAAAGCCCGAGCCTTATCCCAGCCAGGGTTGCTGCCGGTATCGGTCAACCAGCCAGACTGACTCAAGTGATTAACGATGGCGTCCTCAAACGCCTTCTCCATCGTTGACTGAATACCCACGATTAAACCTGCTTCCTACCAGTAACAACCTCAGTGATCAGGACAGAACGACGCTTCAGAAGAAGATCACGCAGCCTAGTGGAATCAGCAATAAGAGAGTCGATTTCGGCAGTCTCCCTGTTGAGGTAAGCCGAGACCTCCTTCTGTAGATCCAGCGGAATACTGACAAAATCGAGATTGAATATAGTGTCACGCGACAGTTCAATTTGATTAGTGCTTCCTGTGCTGAACTCAACCAACTTAGATTCTTGGCTCAAGATCGTCCAGCCAAGGTAACCGGGGTCTGCTATATCAATATTTGGCCTTACGAGGGTGACATGACTGTCCCAAGTAGTGGGAACAGAAATCTCGCCTACCGTGCAGGAGCGGCCCAGAGTGCCGGTGCCCGTAGAATTGATAAGTGTGTCGCCAGGCTGGATCGTCAAGTCAAGACCGATATTTCTAGCACCTGAGTCATGGAAGCGACAGCTGGCAATATCTAAAAAGCCACCAGTCCGCACACACTTTTGATTGATTACCGGAACTCCCTCGTCCACATAGCTTGGAGAAATTCCCCTCCTCAACAACCGTGTAACGAATCCGACCCTTCCTCGCTGGGAATCACCGATCGACAATCCCGATCCAGGCCCTTTACGGAGCACTAGCGTTTCATGCACCAATGCACGACGCCGTTTCTCCAACAGCTTCACATACTTGTCTAGGTCAGCGACTGCAGCGTCGATCTCGGATGTCTCCCGATCCAAGAAGTCAGCAATACGATGCTGCGACTCAATAGGAGGAGCTGGAACACGAGCCTGCTTTATTAGAGTGGCATTTAGCAATGGAGCGCCATAGATATTGACGCCAGCGTTCTTTAATAAAAAATACGGTAAGGCGTAATAGAAAAAGCGAAGATCGAATTTCTCATTCGGAGGAAATACTGCAATAGCTTCGTTGGTATACATCTTTTCACGGGCAAATGAAACTGCTCCGATGGAAAGCTTGAAAGGAAAAAGCAGATCCCCAGGATTCGCGGGCTTCGCTCCGGCTTGCCTTTCAAGAGCATAATCCGAAATCGTTCTCTCCGTCTCATAGAGATCACGATTTCCTACATCAGAAATGTTCGCCCATTTATGACCTCCACCGTAATACTTGTCATCGCCGGAGGGAGGGGTCCAGCCTGTATGGAATTCTGCGACTAAGCCGAGAGGAACCATATCCCATTTTACGTCATTCATCACTCCTTGACCTCCTGAAAGCGTTCACGGATGGACTCCAGCACCGTCTCGATCTCGGCGTCGAGTTCTTCGAGTGAAGGCATTTCTTCCGGCTTGTAGAACAGCCTCGTCATCGGAATCTCGTAACCCACCTTGGATTCAGTCATGTCCCAAACCAAGTCCGGCGCGAAAGGCAACACCTCACGAGCCATGTGCTCGTCAATATCCTCGATTAGAGGGATGCGTTCAGTGATCTTAGATGCCTTATCGATAACCTTGTTGCCTTTGTGATCGACTGCCTCCGGAGCGCTGTCGTCCTCCGTAGCAACGGCGTTCATGATGTGGCCGAGCAGTCCCGCCCCCATCTTCAAGCCTGCGGCCTTGGCTTCCTTGCGTAGGTGTGTCGGCAGGTCGTTCCAGGCCATACCCTCGCAGGAACGGATGACAGCTTCATGGCCGGTGAGTGCTTGCTTGTGCTCCATCGCGGCAGCTACGGTTTCATCGTTGATGAAGGTGGAGTAATGCATGATCCGGTACATCGGCACATCAGTGAACCCCAGCTCATCAGGGGTGACGACCTTGGAGTACTCCGGGTCAGCGCCCTCGAAGTCGTTATAGAGACCGAGGATGAACTCGCGGTCCTGGTCGGAGAACTCGCGGCGCTTGTTTCCCATGCTCTTGCGCATGGAAGTCCAGATACTCGTAGCGTCGATCAACTGGATTTTACCGTCGCGCTTGGGTTCTTTGTTTTTGTCGAGGATCCACACGTAGGTGGCAATGCCGGTGTTGTAGAACATCTCCGTCGGCAGCGCGATGATAGCGTCGATGAGATTGCTGTTGATCAGCCAATTACGGATCTTATCTGGACCAGACTCCGGACTACCAGTGAACAGCGGAGAGCCGTTAGTAACAACACCGGCACGCCCGCCCTTGGTGGTGTTGTGTTCTTTGTCCTTGAGCTTATGAACGACATGGCTAAGAAACAGCATCTGCCCATCAGATACTGGAGGCAGGCCGTGGCTAAAGCGTGAGCCTTCGATCTTGGCTTCGCGCTCTACCGCGTCCTTGGAGCGCTTCCAGTCAGTACCGTACGGTGGGTTAGAGAGCACATAATCGTAGAGTTCGCCCTCGTAGCGGTCATTGGCCAAGGTATCGCCATCACGGATGGCGTCCGGGGAGATGCCGGAGACGATGAGGTCTGATTTGCCCAGAGCCAGGGACTCGGCCATCATTTCCTGGCCGTGCACAGAGACCTCGATATTTGGGTTGAGTTCTTCCATGGCTCGCTTGGCGACCAGCAGCATGCCGCCGGTACCAGCCGCTGGGTCGTAGACGGTACGGGCTGGGGCTTGGCCGTAGAGGCCGTCGTCATCGCTGGCCAGTAGGACGTCGACCATCATGCGGATGGCATCACGTGGGGTGTAGAACTCACCGGCGACCTGACCATTTTCGCTGAAGGATCGGTACATGAGGTTTTCGAAAAGGTTGCCCATAGCGTTCTCGCCGAGGGCTTCATCCGAGAGATCGATGCCAGCGAAGTGCTTGACCACGCCCCACAGGACGTTATTTTCCTCGAGCTTGGTCAACAGTTCGGGGAATTTGAAGGCGGTCCACACTTCGCGCACGTTGTCGGAGAAGGCATCAAGGTAGGTGAGCATGCCTTTTTTAACGTGGTCGTCGCTGCCGCCGATGACTCCCAGAGCTAGTTCCGAGGTGTTGTAGAACGACAGTCCATGGTCGGACTGGATCAGCGGTCCCCACATGGATTCGGGAAACTTAGTGTGTTTGATGGTTTGCAGCACCGCGTCCTTCGTGGGCTCCAGTAGACACTCCAGCCTGCGCAGAACCGTGAAGGGGAGGATGTAATCGCCGTAGGACTGGCGGGGGACAACACCTCGCAAATAGGTGTCCGCAGTCTGCCAGACTGCCTGGTAGAGCGAAGTAGATGAAGACATGTGTGTCCTGATTTCCGTTCTGTTTAAATGATAAAGACTGTTACTTGACTTAATTATGCCGTATGCCTACGACAAACCAGTCGTCAGCTCGAAAAGATGTGCGAGAAAAAGAGAGCTTCGACGATCTCTTTAGCCACAAAGGAGAGCGAGAGTTGTGATGAAAAGCGTCAGATGGACGTCTGCCTACAGCTCATTCCGGCGAGATATAGACAAGTACCGTTCCTCAATCGCGATACGCGATCAACTGATATTTCTAATATGAAAGTAGATATCCCATGCCTCTGGTTAAGATCAAAACTGAAAAATTCCCTTCCTATTGGCCAACGCCAAACGGCACCTTGTCTATCGATGTCTCATCCGATGAGGTCTGCGAGGCCGCCGCAGAAGTCGGGGCAACCTCGGCAGTTTTTGGAACTCCGTCGCGCACGTGGCGTGAGTTTTTATGGCGCGTAAACATGATCCTGTCGAGCTTGGACCCAACTTCAGGTGTCTGGGAGCAAAGTTTTTCATATAAGCGCCTCGACCCCAGTGAGAAAGGTGGAGTGAGCTACTACCTGGGTATGGTTCTGCCGGCCATTATTGCCAAGAAGCTGTGGAACACACCCCATCTGGTGCACGTCGATGCGGTACTGAAAATTAGCGGACAGAAAATAGGAAACGTCCAACGACCCGACCTCGTGGGCTACATGCAAGGCGCGACAGCGAACAATCTAGGGAGATTGCTCCTAGAGGCGAAAGGGCGAACAAATGGATTCGCCCAACCTCCCGTCAAAACGGCGAAAAAACAGTTGCGTAAAGCGCCACCCGAAGTACTACAACTCGTCGGTGGCACTGCCCCAAGGATTGCTTCCCTATCTTATTTCGAAAATAACCACTGGAGTGGATATATGGTCGACCCTCCCGGGGCTCCTGTGAAGTCTCTATATTCCGACGATGAATTTCAAACGCTCGTAGACACCGCATACTGCTGGCCGTTTATGGAGATCATCAAAGCTTGCCCTGGTGATCGAAGTCCAACCCCAGAAAGGCACACGGTCTGGATGCCAGAAGTGAACATGAAAATCTCTATGCCCTCCCCCATTTTTGAACGGCTCGAAGAATTGAGCCCATTAGCGGAATCGGACTCTTGGCAGGAACTGTGGGCGAATATCAGTCGCAATCCCCCTTTTGCCTCTGTTACTGCGGGAGGGGAGAAACGAGATCTTGTGCAGATAGACGCGTTGTAACGGTGAGTTGATGCGCCAGCACTGGCCACCACATAAACGGGCCCGAACCCCGGAAAGTGGACACGGGGATTTAATCAAGATGCGATAGTAAGTGTAGCTGATCCGTCGGCTTCGAAGGCGTTCGGCGAGCGGTAGCCGCACCACGAGTGCAAGCGCCTGGTGTTGTAGTGCGTGCACCACCGGAACACGTCCCGACGACATACGAGCTGACTTGGGAAAACGGACTCGTCCTGGAGGACTTCCCGTTTCAGCGTGGCGTTGAACGACTCCGCCAACGAGTTGTCCGCGCTCGTCCCGATCGCTCCCATCGACTGGGTGACACCGAATCGTTCACACAGCTTCCGGTATTGTCCAGAGGTATAGACGCTGCCATGATCGGAGTGGAAAATCGCCCCGTCAAGGTTGCCTCGGACCCCGTGGGCCATCGTGAGAGCTTCTTCGACCAACTCCGTGCGCATGTGGTCGGCGATCGCGAAACCGGTCAACTGCCGCGAATAGCAGTCGATGACGGTGGCCAGGTACATATTCGACCCGTCCGCAATCGGCAGGTACGTGATATCGCCGACGTAGATGGTGTTCGGTTTCTCCGCGGTGAACCGGCGTTTCAGCAGGTCGGGCACCTTCGGAGCCCGTTTCGCAGACACGGTGGTCTTCACCCGGCGTTTTTTGGTGTAGCCGAACAGGCCCATCTGGCGCATCAACCTGGCGGTGCGCTTGTGATTGAAAAGGTCGTCGTTGGCTGGATCGGAATTGATGGCCGCCGTCACGCGTTTCGCCCCGTAACAACCGTTCTCGGCCGTGAACACGGCCTTGATCCTCGCTCCCAGCACCGCGTCGTCAAGGACGCGTCGCCGACGGGCAGAAGCAGCTGATTTCCATTTGTAATACGAGGACCGGTTGATCTTCAAAACCTCACATAACCGCTTGACCTCGTAGAGGCCTCGGTTGTCATCAACGAACCGGAAGCGGTTCACCAGTTCGTCTCTTCCGCGAAATATTTGGCCGCCTTGCGGAGGATCTCTCGTTCCTCCCGGAGCTTGGCGTTTTCGCGTTCCAGCACGCGGATGCGTTCGGCGTCGGAGAGTCCTTCAGCAGGCGTGCGTGCGCTGTTGGCTGCGGCAATGGGGCTGGCGACTTTTTCACCGTTGGCGTTGGTCTTGGTGCCGGTGCCGAAGGCGTCGAGCCAGGTGCGCAGGGAGTTGCGGTTGACCCCGAGATCGGAGGCGATCGCGTTGAGCGTTGCTCCGGGGGTCGACTCGTACAACGAGACTGCGTCGCGCTTGAACTGCTCGGTGTAGGTCTTGCGTGGCATGGTGGAAAGGTACCTCACTTCCCCAGCGAGATGCTGGTTTCAAGGTGTCCACCATCTGGGGGTCAGGTCCGAAGCCGAATTGAAGCCCGTCTGGGTCAGATACCAGCATGTTGGCATCGCCGCAGATTACTGAGGGAGGGTTGATTTGAGCAGTCCAGTATTTGCGGGTTTCACTAACGTGGCGAGGAATAGCTACATAATCTGTGGCAGGTTGGCGTATCTCGCCGAACAAGTGTGGCGTATCAGCAAGCTTCTTTGCCGCCGCGCGAGTGCTCCTATTTCTATGCTGTTGGACTGCTGTGACGGCTTCTTTGAGGGTCACTGATTTGGATATGTCGCAAGGGGAAAAGTCGTCCCCCGCCATCCAAAAACACCAACGGTTTGCTTTCCGGATTAACTCTTGAGCGCCTATAAAACGACGCACGTATTTCATAGCAATAGGATCATTGTCTGGGCGCGCTGTCCCTGCTTTGGGGACGAGATACCCCCCATCATTCGGCATGCTTCCAAAACAGCGGACGCGAGACTAGGTGACAATACCGCGTTTCGGGTTTCGACTAGGACATTTGCCCCGTCCACTAGATAAGCGTTAATCCGGCTCTTCCGGTTTTAGGGTGCATTGATTAGTTCGCCGGGGGTTCGGGCGTGGCACAAGATATTGGGGTCCTTGGCTTTGTAGGAATAAGGGTGTCTAATCCATCCGTACAAACCAAGGACCTACTGTGCAGCCTAACGGAAATGTCATCGTGAAGTGCCCCAGGTTTTGTTCCGTTTGATGAAACCCGTTTTTGAAACAACGTACGGAGTACAACCCACGCCGATGCTAAGGCTTCCGCAACATCGACTACCCCATCAAACCCACGACAGTGGGATTCACACCCTAAATCCTCACACGTGCAATCTTCGCACCTCAAAGATTGAAAAACGAAAGAAACCGGAGGTAACATACCCTTTCGAGTTTGTTACTTCCGGTGGTGCAGTTTGTTCAACTGCTCGCTGTGCCCGGGGCGGGACTTGAACCCGCACGTCCTATAAGGACACTGGCACCTGAAGCCAGCGCGTCTGCCAATTCCGCCACCCGGGCTGGGTATTGTCTGTCTTGGCGACTAGATAAAGATAGCACGGCATACCCACATACTTACAAATCCGCAGCTAGTGCACGGGAAAATGAGTGAGATCTACGCATCAATTGTGGGAACTTTTCGGGCTCCGGCTACGTTTTAGTGCTATACGCGGCCTATAATGGTTGAGGTTTATTACCAGAGCCGAATACATCCACGTTCGAAGGAGGACCGCAGCATGGCACTCATGGAAAAGCTTGCCAAGTTTGACTCTGCCCTGCAGCGCGGACTGGACAACGGGATGGCCTTCGTCTTCGGCGGCCGCGTTGTGCCCGCCGAGATTGAAGAGCTGCTCAAGCAGGAGGCCCAAGACAACCTCACGCGCGGCGAGGACGACAACCTCTACAGCCCCAATGTGGTGCTCGTGGGGGTCAGTTCCAAGGACCTGGAAAACCTCTCGCAGGATCCGCACATCCCGCAGAACCTGGCCGACCAGCTGTCGCGGTTCATCCGCAACAGCGGCTGGGGTCTGGCGGGACCCGTCATCGTTCGCATCGCCGAAGAATCCGGACTCCGCACCGGCCAGTTGCGGGTTTCTTCGTTCATTGACCACGAGCCCGAGGAAGAAACCGGGTTCGACGCCATTTTCCACGAAACCGAAACCCAGGAGGACCAGATGAACAGTAATTCTGCTGACGAGGCCGCCACGACGACCTTTATCCGCCCCGAGCCCGAGGACGCGGAACCCGCTGCCAGCGGTCCGAGCGTGAATCTTCTCCTCCAGGACGGCTCTTCGCGGACCTACCACATCCACGAGGGATCCAATATCATTGGACGTTCCAACGATGCCGACTTGCGCCTGCCGGACACCGGGGTCTCCCGCCAGCACGCCGAGATCACCTGGAACGGCCAGGACGCAGTCTTGGTGGACCTCCAGTCCACCAACGGCACCACGGTCAATGACACGCCCATCGAGAACTGGCTGCTGGCCGACGGCGACGTCATCACCCTGGGGCATTCGCACATCGAGGTGCGAATCACCGGGCTGGACAATTAAACCCCAATAATTTTTAGGAGGTCACCGATGGATTCATTCGTGCTACTCGCGCTGCGAATCGGCCTGTTGGTCTTACTGTGGCTGTTTATCCTGGTGGCCTTGAATGCCATGCGGCTGGATGCCAACAAGGCGGCCCGCACCGGCGGAAGTAGCGTCGGCCCCGTCGCCGCGGTGCGCCGGAAGGACCGCAAAGAAAAGCCGCGCCACATCACCGTGGCCGAAGGCCCGCTGCAGGGCTCCCACATGGCGCTGGGCACCCTGGAGGACATCACGCTGGGGCGCGCGCAGGACTGCGACTTCGTCCTAGGCGACGACTTCGCCTCCTCCCACCACGCGCGCCTATTCCGTCGCGGTTCCCAGTGGTTCGTGGAAGACCTCGAGTCCCGCAACGGCACCTTCGTCGCGGGAACGCGCATCGACCAGGCAGAACGCATCGAAGTGGGAACGGATATTAAGATGGGTCGCACTATCGTAAGGCTGGTTGCCTAATGCTGAAACTACATTTCACCGCCGCTTCGGACCGCGGCTTGGTCCGCAAGAACAACGAAGACTCGGCCTACGCCGGGCCTTATCTTTTAGTCCTGGCGGACGGGATGGGTGGTCACGCCGCCGGCGAGGTCGCCTCCCAGCTCATGGTCGAGCACCTGGAGCACCTCAACCGCGACCCAGAAGACAATGACATGCTGGCGCTTTTGGGCGGCGCCGCTAACGACGCCAACGCGTCGATCGCCAACCACATCAAGGACCACCCCGAGACCGAGGGCATGGGCACCACCCTGACGGCCATGATGTTCAACGGCACCCAGTTCGGCGTCTGCCACGTGGGCGACTCGCGCGGCTACCGCCTGCGCGACGGGAAGCTGACCCAGATCACCAAGGACGACACCTTCGTGCAGTCCCTAGTGGACGAGGGCAAGCTCGATCCGAGCGACGTGTCCTCCCACCCGCAGAAGTCGCTCATCCTCAAGGCATATACCGGCCGCGCGGTGGAACCGACGCTGTTCATGCTGGACGCGCAGCCCGGCGACCGGCTACTGCTGTGCTCCGACGGGCTCTCGGATCCCGTCACGGCCTCCACCATCGAGGACGCCCTCAAGCAGGGCGCCGTGGAAGAAGCTGCCCAGCGGCTAATCGAACTCGCGCTGCGCTCCGGCGGGCCGGACAACGTCACCATGGTCATCGCCGAGGTCGTCGAAAGCGACGAGCCGCCGGCCGAGCCGGTGGCGGTGGGTGCTTTGGCCGGCGATACCCCGGAGCCGACCCACCCGGATTCGGCGGCTAGCCGCGCGGCGGCCCTGAAGCGTCGCCCCCAGGTCATCGAGCCGCACACGAACAAGGCCGCCGGCCAGCCACGCGAGACCTCCGCGCCGGTCCGCCTGGTCACCGAGGAAGAAGCCGCAGACGAGGAGCCCGATCGCCGCCGCAAAAGCTCCCGCGGCACCTGGATCGCCACCACGGTCGTCCTGGCCGTGCTGATCGCCGCCATCGCCGGCGTCGGCATCTGGGGCAAAAACTACCTGGACAACAACTACTACGTCACCACCGCCGGGGCGAACGAGGAGATCCAGCTCGAGCGCGGCGCCGACTTCTCGGTCTTCGGGAAGGACCTGCACGAGACCTACCAGGTCGCCTGCCTCGGCAAGGACGGCGCGCTGCGCCTGAGCAACGGCTCCTGCGACGCCGGGTTCAACCCGCTCAAGGTCGAAGACCTGCCGGCCACCGAGCGCGGCGTGGTCCACAACCTGGATTCCGGCAGCTACGACGAGGTCCAAGGCCAGCTGACCCGGCTGGCCGATAACGCGCTGCCGGTCTGCCGCGATAAGGCGGACAACCAAGATGACAAGAAGGACAATGGTTTCCGGCGCGAGCCGGGCGTGAACTGCCGGGAGGTGAACTAGATGCTGAAGCAATTTGTCGGGCGCACCACTGAGCTGTGGCTGCTGGTAGCGGCCACGGTGGTCTTCGCGATCACGCTGGTGAGCCTCGAGCTGTCCCAGGGCAATATCTTGTCCGTGGACGTGCTCTACCTCATCGGCGGCTTCATCGGGGTCTTCGCCGTCGCCCACTGGGCGCTGTGCCTGCTGGCCCCGCACTCCGACCAGATCATGCTGCCGGTCACGGCGGTGCTCAACGGCATCGGCCTCATCATGATCCAGCGCCTGGATCTGGCCTTGGGCCGCGACCTGGCCGTGCGGCAGGTGATGTGGACCATCGCCGGCCTCATTTTGTTCATCGCCGTGCTGGCCATCGTGCGCGATCACCGCTCGCTGACCCGCTTTTCCTACCTGCTGGGTCTGGTCGGCCTCGTCCTGCTGGCGCTGCCGTTGGTCTGGCCGCAGCCGGCGCAGGCCGACGCGCGCATCTGGATGAAGATCGGGCCGTTTTCCATCCAGCCGGGTGAGTTTTCCAAGATTCTCCTGCTGCTCTTCTTTGCGATGCTGCTGGTCCAGAAGCGCTCGCTGTTCACGGTGGCGGGCTACCGCTTCCTGGGCCTGTCGCTGCCGCGCCTGCGCGACCTCGCGCCCATCCTGGTGGTCTGGGGCATCGCGATCGTCATCATGGGCGTGTCGAACGACTTCGGCCCGGCCCTGCTGCTGTTCTCCACGGTGCTGGGCATGCTCTACATGGCCACCGGGCGCGTGTCCTGGCTGGCCATCGGCGTGGTGCTCGTGGCCATCGGCGGCTTCGGGATCGCGCAGATTTCCACCAAGATCCAGGATCGCTTCTCCAACTTCCTGGACCCGCTGGGCAACTACGACAGCAACGGCTTCCAGCTGTCCCAGGCGCTGTTCGGCATGTCCTCCGGCGGGATCACCGGCTCCGGCCTCGGCCAGGGCCACCCGGACATCATTCCGGTGGTCTTTTCCGACTTCATCATGGCCGGCATCGGCGAGGAATTCGGCCTGATCGGCCTCGCCGGGATCCTGATCCTGTTCGCGCTGCTGGCCTCCCGCGGTTTTCGCACCGCTATCAGCGTCAAGGACTCCTACGGCAAGCTGGTCGCAGCGGGCCTGTCGCTGACCCTGGTCATCCAGGTCTTCGTCGTGGTCGGCGGCATCTCCGCGCTGCTGCCGATGACCGGCCTGACCACGCCGTTCATCGCGGCCGGCGGTTCCTCGCTGATGGCAAACTACATCCTGCTGGCGCTGCTGCTGCGGATCTCGAATTCCGCCAACCGCCCGGCCGAGGAGGCCCAGGCCGGCGCCGGCACGTCCTTGTTCCCCGCCGTCCAGGAGGCTCAGCGATGAATAAGACCATTCGCTTAACCGCTATCTTCTCCCTGATCTTGACCGCCATCCTGCTGGTCAACCTCACGGTGGTACAGGCCTTCAGCGAGGACAAGTACGCCAAGAACCCGAAGAATATGCGGGAGTTCTACCAGCTGCAGACCATCGCCCGCGGGCAGATCTACGCCGGCAACACCGTGCTGGCGCAGTCCGTCCCAGACGGCAACGGCGACGGCGGGGAGGACGAGACCTACTCGCGCATCTACCCGACCCAGTCCCCCGCCTTCGGCCCGGTGACCGGGTACCTGTCCTCCCAGTTCGGCGCGTCCCAGCTGGAGTCCTCGCAGAACGAGATCCTCAACGGCACCGATGATTCGCTGCTGAAGCAGAACTGGCTGGACAAGCTGACCGGCGAGCAGCCGGACGGCGCCAACGTCGAGGTCACCATCGATCCGCAGCTCCAGCAGCTGGCCTACGATCAGCTGGTGGCCCCGGGCTACCAAGGCTCGGCGGTCGCGCTGCAGCCGTCCACCGGGCGCGTGCTGGCGATGTCCTCCTCGCCGAGCTTCGACGCGAACTCCGTGGTCGGAGATCCCAACGCGGAGGAGAACTGGGCCGCGCTGCAGGAGGCCGACGGCGCTCCCCTGCTCAACCACGCCACACAGGAGACGCTGCCGCCAGGCTCCATCTTCAAGATCATCACGACCGCCGCCGGTCTCAACAACGGCTTCACGCCGTCGTCGACTCTGACCGGCGCGGCCTCGATCACGCTGCCAAACACCACGACCCAGCTGACCAACTACGACAAACAGGCCTGCGGCGGCGCGGACTCGGTGACGCTGCAGACGGCTTTCGCCCTGTCTTGCAACACGGCCTTCGTCGAGATGAGCGAGGGCATCGGCGCCGACGAGCTGCGCAAATACGCCGAGGCCTTCGGCGTGGGCGAAAACTATGACCTCGGGGTGGACACCTCCCCGGGCAACCTGGGCGAGCTGCCGGATGCGGCCGCCACCGCCCAGTCGGTCATCGGCCAGCGCGACGTGACCATGTCCGCCCTGCAGGCCGCCATCATGGCCGGCACCGTAGCCAACGAGGGCAAGCGCATGGAGCCGCGCCTCATCAAGCGGATCACGGATTCGCAGATGCAGGAGGTCCGCGAGATCAAGCCGAAGGAGGCCACCGAGGCGATTACCCCGGAGACGGCCGCGATCTTGCGGGATCTGATGTTCGCCTCCGAGCGAGCCACGTCCGGCTACGACGGCAATTCCTTTGCTTCCAAGACCGGTACCGCTGAGCATGGCGATGGATTGCCCCCGCATACGTGGTATGTTGCATTCGATCCGGACCGCGATATTGCCGTGGCCGTGGTGGTCAAGGACGGCGGCAACCTGGGCCAGTCCGCCACGGGCGGCCAGGTGGCCGCACCGATCGGGCGCGCCATGCTTCAGGCCTACGGAGGGGAGCAGTAATGAACCACGCCGATAACCAAGAACGCTTCCAGGCGCTCATCGGTGATGATTACCGCCTGCAGTGGGTCATCGGGCACGGCGGCATGTCCACCGTGTGGCTGGCGGACGACGTCCGCAACGACCGCGAGGTCGCCATCAAGATCCTGCGCCCGGAGTTCTCCGACAACAACGAGTTCCTCTCCCGCTTCCGCAACGAGGCCGAAGCGGCCGAGTCCATCGATTCCGCCAACGTCGTGGCCACCTACGACTACCGCGAGATCGATGATCCGGTGGGCACGACCTTCTGCTTCATCGCCATGGAATACGTCCGCGGCGAGTCCCTGGCCGACATGCTGGCCCGCGAGGGTTCCCTGCCGGAGGAGATGGCGCTCGACGTGATGGAGCAGGCCGCCCACGGTCTATCCATTATTCACCGCATGGGCCTGGTGCACCGCGACATCAAGCCCGGCAACCTGCTGATCACCCAGAACGGCCGGGTCAAGATCACCGACTTCGGCATCGCCAAGGCCGCTGCGGCGGTCCCGCTGACCCGCACCGGCATGGTGGTGGGCACCGCGCAGTACGTCTCCCCCGAGCAGGCGCAGGGCCGCGAGGTCTCCCCCGCCTCCGACGTCTACTCGCTGGGCGTGGTCGGCTACGAGATGCTGGCGGGCCACCGCCCGTTCACCGGGGATTCCTCGGTCTCCGTGGCGTTGGCGCACATCAGCCAGGCACCGGAGCCGCTGTCGACGAATATTTCCGCTCCGGTGCGCGAGCTGGTGGGCATCGCCCTGCGCAAGGACCAGCACACCCGCTACGCCGACGGCAACGAGCTGGCCAACGCCGTCTCCGCCGTGCGGCTGGGCAAGCGCCCGCCGCAGCCGCAATCCGCGGCCGTGGCCCCGATTGCCACCGAGCCTTCGCCGACGGCCTCGACCCAGATGCTGGGCGATACCGCCAACCCGACCACGGTGCGGCCGGCCCCGGCCCCGGTCGCGGACACGCGCGACAAGCACTTGGCCCAGGAGAAGGCCCGCGAAAGCAAGCGGGCCAAGAAGGACAAGAAGAAGGGCTCGGCGGGTGCGAACTTCGGCATCGGCCTGCTCATCGCCCTGATCGTCGTCGCGCTGGTCGGCGGCGGATTCCTGCTGGCCCAGCAGCTGGCCGGCAACCGCGGTTCCAGCGAACCCACCAGCACGCCGCCATCGGTCGTGACCGAATGGGTGGAGCCGTCCACGGAGGAAGCCGAGACCGTCACCGAGACGGAGGTCGAGGAGCCCGAAACCTCCCGGACCGAGGAGCCGGAGCCGGAGACCCGCGAGCGCACGGAAACGCCCACGCCGCGTCCGACCACGCACCGCGAGCAGCCGACCACGCAGCAGGGCACCCCGACGCCCGAGCTGTCGGAGATGACGGAGGCCCCGTCGCTGCCGACGGAGGAGCTGGAAGAAAACATCGAGGACCTATTCAATAACTCGCCGCAGGCGTCTGATTACACCAAACAAGGGGGTGGAACCACCAATGCTGGGTGATCGTTACGAACGCGGTGAACTCATCGGTTCCGGTGGTATGTCCGAGGTCTACGCGGCCCAGGACACCATGCTGGGCCGCGAGGTGGCCATCAAGATGCTGCGCCCGGAGATGGCGCACGACACCAATTTCCGCGAGCGCTTCCGCCGTGAGGCGCAGAATTCGGGCCGTCTCAACCACCCGAATATCGTCGCCGTCTTCGACACCGGCGAGGTCGAGGACAACGCCCTGACCATCCCGTACATCGTCATGGAGCTGGTCCACGGGCGCACCCTGCGCGACATCTTCCGCGCGGACGGGCCCATGGCCCCGGAGCAGGCCGCGGAGATCCTGACCCCGGTCGCGGATGCCCTGCAGGCCTCCCACGAGGCCGGCATCATCCACCGCGACGTGAAGCCCGCGAACATCATGCTGACCAACACCGGTCAGGTGAAGGTGATGGACTTCGGCATCGCCCGCGCGCTGGACGACTCCACCTCCGCCATGACGCAAACCTCCGCGGTGATCGGCACCGCGCAGTACCTTTCGCCCGAGCAGGCGCGTGGCAAGGCTGCCGATGCCCGCTCCGACGTCTACGCCCTGGGCTGCGTCATGTACGAGGCCGTCACCGGCCGCACCCCGTTCGAGGGCGAGACCCCGTTTTCCGTGGCCTACCAGCACGTGCAGGAAGATCCCATTCCGCCGTCGGAATACCTGGATGATTCCATCACGCCGACCGGGCGCGTGAATGTGGACGCGGTCATCCTCACCGCGATGGCCAAGCACCCGGCGGATCGCTACCAGTCGGCCCACGAGATGGCCGAGGACCTGCGCCGCCTGGCCCACGGCAACGTCACCCAGGCGGCCCGCGCGCACGTCGAGCCCGAGGCCGAAGCGCCGGCCGCCTCCCACCGCGCGCCGGTGGCCGATACCCGGCCGGCTTCCCACGCCGCGGAGGAAGAGGAGGGCACCAGCGCCTGGATCAAGTGGCTCACGGCTCTGCTGGCGCTGCTGCTTATCGGCGCTATTGGCTATTTCGCCTGGGACTACCTGAAGCCTTCGGAGGCCCCGGACGAGCCCGCGCAGACCGCGGAGATGGTCGAGGTGCCGGAGGTGGAAAACCGTCCGCGCGCCGAGGTCGTCCAGGAGCTCGAAGAGCTGGGCCTGCAGGTCTCGGTCAACGAGGAAGCCCATCCGGAGATTGAGCGCGACCACGTCATCCGCGTGAACCCGGGCCCCGGTTCCCAGTTGCAGAAGAACGCGACCGTGACGCTGACGGTCTCCTCCGGTAAGGAGATCACCGACGTCCCGGACGTGACCGGCTTGGATCTGGAGTCGGCCTCCCGCGCGCTCGACGAGGCCGGTTTGACCCTGTCCGATGACATCACCGAGGAAGACTCCGACGACGTCCCGGCGGGCCAGATCATCTCGCAGTCGCCGGCCCCCGGTTCCCAGCTGTCCAAGGGCTCGAAGGTCAAGGTAACCGTCTCCCAGGGGGTCAAGCAGGTGCGCATCCCGCGCCTGACCGGCATGGACTGGGGCGACGCCCGCCAGACCCTGGACTCCCTGGACGTCGAGCCGCAGCTCGAGCTGGTCGACTCCGAGGAACCGGAAAACCGCGTCCTCGAGGTCCAGAGCGAGGGCCGGGAGGTCGACGCCGGCAGCACCGTGGTGGTGCGCGTGTCCAACGGCATGCTCATGACCGCGCCGGAGCTGACCCGCAAGACCGAGGACGAGGCCGTCGAAGCCCTGCGCGAGGCCGGCTGGGAAGGCAACGCCCAGGACCTGCGCGTCGGCCCGCCGATCGGCACTGGGGCCGCCGTGGACTCCGGCAAGATCGGCTGGGCCTCCGTTTCCGCCGGGGACACCATCCGCAAGGACACCAAGGTAGAAGTCCGTTATTGGGAGTTCAACCTGGAAACCCTCGTCACGGGCCGCTAGCCGTAGCGCTGCTAGACTGTGGCGCAACACTAGCCCGGCCCGAATCCGCCCCGCCCGCACACCAAAGTTAGGAAAGAACATGCCAAAGGCCAAAATTTCGAAGAACGCCCCGATCAGCTCGACCGCCAGCTCGTCGGCGAACCGCACCCCGGTCAAGATCAACTCGGAGGGCACCTCCAAGTGGTACATCGTGCTGATGCTCGGCCTGATGCTCATCGGGCTGGCCTGGATCGTGGTCAACTACCTGGCCGGCCAGCACATCCCGCTCATGCAGGAGCTCGGCCCGTGGAACTACCTCATCGGCTTCGGCCTGGCCATCATTGGTCTCCTGATGACCATGGGATGGCGCTAAGCTTTTGCCCCGAAGGCGGCCTTTGGCCGCCTTTTTTCATGCCTTTTTCACGTAGTCTTTTGCGCATGAGCACTAACCGCGAATATCAGATGGACTACGACTGGCTGTGGGACAATCCCCCGCACAACGACGGCACCCCGGCGACGGTCCGGCTCGTCGTCACCGACGGCGAGCGCGATAGCGCCCAGGCCGCGCTGGCCGCCTTCCTGGACAGCCTGGAGCGCACCGAGGACGGCGCGTACGTCTCCGGCGGGTGGGTGGCCGCTGTCCGCTCCCAGGAGCCGCTGACCGTGGACATCACCTCCGGCGGCGAGGACGTCGCCGACGGCATCCAGGACGGCACGGAGCGCGCGTACGAGTACTTCGGCCGCGGCACGGATCTCGGCCTGCGCTGGACGCAGCTGCCCCGCCTCTGAGATTCTCCACCGCAAAGTTCTCCACAGTGTCCCCAAGTTTTCCACCGGGGCACTCACCTGCGCTTTTGTAAATTACAATAGTGTAAGCAGGGCTTTTACTGACACCGTTGGGTAAAAAGTTATCCACAGGCTGGGGATAAAAGTGTGAAAATCCGTAATTCACAGAATTTACCACAGCCTGTGGATAACTTTTCTCCCCGTTTCCACACCGGTTTAAAATTTCGAAAAATGATCGCTACGCTGGGATTTGTCATTCGAAAAACACACAAGCGTTCGGAAATTACAAAAATGTAGTTATCCACAATGTGGACAACCGGTGTGAAATCTTTTCGAACACTTGCGCGCGTGGATAACACGCCGCACCTATCCCCAAAGGCCTGCTCGCGCCACCAATAACACGAATGCCGCCGCCGTAGTCGCTGCGACACCCCAGCCGGAGACTTTGGGGTTCCGGGCCGCCACGCACAGGGCCAGCACCACGCCCACCGCGACGCCGCCCAGGTGGCCCCACAGGGACACGCCCGTGGCCAGGAAGGTGTAGGCGATGTTGACCACCACGAGCACGATGGGCGCGCGCAGATCGGTGCGCCTTTGGTAGTTCACGGCCACCAGGACCACCATGAGGGCGAAAAGAGCGCCGGAGGCACCGGCGGTCGGCTGAGTGAAGGCCATCCACACGATGCTGGCCGAGGCCCCCAGTACCGCCGCCAGGTAGACCAGGGCGTAGCGCGCCGAGCCCAGGTAGGTCTCGATCTCCCTCCCGATAAGCACCAGCAGGAACATGTTCACCGCCAGGTGGCCTAGCCCCAGGTGCATGAAGGCGCTGGTGACCGCCTGCCAGTAGTGCCCGGCGGCGAATTCGGGGCCCCAGAGGCTCCAGCTCATCGCCAGCGTGGAGTGGTAGTAGCTGTCGGTCACAGACCGGGACTGGACGGCGGTGGCCAGCCACAGAGCGCAGTTTGCGGCCACGATCCAGGCGGTGACCGGGGCGGTGCGGTAATAGGAACGCAGGTGCTGTTCGAAAGTCATGGGTAAAACGAGGGCTTTCTGTGAAACCAAGGGGCGAAAACGCGAAAGGCTAGGACGGGGAAGGCTAGGAGGAAGGAGATAGCAAAAAGCCCGCCCGGCCGGCTGATGCGGCGGGGCGGGCGGGAGCCTAAGGCTTAGGCCTCGGCGATCTCCACGGATTCGATGACCACGTCTTCCTTCGGGCGGTCCATGCGGTCGGTGTCGACCTTGGCGATCTTGGACACGACGTCCTGGGACTGGGCGTCGGTGACCTCACCGAAGATGGTGTGGTGGTTGTTCAGGTGCGGGGTGGCAGCCACGGTGATGAAGAACTGGGAACCGTTGGTGCCCGGGCCAGCGTTGGCCATGGCCAGCAGGAACGGGCGATCGAACTGCAGCTCCGGGTGGAACTCATCCTGGAACTGGTAGCCGGGGCCGCCGCGGCCGGTGCCGGTCGGGTCGCCGCCCTGGATCATGAAGTTGTCGATGATGCGGTGGAAGATGGCCCCGTCGTAGAACGGGCCGGACTGCTCGCCCTTGGCGTTCTGGGTGGCGTATTCCTTGTCACCCTTGGCCAGGCCGATGAAGTTTTCTACGGTAACCGGCGCATGGTTACCGAACAAGTCAATAACAATGTCACCCAAGTTGGTGTGCAGAGTTGCTGTAGCGGTCTTCTGAGTCATGCCCGCCATTATAGATAATGAAGCAAGGGCGCGCCGCGTGCGGCGGCACGCCCTCAGCGATCGCGGGCTAGACCACGGCGTCGCGCGCGCGGACCATGTTGCGCAGGGAGGCGGTCGTCTCCTCGTAGCCGCGGGTCTTCAGACCGCAGTCGGGGTTAATCCACAGGCGCTCCGCCGGCACGTTCTTCAGCGCCGCGCGGATGAGATCCGCCATCTCCTCTACCGACGGCACGCGCGGCGAGTGGATGTCGTAGATGCCCGGCCCGATTTCGGAGTGGAACTTCTCGTCCAGGTCCTCGAGCAGCTCCATGCGGGAGCGGGCCGCCTCAATGGAGGTGACGTCGGCATCGAGCGCCGCCACGGCGTCGATGATCTGGCCGAACTCGGAGTAGCACAGGTGGGTGTGAATCTGCGTGGTGGGCTGGGCTTCAAGCGCCACCAGGCGGAAGGCGCGCACCGCCCAGTCCAGGTACTCGGCGCGGTCCTCCGCGCGCAGCGGGAGCAGCTCGCGCAGGGCCGGCTCGTCGATCTGGATGATCCCCACCCCGGCGTCCTCCAGGTCCCGGACCTCGTCGGCCAAGGCCACGCCCAGCTGGTCCGCGGAGACCGATTGCGGGACGTCGTCGCGCACGAAGGACCAGGCCAGGATGGTCACCGGGCCGGTGAGCATCCCCTTGACGGGGCGCTCGGTCAGCGACTGCGCGTACGAGGTCCACTCCACGGTCATGGGCGCCGGGCGGGAGATGTCCCCGACGACTATCGGCGGGCGGGTGCAGCGGGAGCCGTAGGACTGCACCCAGCCGTTTTCGGTGACCACGAAGCCGTCGAGCAGCTCCGCGAAGTACTGGACCATGTCGTTGCGCTCGGCCTCGCCGTGGACCAACACGTCCAGGCCCAGTTCCTCCTGCAGGGCTACCACGCTGGCGATTTCCTGCTTGAGGGCGTCCGTGTAGGCCGCGTCGCTGAGCTCGCCGGCCTTGTGCTTCGCGCGGGCCGCCCGGATCTCCGGCGTCTGCGGGAAGGAGCCGATGGTGGTGGTGGGCAGCTTTGGCAGCTTGAGCAGTTCCTTCTGGGCGCGGTTGCGCTCGGCGAAGGCGGGCTGCCGGCTGACGGCCCCTTCCGGCAGGGCCGCGGTGCGGGCCTGCACGTCCGCGTTGTGGGTGCGGGTGGATTCGGCGCGGGTGCGCACGGCGCGGTCGGCCTTGGCAAAGGCCTGCGGGGCCGCCTCCGGCCCGGCGGCGAGTGCGACGACCTCGGCGATCTTCTCATCCGCGAAGGAGAACCAGCCGACCACGTCCACGGGCAGGTTCTTTTCGGCCTCCACGGTGTGCGGCACGTGCTGCAGGGAGACCGAGGTGGACACCGATACCCCGGGCAGGCGCTCGAACTTCTCCCGCAGGTCGTGCAGGTTGGCCGCCCAGACATTGCGCCCGTCCACCAGACCGGCGACCAGGTGGGTCTTGGCCGCCAGCTTTGCCACCCGGTCGAGGTAGCCCGGCTCCTGGACGAGCGTGCCCACGCTGAGATCCACCTGCACGGCCTCCGGGGCCAAATCCTCCAAGACGTCGAGGCTCGCGCGGGCCGCGCCGTACGGGGTGGTCAGGTAGACGTTCGGGCGGGTCTGCGTGCCCAGGATGGCGCGGTAGGCCGCGGCGAGGTGGGCGGCTAGTTCGGCGTCGCTGGCCACCGCCAGATCCGCCACCACGGCCGGTTCGGCCAGCTGGACCCATTCCACGCCTTTGACGTGCAGGGCGGCCAGCAGCTCCTGGTAGACGGCGACCAGCTCCGGCAGGCGCTCCAGGGGCTGCTTAGTCGCGCCCTCGGCCGGCTTAGACAGGGCCAGCAGCGTGACCGGGCCGACGAGGTAGGGGCGGACGGTGTGGCCGGCCTGGCGGGCCTCGTCCACCAGCTTGAGCAGGCGGTCCGGGTGGGCGCTAAAGCCCTGGTCGTCGGCGATCTCCGGGACGATGTAGTGGTAGTTGGTATCAAACCACTTGGTCATCTCCAGCGGGGCCTTGTCGGTGTTGCCGCGGGCGAGGGTGAACTCATCGTCCAGCGTCAGCCCCGGCACCGCGCCGACGGTCAGGGCGGTTTCCAGCACTTGGTCGTAATAAGCCACGTCCGCCGGGATGGCGTAGTCCTCGTTGAGGCCCAGGTCCTTCAGGCGCGCGTAGGTGTCCAGGCGCAGCGAATGGGCGGCGGATTCGAAGCTGGCCTCGTCGATGCGCCCGGCCCAGTAGGCCTCGAGGGCCTTCTTGAGCTCGCGGTTCGCACCGACGCGGGGATAGCCCTCGATGGTCGCGGCGGGGAATTTCTTCGGTGAAGTCATGGTGGTGTTCTCCTTAAGTTTTCGTTCTGATTACGGTTTAAGCGGCGGCGATGCCCACCCGGTCCAGCAGGTCCTGGGTCACGGCGGCGTTGTTGTGGGTATAGACGTGCAACCCACCCGCGCCCCCGGCCAAGACCTCGCGGGCCAGCTGGGCGGTCAGCTCCAGGCCGATCTCGTGCTCCTCGGCCGGATCCCGCGCCTGGGCCAGGCGGTTAACGACGGACGCCGGAACGGGCAGGCCGGTGAGCTCGCCCATGCGCGCCAGACGCTTGGCGCTGGTCATGGGCATGATGCCCGGGATAAGCGGGATGTTCACCCCGGCCAGGTGGGCGCGCTCGGCGAAGCGGTGGTAATCGTCCGCGTCGAAGAAGAGCTGGGTGATGGCGAAGTCGGCGCCGCAGCGCTGCTTGGTCAGCAGGACGTCGATGTCCTCGTCGGCGTTGCGGGATTCGGCGTGCCCCTGCGGGTAGCAGGCCACGCCCACGGCCAGGCGCCCGGCGGCGAAGCGGGCGGCCTGGGACTGCTCCCACTCGCGGACCAGCCGCACCAGGTCGTCGGCGTGCGGCAGGTAGCCCGCCGGCAGGCTCGTCTGCCCCGGGGCGAGGTCGCCGCGCAGGGCCAGCAGCCCGCGCACGCCGGCATCGACAAGCGTGTCGATCCAGTCGATGAGCTCCGCGCGGGTGCCGGCGGTGCAGGCCAGGTGCGCGAGCGGGCGCATCTGGGTGCGTTGGGCGATGCGCTCGATGAAGGCGGCGGTGCCGCGCAGCCACCCGGAGCGCTGGGAACTGGTGACCGCGATGTAGTCGGGGCGGTAGGAGCTCAAGACTTCGAGCAGGCCGTTGACCTTGGCGGCATCCGCGTCGTGGCGGGGCGGGATGACTTCGAAGGAGAGCGCGGTGCGCTGGGGCGCCGGCGCCGGGTAGACCTGCAGTTCGTTTTGGTCTAGTGGCGCGGAAGCGGATATCCGGGGTACCACGGCGACCTCCTCTGCTGGTAGTGGGCGTTTGCTTAGCGAGAAATGTACCAAGCTGTTCATTTTTCGCACCAGCCCTTTTCAAACGTAATACCTTTAAAACCGCACTACCTGTAGCAATTTCCGATTTTCAGGTGAATAAAACGGGGCCCGAAATGAACCAAGCGGTCTACCTCCGGCTGTGGTCTCGCCCCCTCCTATTGCCGCCCCACCCAAAAGTTAACTACGCTGGACTAGGCTGGAATAAGAACGATTAATAAACCTTTACCTAGGAGAAACCATGAATCTTGGCAGCTTGAACGTGGCCTACCGAGTCGGTTCGTCCCTGTGGAACCAGTTCGCTGAATTCCGGGACGAAAAGGCCCGCCAGGCTTACGACGCTCTGGAGGAGGCCGCGGACAAGGTGGACAACCACACCCAGGACTGGTTCCCCGAGTCCCGCAAGGAAGCCGGCCGCGTGACCCAGGCCGCCCACGCCCGCCTGGAGCGCGCCCTCGAGGACATTAAGTCCCAGGCGAACGACGCCCAGGATAAGGCCAAGGATAAGACCGAGACCGCCACCGCCAACCTGCGCAAGTCCGCCACCGAGGCCCGCAAGAAGTCCCAGAAGAAGGCCGACCAGCTGGAGCGCCGCGCCCAGGACTCCCGCAAGAAGGCCACCAAGGCCGCCAAGAAGGCCCGCAAGCAGGCCGCCAAGAAGCAGAAGAAGCAGCAGCGCTCCGCGTTCTGGCCGATCGCGGCGGTCGTGGCCGCGGTGGCCGCTATCGGCGGCGGCGTCTACTACTGGCTGCGCCGCAACGACACCCCGTCGGAGCAGCCGCCGCGCGTCGAGGAATTCGGCGGCAACGAGAAGACCGCCGGCTCCACGCTGGTCTACACCTCGACCACGGAGAAGCCGGTGTCCACCCAGGTGGAAGAAGGCGTGGTGGACCGCGACGAGGAGCTACTCGGCTCCCTGGACGCCCAGCTGGCTAACCACCAGGCAGAGACCGCTGAGCTCCCGGAAAAGGACACCGCCCGCCTGACCGACGACTCGGATAACGAGGGCAAGCACCGCCTACGTGAGGACGAGGACTAGTCCTTCCCTCACCCCGCGGCTTCCGCCACCCCCGCGAAGTGGAGTACATGGTTGTACTTACTTTCGGGGGTGGCCTCTTTATTGCATAGATCTCATTCGGACCTTCTAATTAGATTCTTTAGCGTCCCGGACAGTAATTTATGGGGAACAACGTAGTGCACTTCGATCGGTCGGGAGCAAGGAGCTTCAACTACATGAGTATTGAATCTTTGACGGTAAAGCTTACTAACGGGGAGACTTTTTATTTTACCGCGGGGCCGATAGTCGGGGATCCGTCTAACCGGGTGGAAAACCTGCGTTTCGCGATCGAGAACGACACCGTGTTCCGCTCCGTGGACGAGTCCGGGGTGGCCCGCGAATTCGCTGGACACGAGGTGGCCAACTACCACCTGGCCTAGCGCGGCCTACAATGGCGCGCATGGACTCTCAGACACAGGATGACAAGCTAAACCAGAACTCTGACCAGCTGCAGATCGAGCTGCGTGCGACCCAGGAATCGGATCGCACCTACATCGCGCGCCTGAATTTCCTGACCGACACTTTCGGGGACGAATTCGGCGAGATCTCTGAGCATTTCGATAAGGATTACGAGTACTACGTAGCGGCGTGGAACCCGAACGAGGGCGGGTTCATCGCCTGGGACGCCTGTGTCCCGGCCGGGGGTGTCTGGCTGATGTGGGGCACGGAGGAGAGCCACGGCTTCGGCCACGCCGAGGAGGGCATCCCGGAGCTCGCGCTCGCGGTGGAGGGCCGCTACAAGGGCCAAGGAATTGGCACCTCGCTCATCCAAGCCGCCACCGAGCTGGCCCGCAAACTTGGCACTCCCGGCATCTCCCTGGCGGTGGATCCGGACAACCCCCGCGCCCACCGGCTCTACCAGTACCTGGGCTTTGAGCACGAGGGCGAGCGCAACGGCCACCTGGTTCTCGTCAAACGCTTTACAGATTAAGTATTCGTGGGCTAGACTTACTTTACGCTTTAAGTAAAGGAGAGTCCCCATGCCCACCCTCGCCGAAGAATTCAACCCCGCCCGGCCGGCCGGCGCCATCTACGATCTGCGCGAACGCGCCCTCCCCGAGACCCACCTGCACCGCCGGTGGGAGCCGGCCGACGGCCCCCTTCCTGCCCTGTTCATTAGCCACGGCGCCCCGCCGGCGCTGGGCAACCACGGCTGGATGAACGACCTCTACGACTGGTCGCGCTCCCTGCCGAAGCCGCGGGCCATCGTGGTGGTCTCCGCGCACTGGGAAAACGCGCCAGTGGCCATCAACGCCACGGCGGCCGACGCCCCGCTCTTCTACGACTTCTCCGGCTTCGACCCGGAGTACTTCACCCTGCGCTACCCCACCCCGGACGCCGGCGAGCTCGCCCAGCGCGTCGCGGGCCTGCTGGGTTACCAGCCCGTCCACCAGTTCGCCGATCGCGGCTTGGACCACGGCGCCTTTATCCCGCTGATGGCCATGTACCCGGCCGGCGACGTGCCCGTCGTCCAAGTCTCCATGCCCAGCCTAAACCCGCAGGACCTGCTGGACCTGGGCGAGAAGCTGCGCCCGCTGCGCGCGGAGGGCATCCTGGTCATCGGCAGCGGCTACATGACCCACTCCTTCGCGGTCTTCCGCAACCCCGAGCTCTCCGGCCACCTCGACGCCTTCGACGAGTGGGCCGCGGCCAACATCCACTCCGGCAACGTGGACGCCCTGACCGACTACCTGCACCAGGGCCCGGGCGCGCGGATTGCCCACCCCACCGCCGACCACTACGTCCCGCTGCTGCTGGCGATGGGCGCGGCCAACGACCCCACCAGCACCCGCACGGTCTTTACCCGCAAGGGCCTGGGCAACCACATCCGCTCGATCGAGGTCTACTAGCCGCTATTAGTCTGGGGCCATGATTGATTTTTCCGCCCCCGCCGACGTGGTCGCCCCGCAGCTTCTGGGCTGTATCTTTCACTTCGGCGGCGTGGCGGTCCGGCTCACCGAGGTCGAGGCCTACCTGGGCACCGAGGACCCCGCAGCGCACACCTTTCGCGGCAAGACCCCGCGGAACGCGACCATGTTCGGCCCGCCGGGCAGGCTGTACGTCTACGCCTCCTACGGCATCCACCGCAACGGCAACATCGTCTGCGCACCGGAAGGCACCGGCCAGGGTTGCCTGCTGCGCGCCGGCGAGGTGGTCGCCGGCACAGAACTGGCCTATTCCCGCCGCGGCGAGACCGATTTCTATAACCTCGCGCGCGGTCCGGGCAACCTCGGCCAGGCCCTGGGCTTCACGCTCGCGGACAACTCCTCCCCCGTCGAGCTGGAGCCCCGCGCGGCCGAGCCCGAATGGGTGGCCGGGCCGCGGATTGGAATTTCGAAGAACCAGCAGGCGCCGTTCCGCTTCTGGATCCCGTGGGATAAAAGCGTGTCCCGCCGGCGCGGCTACCCGGCCTAGAAGCGCCCGCCGAAGCGGGGGTCTTCCTCGATGGCCTTAATAATGCGGTTGTTAACCTGCGTCATGGTGCGGATCTGGGAGCGGGTGAGCTTGTCCGCGACCACCGTCCGGGCCTGGCGGGCGTGCCCCGGGGCGCTGGCGACGACCTTGTCCCAGCCGGGATCGGTGAGCTTGGCAAAGGTGGTGCGCCCGTCGTTGGGATCCGGGAAACGCTCGACCCAGCCCTTCTTCTCCAGCCGGGTGACCACCTGGCTCAGGCGCGACAGGGAGCCGTTGGCCGTGATCGCCAGCTCCCGCATGCGCATGCGGCGCTCGGGGGCCTCCGACAGCCGCGACATCACCGTGTAATCGAAGAAGCTCAGTCCCGCGTCCTCCCGCAGCTGGGCGTCGAGGACAGCAGTCAGCCGGATGTTGACGGCCATGAGGGACATGAAGGCTTCCAGCTCTTCCTCGTCGAGCCACTGCGGTTCTTCGTTCATGCACCGTATTGTAGTCGGGAAACACAACGCTTAAAAGCTGAAGCGAATATATTTGTCAGCGCCGCCACCCGAAGCGCCCCAAACAGGTGGGAGGCGAGGACAAAAATAAGGACCTGACCCCCGGAAAACAACGTTTCCGGTGCCAGGTCCTGCGCGGTAGTGGAGCTAAGGGGAATCGAACCCCTGACCTTCGCATTGCGAACGCGACGCTCTACCAACTGAGCTATAGCCCCGTTATGTCTTTAAAGCGTACTCCGGTGGGGCCGGTGCCTAAAAATCGGGGCGCCCAGCTGCGGCTTTAGGCGAATTCGGGAATCGGCTTCAAGCGCATGTGGGTGACCTTGACGTCTTCGCCGTAGCCCATCTCATCGATGTGGTTGGCGGCGTCCTGGAGAGTGCGCATGACTAGTTCGCGGGCGGCGTCGTAATCGTCGAAGGTATCCAGGATCTCCAGATCCTGGTCGCTGCGCTGGGAGACCACCACATAACGGGAGCCGGCGGGCGCTTCCACCCGCAGCTTGGTCTCGCCAAACGGGTGGTTGAAATAGAACTCGGCCATAATTATTTTTCCTGCACTCTCTGCCGCGCACGGCATAAGGTTTTCATTAATCGGTGAACACCAGACTAGTACGATCCTCGGGACCGGGCAGGGAAAGAAAAAACGCCAGGCGGATTCGCCTGGCGTTTGTGGTGATTGTGGAGCATAGGAGAATCGAACTCCTGACCTCCTGCTTGCAAAGCAGGTGCTCTACCAATTGAGCTAATGCCCCATGTTCCGTGGTGGGCCTAGCTGGAATCGAACCAGCGACCTCATCGTTATCAGCGATGCGCTCTAACCGACTGAGCTATAGGCCCCTGTGTGGAACGACTATGAACTTTACATACCCCCTTCAACCTTTAGCAAATCGCCAGGTCAAAGAGGGTATTCACGGAAAGTTTACCTAGTCATCGAAGTCGCAAGTAAACCCACCGAAAAGCTCCGCGATGGCGTTGTAGATAATCGCTATCACCGGAACGAAAATGGCTACCAAGATAGCCATGATGGCGCCCACGAGGGCGCTGGCGGAAAAGACTACGCCGAAGGTGACATGAAAATCACCGCCCACGTCACCGACCAGCGCGTTGACCGAGTCCCAGATGCCGGCGGCAGCCATGCCGAAGTAGAGCAGGGTCACGGCCAGCAACCAGGCGATGAGCCCGACCAGGGCCATCGCCATGCCAACCTTGAAGGCGGAGACCGGTACGATGCGCGAAAGCGTTACTTCCCGTCGTGCCATGTATTACTCCTCGTCCTTGGCGGAATCGTTCGCCTTGAGCTGTTCGGCCTGCACGTCTTCCACGGTCTTTTCGCCCTTAGCTACTGCTTTGGCTTCTTCTTCGCCGCTTTCTTCGACGTTGCGGTCGATGGCCAAAAGCTCCACGCCGTCGGCCAGGTTGACCAGGCGCACGCCCATAGTAGCGCGCGAGGACGGGCGAATCTGGTTGACCTCGGTACGGACCACGCCGCCGGCGGAGGTGATGGCGAAGATCTCGTCTTCCTCATCCACCGAGATGGCGGCGATGAGCTTGCCGCGCTTCGGGTTGTACTTGAAGGTCATCACGCCCATGCCGCCGCGGCCCTGCGGGGTGTATTCCTCGATGGCGGTGCGCTTGCCGTAGCCGCCGGAGGTGGCCACCAGCAGGAACTCGCCGTCGTGGACGACGGACATGGACAGCAGCTGGTCGTCGCCCTTGAAGCGCATGCCCTTCACACCGGCGGTCGCGCGACCCATCGGGCGCAGCTGGTCGTCGTCGGCGGTAAAGCGAATTGCCTGGCCCTGCTCCGAGGTGAGCAGGATGTCGTCGCCTTCGCCCACCAGGGACGCGCCGATCAGCGCGTCGCCCTCGTTCAGGTTGATGGCGATAAGACCGGCCGAGCGCGCCGACTCGTAGTCGGTCAGGCGGGACTTCTTAACCCGGCCCTGCTGGGTGGCCAGCACCAGGTACGGGGCGTCCTCGTAGGACTGGATTTGGATGATCTGGGCGATCTTTTCCTCCGGCTGGAACTCCAGCAGGTTGGCCACGTGCTGGCCGCGGGCGGCGCGGCCGGCCTCCGGCAGCTCGTAGGCCTTGAGGCGGTAGACCCGGCCGAAGTTGGTGAAGAACAGGATCCAGTCGTGGGTGGAGCAGATGAAGAAGTTCTTGACGATGTCGTCCTGCTTCAGCTCCGCGCCGCGCACGCCCTTGCCGCCGCGCTTCTGGGCCTTGTAGGAATCCACCTTGGTGCGCTTGGCGTAGCCGGTGCCGGTGATGGTGACCACGACGTTTTCGCGGGCGATGAGGTCTTCGTCCGTGACGTCGCCGGTCGCGGCAACGATCTGAGTGCGGCGATCGTCGCCATACTTTTCCACGATCTCGGCGAGCTCGTCGTGCACGATCTGGCGCTGGCGGGTCTCGTTGGCCAGGATGTCCTTCAGGTCGGCGATGACTTCTTCGATCTCGGCCAATTCGTCGACGATCTTCTGGCGCTCCAGGGCGGCCAGGCGGCGCAGCTGCATGGCCAGGATGGCGTCCGCCTGGACGTCGTCCACGTCCAGCAGGGACTTCAGGCCCTCGCGGGCCTCGTCCACGGTGGGACTGCGGCGGATGAGGGCGATGACCTCGTCCAGCATGTCGAGGGCCTTGACCAGGCCGCGCAGGATGTGGGCGCGCTTCTCGGCCTCGTCCAGGCGGAACTGGGTACGCCGGACGATGACCTCGATCTGGTGGGCCACGTAGTAGGACAGCATTTGATCCAGGCGCAGGGTGCGCGGCACGCCGTCGACGATGGAGAGCATGTTGGCGCCGAAGGAGGTCTGCAGCTGGGAGTGCTTGTAGAGGTTGTTGAGGACCACGCGAGCCACGGCGTCGCGCTTGAGGGTGACGACAATGCGCATGCCCACGCGGTCGGAGGACTCGTCCTCAATCTTGGAGATGCCGGCGATCTTGCCGTTGGCCACGGACTCCGCGACGTTGGAGATGAGGTTATCCGGGTTGACCTGGTAGGGCAGCTCGGTAATAACGATGGTCTGGCGGGAGCCGTGCTCCTCGATGCTGGTCACGCCGCGCATGCGGATGGAACCGCGGCCGGTGGTGTAGGCGTCCTTGATGCCGTTGTCGCCCACAATCAGGCCGGCGGTCGGGAAATCCGGGCCCTTCACGCGTTCCATGCAGGCGGCCAGGGCTTCTTCCTCGCTGGCGTTCGGGTTGTCCAGCAGCCAGTAGATGGCCTCGGCCAGCTCATTAAGGTTGTGCGGCGGGATGTTGGTGGCCATGCCGACGGCGATACCGCCGGAGCCGTTCATCAGCAGGTTCGGCACGCGGGACGGCAAAACGTCCGGCTCCGAGGTCTTACCGTCGTAGTTCGGGGAGAAGTCGACGGTGTTTTCGCGGATATCGCGGACCATCTCCATGGCCAGCGGCGTCATCTTACACTCGGTGTAACGCATGGCGGCCGGGCCGTCGTTGCCGCGGGAACCGAAGTTGCCCTGGCCGTCAACCAGCGGGTAGCGCATGTTCCAGGACTGCGCCAGGCGGACCAAGGTGTCGTAAATGGCGGAGTCGCCGTGGGGGTGGAACTGGCCCATGGTGTCAGAGACCGGGCGGGCGGACTTCACGTAGCCGCGCTCCGGGCGGTAGCCGGAGTCGAACATCGCGTAGAGGATGCGGCGGTGCACCGGCTTCAGGCCGTCGCGGACCTCCGGGAGGGCACGGCCGACGATGACGGACATGGCGTAGTCGATATAACTCGACTCCATCTCCTGGTTAATATCAATCGGAAAAATCCGATCGAAATCTTCTTTATTGTTGTCACTCATAACCACCTATTGTACTGGGACAAAGGCGCAGACGGGCATTCACGGGCCCAGAATATCCCGAAAAGGTCATATCTGGTATCACGGTGATACCATTTCGGGCATGGCCATGACCTTGCGACTATCCCCCGATCTAGACCACGCGCTGACCCTGCTGGCGTCCGCGTGGGGCACCTCCAAACACGAGGCCGTCGTCCGCGCCGTGACTTTGGCGGCCGCCCGCACGCTTAACGATGCCGCCATCCAAGACCTCGCCCGCTCGTTGCTGCCCGGCCGCGCCCAGCTGGAATCCGAAATCCGGTCCGCCCGATGAGCCCGGAACAGCTGCTGCTCGTGGCCCGCGAATACCAGCGTCTGCACTCGGCGGCTCGCGTGAGCAATTTCGCGGCACTGGCCGCGGCCTCAGCGGCCGCCCACGCCCACATCGACGGCATCGCCGTGCACGCCTCTGACCTGACCGCCGCCCGGGCCTTGCGCACCTGCCTGCGCGCCTTCCCGGCGCTGAGCACCGGCAACGAGGATTTCGCTGAGCTCAGCGCGCGCGTCTTCCTGCGCGCTCGGGAGCAACCGGTAGATTGATCTTCTATGACCGCAACCAATCTCTCTCCCCTGCTCAAAGAACCCCGCCGGAACTCCACCGTCTCCGACCTGGAAAAGCTGGCGGACAAGATCATCGATAGCCAGACCGGCATAAGCGGCTTCGCCTTGAAGGCCGCCCTCAAGGCGGCCACGAAGGTCCGCCCCAACGTCTTGGCCCAGGCCATCGACCGGCTGCTGCCCGACGTGCTGGGCGAGCTGGAGGGCTACTGGCAGGAGTTTTCCGGTAGCAACTCCGACGACTTCGGCGTCTTCCTGGCCCCGCGCAGCCAGCAAGTCACCGACAGCCTGCTGGCCGTGGCCGACCAACACGCCGAGAAGGTCAACAACGCCACCCTCGCCAAGGCCTACCAGAGCCTGCGAGGCAAGGCCGCCGGCCTGCTGGAGCCCTACGTCACCGACATGGGACAGATCCTGCAGCGCAACCTGGGTTAGACGCAAAAAGACGGCAGTGGGAGTGAGTACTCCTGCTGCCGTCTCTTCTATGACCTAGCGTCTCCAGTCAAAGGCCCGGTCGCGTCTTTAGACGTCGAGGAAACGGACGTCCTTGGCGCGGCGGGTGATAAACGAACGGCGGGCCGAAACGTCGTCGCCCATGAGGATGGAGAACAGCTCGTCGGCGCGCTGGGCGTCTTCCAGATCCACGCGGCGCAGGATGCGGGTCGTCGGATCCAGGGTGGTCTCCCACAGCTCCTTGGCGTTCATCTCGCCCAGGCCCTTGTAGCGCTGGATGCCGTCGTCCTTGTTGATCTTGCGGCCGGCGTTCAGGCCCTCCTGAAGCTGCTCGTCGCGCTCGTCGTCGGAGAAGGCGTAACCCGGGGTGCCCTTGGACCACTTCAGCTTGTAGAGCGGCGGGTTAGCCAGGTAGACGTGGCCTTCCTCAACCAGCTGCGGCATGAAGCGGAACAGCAGGGTCAGCAGCAGCGTGGCGATGTGCTGGCCGTCGACGTCGGCGTCGGCCATCAGCACGATCTTGTGGTACCGCAGCTTGGAGATATCGAATTCCTCGTGGATACCCGTGCCCAGCGCGGTGATGATGGCCTGGACCTCGGCGTTTTTGAGCACCTTGTCCATGCGGGCCTTCTCCACGTTCAGGATCTTGCCGCGCAGCGGCAGGATCGCCTGGTAGAGGGAATCACGGCCGGCCTTAGCGGAACCACCTGCGGAGTCGCCCTCCACGATGTAGAGCTCCGAAATCTTCGGGTCCTTGGAACGGCAATCCGCCAGCTTGCCGGGCAGGCCGCCTAGGTCGGTGGCGGACTTGCGGCGGACCATCTCGCGGGCCTTGCGGGCGGCCTGGCGCGCGTGGGCCGAGGAGACGGCCTTGTTGATGATGGCCTTGGCCTCCGCCGGGTTGGCGTCGAACCAGTCGTTGACGTGCTCGTTGACCGCGCGCTGCACGAAGCCCTTGATCTCGGAGTTACCCAGCTTGGTCTTGGTCTGGCCCTCGAACTGCGGGTCGCCGACCTTGACGGAGATGACCGCGGCCAGGCCCTCACGGCAGTCTTCGCCGGAGAGGTTGCCGTCCTTTTCCTTGAGCAGCTTGTGCTCCTTGGCGTAACGGTTCATCAGGGAGGTCAGCGCCGCGCGGAAGCCCTCCTCGTGAGTACCGCCCTCGTAGGTGTTAATCGTGTTCGCGAAGGTGTGGACGGACTCCTTGTAGCCCTGGTTCCACTGCAGCGCGACCTCGACCTCGTGATCCTCACCCATGGCGTCGAAGCTGACGATGGTCGGGTGGATCGCAGTCTTGGTCTTGTTGAGGAACTTCACGTAGTCCACCAGCCCCTCGGGGTAGTAGAACGTGGCCTTCTTCTGCAGCTTCTTCTTCGGCTTGTCCTCCGCCTGCTCCTCGGCGGATTCCGGGTCGGCCGGATCCTCGTTGATGTCGGCGTCGTCGAAGGAGGCGGCATCCAGCTGCGACTCCCCGGACTCGGCCTCGGCGATGGCCTCGAGCTCGAGCTGCTCCTGGGTCACGCGCTCGTCCACCAGCTCGATGGTCAGGCCCTTGTTCAGGAAGGCCATCTCCTGCAGGCGACGCGCGATCGTGTCGTAGTCGTAGTCGGTGGTTTCGAAGATCTCCGGATCCGCCCAGAAGCGGACGGTGGTGCCGGTCCCGCGGGCGTTGCCGCCCTCGACCAGGTCCTCCGGGATGGCGTTGACGAAGTTCTGGTACCAGTGCTTCCCGTCGCGCTTGATCTCCGCCTCCACGCGTGTGGACAGCGCGTTGACCACGGAGATACCCACGCCGTGCAGGCCGCCGGAAACCGCGTAGGAATCCGAGTCGAACTTGCCGCCCGCGTGCAGCTGGGTCATGACCACCTGCACGGTGGGCGCGCCGGAAGCGTGCATGGAAACCGGGATACCGCGGCCATCATCGATGACCTCCACCCCGCCGTCCTTGAGCAGGCGCACGGTTACCTTGGTGGCGTAACCTGCCATCGCCTCATCGACCGAGTTGTCCACGACCTCCCAGATCAGGTGGTGCAGGCCGCGTATGCCGGTGGAACCGATGTACATGCCCGGGCGTTTGCGAACTGCCTCGAGACCTTCCAGGATCGTAATTGATCCGGCATCATATGCTGGTTGTTCAGCCACGGAACTACGTTCTCCTTTTGGCTATAGCTAGTTTTAAGACCTTCATCATTCTACACTGTGGTCCCCTACCGAAGGCCAGCTACCACGCCTTAAAACCGCCTTTTAAGGGCTAATTTAGCCGTAGGTGTCTTGGGAGCCTTGAGGTTTGACCCACATCCGGCCCTGGTAGTTGCGGTGTTGCTTGGGGCCTACGATCTTCAGCTCGGTGACGACGTCGGGGCCGATGGTCTCGGCGATTCGCTTGATGATCTGATGCTGCAGGTAGCGCAGCTCCGTGGCCCAGTTGGAGTTATCGGTCTGGATATAGACCGTCTGCCCATCAATCTTCTCCGGCCGGGTGTGCGCGGCGATGCGCTCTCCGACCAGCAGGGCCCAGTGCCCCATGATCCAGCCATGGGCCAGGTCCTGCTGCCACCCGCGCTCGATGATCTCGCGGCCCAGCGCCATGCCGAGGCTGGGGACGCCGATGGAGCGTGCCACCCGGCGGCCGTCGGCGCCGCTGGGGCGGCCCTCCTGATAGCCCTGGTAATTGTCTATCTCGGTATACCGCTTGAGCGAGGAAATCGAGTGAATATCCCGCTCGTCGCCGGTGTCCTGGGTCTCCTCATCCGCGTCGCATTGTTCACGCTTCTTTGAGTTTCCCAACAGCTTGCCGGCGATGCCGGGTACCGAAAGGTCCTCGCGGCCGGGTTCCATCCGCAGCTTGCGGGCCCGGCGAGCCAGCTTGGGCGGGTTCTTGGCCGTCAGGCGAATGCGGTGGAAGAACTCACTGACCGGGTCATCGGGATCAAATTCTTCGCGTTCTACCCAGCGCGCCACTACTGCTCCTCCGGGGCGTCCGCGGAATCATCTTCCGCAGAGATTTCCGAGATTCGGCCCTCGTCGGTATCGCGCACAGTGACCTCGTAGCGGTGGATGGTCTCGAGGTTGTCCGGCAGGTCCTCGTCCACCGCGGCGGTGATGAGTACCTGTTCGGCGTCGCTGGCTAGGTGCACGAGCTTCTGGCGCCGCTTCGCATCCAGCTCGGCAAAGACATCGTCCAGGATCAGCACCGGGTCGCTTCCCTCCTGGCGCAGCAGGTTGAACTCCGCCAAGCGCAGGGCGATGGTGTACGACCAGGTCTCGCCGTGGCTGGCGAAGCCCTTGGCCGGCTGCGGTCCCAGGTTCAGGACGAGATCGTCGCGGTGCGGCCCGACCAGGGAAATCCCGCGTTCAATCTCCCGGTTGCGAGCGTTGCCCAGCTCCGCCAGCAGCACGGCTTCTAAGACCTCGCGGTCGCTGGTGTCGATCGTGGACTTGTAGCTAATCTCCGCCGGGCGCGACTCGGGAGCCAGCCCCGCGTAAGCGGCGGGGATGAGCTCGGAGAGGGCATCGACAAGCTCGAGACGGGCGGCAATCACCTGGGCGCCCAGGTGCGCCAACTGCCCGTCCCACACGTCCAAGGTGGAAAGCGCCGAGGCTCCTTCGTCGTCCTGGTAGCCGCGGCGCAGGGCCGGCGATGCCGACTTCAGCAACGCGTTGCGTTGCTTGAGCACCTTGTCGTAATCCGCCTTGACCCCGGCTAACCGCGGGGTGCGCGAGGCGATGATGGTGTCCAAGTAGGCCCGGCGCTCGGCCGGCTCGCCGCGGACCAAGGCCAGGTCCTCCGGGCAAAAGAGCACGGTCTTGACCACGCCCAACAGCTCGCGGGGCGAGTTCAGGCGGGTGCGGTTGATCTGGGCCTGGTTCGCGGCATGGGGCTTGAGCAGCAGGTGCGTGGTAAGCTCCCGGCCCTGGTTGACCGCGGTGATAGAGATGCGCGAATTCTGGGTGCCCTGGCGGATGAGCGGGGCGTCGTGGTTGACGCGGTGCGAGGACAGGTGGGCGGTATAGCCCACCGCCTCGACGATATTCGTCTTGCCGAAACCGTTGCGGCCCACGAACAGGGTGATCCCCGGCTCGAGCTGTAAGTGCAGGTTGGGCCAGGAACGGTAGTCCCGCAAATCCAGATCGCGAATATACATGCGTTAGACGCACCCCGCTTTCTGTTTAACCGGGCAGGCGAACCGGCATAAGCAGGTAGGTGAAGTCGGTCTCCGGGGTCGGGAAATTACCGTCTGCGTCTGCCTCCGGCATGTTTTCGGGTTCCGGGATCATGATGGCCGGCCGGGACGGCTCGGTGAAGCCGAAAACCACGCGGTCGGTGTGCACCACGCCCAGGCCGTCCTTCAGGTAGCTCGGGTTGAACGCGATGATGAGTTCCGGAACGCCGGAGAAGGCACACGGCAGGGTTTCCTCTGCGGTACCGGAATCCGAACCGCCGGCGGACAGGATCACCTGGCCGGAGGTGAACTGCATGCGGATCTGCGCGTTGCGCTCCGTCAGCAGGGACACGCGCCGGATGGCTTCTTGCAGCGGACCAATCTCGATGGAGGCCATCGCCGTGTGGGTCTTGGGCAGCAGCGGGGCGACGTTCGGGAAGTCCGCGTCCAGCATGCGCGTGGTGGTCTCCCGGCTGTCGGCGTGCAGGCCGAATAGGCCGTCGCCGCCGATGTTCTCGCCGGTACCCACGGCGATCTCGACGGGGGTGTTCAGGCTGGTATCCAGCGTGCGGGCATTGTCCTGGAGGGTCTTCGCGGGGACCAAAAGCTTGGCCTCGATGCTGTCATCCTGCGGCTCCCATTCCACCGTGCGCATGGCCAGGCGGAAACGGTCCGTGGCGGTGAGGTGGATGGTCTTGCCCTGGATGTCCATGTGCACGCCCGTGAGCATGGGCAGGGTGTCATCCTTACCGGCAGCGGAGGCGACCTGGAAGATCGCGTCCACGAAGAGCTGCGGGTTGATGGTGCCGGTGACCTCCGGCAGCGTCGGCAGCTGCGGGTAGTCATCCAGGGGGATTAGCGGCAGCTCGAAGCGGGAGGAGCTACAGGTCAGCAAAACCTTGTTGCCATCCAGGCGCAGATCCACCGGCTGGTTGGGCAGGTTAGCCACAATCTCAGCGATCAGCTTGCCGGCAACGGCAATTCGGCCGGGGTTTTCCACTTCCGCCGGGATCCGCACGCGCGTGGATACCTCGTAATCAAAGCCGGTAAGTTCCAGTCCCTGCTCGTCAGCGGTGATCAGCATAGCGCGCAGGACAGGCTGCGTGACCTTGGTCGGCAGGTTGCGAGCAACCCAGGCGACTGCGCTGGACAGGTCGTCCTTGGCCACGCGGAATGACACGGAAGAGGAATCATCCATGGTGGGTCTAGCTCCTAGAAATTCGCGAATTATGTAAGTGCTTCCAACTTACCCGATCACTACCCGCGCTCGATCCGCGGGTTGAACGACATTTTGTCATTCTAGTCCGGGCCGTCTCGGCGGGCGAGGCGAGCCAGGGCCGGACTTTTTCACACACCCTAGTTTTGTTGGATCTCTAGAAATTTAAAGTAGCAGTAGTAGTAACCGCTGTGGGATCTGTGGATAGCGCCCTAAATGACAAGTTCGGAGCGCAGATCCGGGCTGTGGGTTCGGCTGTGATCATTCTGTGATCAAATTGACCGTTCTGTGATCAAACTCGGATTCTTGTCATTTGATCACAGGGGCGCGCGGTTTGATCACCGGAATTACACAAATTCCCTCACAGATCGGGCCGGGAGGCGTTTGCCCTGTGTAATTCATTTTTGTGAGGCGGATCTATGAATTACAAGTCTGTAATTACACAGGTGTGGATAACCGTTGTGGATAAACTTCTTTCCCCGTTGCGAGCTGGTTCGATGCCCAGTATGGGGCGGAGCCGGGAGGGCTCGTGTCGGGCCGTTAGATGTGTAATTCCAAGAATCGTGGACTCTGTGTCCGAGTTACCGAGTTTCCGAGTTATCGGGAGGACTAGGCCGGAGGAGTAGGGATGCAGAAAGGCCCGCCGTCCCTCGGGGAGATGGCGGGCCTTGGTTTTTGTGTTCTTTGTCGCGGTTAGCTGCGTCCGCGGGCCTTGATCCGTTGGGTCAGGGTTTGAATCTCGTCGTAGGTGGCGCGCTTTTCCGTCATTTCCTTGCGGATCTTGCGATCGGCGTACATGACGGTGGTGTGGTCCTTACCGCCGAAGTGATCGCCGATCTTGGGCAGGGAAAGCTCGGTGAGCTCGCGGCACAGGTACATGGCCAGCTGGCGCGCGTGGGCGACGGTGCGCTTCTTGCCGGCGCCGGTCAGCGTGGAGACCTCGATGTCGAAGTACTCCGCGGTCACGTCCATGATGGTGGCCGGGGTGATCTGGGCATCGGCGGCATCCGGGGCCAGGTCCCGCAGGGCGATCTCGGCCATCTCGACGTTGATGGGTTCGTTGACCAGCGAAGAATAGGCCGAGACGCGGATGAGCGCGCCCTCCAGCTCGCGGATCGAGGACTCGAAGCGGGAGGCGATGAGCTCCAGGACCGCGCGGTCGACGGTGGTGCCGTCGGCGGCCGCCTTCTTCATCAGGATGGCAATGCGCGTTTCCAGGTCCGGCGGCTGAATATCCGTGATGAGCCCGCCCTCAAAGCGGGTGCGCAGGCGGTCCTCCAGGGTGGTCAGCTGCTTGGGCGGGCGATCAGACGACAAGATGATCTGCTTGTTGGCCTGGTGCAAGGCGTTGAAGGTGTGGAAAAACTCCTCCTGCGTCGACTCCTTTCCCTCCAGGAACTGGATGTCGTCGACCATGAGGATGTCCAGGTTGCGGTAGCGCCGCTTGAAGGACTCCTGGCGGTCGTCGCGCAGGGAGTTGATGTAGTCGTTGGTGAATTCTTCGGAGGAAACGTACTTCACCCGCAGGCCCTTGTGCAGGTACTGCGCGTAGTTGCCGGCGGCGTGGAGCAAGTGCGTCTTGCCCAGGCCGGAGCCGCCCCAGATAAACAGGGGGTTGTAGGCGCGGGCCGGGTTTTCGGCTACTGCCACGGCCGCGCCGTTGGCGAAGCGGTTGGACGAGCCAATGACGAAGCTGTCGAAGGTGTGCTTCGGGTTCAGCGACTGATCGCGGTTCGGGTCGTGCGCCGGCTCCTCGCGCGGCATCCGGTTGCCGTAGTGCGGCGTCTGCTGCGGCTGCTCCACCGGGGCGGGGGTCTCCGGCTGTTGCTGCTGGTAGTGATCCGCCAGCTCGTCGAGGCTGGCCGGTGCGTGGGTCTGGGACCACGGCTCGCGGCGGTGCGGCTGCTCGCTGAATTCGCGCTGCTCCGGCGCCGGCTGCGTAGCGGTCTGGGCGGCGGCCGGATCCGTGATCTGGTGCGGGAAGTCCGGCATCTTGGTCACGTCGACCTGGTGCAGGCCCGGTTCGGGCTCCGGTTCGGGCTCGGGCGTGGGCTGCGGCGCGGCAGGTGCCTCGGGCGCGGCGACCGTCACGGCCAAGGCGCACGGGCTGGCCAGGTGCCGGTTGAGGGACTTGGTGATGTAGTGTCCCAGTTCCTGCTCGAGGGTGCGCTTGCCGGTTTCATCGGGCGCGGCGATCAGCGCGTAGCCGTTCATGACCATGATGGGCTGGGCGATCTGCAGGTACAGGCGCTGGGAGTGGGTAAAGGTTGGTACGTCGGAGTCTGGCTGCTCAGATTGAGCCAGGAGATCATCGACCACAGTTCGCCAGGTGGCGTTTATGTTCGCTTGCGGATCAGACACACCGTTGCCTTTTATTCTCGTTGACGGATAGGGACATATCGCAGCCAAAAGCGCGCCGGAGGACGCGCAGATTGCCGAAATTACAGTTTTCCACGGGGTTAATCACAACGGGATTTTGTGGTTAACCTCGGTTTCCACAGAAGTTTTCACAGGTGTGAAAGATCAGTTTATCCACAGCCTATACGATAGGGTGTGGATAAACTGCACTCGGGTGTTTACCGCTTGTGACCTCGGAAAACTCCGTAAGTCTCAACTATCGATTAAGGGTTATCCACACCCGAGTGCTTTCTGTGGAATATCGATTCTTCATTGATACCCCTTCGATCGCGGCGCTGTCTAGCGGGCGATTTTGCCCCTTCGCGTGTCGCTTCCCGGCGTGGGTGTCACGGTGATGGCACAATCCCAGTAAGACTGGCAAATCTATGGCCTTAGCTGGGCGAAACAACATCTTTGTAATTTCGGGTACCCCTGTGTGTCGATTTGTTTCGAGGTGGGTTCGTCACGTAATCTGTCAGGGTCTATCGCAACTTTATGGTTGCGCGTAAATGCATAACTCGCGCGGGGATCGCGCGCTTTGGTTGCGCTTTACGGAATCTAATCGTCGTGGAGGCGAGGGTTTATACTCTCCGCCTCCACACCCAAATTTCAAGGAGTTTTACCGTGGCAAAGGGAAAGCGGACGTTCCAGCCGAACAACCGTCGTCGTGCACGCAAGCACGGCTTCCGTACTCGTATGAACACCCGTGCAGGTCGCGCCATCGTGGCCGCACGTCGCAAGAAGGGTCGCGCTAAGCTGACCGCTTAAGACAACAGTGCTCCCTAAACCCCATAAGCTCACCTCGCCGACGCAATTTCGTCGGACCATCAAGGGCGGGCGCCGGGCTGGGTCACGCACCCTCGTGGTGTATGTCTTAGACACTTCTCACCAGCGTGACGAGATCGCGGTCACAGGTCCGCGGTTCGGGCTGGTGGTCTCGAAAGCCGTCGGGAACGCCGTGGTTCGCCACCGCACCTCCCGGCGGCTTCGCCATGTGTGCCTCGGGCTGCTGGACGAACTGCCCGGACACTACGACGTGGTGATTCGCGCCCTGCCCGCCAGCGGCAGCGCCCCGAGTGCCCAGCTGGACGCCGACCTGCGGAAGGCCTTGGCCCGCGCATGCCGTACCTAAACAGCTCCGAGGAGGAAATCCCGGCTGCTCGTGGCGCTGCGGTTCCGCTGGTGGCTATGGTGCGCTTCTACCAAAAAAATTTATCAGGCCTTAAACTGGTTTCGACCTGTCGTTTCGAACCGACCTGCAGCGCTTATGCACTGGAAGCTATTTCGGTGCATGGGGCCGTGCGCGGCACCGGGATGGCACTGGCACGCTTGGCCAAGTGCGGCCCGTGGCATCCCGGCGGGTTTGATCCAGTAAAGAAGAAAACTTAGGAATTCGTTTCAGTGCTTAATATCATCTACTGGCCGATTTCGGCCGTCCTGTGGTTCTGGCACTGGCTGCTGAGCTTCGTGCTCGACCCGGCGGCCGGTATCACCTGGATCCTGGCGATTGTTCTGCTGACGTGGACCTTGAAGGCGATCATGGTCAAGCCGACCATCACGCAGATCAGGTCCTCGCGCCGCATGCAGGAGATCCAGCCGAAGATGCAGGAGATCCGCAGCAAATACGCCAACGACAAGACCAAGGCTGCCGAAGAGATGCAGAGGGTCTACAAGGAGTCGGGCGTCAAGCCGGTGGCCGGCTGCCTGCCGATGTTGGCCCAGATCCCGATGTTCATCGGCCTGTTCCACGTTCTGCGCTCCTTCGACCGCACCGTCTCCGTGGCGGGCGGCCTGGGCCACACCGCCGGCGAGCCGATGACGGTGGAGCAAAACCGCCAGACCGCGAACTACATCTTCAGCCCCGAGCTGGTCCAGCAGTTCCTGGACGCGAAGATCTTTGGCGTTCCGCTGGTAGCCAACCTGCGCGTGAACTCCCCGGTCCTCGAGGACGTCACCGTCGCGCAGGCGGCCGTCATCATCGTGCCGCTGATTGCCATCATTGCTACCCTGACCCACTTCAACGCGCGCATGAGCTTGAACCGCCAGGAGAAGCGTCGCCAGTCCGGCAAGGTCAACGCGCCGCAGGGCGATAACGCGGAGATGATGCAGCAGCAGATGGCCGTGATGAACAAGATGATGCTCTGGGTTATGCCGGGCATGCTGGTCTTCTCCGGCTTCATCTGGCCTATTGGTCTGCTGTTCTACATGCTGGCCAACACCGTCTGGACCTTCGTCCAGACCCGCACCATCTACGCCAAGATGGACGCTGAGGAAGAAGCCGAGGAAGAGGCCAAGCGCGAGCTCAAGCGCACCACGGCCCCCAAGCCCGGCGCTCGCAAGAAGGACAACCGCAGCAAGAAGCAGCGCCGCCAAGGCTAGCTCTTCGGCTAGTTTCCCAGGAGTACACCACAAGAAAACGGAGAATAGAGTGTCCCAACTGGACCCGTCTGTAGTATTCGGTTCCCGCCTGCCGCTGGCGCAGGCCTACCACGACTCGCTCGCTACGGACGGGTCCACTCGTGGTTTTATCGGCCCCCGCGAGGTCCCGCGCCTCTGGGACCGCCACCTGCTCAACTGCGCCGTGGTCGAGGAGCTCATTGCCGCCGATGCCCGCGTCGTCGACGTCGGCTCCGGCGCTGGCCTGCCGGGCATCCCGCTGGCCATCGCCCGCCCGGACCTGCACCTGGATCTGGTTGAGCCCCTCCTCAAGCGCTACAACTACCTCAACGAGGTGGTGGACCTGCTGGGCTTAGACAACGTCACCGTCTGGCGCGGTCGCGCCGAGGAAGGCCCCATTAAGAAGGCCGTTAGCGGCTGCGACGTGGTGACCTCCCGCGCGGTGGCGCCGCTGGGCAAGCTGGCCAAGTGGTCCCTGCCGCTGGTGCGCAAGGGCGGCGAGATGATCGCCTTAAAGGGCGAGTCGGTACGCGACGAGCTTGAGCGGGATGCCGCGGATATTAAGCGGGCCGGCGGCGGTAAAGCCGAGGTCACTACGGTGCGGGGAACCACCGTCATCCGTGTCCCGCGCGTGAACTAGAGTAGTGGGCATGACTACTCCCCGGCTTATCACCATCGCCAACCAAAAAGGCGGTGTCGGCAAGACCACCAGCGCCGTGAACCTCGCCGCCGCACTGGCGGATTCCGGGCACAAGGTGTTGGTGGTCGACTTGGACCCGCAGGGCAACGCCTCTACCGCTGTCGGGGCGGCTCACAATTCCGGCACGGACTCCAGCTACGAGGTGCTGCTGGGTGATTGCCGCGCGGAACAGGCCATGCAGAAGTGCCCGGACGTGGACAACCTCTACTGCATCCCCGCCACCATCGACCTGGCCGGGGCGGAGATCGAGATGGTCTCTCTGGTGCGGCGCGAGTTCCGCCTGTACGACGCCCTGCACAAGGGCTTTTTGGACGAGCACGAATTCGACTACGTCTTCATCGACTGCCCGCCCTCGCTGGGCCTGCTCACCATCAACGCGATGACGTGTGCGGAAGAAGTCATCATCCCGATTCAGTGCGAGTACTACGCCCTGGAGGGCGTGGGCCAGCTGCTGGGCAATATCTCCATGATCCGGGAGCACCTGAACGAGGATCTGCACATTTCGGGCGTGCTGCTGACCATGTTCGATGCCCGCACGAAGCTGGCCGAGCAGGTCGCCGACGAGGTCCGCGATCAGTTCGGCGCCGTCGTTTTGGGCAACGTCATCCCGCGCTCCATCCGGGTCTCGGAAGCGCCGGGCTACGGCAAGACCGTCGTGGACTATGATCCGTCCTCGACCGGCGCGCGCGCCTACGTGGCGGCCGCCCGGGAACTCGACGAGCGGGGCGACTACCGCCCCCACCCCACCACGGGCGCCATTGGGGTAAGCCCGGAAATTTTCGCGGAATTGGAGGAAGGCTAAAACCATGGCGGACAAGAAAGCAGGAGCACCCAAGGCGGGCAAGGCACCGAAGGCGCAGCACGGCGGCCTCGGCCGCGGTCTGGCAGCGCTCATCCCGTCTGGGCCGGACGCGCCGACCCGCAAGCCGCGCCTGGGGGATTCCGCGGCGGATGTCATCCTGGGCAACGCCACCTCGCGCACGCCCGCTGAAGGCTCCTCTGAGGGTGGTTCCGAGGGCAAGCGCGTGAAGGGCGCTCCCACCATCCAGTCCGGGAACACCGGCAAGAAAAAGCAGCCGAAGCCGGCCGCTATCGGGGCCACCTACCGCGAGGTGCCCGTGGGCGACATCCTGCCCAACCCGAAGCAGCCGCGTACCGTCTTCGACGAGGACGAGCTCAAGGAGCTGGTTCACTCGATCAAGGAATTCGGCCTCCTGCAGCCCATCGTGGTGCGGCCTTCGGAGGAGGGCGGCTTCGAGCTCATCATGGGTGAGCGCCGCTGGCGCGCTTCCGCCAAGGCGGGCCTGGCCACGGTGCCAGCCATCGTGCGGGACACCACCGACGACAGCATGCTGCGCGACGCCCTGCTGGAAAACCTCCACCGCGTGCAGCTCAACCCGCTGGAAGAGGCCAACGCCTACCAGCAGCTGCTGGAGGAATTCGGGGTCACGCAGAACGAGCTGGCCGACCGCCTGGGCCGCTCCCGCCCGCAGGTGACCAACATGCTGCGCCTTCTGCGCCTGCCGGTGGCCGTGCAAAAGCGGGTGGCCGCCGGGGTGCTCAGCTCCGGCCACGCGCGCGCCCTGCTGGGCCTGGATTCGGCCGAGGCGATGGAAGAAATCGCCAACCGGATCGTGGCCGAGGGCCTGTCCGTGCGCGCCACTGAGGAGGCCGTGACGCTCTACAAGCGCCAGGGCAAGGCCGACCAGCCGGCCAAGCGGCAGGCGCCGGTGCAGCCGCAGTACTTCACCGACTCCGCGGAGCGGCTGTCCGATCGCTTCGACACCAAGGTGACGGTGACCATGGGCAAGCGCAAGGGCAAGATGGTCGTGGAATTCGGTGACCAGGAAGACTTCGAGCGCATCATGTCCCTCATCGAGGGCGAGAAGAACTAGCCGCGGCTTGCCGGGCACAACAAAAGCCAGCGTCGAGAATCTCGACGCTGGCTTTAGTGTTTACCGTGGCTTTTTAAGTCCTAGGACTGCTCGGCCTCGAGCAGCTCGGCGAATTTGTACGTGCCGGTGGCCAGGTTGTCCTCGTCCATGAGGTAGAGGCGCTTGACGGCCACGACGATGGCCTCGGCGATGTCGTCGCGCTTGGCGGGATCGGTGAGGATCTCCGTGTCGTGCGGGTTGGTCAGGTAGCCCAGTACCACCTGCACGACGGGCATCTGGGTAAAGCGCAGCAGCTCCCAGGTGCGGCCGTGGTTGCGGCAGTTGTTCAGGTTCGTGCGGGCTACGATTTCGCGCTGGATGAACCCGGAAAGGGTCTCCCCGATGAGCGAGGAGTTGCCGGACTCGGAGCCGAAGTAGAACGTCGCCACGCCGTTGGCCTTCTCGTTGGCGTAGGAGTCACAGGCCAGGGAAATAACCAGGTCCGCGTCGAAGGCGTTGGCCATCTCGGAGCGTTCCTTGATCGACGGATCGTGCATGCGCGGGCGGGAGAGGATGGTCTCCATCCCGGCGGCAATCATGCGGCCCTCAACGCGCTGGGCGAGATCCCAGATGAGCTCTTCCTCGGTGATGTCGCCGTAGCGCCCGGTCACGGTCCGGCCCTTGCGGGAGCCGCCGAGGCCCGGATCGATCACCACGCGCTTGCCGCTCAGCTTCGGGCCCGCGTTGCGCACGCGCTCGCGCTCCTGGATGTTGTGCGCCGAGCCGCCGGTGATCCGGCGGCCCAGCAGGCTCAGTGCCCGGAGGGTAACCGGCCCGCACACGCCGTCGGCCTGCAGGCCACTGTTGAGCTGGTAATCAGCCAGCGCGTCGTGGGTGTACTGGCCGAAGTGCCCGTCCACGCGGTTGTGGTAAAAGCCAAGCTCTTCCAGCTGGGACTGGAGCTGCGAGACGTCGTCGCCGACCAGCTCGCTGCCCTGCTGGAACTGCAGGACACGGGTGCCGAGGGAATAGGACGCCAGGCGCATCTCCCGCAGCGTCATGTCATCAATGCGACCGGAGGGGATGATCCCGCGCGACTGCTGGAAGGCCTTGATCGCTTCCGCCAACTCAGTATCGAAGTACTTGTCTTGCTCCGAGTAGCTCTGCTTCTTCCAGGCGCTTACCTCGCCGGAGTACTGCGTCAGCTGGCCGAGGCGGGCCAGGTTCGCGCGTGCCTCAGCGACGCGCACGCTGGTGTCGCCCACACTTAAAACGCGATTCACATTCATTCCTTCATCCTTCAAGCATCCCTGAACCACGGCTAAAGGTGGTTGTTGATCTTGGACAGAATGTCTTCCTTGCTGCGCAGACCAGCAAATTCCTCGACCTTCTCGCCGTTTTTGAAGATCAGCACCGAGGGCAGGGACATGATCTGGAACATGGCCGCCAGGTTGCGCTGCTCCTCGACGTTGACCTTCACGACGCCGACCTTGTCGCCCAGCTCTTCTGCGATCTCGTCCAGCAGCGGGGAGAGTTTCTTGCAGGGACCGCACCAGTCCGCCCAGAAATCGACGACGACCGGCTTACCGGCCTCGATAACCTCGGAACGGAAGTTATCAGTGGTCACTTCTTTGACATTGCTCATAATAATTTAACGATTCTCCGCGAGGAAATGTTCCGCATCGATCGCCGCGCGGCAACCGGAGCCGGCGGCGGTGATGGCTTGCTGGTAGTGGTCATCGACCAAGTCGCCGCAGGCGAAGACGCCCGGCAGGTTGGTCTGGGTGCCCGGGTGGGTCACGGTGACGTAGCCGGCCTCGTTGAGGTCGACCTGGCCCTCGAGGAAGGCCGAGCGCGGGTCGTGGCCGATGGCCACGAACATGGCGGTGACATCGAGGGTCTTGGTCTCCCCCGTCACCGCGTCGCGCAGCTCCAGGCCGCTGACCTTTCCGTCTTCTTCGATAACGCGCTCGACGGTCTGGTTGAGCTCCCACTTAATCTGCGGGTTCTGCTGCGCGCGCTCCAGCATGATCTTGGAGGCGCGGAAGTTCTCGGAACGGTGCACGATGGTCACGGTCTCGGCGAACTTGGTCAGGAAGGTTGCCTCCTCCATGGCGGAGTCGCCGCCGCCGATGACCGCGATGTTGTGGCCCTTGAAGAAGAAACCGTCGCAGGTCGCGCAGGTGGACACGCCGCGGCCGGTCAGCTCCTGCTCACCGGGCACGCCCAGGTGACGCGGGGCGGCGCCGGTCGCCAAGATGACGGTGCGGGCCTCGAAGACCTCGTCGCCGACGTGCAGCTTCTTAATCTCGCCGTCGAGCTCCACGGAGTCGACGACCTCCATGCGCAGGTCAGCGCCGAAGCGGGTGGCCTGAGCGCGCATTTCCTCCATGAGGTCCGGGCCCATGATGCCCTTCTGGAAGCCGGGGTAGTTTTCTACCTCGGTGGTGTTCATCAGCTCGCCGCCGTATTCGAAACCTTCGAAGACGATGGGGTTTAACTCCGCGCGGGCCGCATACAGCGCCGCGGTGTAGCCGGCCGGGCCGGATCCAACGATGGCGACATTGTGAACGGTCATGTGTGTGTAACTCCCCTTGATTCAAATCGAGTCGCTTAACGCCCCAGATTCTACTCGGTCTAGGGAAAACTCCCGCATCGACAGCACGGGCCTGCGGGAAGTTGATACACAACCTTAACCATTCGTCGGTTTCTCACGACGAAAAAGAGATGGCTTCCTTGAGCACACCCTTGGCCCGGGCGCGGCGGGACTTGATGGTCCCGGGCGCCACGCCCTGGTGGCGGGCGACCTCGGCCACGTCGAAGCCGGCGACGTCGATCAGCCACAGCGCCACCCGCTGATCCGGGCGCAGCAGGCGCAGGGCGGCGCTGAGCGTCAGCCGCAGATCCACGTCCCGGTCGTCGGTGCAGGCCAGCAGGTGGTTGTAGTCCTCCTCCACGACGCCCGCGTCCAGTGAATAATTCTCCCGGTTGGAGCGGTGGTTGAGGAAGTCGTAGCCGGAGTTCATCACCAGCCGGTGCAGCCAGGTGCCCAGCCGGGCCTCCCGCCGGTAGGTGTGCAGCTTCCGGCTGGCGCGCAGCAGCGCCTCCTGCACGATGTCCTGGGCGTCCGTGTCGTTATGCGTGTACCGCCGCGCCACGGTGGTCAGGCGCGAGCGGTGGCGCTCCACGATGGCGGAAAAGGCCTTGCCGTCTCCCCCGATATACGCGTCGACGAGTTCCTGATCGGTCTTGTCGCGCCCCGCGGTGGCAGTGCTATTTGCGCTGTTTGCGCTGTTTGCGCTGCTTGTCTTGTCTGCGTGATCTGCTGTGTGATCTTTGTGGTCAGTTTTATGGCTGGATAGAGTCTCCCCCGAGCCCATCGCTTGAAACACCCCCGAGTTTTAAAAAGTGATGGTGACTCCTATTCCACCTTATTTTTGCGACCTGCGCCACCCGGGGAGACGAAGTTTTCTCGGGGAGGTGCTCCTAGCGCTGGGCCGGCGAGGCCTTCACGGCCTGCCGGCGGTGCAGCTCGTCCTGGCATTCGGTCAGCACGCGGGCCAGCGCGCGCGGGGGCTGGTGGCTTTCGATAAAGGCCGTGGTGGCGGCGTCACTGCCCGGCAGGTACGGGTAGAGGCCGCGGACGAGCCGGTTGGCAATCTCGATGGGGTGAGCCTCCCAGAGGTGCGAGATCTTATCGAAATAGACCTGGGCGAAGGGCTCGCGCAGGGCCTTCGAGCGCGGGGCGTTGAAGGCGGCCAGCAGGGAGTCGACCTGGGCGTTGGAGAACTTCTCCGGGGTGGTCACCAGGTCGAAGACCTCGCGCTTGGTGGCGGCGTCCGGGGTGGAATAACGCGCGCCGAGGGCGGCTGCGGCGCCGGTGAGCGTGGCATCGTTAGCCTCTTCCGCCGCCAAATCCTCGGCGCTGAAGGCGTCGCGGGCGCGCAGGGCCTTGACCAGGGACCAGCGCACATCCGTATCGAGGCGCAGCCCGGCAAGCTGCCCGTCCAGCAGCGCCTTGAGGCGCGCGACGGGGGCGTCGCCGGGCGCGGCGGCTAGGGCGGCAATCGTGCTGCGGGCCAGGATGAGCTGCTCGTCGGAGCCGGGCGCGGCCCGGTGGACAAGATCCCAGAGCCGGTCCGCGAAGTCGGTGCGGGCCGCGTCCTGCTCGGCCTCCGGCAGAAAGCAGTTGATCGCGTAGTGCGCGTTGTTCAGCGCGGTGGCCAGCAGGGTCGCGTTGGTCTCCGCGGCGGCATGCCGGGTGACCGTCTCCACGTACTGGCTGACCGGCCAGGCGCCGTCGCGGGTCATGTTCCACACCCCGGTCCAGATCACCGCCCGTGTCAGATCGCTGTCGATCTCGGACAGGCGGGTGCGGATGGTCTCCAGGGAGCGGGCGTCGAAGCCCACCTTGGCGTAGGCGTGGTCCGAGTCGTTGACCACCACCAGCGCGGGCAGGTCCAGCCCGGCGGCCTCCGGGATCTCCGTGGCTCCGGCGCCCGCGGCGATGTCGACGTCGAAGGTGGCCTGCTTGCGCAAGTGCTCGTCCAGCAGCGTCACGTCCAGGCGGTGCGGGCGGGTGGATTCCGGGTCCGCGCTTAAAACGGAAAGGTGCTCGATAGCCGTGGTGCCGGTGACCTTGGGGCGCAGGCTATCGATGCCGGTGGTGCGCAGCCAGTGCCGCGCCCACTCCGGCAGGTCGCGGTCGGTGTGCCCGGCTAGCGCGTCCAGGAAGTCGTCGAAGGTGGCGGCGGCGAAGGCGTGGGCGGCGAAGTAGTCCCGCGCGCCGGCGTAGAAGGCCTCGCGGCCGACGTAGTGGACCAGCTGCTTCAACACGGCTGCACCCTTGGCGTAGGTGATGCCGTCGAAGTTCTGGCGGGCGGCGTCCACGTCCGGGATCTCCGCCTTGATGGGGTGCGTGGTGCGCAGCTGGTCCTGCTGGCAGGCCCAGTTCTTGCGGCTGCCGGCGAAATTCGCCCAGGCCTCCGTGTAGGCGGTGGCCTCCACCGAGGAATCCGCGCCCATGAACTCGGCGAAGGACTCCTTCAGCCACAGATCGTCCCACCAGCGCGGGGTCACCAGGTCGCCGAACCACATGTGCGACATCTCGTGGAGGATGGTGTTCGCGCGCCCGGCGTGCTGGGCGCGGGTGGCCTGCGAGCGGAAGAGGTACTTCTCCGTGAAGGTGACCAGGCCCGGGTTTTCCATGGCGCCCAGGTTGTATTCCGGCACGAAGATGGAGTCGTACTTGCCCCACGGGTACGGGTATCCGTAGTGCGCGTGGAAAAACCCCAGGCCCTGTTGGGTCAGCTCGAGGATCTCGGCGTCGAGGTGGTCCGCCATGGACGCACGGGCGAAGGCGCGCAGCTGGATCGGCTGGGCGCTGTCGCTCTGAGGGGTCCAGCTATCTTCCACCACGCGGTAGGGCCCGGCCGCGAAGGCGGTCAGGTACGTCGACAGCGGCGGCGTCGGCGCGAAGGTGCAGGTCACGTAGTCCTCGTCGCAGTCGGTGCGGCTGACCTCCGGCTGGTTGGACAGGATCTGCCAGGCCTCCGGGGCCGTGATGTGGACGGTGAATGCGGCCTTCAGGTCCGGCTGGTCGAAGCACGGGAAGATGCGGCGGGCGTCCGAGGGCTCCAGGTGGGAGTAGATATAGACGGCGTCGTCCGCCGTGTCCACCATGCGGTGCAGGCCCTGCCCCGTGCGGGAATAGCGGCTCTGGCCGTGGACCTCGAGGCGCACGGTCTGGCCGACCGGTACGTCGTCGACGGTCAACCAGCCGTCGGCGAAGGCAAACGGGCACGGCTGGCCGTCGAGGGTGACGCTATCCACGCTGGCGCCCAGGTAGTCCAGGAAGACGTGCGGGTCAGCGGTGGAAAACTCCACGACGACGTGCACGCCGAAGGTCGCCTGGGTGGCCGCGGCACTCAGATCCAGGTGCAGATCGTAGGAGTCCACCCGCAGGTTCTCGCTGCGGTGGCGCGCCGCCTCCTGGGTGAGGGTGGCGGGTTCGGGCACGGAGGCAGTCTGGGAAGTCATAGCCACCACAGTAGTGCCTGAAAACGCCGGAAACCCCGGAATCGGCTCCGCAAAGTCTGCGAGCCGACCCGGGGTCTGGGTCTTGTTGGAAGGGGGCGAGCGCCTTACTGCTTGATGGCGGAGGCCTCGATCTCCAGCTTGATTTCCTCGGAGACCAGCACGCCGCCGGTCTTGAGCGGGGCGTTGAAGTCAACGCCGAAGTCGGTGCGGTTGATCTTGCCCTTGGCCTCGAAGCCCAGGCGGGTGTTGCCGAACGGATCCTCGGCGATACCGTCGGTCTCGACCTCCAGGGTGACCGGCTTGGTGGTGCCCTTGATGGTCAGGTCGCCGGTGACGGAGCCGTTGCCGGACTCGTCCAGCTGGAACTCGGTGGCGGTGAAGGTGATCTCCGGGAAGGACTCAACGTTGAAGAAGTCCTCGCCCTTGACGTGGTTGTCGCGGTCGGCGTTGCCGGAGTCGATGGAGCCAGCCTTGATGGTGACCTCGGCCTTGGAGTCAGCGATGTTGTCCGCGATGGTGATGTTGGAGTCGAACTCGGTGAAGTTGCCGCGGACCTTGGTCACCATGGCGTGGCGGGCGACGAAGCCGATGGTGGTGTGGGCCGGGTCCAGAACGAAGTTACCTGCGAGGTTGGTCATTGTTACTCCTTGAAGTAGTCGGTGTAGTAGGCGGTGTTTGTTTGGCAAGCGCCAGTCTATGAAATTCTCCGCGCACCTGTTGTTGATGCGTCTACAAACGATGATACACCAAGGTTTAAATCTGTCAACCCCTGCTAGGAGATAATTTTTTAGTTAACGGCTAAACTAACCGCTAGCTGCGGGAATCCGCCGGGGCCGCAGCGGAAGAAAAGCTACTGCGGTACTCCGGCGACGCGGATATCGGCCAGGGTGGCCTTCTTGTTCTTCGGAAGTTCGCTGACCCAGACGAGCAGGCCGTCGTAGAACTCCGGCTTCTCCTTCAGGTCCAGCGAGGTGCGCGAGCCCTGCAGGGTCTCGTTGGCCAGCTGCGGCAGCTGTTCCAACTGCGGGTTCGTGGGATCGAAGGTCTCCGAATCCACCGCGTAGATTTCCACCGTCGCCTGGGAGCTCCCCGACTGATCGATGATGACGTCGCGCAGCTGCACCGGGTCCTCAAGGCTTAAGACCACGCCGGTCTCCGCCTTCTCGGTGGACCAGCGCGTGGACTTGTCGCCGTCGATGAGTTCTTTGGCGTCCTTGTTCGCCGGCACGGTGTCGGCCGATTTGGCGTCGAGGAGCAGCGGCGGGCCCGAAAGCAGGGTCGGCTCGGCCTGCTTGACGGCCTCGGTATTGATGGGCGCGTTCTCGGCGTTGTTGCCCAGGATCGACATCACCCAGGTGGTCAGGGCCGCCATGAGCACCACGAAGATCGTGGCCAGCACGCCGATGAGCAGCACGCCGGAGCCGGAGTAGCCGCGCCCGCCGAAGCCGGCGGTCGGTTCCGGGGTCTCCTCCGGGGTATCGTCCGGCAGCTGGCTGACCGGTAGGGCCTCGTCGCCTTCCGGATCGTCCGGGGCGAAGTCGTAGAGGCGGCGGGCGATGCCGGCCAGGGTCTTGCCCTGCGCGGTGGCCAGCGCCTCCTGCTTGTCTTCCTTGTCGTCCGCGTCCGCGGCGTCGAGTTCGCGGTAGGCCTGTTCCACCTCTCCCGCGACCTCCTCGCCGGAGAGCCCGGCATCGGCCGCGATATCGCGCAGCACCTTCGGCGTGGGCGAGGTCGACTCGACCAGCATGTCGAGCGCGGAGCTCAGGCTCTCGCGGTCGGTGGACTCCGCGGCGTCGCTCAGCACCGCCGGGAAGGCCAGCACGGCCACGCCGTCGGTGGAGATCCGGATGCGGTCGCGGTGATCCAGGCCCATGAGTACGCCGGCCTCGTGGGCGGTTGCGGTGTCCTCGACCATGTAGCCCATCGCGTGGGCGACCGCGTGCGGGTCCAGCCCGTCGGAGGCGGCGACCGTCTTCAGCTCGGTGCCGGCGACCCAGTCGGCCACCACCAGGCAGCCGGAGCGGTAGGACAGCACCTCGATGTTCGGCGCCACCGAGGTCAGGCCGAGCTCGCCCAGCTTGCGGGTGTTGCGGGCCACCGCGGCGGAGCGGCGCGCGGCCTGGCCCGGGTTCGCCGGCGCGAACGGCGCCTGGTTGGTGGTGTCCACGAAGGTCAGCGCCACCGTCCGGCCGGTGGACTGCTCGCGCGCCTGCCAGAAGCGGGCGCCGGCCACGGAGCCGTGGTCCTTGAGCAGGCGGAAGCGGCCGTCGGAGACCGGCGCGCCCGGGACCAGCCGGGGGCCGCGGACAATGCCGGCGGACATGGGCGGCGGGACCGGCGAGGAGTTGAAGGAGTCCTGCGTGAACACGGACTGGATCTCCTGCAGCTCCGGCTCCTCGACCTCGATGGCCTGGGAGTTGTCGACCTTGATGAAGCGTGCCATGCCCGGGATGCGGTGCAGGGCCCGGCCCAGGTTCTGGACCTCGGGCAGGCCGGAGCGGGACAGCACTAGGCCGGTGATGACGACGAAGAGCAGCCCGAAGACGATAACGCGCAGCAGGTAGAAGATGGACGGCATGGGATCCGGCAGCACCAGGCCCACCAGCCAGTTCGCGGCCATCGTGAGGGCGACTCCCACCACGCCGGAAATCGTGGCCCACACGATCGTGCGGCTGAGCTCCTTGCCGCCCAGGGAGCCCAGCTTGCGCTTGAGCAGGAACGCGCCGATGACCGCGCCGGAGATGAAGCCGAAGCCGTTGGCGGTACCCAGCAGGATGACTACGTGCTCCGGGGTGCTGGCCACCAGCGGCGCCAGCAGGGTCAGCACCACCTTGGTGAAGGTAATGCCGGCGATGATAAACGTCGGGGTCCAGGCTTCCTCGCGGGCGTAGAAGACGCGCAGGTGCAGCAGCACCAGCGCATAAGGGATCAGCGTGAAGGCGGAGAAGCTAATAGTTAGGCCGAGCTGCTCGGCGCTGTCGGCGCCGTAGGAACCGTACTGGAAAAGAGCGCGCGCGATAGGCGTGCCGAAGGCCGTCATGAAGATGACGATCGGGATGAGCGCGATGAAGGTCAGCTTGGAGCTCAGCGTCAGGTCCCGGACCACGCCGTCGACGTCGCCGTCGGCTGCGTTGCGCGACAGCCGGGGCATGATGGCGGTCAGCAGCGTGACGCCGATGATGCCGTAGGGCACCTGCAGCAGCAGCCAGGCGTTCTGGTAGACCAGCGGCGCGCCGGCGTCGGCGTGCGCGGCCACCCGGGAGGTAACCACGTAGCCGGCCTGGGAGATGGCCACGTAGGCGATGATGGCCACCGCCATGCTGCCGAACTGCTTGATGCGTTCGTCCAGGCCCCACATCGGCCGCATGTTGATGCCGGCCTTCTTCAGGTACGGCAGCAGGATCAGCGCCTGGACCACCACGCCCGTGGTGGTGCCCAAGCCCAGCAGGATGACGTGCGGGTCGGTCACCGCGCTGGGCGCGTCCGGGTGCAGGCTGCCCGGCAGGAAGCGGTACATCAACAGCACCGAGATAGAGATGATGTTGTTGACCACCGGCGCCCACGCGCCCGGGCCGAAGATATTCTTCGTGTTCAGCACCGCCTGGGACAGCGCGAAGAGCCCGTAGAAGAAGATCTGCGGCAGCAGGAAGTAGGCAAAGGAGATCGCCTGGATCGAGTTCGCCTTGGAATCTTCGGGCAGCATCAACTCCGTCAGCAGCGGAGCGAACAGCACCGAGAGCAGCGTGACCACGCCGAGCAGGCTAAAGGCCAGCGTGAACAGCCGGCGGATGAAGACCTCGCCGCGGTCGGAGTCCTCCTTCTCCGCGCGCACCAGCACCGGCACGACCAGCGAGGTCAGCACCGCGCCCAGGACGATCTCGGTGACGAGGTTCGGGATCTGGTTGGCGGAGCTGAACGCCGTGCCGACGGCGGCGCCCAGGGTGGCGCCGATGAGCATCTGGCGGAGGAAGCCGGTGATACGCGACAGCAGCGTGGCGATGGCCATCGTGCCGGTCGCGCGCACGACGTCGCGGTCGCTGGTGGACTGCTCGGCGTTCTTGCCGCGCAGATCCGACTTGTCCTCCACCGGCTCCGCGGCCGGCACGTTCACCGGTTCGCGGCGGGTGGGCACGGGAGCCGGCGGCGACGCCGAAACGATCCGCCCGCGGAGGCCGGCGGGTTTCGGTTCTTCGTGCCTGGATTCTGATTCAGCCTCGCGGCCCTGCTGGTTGGTCATAGAAAAACTTAAGCTCTTTTACGTCTCTGATTTCTTCTTGCGCCCGACCTTAAAAAGAAGGGCCAAACCTACTGCGAGTGCAGCGGCGATGCCGATGCCATAGACACTGAGGATACCGGCTCGGGTCTGCACGGCGATACTTATTGGCTGCGAGATCATGTCGGATTCCGGGGTGGCCAGCCACAGCTCCATACGGATGCGGTCGGTCTGCTCGGGAAGATCGGCGGTCATGTTCACCGTAATAGAGCCGGTGGCGGGGATCCGAACCCGCTCCGGCGTGTTCAGCCGGGCGTTATCCGGGCCCTGGTACTCCAGCGTGGCCTCCACCGGCAGCGGCAGGCCGTTTTCCGCCACGATGAGCAGCGGCGAGGACTCCGAGACGCGCGTGTAGACGTTGCCGGGCGGCAGCAGCGTGACCGAGGAGCGCAGCTCCTGCAGCGTGTTCGAGTTGGCGTCCAGGCGCCGGACGGAGGCCTCTTCCGACTCCTTAGTGGTCGGCAGGCTGGTCCGCCGGGTGGCCGAAAGCGCCGTGAGCAGATCGTGGCGCAGCGGCTGGGTAAAGCCGTAGCGGGTCAGCGCGATATGCGGATCGTTGACCATGATCTTGGTCAGCTCGTCGGCGTACTTCGCCTGCTGCTTGATGCGCCCGGTCTGGGTGGCATCGAAAGCAGCCGGGTCCACGTAGGGGCTGCCAGCCGGCAGGCCCTGCTCCGCCGCCTCGTTGGTTTCCAGCGGCAGCGCGGAAACCGGCTTGGCACGCGCGGTGTGATCTACCAGCACGGCCTCGCCCGCGGCGAGCACCTGGTCGGCGGTGGCCGGCTCCAGGGTGGCGGGCAGCACGGCCAGGGTGTCGTCTTCCTGGGCGCCCAGCCGGAGGGCTGCGGCGGCGCTCAAGTCCCGCGCGAGGACGGAGTCCACCCGGTAGTCGTAGCGCAGCTCCGGGTTGGAATAGGCCGTGGTCTGCGGCCGCGTGCCGGTCTGGGCCAGCAGGCTACCCAGGGAGGGGTCGAAGGAAAGCGCCTGGCCGGCCCAGATGCTGTTGTTGGCCACCACGGCGGGCCGGCCGAGGTCCTCGGTCACGTAGCCCTTGCTGCCCACCAGGGCGTTGCTGGCCAGCGGGCGGCCGGCCAGGCGCTCGATAATTTCGGCGCCGTGCGCGAAGGCCTCGTGATCGAGCCAGGCGTTGTCCACGCTGCGCACGGCCGAAGGATCCGCGTCCGCCCAGGGCATGGCCATAACGCAGTCGAGCTGCTTGATCTTGGCCAGCCACTGGCTGGCGGCCCTACTGCCCTGCCCGGACTCGCCGCGATAGTCCGCGTCCTCGTTGAACCACGAATCGCGCAGGCGCTTGGCCTGGTGCGCCACCGAGGGCCGGGAGTCATGGACGGTGTAGCCGTCCTCCATGCGCTCGACCACGCTGAGCAGCGCCGGGTCCAGCGCCGCGCAGGCCGCGCCCTGCAGGTCGTGGGACAGGTAGCTATCCACCAGGCGGTCCAGCCGTCCCCCGGGCGAGAGGGACTGGGCCAGGTGATCGGACTCCAGAATCAGCGATTGCCCGCCGGTATCCCCCGGCACGATGTCCACCGTGTCAGTAATCGGATAAATAACAGACAGGTCGTGGGGCTCGGAGTTCTCTGTCTCTTCTGTGTCTTCTGCGTCTTCGGCCGCGTCGCTTGGGGACTCCTCCCCCGGCTGCGGCGCGAGATCCAGCAGCGTGCGGTCCTCCGACAGGCTGACCGGTTCCCCGTCGCGGGTGCCGGTCAGCGTGTAGAGCAACGGGTAGATGCCGGCCTCGGTGATGGCCAAAGAGCCTTCGCCCTCCAGCCCGGTCGGGATCGTCAGGCTGACCTCCCGGGTCTCCCCGGGGCCCAGGGCCCCGGGGTTGGCGCTGGCGCCGAAATACGGGAAGGAGCCTTGGGCCAGCTGCGTGCGGGCCTCGGCGGTGGTGGCCACCGCATCCCCGCGCCGGGTGGTGACCTGCAGGTCGTCTACGGCCTGATCGGTCGGGTTGTGGATCCGGAAGCGCACGGTCAGCGTGTCGCCCACCTGGACCGGGCTGGCCTCGATGAGCTCGAGGTCCAGCTGGCCCGGCTGGCGCGCTTGGCCCCAGGCGGCGGAGTCAGCGTCCTGCGCGGTCGCGTCGGGGGTGGCCGCCGGGCCGCCGATGCTGATTCCGAGCGCCACGGCCAGGCAGGCGGTCGTACCGGCGGTCAGGCGGCGGAGTCGGCGTCCCATCACCGCGGCGTGGCCTTCCCGGCGGCTGCCTCCTGACGGGCCATGTCCGGCAGGATGTCGTGGGCAATGCGGGCCAGCTTGCGCTCGTCCGCGTAGGCCAAATGCTCGATGAGTTCGGAGACGGGGATCCAGGCCACCTCGGTGACCTCCGGGTCCTCGTCGTTGAGGATGCCGTCGACGAAGCGCAGCAGGTGGTGGTGCACCGTCTTGTGGATGCGTACCCCGTCGGAGACGAACCAGTAATCAATAGTGCCGAGATCGGCGAAGACCTCGCCGTGCACGCCGGTTTCCTCCCAGACTTCGCGCTCGGCGGTGGTGTGCCGCGGCTCCCCGGGCTCCACGTGGCCCTTCGGCATGGACCACAGCAGGCGGCCGCGGCGGTCGAGCCGGCCGATCAGCGCCACGTAGATGCGGGTGAGATCCACCTCGCCGCCGTCGTGGACGGCCTCGGCGAGGCCGGAGACCACCAGGCCGCCGGCCGAAGTCTCGTCCCGGGTGGTCATGTGGCTGGCCGCCGCCTGGCGCCGGGAGTTGTTGCCGCCGCGCCCGCCGCGGGACTTGGAATGGGTGCGGGTATTCTTGCCGCCCTTGCGGGCGTTGTTCGCGCGCCCGCCGCGGCGCGACTTGGCCCCGCCGCGCCGGCGCGAGCGGCCGCGGCCCCCGCGACGGGAGGAGCTGGAACCGCTCCCGCCTGCCGTGGCAGCCGCAGGCTCGCCGCCGGGCGCGGCGTTGGTGTTGCTGGCCTTCGGGCTGGCCTCGTTGTGGTTAGTCATCCTGGTTAATCGTAGTAGACTAACGTGCGTGAATTTTCAGGACACTCAGCTAATTGGCGTTATGGCGCGGGCAGAATCCGCGATTGCCCAACTCAGTGACCTGTTGAGCGGGCTCGTGGAGCGCTTCGCGCAGCGAGGCTTTCCGCTCTACCTGGTAGGTGGTTCCGTCCGGGACGCCCTTTTGGGGCGCCTGGGCAATGACCTCGACTTCACCACCCCAGCCCGCCCCGACGTCGTCCAGGAGATCTTGGAGGATTACGCCGAGAAGGTCTGGGACACCGGCATCGCCTTCGGCACCGTCTCCGCGGTCTACCGCGGCCAGCAGATCGAGATCACCACCTTCCGCGCGGACTCCTACGACGGCGACTCCCGCAACCCGGAGGTCGTCTACGGCGACACCCTGGCCGGGGACCTAGTTCGCCGCGATTTCAAGATCAACGCCATGGCGGTCGAGCTCAAGGCCGACGGCGGCCGCGAATTCCACGATCCGCTGGGCGGCCTGGAGGATCTCGTCGCCGGGATCATCGACACCCCGGACGCGCCGGAGATCTCCTTCCACGACGATCCGCTGCGCATGCTGCGCGCCGCCCGCTTCGCCTCCCAGCTGGAATTCCACGTCGCCGACCGGGTCTTCGGCGCCATGCAGGACATGGCCGGCGAGATCCGGCGCATCACCGTCGAGCGCATCCGCGTCGAGCTGGACAAGCTGGTCGCCGGTACTGCGCCGTGGGTGGGCATCGACCTGCTGGTCGATACCGGGATCGCCGAGATCGTCATCCCCGAGATCCCCGCCATGTGCATGGCCCCGGACGAGCACGCCCAGCACAAGGACGTCTACGCCCATTCCCTGCAGGTCATGCGGCAGGCGATGGATCAGGAAGAGGACGGACCCGACCTGGTCCTGCGCTGGGCGGCGCTGCTGCACGACTGCGGCAAGCCGGATACCCGGGACACCACCGGCGGCAAGGTGACCTTCCACCACCACGAGGTGGTCGGCGCGAAGCTGGTGCGCAAGCGCCTGCGCGCGCTGAAATTCCCGAAGGCCATGACTCAGGACATCGCGCAGCTGGTCTACCTGCACATGCGCTTCCACGGCTTCGGCGAGGGGCAGTGGACGGATTCCGCCGTGCGCCGCTACGTCACTGACGCCGGCGCGCTGCTGCCGCGCCTGCACAAGCTGGTGCGCGCGGACTGCACCACGCGCAACGAGCGCAAGGCGCGCCGCCTGCAGCGGACCTACGATCACCTGGAGGAACGCATCCAGGAGATCCAGGAGAAGGAAGACCTGGCCCGCGTGCGCCCGGACCTGGACGGCAACGAGATCATGGAGATCCTGGGGCTGCAGCCGGGGCCCGAGGTGGGCCGCGCGTGGTCGTTTATGAAGGAACTGCGCCTGGAGCAGGGCCCGCTGCCCCGCGAGGAAGCAATTGCAAAGCTACGTGCTTGGTGGGAGTCTGGTAGTTAATGTACGCGGACCGACTATTTAATGCCCTCGAACGCAACGACCCGGAGCCCGGCCAACTGCTGGTCGCCGCCCCGGGCATGTTCTCTGCCGAGTTTGCCCGCTCGGTTATCCTCATCATCCAGCACGACGACTACCTGACCTTCGGCGTGAACCTGACGACCCGCAGCGAGCTGGCGGTCTTCAACGTGCTGCCCGAATACCTGCCGGTGGTCGCCAAGCCGCAGGCCCTCTACATCGGCGGCCCGCTCAACCAGCAGTCCGTGGTGGGCCTGGGCATGACCAAGCAGGGCGTGCGCTTCGAGGATCACCCGCAGCTCAGCCGCCTGGCCCCGCGGCTGGCGCACGTGGACATGCGCGCCGACCCGGAGTTTTTGGCGCAGACCCTGGACGGGATGCGGCTGTTTGCCGGCTACGCCGAGTGGGCCCCGGGCCAGCTGCAGCAGGAGATCGACCGCGGCGACTGGTTCGTCGCCCCGGCCCTGGCCCATGACGTGTTGACTCCCGGCCCGGCCGACCTGTGGGCGGACGTGATGAAGCGCCAGCCGATGCCGCTGCCGCTGTATTCCACCTTCCCCGCCGACCTGGATGATAATTAGAATTTTTATCTCCATTCTCGGGGGCGGGTGGGCGTCGCCGCCGCTACGATAAGCGCATGCACGCTGATGTTCGCCAGGGATTGAAGGACACCTGGACCGTAGCCTTGGGCCTGGTTCCCCTGGGCCTAGCCTTCGGTGTCCTGATCGTCCAAACCGGCTTCGACTGGTGGTGGGCGCCTATCTTTTCGATCGTCATCTATGCCGGCTCCATGGAGTTTTTGGCCATCAGCATGGTCACCTCCGGGGTCGGCCCGCTCTCGGCGGCGCTGACCGGCTTCATGGTCAACTTCCGCCATATCTTCTACGGGTTAAGCTTCCCCCGCCACCGCATCTCTTCGGTGGGCGGGAAGGTCTACTCCACCTACGCGCTGACGGACGAGACCTACGCGATCGTCTCGGCACTGCCCCACGACTCCGCCCTGACCGGGCGGCGGATACTTACCATCCAGCTCTTCGCCCAGTTCCTCTGGGTCGGCGGCGGCGTGGTGGGTGCGCTGGCGGGCCAGGCCATCCCGGACAACGTGCAGGGGATTGAATTCGCGCTGGTGGCCCTGTTTGTGGTGCTGGCGCTGGATTCCTTTCGCAACAACCCGGACTTTTCCCTGCCGGCGGTCGCCGCCTTGCTGGGCATAGTGGCGGTGGTTATCACGCCCAACCAGGTGCTGATGGTCGCGCTGATCGCCTATTTCCTTTTCCTGCTGGCGCGCGTGTATTCCCCGCGCTTCGATGAACTCATCGAGTGGCGCCGCGGGCCCCACCGGGCACAGGGAGGTGAACGCTGATGCCAGCTGGCGTGAGCCTATCCATGATCCTGGCCGTGCTCATCCCGGTCTGCGTGGTCACGGTCCTGCTGCGGCAGATCCCCTTTAGCTTTGTTAAGGCGCTGCGCGGCAGCGATCTGGTCAGCGTTTTGGGCCGGACGATGCCGGTCGGCGTGATGGTGGTCTTGGTCGTCTACACCATCGTCGGGCAGTCCGCGGCCCCGGGCGGCATCCTGGCCGCCCTGCTGGGCGCGGCCGTCACCGCCGGCCTCCACCTGTGGCGGCGCGAGTCCGGGCTGTCCATCCTGGGCGGCACCGCCGTCTACATGGTGCTGGTGAACTTCGTCTTCTAGAGCCCCGGAAAGCGCAGCTGCGCCTCGACCCAGAGGGACTCGAAATCCGCCGCGGCGAGGTACTCGGCGTCGATGTCCGGGTAGGACGCGTAGGTATCCGGGTGCGGCACGGTGCTGTTGGGCTTGTCGATGCTGCCGACGCGCTGGCTGCCGCTGACCGCGCCGGCGATCTGCCCGTCCGGGGTTTGTGCGATGAGTCGGTGGATGCGGCAGCTGCGGGCGTCGAGCTGCTGCATCTCGGCCACGTGGATGGCCGCGCCGGCGCCCGGGATGTGCAGCGTGGTCTTGACGTAGAGCAGCGCCTTGTCGCTCTCGGAGTTCTCTGCGGAAGTCATGGCACCCAAGTCTAGTGCCTAGCCTTCCCGGTGTTTAACGCGCCTCGGCCGCGGGGTCTTGCCGGGCGTAGCGGGCGGCCAGCCACGAGCAGACCATCAGCTGGACCTGGTGGTAGATCATCAGCGGCAGGATCAGCAGCCCCAGCTGCCCGCCGCCGGTGGCGAAGATGACCGAGGCCATCGGCAGGCCGGTGGCCAGGGACTTCTTCGAGCCGCAGAATTCGATGGCGATGACGTCGGGGCGTGCGAAACCCAGGCGCGCGCTCACCCAGCGGGTCAGCCACAACACGGCGCTGACCAGCACGACGGCGAAGACGATGAGGAATAGCAGCTGGCCCACCCCGATATCGGACCAGATCCCGCCGACCACGCCGGAGGAGAAGGCGGAGTAGACCACCATCGCGATGGAGCCGCGGTCGACCACCTTCGTGGCCTTGTGGGCGGCGAAGTTCTTCACCCAGCGGCGGGTCAGCTGGCCCAGGACGAAGGGCATGAGCAACAGGAGGGAAATCTCCAGAAAGACCGAGGAGTCGATGTGGATGCCGTGGCCGGCGCCCATGCACAGCATCACCAGCAGCGGGGTGAGGATGACTCCGGCGAGGTTAGACAGCGAGGCTGAGACGATGGCCCCCGCCACGTTGCCGCGCGCGATGGAGGTGAAGGCGACCGAGGACTGCACCGTGGACGGGACCAGCGTCAGGTAGAGAATGCCCAGGTAGAGCTCGTCGCCCACGACGAAGGACAGGGGCCGCAGGGCCATGCCGATGAGCGGGTAAAGCACGAAGGTAGCCGCCAGGATGGTCAGGTGGAGCCGCCAGTGCTGCAGGCCCGCGAGCGCCTCCCGGGTGGATAGTCGCGCGCCGTAGAGGAAGAAAAGCAGCGCGATCGCGATGTTGGTGAGTACCGCGAAGACCTCGGCGAACTGCCCTCGGGCGGGCAAGACGATCGCGATAAGGACCGCCGTGATGATCAGGACGATGAGCGGATCTAGTCGGCGCAGTGCGTTGAGCATGTACCGCAGTTTACGCCCCGCCTCCCCCTCGGCGGCGGGGTTTCACGTGAAACCTTAGACGGTCTTCACGGTGGTTCCGTCGTCCTCGACGGAGATCTCCTCGAGCGGATCGCGGCCGGGTCCGGAGACGACCGAGCCGTCGGTGATGTCGTACTCGGTGTAGTGGGAGGTGCAGATGACGTGGGAGCCCTCCACCTCGGTAATGGGGTTGCCCTGGTGGGGGCAGGTCTGCGAGTAGGCCTTGAAGAGCCCCTCCTCCGGCTGGGCGAAAATCACGTTGTCGACGATGACGGCGGAGCCGACCGGGATCTCGGTGGCGGCGATCTCCGCCGAGGCCTGCTTGCCGCAGGCGGCGAGGTAGGCGCCAGCGAAGGTGGTGGCGGTCCCGAGCAGGAACATGCGACGCGAACACTTCATAGTCATGCCCCCTACTCTATCCCTCGGCCGGCGGGGAGACTATTTACGGCAGGCTATCCTTCCGTCGCCTCGGGCCCCACGCGGGCAACGCGAGAGACAAAAACACCCACCACAAACATTGCGTCACAGTGACAATAGTGGTGGGTGCTGCGGGTCTAGGCCGCGGCGGGCTATTCGACCGGGGATCGGCTACTGATCCGCGCGGTTGGCCGCCTGGCGGACAGCGTCGAGATCGATCTGCGCGGGCGCGGCTTCCGCTGCGGTATCGCTGCCGCAGCCGCCGGAGCCGCAGTTGCAGCTGTCGCCGCAGCCCTCGTCGGCGTTGTTGGCCTGGTCCCACAGGAGCGCCGAGCGCGCGCCCAGGTTGGCGCCCACCGACAGGGTAATGACGGCGATGATGGCGGTTGCCACCGGGATGAGCCACATCCAGCCGGTCGCGGTCAGGGCGACGATCCCGCCGAAGGCGAGCGCCACTCCCCCGAGGAACCAGACGGGGCCGGCGACGGCGTGCGCGGCATCCCAGGCCTCGCGGGACTTGCGGACCTCCTCGACGCGCAGGCCCACCACCGAGTTGCCCGGCAGTTTGCGGGTGGTGGCCAAGGCTCCGACCACGATCAAGACCGCGGCGAGGATGAGGATGACAATACCGATAACGACCATGCCTCATATCCTAACCCGCTGGGCCGGGCGAGCAGCAATTCTCGGCGGGTGCACTTAGCCATCCCCCCTTCCGGCGGGGCATACCCGTTGGGTACACTTTAATTCAGGTCGGTCTATAGAAAATATTTAGCGATTGGCCCGCTGTCTTTGAAAGTCTCATCCTGCGCACCGCGGAAACGCCGGGGCGCGGGATATAAAAATAGTTAGTGACATCATGAAATTGAAAACACTGAGCCAAAACTTGTTGTTCCGGATCGCCGTAGCCATCGTGCTGGGCATCGGCTTAAGCTTCGTCGCGCCGGAATGGCTGGGCCGGGTCTTTGCCACCTTCAACGGGTTGTTCGGCAATTTCCTCAACTTCTTCATCCCCGTCCTCATCTTCGCGCTTATCGCCCCCGCCATCGCCGCGCTCGGCCGCGGGGCCGGCAAGTGGCTCGGGATCACCGCCGGCATCGCCTGGGGTTCGACCATCATCGCGGGCCTGCTCGCCTACGGCGTCTCGATGCTGGTGTATCCGTGGATGCTGGCCGGCCAGACCATCGATACCAACGTCTCCGATATTGATGCCGGTGCGCTGGAGCCCTACTTCGAGGTCGAGATGCCCGCGCCCATCGAGGTCATGACCGCCCTCCTGCTGTCCTTCTGCATCGGCGTGGCCATGACCCAGGTCAAGTCCGACAACCTGTACAACGTCACTAAAGAGCTCGAGAACGTAGTGGTCAAGGTCATCTGGGGCTTTGTCATCCCGCTGCTGCCGTTCTATATCTTCGGCATGTTCTTGGATCTGGGCATGAACGGCAACCTCGTCGACGTGCTCGTCGCCTTCGGCAAGGTCCTGCTGCTCTCGGTCGCTATGACGCTGGTCTACCTGGTCATCCAGTACCTGATCGCCGGCGCTATCACCGGCAAGAACCCGTTCAAGGCGCTGAAGAATATGCTGCCGGCTTATGCCACCGCGCTGGGTACCTCCTCCTCGGCCGCCACCATCCCGGTGACTCTGGACAACGCGCTGAAGAACAACATCTCCAAGCCGGTGGCCAGCTTCGTGGTCCCGCTGTGCGCGACCATCCACATCGCGGGTTCGATGATCAAGCTGATGCTCTACGCCTTCGCCATCATCTACCTCACCGGCATGGACGTCAGCTTGGGCGCGGCCATGGGCTTCATGCTCTTGCTGTCTATCACCATGATTGCCGCCCCGGGCGTGCCGGGCGGCGCGGTCATGGTGGCCGTCGGCCTGCTGAGCCAGAACATGGGCTTCGACGACAACCTCGTCGCGCTGATGATCGCCGCCTACATTGCTGTCGACTCCGTCGGCACCGCGGCCAACGTCACGGGCGACGGCGCCATCGCGATGATCGTGGACAAGTTCGCCCGCGGCAAGGTCAACGCGGAGGGCGAGCCCGCTGACGCCGAGGCCGCGCGCCCGGTCGCCCAGGAGGAGCGCCCGTAGTCCGGGTCCCCTAGCCCAGCTCGGCAACGCTGTTATGCTGGGTAAATGACCAATCATCGAATACGCATATTGCGTTGGATTTCCCTCGTCCTGCTGGTCCTGGGCCTGGGCGTTAGCGCCCTGGGCGGCGTGGACCAGCCGGAATCCGCCACGGCCACCGCGCCGTCCGGCATGGATTCCACCCAGGTGGCCGAGTTACAAGAAAAATACTCGGCTCAAAACTCTGAGGGCGAGTCCGGCAGCACCGCGCTGGTCTACCTCAAGTCCGCGGAGCCGCTGGACCTGCCCGCCCTTAAGGAAGTGACCTCCCAGTGGGGTGAGGCGCTCATCCCCAGCGAGGACGGCACCGCCGCCCTGCTGCCCGTCACTGTGAATGCGGGCACCGCCTCGGAAAACGCCGAGGAGGTCGAGAAGCTCCGCGCGGATATTAACGCGGAGATGCCCGCGGGCGTTTCCGCCCAAGCCACCGGCCCCGCCGCTATCCAGGCGGATCTCGCCGGCGTCTTCGAGGGCGCGAACTTCCTGCTGCTGGGCGTCACCACGGCCATCGTCGCCTTCCTGCTCATCGTGACGTACCGCTCCCCCATCCTGTGGATCCTGCCGCTGGCCGTTATCGGCGTCGCCGACCGCACCGCAGCCACCGCGTTTACCTATGTGCTGGACGCCTTCGGCCTGTCCTGGAACGAGTCCACGGCCGGCATCCTGTCGGTGCTCGTCTTCGGCGCGGGCACGAACTACGCGCTGCTGCTCATTTCCCGCTACCGCGACGAGCTGACCGGGACCGCGGACCGCTTCACCGCGATGGCGCGGGCGTGGACCCCGACCGCCAAAACGGTCTCCGCCTCGGCGGCCACCGTCATCGTGGGCGTGGCCTGCCTGCTGTTGTCCTCGGTGCCGACCACCCAGGGCCTGGGCGCGGCCGCCATCGTCGGCATCTCGATCGCTTGGCTCTTCGCGCTTTTCGCCCTACCCGGATTCCTGGCCCTGTTCGGCCGGTGGATCTTCTGGCCGCGCATCCCCCGGGAGGGCGACACCCCCAACCACGGCGTCTGGGCGAAGGTCGGCTCCTGGGTTAACCAGCGCCCGCGCAAGGTCGTGGCCGTGGCCCTGCTGGTGCTCGGCCTCTGCTGCACCGGCTATTTCCAGACCAACACCGGGCTGATCCAGTCCGAGCAATTCATCGACACCCCGGAGTCCATCACCGCCGCGGAAGAACTCAGCCGCGACTTCCCGGATCAGTCGGCCACCCCACCGGTGGTGGCCACCCAGGACGTGGACCGCACGCAGGAGCAGCTTGAGCAGCTGGGTGCGAACGGCCGCGAACAAGGCAGCGTCGACGGCTGGACCCTCCTGCAGGTCAGCGGTGCCGACTTCGCGGAGTTGCGCGGCGAGCTGGATGGGGCGCTCGTGGGCGGCCCGGACGCGGAGCTCGCCGACGCGGAGACCGCAGCGGCCGAGGACCGGCAGCTCATCTTCCCCCTCGTGCTGGTGCTGATCTTCGCCGCCCTCGTGGTCATGCTGCGGGCCTTGGTGGCCCCGGCCATCATGATTGCCTCGGTCCTGCTGACCAATATCGCGGCGCTGGGCCTGGGCTGGTGGGTCTCCCACTACGTGCTGGGCTTCAACAATTTCGATTCCACCACCCCGCTCTACGCCTTTGTCTTCCTCGTCGCCCTAGGCGTGGATTACACGATCTTCTTGGTCACACGCGCCCGCGAGGACTCCGCCCGGGAGGGGACGGCGTCCGGTATCTACACCGCCTTGGCCGCGACCGGCGGGGTTATCACCTCGGCCGGTGTCCTGCTGGCCGCGGTCTTCGCCGCCCTGGGCGTCCTGCCGCTGGTGGTGCTGGCCCAGATCGGCGTCATCGTGTGCATTGGCGTGCTGCTGGACACCCTCATCGTGCGAACCCTGGTCGTGCCCGCGGTGGTGCAGCTGCTGGGCGAGCGCTTCTGGTGGCCGGCCCGCCCGGCAAAGAGCGCGGGCGGGAAGTCTCCTGCCCCGTCTTCTGGTGACGATGCCAATGGTGTTGCCCGGCCAATCAGAAGTAGTAGCGACTAAGAAATGACAAGACCGCCGGTCCTTTTCGGGCCGGCGGTCTTTTTGTGCCTTCTTGCCAGTACTGCCTTGCCAGTACGGCGGGCCAGTTCCTAGCGGCGGGTGGCCGCCTTCATCGCGGAGACGTACTCGTTAAGTTTGGCATCGAGTGCTGCTCGGTCGGTCACGCGGGCCGGCGAGTGCTCGTCGTCCGGATCGGTGCGCTCGACGTATTCGTTGATGATCTGGGTGATGGCGGAGCCGGTGATGGCGCCGGAGGCCCCGGCGGCGATGGCGTCCCGGACGTGCTCGGGCTGGGAGATGCCGAAGCCGAGCAGGACCGGCGGGCCGTCGTGGCGAGCGACGTTGTTCACGACCTCCTCGAGGCCCAGTGTCTCGGAGGAGCGTTCGGTACCGGTCACGCCGTCGCGGGAGATGGCGTATATATAGCCCTCGGACAGGGCCGCCACGCCGGCCAGGGTGGCATCGGTAGCGCGGGCCGGGGCGATGAAGATCGGATCGATGCCGGCCTTCTTCGCGGACTCGGCAAAGGGCTCGCCCTCTCGCACCGGAACGTCCGGCAGGAGAATGGAATCCACGCCGGCGTCGTGGAACTCCGTGTAGAACTTGTCGCGGCCGCGGGTGAAGGCGACGTTGCCGTAGATGAGCATGCCGATGGGCAGCTCGGGGAATTCGGCGCGGACGGTGCGGATGATTTCCAGGGCCTGATCCACCGTGGCGCCGCCGTCGAGGGCGCGGATGTGGGAGGCCTGGATGGTCGGGCCATCGGCGACCGGGTCGGAGAACGGCACGCCTAGCTCGAGCGCGTCGGCGCCGGCGCCCACCACCGTGCGGATGGTGGCGAGGCAGTCCTCGGCGTTCGGGTCGCTGAGCATAATGAAGGGCACGAAGGCGCCTTCGTTGCGCTCCGCGAGGGCGGAAAACATCTTTTCGTAGCGGTTGTCGGTCATGGTTAGTCCTCCTGGTTCAGTTGCAGTTCGGGGTGGGCGCTCAAGGTGGCGCGCACGTGGTCGATGTCCTTGTCGCCGCGACCGGACAGGGAGACGAGGATGGTGATGTCCTCGTCCTTGCGCTTGAGTGCGTAAGCCAGGGCGTGGGAGGACTCGAGGGCCGGGATGATGCCCTCCTTCTGGCTCAGCAGCTGGAAGGCGTGCAGGGCCTCGGCGTCGGTGATGCCGACGTACTTCGCGCGGCCGGTGGCGGACAGGTAGGCGTGCTGCGGGCCGACGCCCGGGTAGTCCAGGCCGGCGGAGATGGAATAGGATTCCTCGACCTGGCCGTCCGCGTTGCGCATCAGGTAGCTGCGGGCGCCGTGGAGGATGCCCACGGTGCCGTTATTAATCGTCGCCCCGTGGTGGCCGGAGTCCAGGCCCTCGCCGCCGGGCTCGGCGCCGACGAGCTCCACGCCTTCCTCGTCGATGAAGTCCGCGAACATGCCGATGGCGTTGGAACCGCCGCCCACGCAGGCCACCACGAGGTCGGGTAGGCCGCCGGTGCGCTCGAGCATCTGGGCCTTCGCCTCGGTGGAGATGACGCGGTGGAATTCGCGCACGATCGTCGGGAACGGGTGCGGGCCCGCCGCGGTGCCCAACAGGTAGTGGGACTCGTGGAAGGTGGCGGTCCAATCGCGCAGGGCCTCGTTCACGGCGTCCTTCAGGGTGCCGGAGCCGGTGTCGACCGGGACGACCTTCGCGCCCATGAGCTCCATGCGGTAGACGTTGGGCTGCTGGCGCTGGACGTCCTTGGCGCCCATGTAGACCACGCACTCCAGGTCGAGCAGCGCGCAGGCCAGAGCCGTCGCCGTGCCGTGCTGGCCGGCGCCGGTCTCCGCGATGATACGGGTCTTGCCCATGCGCTTAGCCAGCAGCGCCTGGCCGATGACCTGGTTGGTCTTGTGGGCGCCGCCGTGGACGAGGTCCTCGCGCTTGAGGAAGATCCGGGCCTTACCGCCCAGCTTGGTCGCCTCGGTCAGCGGGGTCGGGCGGCCCAGGTAGTCCTTGAGGTAGCCGGCCAGCTCCTTGTGGAACTCCGGGTCGTCCATCGCCTCGACGAAGGCGGCCTCGAGCTGGTCGAGGGCCGGGATGAGGGACTCGGGCACGAACTGCCCGCCGAACTCCCCGAAATAGGCCGGGAGGATAGTCTTCTTGGTTTCACGTGAAACTTCCGCCATGGGAATCTCCTTGTGTCTTGTCTGCTTCTGTGTTCTGGTGTGGGTCTAGTTGTTAACGGGGGTTGCTTCGGTGTTGGCGCGGATTACCTGGAAGGCGCGGGCGATGAGCCCGGTGTCCTTGGCTCCCCGCTGGGCCTCGAGCCCGGAGTTCAGGTCCAGCCCGCGGGTGCCGACCGCGAGCGCGGCCGCCAGGTGGGTGTGGTCGATGCCGCCGGCGAGCAGGCTGCGTTCCTTCACCGCGTCGGGCACATCCGACCATCGGAAGGACTGGCCCGTGCCGCCGTGGCCGGAGTCCAGGACCAGAAGGTCCGCCTCGCGGGCGAGGTCTTCGGCGAGGGCGGCGTGCTCGGGGTCGGTCATGGCGACGGCGCGCCAGACCTCCGCTCCCCCGGCCTGCTCCCGGGCCTTGGCGATGAGCGCCCGCTCGGCGTCCAGGCTGCCCTGGTACGGCGCCTGCACCTGGATGGCGTGGACGCCGGGGAGGGCGAGCTCGGCGAAGTTGTCCTCGCGGCGGCTGACAGCCACGTAGTGGAGGCCCGGCTCGGCGTTGATGATCTTTTCCGCGGTTTCACGTGAAACATTGCGGGGGCTGGCTTCCTCGAAGATCAGGCCGCCGTAGCAGGGGCCGGCGGCGCGGGCCGCCTGGGCGTGCTCCGGGGTGGTGAGGCCGCAGACCTTGTGGGTGCCGTAGACCAGCTCGCGGGCCGCGCGGTCCACGTCCGGCTGCGAGGACAGCTGGGAGCCGACCAGGAAGGCGTTCGCGTGCGCGCCCAGGCGGCGGACCGTGGCGTGGTCGCGGATGCCGGACTCGGAGACCACCACCTTGCCCGGGGATACCAGGCTGGCCAGCCGCTCCGTGCGGCTCAGGTCGATGCTCAGGTCGTGGAGGTTCCGGTTGTTGATGCCGATGATGTCGACGCCGAAGTTCTCCGCGCGCTGGACCTCCTCCGGGGTGATCGCCTCGGTGAGTATGTCCAGCCCGAGCTCGTCCGCGAGCGCCTTGAGCTCCGCGAACTCCTCGTCGTTGACGATCGACATCATGAGCAGGATGGCGTCCGCCCCGTAGTAGCGGGCGGCGTAGACCTGGATGGGATCGACGATGAAGTCCTTGCAGAGCACCGGCAGGTGCGTGGACAGAGAGACCGTCTGCAGGTGGTCGTAGTCGCCGCCGAAGTGGTCGGGCTCGCACAGCACCGAGATGCCCGCGGCGTAGCGGGAGTAGATGCGGGCCATGTCCCCGGGGTGGTAATCCGAGCGGATGAGCCCCAACGACGGCGAGGAGGACTTGCACTCCATGATGAAGTGGTTGGTGCCCTTGAGGGACTCGTAGAGCGAGCGCTCGGAGCGCGGCAGCGCGGAGGTATCCACGTGGGCGAGGCGCTCGCGGATTTCCGGCAGGTGCGTCCGGCGGTTCGCCACGATGTTTTCCAACACCGTGGGTAGCGCCCCGGAAGGATTCGCAGAAGAGGGATTACTGGGCATAGTTGGCCTCCTCGTGCTTGGCCAACCATGCGTTGACCTCGCCGGAGGTAATCAGCTGCTGGGCGCGGGCCACGCCGTCGGCGATGGTCTCGTCGTGGCCGTCCAGGTAGAACATGGCGCCCGCGGTGGCCGCGATGGCGTCGAAGTGGGCCTCGCTGCCTTGCCCCGCGAAGACGGCGCGGATGGCGGCGGCGTTGTCCTTGCCCTCGCCTCCAACCAGGTCGGCCAGCTGGTGGCGGCCGATGCCCATGTCCTCCGGCGTAATCTCGTAGTGGGTGATCTCCCCGTCGCGCAGCTCCCAGACCAGCGTGGTGCCGTGGGTGGCGATCTCGTCGGTGCCGGCGCCGTGGACCACCAGGCCGCGGCTGCGGCCGAGCTCCTTAAAGACCTCGGCGATGAGCTGGCCCTGGTCGGGGTTGGCGATGCCCATGATCTGGAATTCCGGGCGGGCCGGCGAGAGCAGCGGGCCCATGGTGTTAAAGAGCGTGGACACGCCCAGCGCCTTGCGCACCGGCTGCACGTGCGCGACGGCCGGGTTGTAGGCCGGGGCGAAGAGGAAGGTGAAGCCGGAGGCCTCGAACTGGCGCACGGCGCGCGGGGCGTCGAGGTCGAGCGGGATATTCAGCGCCTCCAGCACGTCCGCGGAGCCCGACTTGGAGGAGACCGAGCGGTTGCCGTGCTTGACCATCTTCACTCCCCCGGCGGCGGCGACCAGCGACGCCGCGGTGGTGATGTTGATCGTGTTGGCGCCGTCGCCGCCCGTGCCGGCGGTGTCCATGAGGCCCTCGCCCGTGATCGGGAACGGGTAGCCGACCTTGAGGAAGGCCTTGGCCGCGCCGGCCACGTCCGCGAAGGTCTCGCCGCGGGTGCGGATGTGCGTTAGAAGTGCCGCGATCTGGATGTCGTCGTAGTCGCCGACCGCCAAGGGGGCGAAGGCCTCCATGGCCTCCTCCACCGTCGGATCGTAGTTGTCGAGGAACTGCTGCAGAATCTTGCGGGATTCGTTGTTTGCCATGTGCTGGACTCCTTGAGTGATAGTTCTAAGTCTTTAGGGGGTGGTTGCTTCGGGTTAGCATCGCCCTAGTCGGGGCTGAGCCGGGCGATGCACCGCTCCAGGATGAGCGGGCCGGTCGGACTCAGGATGGACTCGGGGTGGAACTGCAGGCCCAGGATGGTGCCCTCCGCGTTATCGGCGGCCATGGCGACCGGCCCGATGGCGGTCTCCGTGGTGGCCAGGGCCCGCAGCGGTTCCGGGAGCTTTCGGCAGCCCAGGGAGTGGTAGCGCGCGACCGGCACGGCCGCCGGGTCCGTGTCGGTGCCCAGCCCAGCGAAGAGCTCGCTGGCAATACCTTCCTCGGTCAGCTGCATGGGAACCGACTGGCCGTGGACGGGGCCGCAGCGCTCGACGTCGCCGCCGAAGTGCTCGCTCAGGGCTTGGAAGCCCAGGCAGATGCCCAGCAGCGGGATGCGGCCGGCGGCGCGCTCGACGAATTCCATGAGGTTGCCCGCCTCGCGTGGGTGGCCCGGCCCGGGCGAGAGGCAGATGACGTCCGGTTGGGTCTTAAGGACCGCGTCGACGTCCACGGTGTTGCGGAAGACGTGCACGTCGTAGGCGCGCAGCGCGTCGGTCAGGTTGTAGACAAAGGAGTCATGGTTGTCGATGACGGCCACGGTGGGGCGCTTGTCGCTCATCGGATAACCTCCAATTCAGCGTGGTGGGCGGTGGCGATGGCCTTCAGCACGGCGAAGGCCTTGTGGACGGTCTCATCGGCCTCGGCCTGGGGCGAGGAGTCCCGCACCACCCCGGCGCCGGCCTGGACGATGGCGCGGGAGCCGCGGATGAAGGCGGAGCGAATGGCAATGCAGTTGTCCATCACCCCGTCGCCGCGGAGGTAGCCCACTGCCCCGCCGTAGGAACCGCGCCGGGTCCCCTCGGCGTTGCGCAGCAGCTCCGTGGCCTTGAGCTTCGGCGCGCCCGAGAGCGTGCCCATGTTCATGCACGCGCGGTAGGCGTCCAGGGCATCGAGGCCTTCGTCCAGCTGGCCCGTCACGCGGGAGACCAGGTGCATCACACGGGAGTAGCGGTCCACCTGCATCAGGGCGGAGACCTTCCGGGTCCCCGGCACGCAGACGCGCGCCAGGTCGTTGCGGGCCAGGTCAACTAGCATGGTGTGCTCGGCTAGCTCCTTGGCGTCCGTGCGCAGGTCCAGCTCATTGCGGACGTCCAGCTCCTCGTTGAGGCTGCCGTCCGGGTTCAGCCCGCGGGGGCGAGTGCCGGCGATGGGATAGAGCTGCAGCTCGTGGGTCTCCGGGTCGTACTTCAAGTTGGACTCCGGGGAGGCGCCGATGAGCTCGTAGTCGCTGCCGCGCACGTAGAACATATAGGGCGAGGGGTTCGCCGCGCGCAGTTCGCGGTATGCGGCAAACGCGTCCGGGCAGGGGATGCTAAAGGCCCGGGCCGGCACGACCTGGTAGATATCGCCAGCGTGGACGTGCTCCTTCATCTGCTCGACGATGCCCCGGAACTCCTCGTCGGTGCGGTCCGCTCGCGCCTGGAAGGTGGTGTTGGGCCCCCCCACCGTGGATGGCTCCCGAAGTAGGCTATCCCTAGCGCCATCGACGCGGCGCACCAGCTCGCCCAGCTGCTGGTCGACCTGGCCCTCATCAACCCCTAACACGTGCAGGTGAGCTTCGCCCGCCTGGTGGTCGACGTGCAGCAACTCCTGGGCCACTATGAACTCGTAGTCCGGGTAGGTGTTGGCGCCGTCCGCGACGGCGGGCAGCTCTTCGAAGCCGGCGAGGTAGTCGAAGGCGAATCCGCCCGCGACGAAGGGAAGCATCCCGTCGCCGTAGCCGGCGTCCGCCTGCAGGGCCCGGAGGACGGAGACCGTTGATTCCTCGCGCAGCCGCTCCCGCTCGTCAATGGCCGTGGAACGGCTAAAGCGGAACGTGGCCTGAGCAGCGGACTCGTCTACTAAACGGTGGGAGAACTGCTCCTTCAGGCGCGAGACGATCTCCTGGCCTGCCGCGGTGAGGGCGGTGGCGGTGACTTCATCGTCCTGGCAGACCATCTTAGCGGCGGCGGTGAGGACGGCCAGGGAGTTGAGGCTGTCCTTGGATTGAATATCCGCGGATTCCAGCAGCAGGCTGTCGTGCGGCGTGCTGAGTTCTTGGAACACGGCCGCCGTGTCGCCGTGAAAAGCCAGCGTCTGGCTGGCGGTTACTAGCGTCATTGAAGACCTCTCTTGCGGGTCGAAGGTGTGGGAGCGGTGGGAATTTAGCTTTACCGCGAGCAAGAGAGGTGCAGAAACACCACTAGGCCCGCGCTAAGCGGACCTAGGACATGACTAGAAGCTGGTGGTCCGCTACGTTAAGCGAGCCACCACCACTGGGCGTTGAGTGTGTTCTGCTTCATGAAACCTATATTAACGTAGAAACTCCGGATGGTGGGAGCGAATCGGGAGATTTATTCATCCCGGGCGGGCTCCTGGGCCTCCGCCGGCCGTAGCCGCCACAGGTGCACGGTCACGCAACTGGCGATGATGATGAAGACTACCCAGACGATGGGCTTGTTGATTAACGCGGCGGAAACGAGGATGCCGATCCACATGATGCTGAGCGTGCGGACCTTGTGGCGGGTACTCATCTGGCCCGACTCGTAGTTGCGGAGGTAGGCGCCAAAGACCCGGTGGTTGTAGAGGTAGCCGTGGAAGCGCTCGGAACTGCGGGCGAAGCAGAACGCGCTCAACAAGAGGAAGGGCGTCGTCGGCAGCAGGGGCAACACCACCCCGATCGCCGCCAGGGCCACGCTTACCCAACCGAGCCCAATGAGTAACGCCTTCCGCATAGTTGCCACCCTAGTGGATGTCCTCCCCCGCTCACCATTCGCCGAAACCGGGATCCGAGCGCGGCCCTCCCGTCCCGCAGGCCACAGCAAATAACGTCACAGTGACTATACGGATGCGGGTAAATGTCCGTGGCTCATCGCCAGCCAAGGGTGTGATCGGGGCCGCACTACTCTAGACAAGTGTAGAGTGGCGATCAGAAGGGAACCTCGATTAGTAGTTTAGGAGTGGGACATGGCAGTTAATGTGGAAGAGCTTCTCAGTCGCGTACCGAAGGGTCTGTTGATCTGCGGGGAGTGGCGCGACTCTAGCGACGGTTCCACCTATGAGGTGGAAAACCCCGCCACTAAGGAAGTTATCGCCACGATGGCCTCCGGCTCCTCGGCGGACGCCCTTTCGGCTTTGAACTCCGCGTGCTCTGTCCAGGACCAGTGGGCCGCAACGTCCCCGCGGGAGCGCGCCGACATTCTGCGCCGCGCCTTCGAGCTCGTCCACGAGCGCGCGGAAGATTTCGCCACCTTGATGACCCTGGAGATGGGTAAGCCCCTGGCCGAGTCCCGCGGCGAGGTTACCTATGGCGCGGAGTACCTGCGCTGGTTTAGCGAGGAAGCCGTGCGCGATTACGGCCACTCCTCCCCCGTGCCGGAGGGTACGCTGCGCATGATTACCCGCCGCAAGCCGGTGGGGCCCTGCCTGCTGATTACCCCGTGGAACTTCCCGCTGGCCATGGCGACCCGCAAGGTCGCGCCCGCCGTGGCCGCCGGCTGCACAATGGTGCTCAAGCCGGCCAAGCTCACCCCGCTGACCGCGCAGTACTTCGCCAAGACCATGGAGGACGCCGGCCTGCCCGCGGGCGTGCTCAACGTGGTTTCCGGGCAGTCCGCTTCCGCGGTTTCCAACCCCTTGCTTGGCGATGCCCGCCTGCGGAAGGTTTCCTTCACCGGCTCCACCGCAGTCGGCCGCTCGCTGCTCAAGTCGGCCTCCCACAACGTGCTGCGCACCTCGATGGAGCTCGGCGGCAACGCCCCGTTCATCGTCATCGAGGACGCCGATATCGACCAGGCCGTCGAGGGTGCCATGGGCGCCAAGATGCGGAACATGGGCGAAGCCTGCACCGCCGCCAACCGCTTCTTCGTCCACGAATCCGTTGCCGAGGAATTCACCCGCAAGCTGGCCAAGCGGATGGACCAGCTGAAGATCGGCAACGGCTTGGACGAGAAGACGACCTGCGGTCCGGTGATTGAGGAAAAGGCTCTCGAGAACCTGGAAAAGCTCGTCGAGGACGCCGTTTCCAAGGGCGCGACCGTGGAAACGGATCAGCGCGCCGTGAAGAAGCCGGGCTACTTCTTCCGCCCCACCGTCTTGAGTAACGTCTCCAGCCGTGCCCGCGTGATGCGCGAGGAAATCTTCGGGCCCATCGCCCCCATCATGACCTTCCGCTCGGAGGCCGAGGTCATCGAGCTGGCCAACGACACCGAGTACGGTCTTGCCTCCTACGTCTACTCTGAGGATCCCGACCGCCTCTGGCGCCTTGCCGACGGCCTGGAATTCGGCCTGATGGGATTCAATTCCGGCGTCATCTCAAACGCCGCCGCCCCCTTCGGCGGTGTCAAGCAGTCCGGCCTGGGCCGCGAAGGCGGCGCCGAGGGCATCGAGGAGTACACCGAGGTCCAGTACCTGGGAATCCGCGACCCCTACGCAAGCCAGGCCTAGCTAGGGCCCAGCCCGGCTCCTTGGGTAAGCAAAAACCGGGGTGGATAGTTGATATCCACCCCGGTTAAGTCTGCTGCGGGCCGGCCCCTAGGCTCGCGAATCGATGCTCGCTTTGACCCGACGCAGGGCGGCGACCATCAGGGTACCGATGGACAGCGCGGTCAGAACTCCCAAGATTCCTGGGTAGCCGAAGTCGTCGACCTCAATGGTGAACCAGACGCTGCAGGCTACTGCCGCTACCATCCACAAGATGATCACGGCGATTAGGGAGCGGAGCAAGAACACGGCCTGCGATCGCCCGCCCCGGGTGAGGCAGAACCAGGTGCAAATGCCAAGAAAGACTGCGAAACTTAGCCCGCAGACTGTAAAGCAGACGGAATAAGGTATTCCGGCCCGCGGAGTGCCGGTGACGTCGGTGAGCCAAGGGGCGACGGTGGAAACTATCGCGGCCGTGCCTAAGCAAGTACACAAAAGAGCCAGGGCGGCTGTTATCAGCAAAACTATTCTATTGACGACGCTCAAAGTGGATCTCCAATTTTCGTTGTTGGGATTCGTATTTTACGGGTGCTTAGGGGGTCGATAGGCGGCAATAAGGGAATTATCGTTAAACCCTGCGCGAGGCGCAGCGGGGCTAACGGAATCCTCCTCGCGACTTGCGAAATGCAATGTTCCACGTGAAACATTCGCGTTCGGGGGAGAAAAGTCCTTGCCGGGTTCACCGGGTGCGCATAGTCTTGCGTTAACCGGTCAGCCCCATCCGCCAAACCAGGGAAGGTTTCTTCCATGAAGTTCAACCCGTTAACTGAAAGCTCCGGACTGCCGCACTCCCCATTCAAGGGCTGCACAGTGCCTCGCCCCATCGGATGGCTCTCCTCGGTGAGCGAAGACGGCCAGGAGAATATCGCGCCCTACAGCCAGTGGCAGAACCTGACCTTTGACCCTCCGATGGTGATGTTCTCCGCGAACCACTACCCCGACGGGCGTCGCAAGGACACGGTCATTAACGCTGAGCGCACCGGATGGTTCGTCTGGAACATGGCTACCTATCCCCTCCGCGAAGAGGTCAACAAGTCCGCGATGGCGCTCGAGGCGAACGAGAGCGAGTGGGACCACCTCGATGTCACCAAGGTCTACGCAGACAACTACCCCATCCCTATGGTCAAGGAATCCCCGGTCCACTTCGAGTGCCGCTACCTGTCCACGCAACGGCTCATGGGGAACTCCAACCAGGGCAGCATCGACGTCGTATTCGCGCGGGTCGAAAAGATTCACATCGATGACGATTACCTGACCGAGGATGGGTTGCTCGATATCCTCAAGGCCGAGCCGATCGCCCGCATGGGCTACTTCGACTACACGGTAGTCCGCGAGAAATTCGAGATGCGCGTCCCGGGCGCCTCGGCGGAAGCCCGGCAGGGCCTGGAAGGTACCGCCAATTAACCTCATGGTTTCACGTGAAACCATGGATGTGTGACCTGTGCAATACTGGAGGCCAAGTTCTTGACCCTCCGATCCTCTCCCAGGAGTTCTCGTGACCACAGTGCACAACTACGCAGACCTGCTCCCCCACGTCGACTCGGGCACGGGGCGCGAAATCATTAACCCGGCGACCGAAGAAGTCGTCGGCGTCGCGCCCGTCGGAACCGTGGACGACGTCGACGTCGCGGTGAATAAGGCCCGCGCGGCGCAGAAAGACTTCGACCGGCTAGGGGATGCCGCCCGCTGCGACCTTTTGCTCAAGGCGGCCGACGTCATCGAGGAACACGCGGAGGCGCTCGCGGAGCTGCTATCCCGCGAGCAGGGCAAGCCGCTCAACGGCCCGAACGCGCGCTTTGAAGTCGGTGCCTGTTCCGCGTGGCTGCGCGCCACGGCGTCGTTCGAATCCCCGGACTACACCGCGGTGGATGACGACATCACGGCCACCGTGCACTACCGCCCCCTGGGCGTGGTGGGAGCTATCGGCCCGTGGAACTGGCCCATGATGATCACCGTCTGGCAGGTCGCCCCGGCACTGCGGATGGGCAACGTGGTTGTTGTGAAGCCTTCCGAATACACGCCGCTGTCCGTGCTGGCGTTGATGAAGATCATGAACGATGTGCTGCCCGATGGCGTCCTCCAGGTGGTCACCGGCGACGGCGAAGTCGGCGCGGCGATGTCCACCCACGCGGGGATCGACAAGATCATGTTCACCGGCTCGACCGCCACGGGGCGCAAGATCGTGGAATCCTCCGCGGCCAACCTGACGCGCCTGACGCTGGAGCTGGGCGGTAACGACGCCGGCATCGTCCTGGATGACGCGGACATCGACGCTATCGCCGGGGATCTCTTCTGGGGCGCGTTCATCAACACCGGCCAGACCTGCGCGGCGATGAAGCGCCTCTACGTGCCGGCGGCACAATACGACGACGTGGTCGCGGCGCTGATCGAAGTAGCGAAGAATTCCCCCATGGGCGTTGGTCTCGAGGATGACAACGTCCTCGGCCCACTGCAGAACAAGCAGCAATTCGAGATCGTCGACCGCTTGGTCAAGGAGGCGAAGAAGGGCGGCGCCACGGTGCTACTCGGCGGTGAGCCGGACTACGACGCGCCGGGCTACTTCTACCCCACCACGTTGGTCGGGGACATCGACCCGGATAACCCGCTCGTGGTGGAAGAGCAGTTCGGCCCCGTGCTGCCGATCATCGCCTACGAGGACGAGGAGTGGGCCATCGAGCAGGCGAACAAGCTGGATGTCGGGCTGGGCTCGTCGGTGTGGTCCAGCGACCGCGAGCGCGCGCGTCGCGTGGCCGCCCGGCTGGAGGCCGGAACCACGTGGATCAACGGCCACGGCGGGGTGGATCCCCGCGTGCCCTTCGGCGGCATTAAGTCCTCCGGCTACGGGGTGGAATTCGGCGCGGAGGGGCTGAAGGGCCTAGCCTACCCGCACATCATCAACGGCTAAAGGCCAAAACCTGCCGAGAGATAATTCACCGCAGCGCAACGTGGCGCCCGCCATGCAGGACCCCACGGGCCTTGAGCACCACCCCAAGGTCGGCGACGCCGTCGGGCTGAGGATCAGCCGGCCGATGGTCTACCCGGCAACCTAACGGCCCGTTCTAGGCTTCGGCGCCATTTTGGGTTCGGTGGTCCGGCGGGGTGCTGTCAGCCTGCGCCGCGCCGGGCGGGGTGCCGGCGGCTAGGCCGTCGGGTCCTTTCCCCCACCGGGGCCGCCTTCGGCACCCGGTCCGGAGCCCTCCTGCTGAGTGGTCGTGCCGGCATAGTCGTTCTGGGGATCGCGGTAGATGGTGTGGATATGGCCCCAGCCGGAGGTGGTCACCCCGTCGACATCCGCGCCGGCAGAGCCCTGCTGGTTGGCGAATTCGATGTAGGCGCTCGGTCCGGAAATCTGGAAGTAGATGCCCTCGCCCTGGGTCATGTCGTAGGTGGTGGCACCGGACCAGTTGATATACGTCTCGTCCAAGGTATCCCGGATAGCACTCAGCGTGGTCTCGTTGGTGGACTCGTCGGAGAGTGTGGTCCATTGCGCGATGAGCTCGAGAAGGAGCTCCTTCTGCTCGTCGTTGAGATCCGCGCCTTTTAGCCCGGTACCCGTGTCGTAGTCGCAGGTGCTGCCCGGGGCGCAGCTGAGGTTCTTTACTTCCTCGCCCTGGTAGAGCTGCTCCTTCTGCTCATCGGTGAGTGAGTCGTAGAAGGCAAAGGCGGCCTCGTAGATGTTGCTCATCGGCTGCACCTCTTCGCCCGCGTCGTTGGTGTAGACAGCCGGCTGGGCGCCGAAGTGGGTGGGCGCGAAGGTGATGGAACCGTCGCTGAACGTGGCGTTTAGGCCCAGGTGGTGGCCGCCGAACTGCAGCGCCCACTCGCCGGATTCACTCGGGGTGCCGTACAGCGTGAAGTAGTACTGCCCCAAGGAGTCTTCCGTCGAAGACGAGTTGTCCAGGAGGTACTGGTCGCCCTCCATGATGGCGACGACCCGCTCATAGGCGCTTTCGGATAGCAGGGTTTCGAGCACTTTCAACGCCGCGGCGCGCTGTTCGTCGTTGAGGTCGTTGAGGTTGAGCCCATTGCGTTCCACGAAGGTTACCGGGAAGTTGGACCAGGCGGTTGAGCGGGAGTCGTCGTCCATGCTGAGCTGGACCGCTTCCTTTTGCTCGTCGCTTAGCGTGTCCAAGAACTCTTGGACGGCCTGGGCGGTGGCCGCGGTGGTCTCGCTAGAGGAACTGGAGGTGGTGGTGGACGCGGTGCTGGTGCTTGCCGAGCTGGAGCTCGCGGCGGTGGCATCGTTAGCCGAGCCGGTGCCTGTGGAGCAGGCGGCGAGCGGGATGGTCAGGGCGGTGGCGGCCAGGAGGGCGGCCACTTTCGTGCGGAGTCTGTGCGATGTCATGAACTCGAGACTAAGCCGCCCGGGTGCCAAAGCCGTGGGGTTTTCGGGGCAGTAAACCGAGAGCTTCCTGAACGGTTGCTGTACGCCTCGGCCCTACCCGAAACCCTGTGACCTGCCTATTCGCCGTCCGAGGGGTCGAAGCCGCCGTCCACGCGCCAGGTGCGGGTGGTGTGCAGGGAGACGCTGGCTTCGGGGTCCTCGACGTCTGAGACGCGGTAGTAGCGCATCTCTACGTCGTCGGCGCGCAGCTGCGCGACCGCGTAGCCGTGGGCGTCGTAGTCGAGGTGGTTGACGTTGGGGTTCGCGTCCTTGATGGCGCTTTCCACCAGCACGGAGGTCGATTTGTCCTCCGCGTGGTAGATGCCCGTGTACTCAGTCAGGATTTCGTCGACGTTCGGCGCGGAGATGGACGTGGTCACCATCTCGCAGGCGACCTCCTTGTCACCGGTGTAGATGGAGTTGGCCCACTCGGAGTGGATATCGCCGGTGACGAAGAAGTTGTGGCGGCCGCGCTTCCCTAAAAGCTCGAGCAGCTTGTCGCGGTCGTGGGTGTAGCCGTCCCACTGGTCGGAGTTAAGCGCGATACCGGAGCGGGAGGCCTTCATCGCCTGGATTGCTTCTTCGGCCTCGCGGTTGCCCGGCATGGTCAGCAAGCGCATGGGCGACATCATGACCGAGTTGCCCAGCACCATCCAGCGCGCCGGGGAGGTCTCCACGACATCGGTCAGCCAGGCGAACTGCTCGCTGCCGAGCATGGTGCGGTCCGGGCTGGCGAAGTTGGCGGAGGTGGTCTCCGCGTCGCGGTAGCTGCGCAGGTCCATCAGCGTCAGCTCCATGAGGTCGCCGAACTGGAAGCTGCGGTAGAGGTGGCCTTCCTTCGAGGTGCCGGCCTTGCGCAGCGGCATCCACTCGAAGTAGGCCTGCAGGGCCTGGTCGCGGCGGCTGGCCCACTGGCCCTCGGCGAAGCCGTCGGTGTGGTTTTCCGCGCCCTCGCGCCAGGCGTTGTTTGCGGACTCGTGGTCATCCCAGGTCACGACCCACGGGGCGGAGGCGTGCGCGGCCTGCAGGTGGGCATCAGTGCGGTACCGGCCGTAGCGCATGCGGTAGTCCTCGAGGGTGGTGATCTCCCACGTCGGGTGGTGCGGGCGGGCGATGCCGGACTTGCCCACGTACTCGCCCGTGCCGTATTCGTAGATGTAATCGCCGAGGAAGACGACGAGGTCGAGCTCGCCAGACCAGCCGCGCTTGGCCATGTCGCGGTAGGCGCAGAAGAAGCCGGATTTGTAGTTCGCGCACGATGCCACGGCGAAGGTCAGCTGGTCCGGGCTGTCCCCGTGGGCGGGTGCGGTCTTGGTGCGGCCCACCGGGGACTCGGCCCCGGCGTGCGGGCCGTCGGCAACGCGGAAGCGGTAGTAATACTCGGTGGCCGGGCTCAGGTCGTGCGGCTCCGCGTGGATGGTGTGGTCGCTATCCGGGCTGGTGGTCTCCGTGCCGCGGGCGACGATGTCGCCGAACTCGGGGCTGGTAGACACCTCCCAGTCGACGCGGGTGGGCTCGCCCAGGCCGGAGCCGGGCAGCGAGTCACGATCCGGGGTAACGCGGGTCCACAACACCACGGAGCTCGGCAACGGGCCGCCGCTGGCCACGCCGTGCAAGAACGGCAGGCTGGCACCGGAATCTTGGTTATAAATATCCAACGGGGAGGTGGGCTGGTCTTGGGCAAAGGCGGGGGCCGCGGCGATGCCGGCTGCGGTAAGGGAGGCAGCGGTCAGGGCCGTGCGGCGGGAGAAACGAGTCGTCTTCATGGCTGTCAAACTAGCCCAGTCCAGGGTCCCTCGCTGCGGGAATAAGTGCTGGTTGTCAAGTTTTAAGTAGAAGTTATTTTCTGAGCAACCTGACTTTAACCTGGCATTTACCTGTATTTGTTTCCATATGCCTAACGTTTTGCTCAAGCCGGGTGGTTTACGCGGGCGACCGAAGATTTTCCCTCGTGACCGCCCGGCTCTAAAGCTGTAAAACAACTCGCCCACCACTCTGCTTTTGGTTCTGCCGCACGGATCACTTGGCACTGCAGCCCCGACACCAATGAATAACTGCAGTGTCATCCGGCCCCGCGGTAGGACCGTCTGACCAGGAAGAAGCTCATGATTAAAGCTCGCCTCAACCGCTCATTCGTGGCGCTTGGTTGCGCTTTGTCTGTCACCCTAGCCTCCGGCGCCGTCGTCCCGACCGCCGCGCAGGCGCAGGAGTCCCCGATTTTCCGCCAGGTCCTGCAGCCGGGCGCGGATGAAACCTCCGTCATCGTCTCCTGGCGCACCAACCACAAGGGTGAGGAAAAGCTCAAGGTCTACCCGACCGGGCAGGAAGACCAGGCGAAGGAATTCGACGCCAAGGAGAAGGACGCCGGCCGCATCCTCTACCTGTCCAACTACGCTACGGCTACCGGCCTGGCGGAGAACACCGAGTACACCTACGTGGTGGGCTCCGACGAGGGCGGCTGGTCCGCCCCGCACACGTTCAACACCGGTTCCTACGGTGATGACTGGTCCTTCGTCACGATTAGCGACGCGCAGATCGGCGTGGGCGCGAAGATCGAGGAACAAACCGAGCAGTGGAATAAGACCATCAACAAGGCCATCGGTGACGTTCCGGATTCGCGGCTCATCTGGTCCCTGGGCGACCAGATTGAGGGCTGGGGCGCTCCCCTGGCTCAGTACGACGGCTTCTTTAGCCCGGATGTCATCCGGCAGATCCCGCTCAGCGCTATCCCGGGCAACCACGAGGGTTACCCCTCCGCGATTGCTTTTGGTGACTACGACGAGCACTTCATCAACCCCAACCAGGCCCCGGACCTGCGCAACTCCTGGTTTGAGCGCAACAACGTGCTCTTCATCAACCTGGACTCCAACGCAAGCCAAGAGGACGACATTGAGCGCCACAAGCGCTTCCTCAAGGACACCATCGACAACCGGGGCGCCTTCAACGAGTGGGTAATCGTGGGTATGCGCCACTCCCTGTACTCGCAGGCCACCCACTACACCGACTCCGATGTCGGACGCCTGCGCGACGGCCTGGCGGATACCTTCTCTGAGCTCGGCGTCGACGTGGTCCTGTCGGGCCACGACCACATCTACACCCGCACCCACCTGATGAACGGCCATGAGCCGGTCTCTGAGGGCTTGGGCAAGCGCAATGACAAGCTTTCCCCGAACGACAACGAGGTCCTTTACCTGACCACCACCAGCGCCGGCGGCGGCAAGTTCTACGATTTCCAGGACGTCAACGGCGAAAAGCAGCCGAACGCCCGCATGGAACACGTCCCGCAGGAACTGGTGCACGACTCCACCGCCTACGGGCGCCAGGACTACACCCCGGATTACCTGCGGGTGGACGTGACCGGCGAGCAACTGCGCCTGACCACCTACGACGAGCCCACCGGCGCACTCGTCGACCGCGTCACCCTGGAAAACCGCGACCGCGCCCTGGTCGATCCGCGCGAGGAGCAGCCGGAACCGACCGAAGAGCCGTCGACCGAGCCGTCGACGGAGCCCTCCAAGGAGCCGACCACCGAACCGTCGACCGAGCTTTCTGAGGAACCGTCTACCGAACCGTCGACCGAGCCTTCTGAAGAGCCGACCACCGAGCCGAGCGAACCGGAAGAGTCCACCGAGCCGAACAAGCCGTCCGAGCCGGCTGAGACTACGAAGCCAGCTGAGCCGACCGAGCCGGGTAAGCCGGGCGAGACTGAAGAGCCTTCGAAGCCGAGCAAGCCGTCTGAACCGGCGAAGCCGAGCAAGGAACCGAACAAGGAAGGCAGCAGCGGCAGCAGCAATGGCAGCTCCGGTAGCTCGAGCAGCAGCAACGGTAGCTCCGCTAGCTCGCAGGGCTCTTCCAACGTCTTCTGGGGCTTTAGCCTGGTCGCGGCCGTGCTGGGTGCGCTTGGCTTGGGCAGCTGGGCAGTCTGGAAGTATGTACCGCACCTGATGATGAAGCCGGTCAAGAACTTCTTCGACCGTATCTTTGGCTAGGCCCTTAACTAGCCGGCACGCCAAGAGCCGCGCGGCGCTGAGATGTTCAGCGTTCGCGCGGCTCTTGTTCTGTGCTTCAGGTAGGTCGGGAACCAGGCTTACTTGTTGCGGTTGTCGACCAGGCGCTTGGCCTTGCCGTCGCCGGAATCGAAGTGCTCGACCAGCTGGATTTCGACGGTGACGCCAATCCGGTCCTTGATCTGCTTGCGCAGCTGGCGCTCGGAGGCGTCGAGGTCGTCGCGGCTCAGGTTTTCGGCGTGCTGGACGACCAGGGTCAGGTGGTCCATGCGGCCGCGCTTGCTCAGCACGCACTGGTAACGGGGGCGCAGGTTGCGGTCTTCGGTGATGATTTCCTCGAACTGCGACGGGAAGCAGTTCACGCCGCGCAGGATGATCATGTCGTCGTTGCGGGCGGAGATGCGGTCCAGGCGGCGCATCGAACGCGCCGTGCCCGGCAGGATGCGGGTCAGATCATGCGTGCGGTAGCGGATGATCGGGAAGGCTTCCTTGGTCAGGGAGGAAATGACCAGCTCGCCGTACTCGCCATCCGGGAGCGGCTGCAGGGTCTCCGGGTCGATGATCTCCGGGTAGAAGTGATCCTCCCAGACGGTCAGACCGTCCTTGGTCTCGATGCACTCCTGCGCCACGCCAGGGCCCATGACCTCGGACAGGCCGTAGATGTCGGTGGCGTCGATGCCGAAGCCTTCCTCCAGCTCGCGGCGCATGCCCTCGGTCCACGGCTCGGAGCCGAAGACGCCGGTGCGCAGGGAGGTCTCCCGCGGGTCGATGCCCTCCTTGCGCATACGGTCCAGGAGGTTGAGGACGTAGGAGGGGGTGCCGAGGATGGCGTCCGGCTCGAAGTCCTTGATGAGCTGGATCTGGCGTTCGGTCTGGCCGCCGGAGGTTGGGATGGCGGTGGCGCCGAGGGCCTCCACGCCGTAATGCGCGCCCAGGCCGCCGGTGAAGAGCCCGTAGCCGAAGGTGATCTGCACCTTGTCGCTCGGGCGCAGACCGCCGGCCCGCAGGGAGCGGGCCATCAGGTCAGACCAGATGCGGATGTCGTTGTCGGTGTAGCCAACCACCGTCGGGCGGCCGGTGGTCCCGGAGGAGGCGTGGATACGAGCGATCTGCTTCTGCCCCACCGCGAACATGCCGAAGGGGTACTCGTTGCGCAGCGTCTCCTTGTCCGTGAACGGGAACTTCGCGAAGTCGGCGAGCTCCTTGAAATCGTCGGGGTGGACGCCGAGTTCATCGAAGGCTCGGCGGTAGTGGGGAACGTTGTAATACGCGTGGCGGAGCTCGTTGCGAGCGCGCTCAGTCTGGAGGGCGATGATTTCGTCTCGCGAGGCGTATTCAATGCCCATTTGGGGGCCATAGTTGTCGGAGAAAATATCAAAAGTTGCAGTCACAGCAGTGCCTTTCACTTCGGGAAACGTGCAGGCCCACACCTGGCGTCTTCTCGAATGCGCCTATTGGGTTGGAAGTCATGGGTGCCGCGGGAGCGGCGAGCGATTAATTCCTGACTTAACAATCGGTCAGTTAAGTCTTGTGAGGTAGAATACAGGCGATTTTAGTGAGTGGCAACACATTTTGGGGAAATTGTTGTTTCGGTCAATGTTGTTCAACAATCCCCGACCTGGTGTTTTGGCGAGCTTAGCGCGGTGAAAGACCGCCGAAGAGCAGGCGTTCCACGCTGTTGGCGATGTCCTCTGCGCCGAATTTCCCGCCGGGTTCGTACCAGTCGGACACGGAGTTGACCATGCCGAAGGCGAGGCGGGTTAGGGTGGCCGCTTCGAGGTCGTTGCGGATATCCCCGGTCTCTTGGGCCTGCTTGACCATCGGGATGACCGACCGGGTAAGCGCGCGGCGGCGTTCGAGTGCGCGTTCCTCGACTTCGGAGTTACCGCGCAGGCGCAGAAGCAGCGCCACGGATTCGGGATCGCTGCACAGAACGTGCACGGACCCGCGGACCAGCATGGCGATCTGCTCGGCCGGGGTGGCGTCGGCAGCCTGGGCCTCGGCGACCACGTCCTCGAGCTGCCCCATGGCGCGGGAAACGGTCTCCTCGAGAATCTCTTCCTTGGAGGAGATGTGGTGGTACAGGGCGGACTTGGAAATTCCCAGGTCGTTTGCCACAACTCCCATGGACGTCGCCTCGTAGCCGCGGGTGTTGAACGCCTTGATGGCGGCGCGGATTACGTCGGCGCGTGAGTAGCCAGGGCGGCCGCGGTGGGTGTCGGTACTCGTGTCAGTCACGCATTCCATTCAAGCACGACTTAGTCGCAGCGGTTATAGTATGTGTCACCCACACCCGGAAGTTTTCTCTTTGCGCTGGCCAAATAACTCCCAAGGAGAGTAGAAATGTCAGCCAATAACTCCACCCCCTCCCGCTCTACTGCCGCGGAGGAAATGTCGACCGAGGCAGTTGCGCCCGCTCCCGTGCTAGCGCCCGGCGTAGCCGCGAGCCCGGAGTTCGTGCACGTCCGCGAGATGTTCGAAAGCGACCGCGCGACCGCCTTTCTGGGGGTGACCATCACCGAGCTTGACCTGGGGCACTGCGCGGGTGAATTCACCGTGCGCCCCGAGATGTGCAACGGGCATGACACCTGCCAGGGCGGTTTTCTCTACGCCTTCGCCGATTCCCTGTTCGCCGGCGCCTGCAACTCCTACGGCGACGTCGCCGTGGCGGCGCACAATTCCATCCACTACCTCGCGCCGGGCTTTTCCGGACAGCGGGTCGAAGGCGTGGCCACGACGCGTCAGTCCTGGGGCCGAAACGGGATCGTGGACGTCACGCTGCGCGCCGACGGCCGGGACATCGCCGAGTTTCGCGGCACGTACCGGGTCCTCCCTGGCAAGCCGGAGAAGCGGAGCTAGGCCGCGAGGCGATTATCGCGGGGCCACAATGACGGCCCGTTAATTGCCACCTAGATCACACTTGCTATTGACGTAGGTCACATTTTCTCATATACTGACCAACCATTCAGTAGGTAATCCTGCTACTGACACTCTCCCCACCCGAGGAGGAAACCCACCATGACTAACCGTGACCAGGCATTAACCGCAATCGATGGCGCCGCTGACGCGGAATTCGACGTCGCCCAGGCCCAGCAACGCTTCGATGAGATCATCGCGGAGGACTCCCGCATCGAGCCCACCGACTGGATGCCCGAGGCCTACCGCAAGACCCTGACCCGCCAGATCTCCCAGCACGCGCACTCCGAAATCATCGGCATGCAGCCGGAGGCCAACTGGATCACCCGCGCTCCTTCCTTGAAGCGCAAGGCCATCCTGATGGCCAAGGTCCAGGACGAGGCCGGCCACGGCCTCTACCTGTACTCCGCCGCCGAGACCCTCGGTACTCCCCGCGATGAGCTGGTTGACCAGCTGCTAGACGGTCGTGCCAAGTACTCGTCCATCTTCAACTACCCGGCCCGTACCTGGGCGGATATCGGCGCTATCGGCTGGCTGGTCGACGGTGCGGCCATTTGCAACCAGGTGCCGCTGTGCCGCGCTTCGTATGCGCCTTATGGCCGCGCGATGGTGCGTATCTGCAAGGAGGAATCCTTCCACCAGCGCCAAGGCTGGGAGATCCTCTACGAGCTCGCGCACGGCACCGAGGCCCAAAAGCAGATGGCCCAGGAAGCCATCAACCGTTTCTACGGCCCGGCCCTGCAGATGTTCGGCCCGCCGGATGATGACTCCCCCAACAGCAAGCAGTCGATGGCCTGGAACATCAAGCGCTTCTCCAACGACGAGCTGCGCCAGCGCTTCGTGGACATGATCGTCCCGCAGGCAGAAGCCCTGGGGCTGCACTTCGAGGACCCGGACCTGAAGTGGAACGAGGAGCGCGGCCACTACGACTTCGGCGAACTGGACTGGGACGAGTTCAAGTCCGTCATCAAGGGCAACGGGCCCTGCAACGAGCAGCGCCTGCAGCGCCGCAACCAGGCCCACGACGAGGGCGCCTGGGTCCGCGAGGCCGCCGCTGCCTACGCGGAGAAGTACCACCACACCGACTCGGCGCTTTCGGCCTAGCGCCCGGGCGCAGTGAGCAACTAGGAATTAAGGAGTATCCACCCCATGACCGCTAACCAGGGAAACGAGTGGCCCATGTGGGAAGTGTTTGTGCGCTCTTCCCGCGGCCTTTCCCACGTCCACGCCGGCTCTTTGCACGCCCCGGACGCGACGATGGCGCTGCGCAACGCGCGCGACCTCTACACCCGCCGCAACGAGGGCACATCCGTGTGGGTTGTCCCCTCGGAAGCTATCGCCTCGTCGGATCCGGACTCCAAGGGCGGCTATTTCGAGTCGCCGCAGGGCAAGAACTACCGCCACGCCACCTACTACGACAAGTCTGAGGGGGTGCCGCACCTGTGAGTGGATTCGCTGCCGCGGACTCCGCCACCAAGCAATCGCAGGGTGACGGTATTACCGCAGAAGACATTGTGGCCTCCGGCGCTACCGCCGACCAGGACGTGGCCAACTACGCCATCACGCTGGGCGACGACGCTCTCATCCTGGCCCAACGCCTGGGCTGGTGGATCTCCCGCGCCCCGGAGATGGAAGAAGACATTGCGCTGGGCAATATCGCCCTGGACCTTATCGGGCACGCCCGCTTCTTGCTCTCCTACGCCGGAACCGCCTTTGACAAGACCGAGGACGATCTCGCCTACTTCCGCGACGAAGAGGAGTTCTGCTCTTGCCGTCTCGTGGAGCAGGAAAACGGCGACTTCGGCCACACTATCGCTCGCCAGCTCCTCTTTTCCTACTACCAATACGGGCTGTACACCGCCCTGCTGGAGTCGGCCGACCAGACGCTGGCTGCCATCGCGGCGAAGGCGATCAAGGAGGTTGAATACCACGTCGACCACGCCAACCAATGGGTGCTGCGTCTCGGCCTCGGGACTGAAGAGTCCAAGCGCCGACTGACTGCGGGCCTGGAGCACATGTGGCCCTACCTCGACGAGCTCTTCGAGGACTTGCCGGTGCACGAGAAGCTGGCGGAGCGATCCATCGCGGTGCTCCCGTCCAGCCTGCGCCCGCAGTTCGACGAGCGGATCGCGTACGTGCTGGACAAGGCCGGCCTTGAGGTGCCGCAGGTCAAGCAGGCACGCTCCGGCCAGCGAACCGGCTGCTTTTCGGAATACCGCGGCTTCATCCTGGCGGAGATGCAGTCCCTGGCCCGGAAGCACCCGGGCGCTACCTGGTAGCGGGAGGTGACAGTGATGGCTAGCCAGACCCCCACCAACCAGCCGGCGCACCCTCTGCGGCCCGCGGATCCGGAAGCCGCCCGGGTTTGGGACGTGGCTGCCCAGGTCCCGGACCCGGAAATCCCAGTCATTTCTATCGCCGACCTGGGCATCCTGCGGGCAGCGACCTTAGAGGGCGAGACCGCCGTCGTCACTATCACCCCGACCTACTCGGGCTGCCCGGCGATGGAGCACATCACGACCGATATCGTCCGGGCCTTGGAAGAGGCGGGATATAGCTCTTCCCGCGTCGACCTCGTCCTGGATCCGGCGTGGACCACCGACTGGATTACCGAGCGGGGCAAGCAAAACCTCCGCGACTACGGCATCGCCCCGCCCACCGGGCAATCGCGAAAGGCAAATGACGGGCCCATCCCGCTGACCTTGGCCCCGCCGCCGGCCATCGAATGCCCGCACTGCGGTTCGCGCCGCACTCAGAAACTTGCACAATTTGGCTCTACGTCCTGCAAGGCGCTCTACAACTGCCAGGACTGCCTGGAGCCTTTCGACTACTTCAAGGTGCACTAATGACTACTCCCACCACAACTGCCCCGGCCGAGTCGGCCCAGAAGCCGGCCAAGAAGAAGGCGACCTTTCACCCCCTGACGGTCTCTGCGGTGCGGCCGCTGACCGACGACGCGGTGGAGGTCTCCTTCGCAGTCCCGCCGGAACTCCAAGACGACTACGACTACGTGCCCGGCCAGTACGTGGCGCTGCGCGCCACCATCGACGGCAAAGAAGTCCGCCGCTCCTATTCCATCTGCGACGTCCCCCGGGACGGGGTCATCCGCGTGGCCATCAAGCGCGACCGCGGGGGCGTGTTCTCCACCTGGGCGAACACCGAGCTGGAGGCCGGCTATGAGATGGACGTGATGAACCCGCAGGGCGCGTTCACCTCCAAGACCCACCTGACCGGCCTGAACAACCCGGAGGCCGTACGCGAGGAACTAGAAAAACTGGATAACCCCCACCTGGTGGCTATCGCGGCCGGTTCTGGCATCACCCCGATCATGGCTATTGCCCAAACCGTCCTGAACGAGTCGGAGCGGACCACCTTCGAGCTCATCTTCGCCAACAAGGGCGGCGGGGACGTGATGTTCGCCGAGGAGATTGGCGATCTGAAGGACAAATTCCCCAACCGCTTCGCGGTCCACCACGTCCTGTCCCGAGAGCAGCGCGTCAACCCGCTGTTCTCCGGTCGCATTGATGCGGAGAAGCTCCAGACGCTGCTGGACAACGTCATCCAGACCGGTTCGGTCGACGAGTGGTTCCTCTGCGGCCCCTTCGAGCTAGTCCAGCTGGTCCGTGACGAGCTTTCGGGCCGCGACGTCGCGGAAGAGGCGGTGCGCTACGAGCTGTTTACCACCGGTAAGCCTTCCGGCAACCAGGGCCAGACCGGCCGCGAGGTGGAAGCCGACCCCGAGGGCGACAACGTGGACATTGAATTCACCCTGGACGGCCTGTCCGGTTCCGTGCAGTCCCCGGTCTCGGCCAACGAGTCCCTGCTCAATGCCGCGCTGCGGGCGCGCCCGGACGTCCCCTTCGCCTGCGCCGGCGGCGTGTGTGGCACCTGCCGCGCGAAGCTCGTCGACGGCGAGGTCGACATGGCCGAAAACTACGCCCTGGAAAAGGACGAGGTTGAGGCCGGCTACATCCTGACCTGCCAGTCGCGTCCGAAGACCGACAAGATTTCCCTCGATTTCGACGCTTAGTCAACAGCCGGACTACCCACCACCCCAACAGAAAGAGAAGAAAGCAATGTCGATGATCGATTATCACTTTGCCCCGGACACCGGCGTCGCTGAAGTCGTGCTCAACAACCCGCGAGCCCGCAACGCGATGGGGCCAGAGGATTTGGCGGAGCTAAAGGACACCCTCGACAAGGCCGCGCAGGATAAGCCACGCGCGCTGGTGCTGCGGGGTGAGGGCAAGGGCTTTAGCGCCGGCCGGAATATCAAGGGCCTGAACCCGCGCGAGGACGACGCCACCGAGTTCCTCGCCGGGGCGGTTACCCCGGTGCTACGCGCGATTGATGACTTCCCGGCCCCGACGTTCGCGCTGGTGCACGGCGCGTGCCTGGGCGTGGGCCTGGGCCTGGCGCTGGCCTGCGATGTCGTCTACGTGGCCGACGATGCCCTCTTCGGCTCCCCGTTCGCCAACCTCGGCGCCACGCTGGATTCGGGCGGGCACGCCCTCTTCGTCGAGCGGCTTGGTGTCCACCGCGCCATGGACCTCATCATCACCGGCGACCTGATTTCCGGCGCGGACGCGGTGGCCGCCGGCTTGTTCTCCCGCGGGGTCCCGGCGGACGAACTGCTCGAGTTCGGCCGGACCAAGGCCGCCGCCGCAGCGCAGGGCGCGACCCAGGCCTTCCTGGCCAGCCGCGCGTTGGTGGCCAGCATCCGGGACGAGCGCACCGGTTTCTGGGACAGCGTGGACGCCGAAAACCAAGCGCAGGGCCGCCTGTGCGATACCGAAGACTATTACGAAGGCTTTGCCGCGTTCAACGAGAAGCGCCAGCCGGAATTCAAAGGAGCCTAAAATGTCCGATTCTTCTGCATACCTCGTATCCGGTTTCCGCACCCCGGTGGGCCGCTACGGCGGGGCCCTGTCGTCGGTGCGGCCGGATGACCTGATGGCGCTGACCATCAAGAAGACCGTCGAAGAGTCGGGCCTGGATCCGGCCGCCGTCGACGAGGTCATCATCGGCAACGCCAACGGGGCGGGCGAGGAAAACCGCAACGTCGCCCGCATGGCCTGGCTGCTGGCCGAGTTCCCGGACACGGTCCCGGGGATGACCATTAACCGCCTGTGCGCGTCCGGCATGTCGGCTATCGCGCTGGCCACCGCTCTGGTGGAGTCTGGCCAGGCCGAGGTCGTGGTCGCCGGCGGCGTGGAGTCGATGTCGCGCGCCCCGTGGGTGATGGAAAAGCCGACGAAGGCCTTCGCCAAGCCGGGCGCGGCCTTCGATACCGCCATCGGCTGGCGCTTCGTGAATGACAAATTCGCGGCGCAAGAAAAGCTCACCTATTCCATGCCGGAAACGGCCGAGGAGGTCGCCAACACCTTCGGCATCAGCCGCGAGGACGCCGACGCCTTCGCGCTGCGCTCCCACCAACGGGCGCTCAAGGCCATCGCGGACGGCAAGTTCGCCCACGAAATCGTGCCGGTGGAGGTCACCGACCGGAAGGGCAACGTGACCGTGGTGGATACGGACGAAGGCCCGCGCGCTAATACCTCCGCGGAGGCGCTGGCCAAGCTGAAGCCGGTCACCAAGCTCGGCGAGGTCACCACCGCGGGCAACGCCTCCTCGCTTAACGACGGTGCCTCGGCGGTCATCGTGGCCTCGGCCGCAGCGATCCAAAAGTACGGGCTGAAGGCCCGCGCCCGCGTCGTGGCGAACTCTGCCCGCGGCGTGAGCCCGGAAATCATGGGCACCGGCCCGATCCCGGCGACGCGCGACGTGCTGGAGCGCGCCGGGTGGGGCCTGGACTCGGTGGATGCGGTGGAGCTCAACGAGGCCTTTGCCAGCCAGTCGCTGGCCTGCATCCGGGAGCTCGGGCTGGACGAGGACAAGGTCAACGCCTGGGGCGGCGCCATCGCCCTGGGCCACCCGCTGGGCTCGTCCGGCTCCCGCATCACCCTCACCCTGTTGAACCGCTTGGAGCAGGACGGCGGCGCGCGCGGCATCGCCACCATGTGCGTGGGCGTTGGCCAGGGTTCCGCTATCGCGATTGAGAAGGTGTAAAAGACATGCCAGAAGCACTCGAGATCATCCCCGGTGACGGCTTCGTCACCGCCCGCTTAAACCGTCCGGAGGTTCGCAACGCCATCGATGAAACGATGGTCGCGGAGCTTCACGAGCTGTGCCAGCAGCTGGAAAACGATCCGCAAATTCTCATCCTGACCGGCTGCATAGCCGAAACCTCGAAGGGGCCGCGCGGGATCTTCGCCTCCGGGGCGGATATCGCGCAGCTGCGCGAGCGCCGCCGCGCCGACGCGCTGCGCGGCATCAACTCCGGCATCTTCGACCGGATCGCTAAGCTGCCCTCCCCGGTCATCGCGGCCATCGACGGCTTCGCCCTGGGCGGCGGGCTGGAGCTCGCCCTTGCCGCTGATTTCCGGCTGGCCACCCCGCGCGCCAAGTTCGGGCAGCCGGAGGCGGGTCTAGGCATCATCGCCGGCGCCGGCGCGCTCTGGCGACTCAAGGAGACCGTGGGCGCTCCCGTGGCCAAGGAAATCCTCCTGGCGGGACGCATCCTGAGCGGCGAAGAGGCGCACGCGCTGCACCTGGTCACGGAAATTCACGAGCCGGAAGAACTGGACGCGGCGGCCGCGGACTTGGCCGGGCGCATCGCGGCGCTCGACCCGCTGGCAGTGCGCCTAAGCAAGCAGCTCATGGACATGCCGGCGGCGGCCCACCCGGCCGTGGACAACATCGCCCAGGCCGTCCTTTTTGAATCCCCCGCCAAGTTCGACCGCATGCAAGCATTCCTCGACAAGAAGAACAAGAAGAAGGGCAAGTAAATGACTATCCCGAACAAAGTAGGCGTCCTGGGTGGCGGCCGGATGGGCGCGGGAATTGCGCACGCCTTCCTCGCCGCGGGCTCGGAAGTCACCGTCGTCGACATCAATGAAGACGCGGCCCAGGCCGCGCGGGAGCGGGTGGAAAAGGCCATCCGCGGCTCCCTTGACCGTGGCGCTGAAGGAAGCTTTGAATCCTGGGCCGAACGCCTGATCACCAGTACCGAGGTGGGCGACTTTGCCGGCTTTGAGCTGGTGGTCGAGGCGGTCCCGGAGTCCATGGAGCTCAAGCAGGAGGCCTTCGGGAATATCGCGAAGACCGCTCCGAAGGCGGTCATCGCCACCAACACCTCCTCGCTGTCCGTGACTGAGCTCGCCGCCACCGTGGACAACGACGTCATCGGCCTGCACTTTTTCAACCCGGTCCCAGCCTCCAAGCTGGTCGAGGTCGTGGTCGCCGAGTCCACCCCGGAGGTCTTGGTCGCCCAGTCCCGCGAATGGGTCGCAGGCCTGGGCAAGACGGCAGTGGTGGTCAAGGACGCGCCGGGTTTCGCCTCCTCCCGCCTGGGCGTGGCCATTGCCCTGGAAGCCATCCGCATGGTTGAGGAGGGCGTGGCCGAACCGCGCGACATCGACAACGCGATGGTCCTGGGCTACAAGTTCCCCATCGGCCCGCTGGAGCTGACCGACATCGTGGGTCTCGACGTGCGGCTGGGCATCGCGGAGTACCTGGAGTCCACCCTGGGCGAGCGCTTCGCCCCGCCGCAGCTGATGCGGGACATGGTCGCTCGCGGCGAGCTGGGCCGCAAGGCCGGCAAGGGTTTCTACGATTACTCCGAATAAGCCCGCACGGCACTTCGACTTGGTACCGGGTAACGGTGTTAGCGCTTGTCCACTACGGCGTTGGTGATGCGGGCGGTGCACAGCCGGGTGCCGGCTTCGTCCGTGATGACGATTTCGTGGCTGCAGAGCGTGCGGCCTAGCCGGATGGCCGTGGCGGTGGCCGTGACCAGTCCCTCCCGCCCGGAGGCGTGGTGGGTGGCGTTGAGATCCACGCCGACGGCCACTTTTCCCAAGGTAGAGGCGTGGATGACCGCGGCCCAGCTACCTACGGCCTCTGCGAGGCAGGCCATCGCCCCGCCGTGTAGGAGCCCGAAGGACTGGGTATTGCCGCTAACCGGCATGGTCGCCACCACTCGTTCGGGGGACTGTTCGATGACCTCGACGCCCATCTTCTTGTCCAGCTCGCCCAACTCGATTTCCCAAGGCTGGTTTTCCATCCTGACTCCTTCCACTGTGATGTGGGTTATACTACTCTCAAATACTGACCGACCGTTCGGCAACTAATGAAAGGATACTTTCTCCCGTGACTACCGCCAGCAACACTGTCTTTGACGCGACTACCCACAGCCCGGGCGTGGTTCCGAGTTACCTGAATGGTCAGTGGGTCACCCCCACTGATGTCGAAGGGGCCAAGGAGGTGCGCGACTCCTCCACCGGAGAACTCGTCGCCACGGTCTTCGCGGAAGGCCTCGACATCGCCGCCGCGGTTGACTACGCCCGCAGCACCGGCCGCGCCGGGATGCAGGAACTTACCATCCATGAGCGCGCCCTGAAGATTAAAGAGCTGGCGCTCTACCTGCAGGATCACAAGAAGGAGCTGAACGAACTGGCGCATGCCGCCGGCGCCAACAAGCGCGACAACTTCGTCGACATCGACGGCGGTATTTCTACGCTGTTTACCTTCTCTTCCAAGGGGCGCCGGGAGATGCCGAACTCGATGGTCGTCACGGACGGCGAGCCCGAGGTCTTCTCCCCCGACGGCAGCTTCATCGGCCGCCATATCTACACCTCCATTCCCGGCATCGCCGTGCAGATCAACGCCTTCAACTTCCCGGTCTGGGGCATGCTGGAGAAATTCGCACCGGCCTTCATCGCAGGCGTGCCGACCATCGTGAAGCCGGCGACCCCGACGGGTTACATCACCCAGGCCTGCGTCCGCCTGATGGTCGAGTCGGGGGTGCTGCCGGAAGGATCCATTCAGCTCATCTCCGGTTCCGCCCGCGACCTGTTGGACTACCTAGACTACCGCGACCACGTGGCGTTTACCGGCTCGGCGGACACCGCTCACAAGCTGCGCAGCCACGCCAACGTCATCGAGGGCGGGGTGCAGTTCAGCGCCGAGGCGGACTCGCTCAACGCGGCCATCCTCGGCACGGATGCCACCGGGGACTCGCCCGAGTTCACCGCCTACGTCAAGGCCGTCTTCGGGGAGATGACCTCGAAGGCCGGGCAGAAGTGTACGGCCATCCGCCGCGCCATTGTGCCGCACCAGCTGGTCGAGCCTTTCATCGCCGCGCTGTCGCAGCGCTTGGACGATAAGGTCGTCGTGGGTGACCCCCGCGAGGAAGGCTCCACCATGGGCCCGCTGGTCTCCGTGGAGCAGCGCGACGACGTCGCCGCAGCCGTCGGCGCCCTGGAAAACGCCGGCGGCGAAGTGGTCTACGGCGGCGCGGACAAGCTGGAGGGCGCGTTTTTCGCCCCGACCATCCTGAAGTTCGCGGACGCGAAGAATCCCACGGTGCACTCCACTGAGGCCTTCGGCCCGGTCGTTTCCGTCCTGGGCTACGAGACCGTCGACGAGGCCGTCGAGCTGGCAGCACTGGGTGCGGGTTCCCTGGTGGCCTCCGTCGTGACCCACGACCCGGAGCTGGCCACGCAATACGGGCGGGGCATCGCGGCCCACCACGGCCGCCTGCACTTCCTGGACCGCGACGACGCGAAGACCTCCACGGGCCACGGCTCTCCCCTGCCCCACCTCATCCACGGTGGACCGGGTCGCGCGGGCGGCGGCGAGGAGCTCGGCGGCGTGCGCGGCATCAAGCACTTCATGCAGCGCACCGCCGTCCAGGGCACGCCGGATCACCTCACGGCCGTCACGGGCCAGTGGCACCGCGGCGCCCAGGTCAACCGGGTCACCCGTGCGGACGTGGAATCCGGGAAGGGCACCCACCCGTTCCGCAAGGACCTCGCCACGCTGCGCATCGGTGACCAGTTCGCCTCGGATCTACGGAAGGTCACCCTGGAGGACATCACCGCCTTCGCGGAGTCGACCGGGGACACCTTCTACGCGCACACGAACGAGGAGGCCGCCACTGCCAACCCCTTCTTCCCGCGCCGGGTCGCCCACGGCTACCTGCTGGTCTCCTGGGCCGCCGGCCTGTTCGTCGAGCCGGCCCCGGGCCCGGTCCTGGCCAACTACGGCCTGGAGAACCTGCGGTTTATCACCCCGGTCACCTACGACGACTCCATCCGAATCGAGCTGACCGCCAAGCAGATCACCCCGCGCGTGACCGATGACTACGGCGAGGTTCGCTGGGACGCCGCGCTCTACAACCAGGAGGATGAGCTGGTCGCTTCCTACGACGTGCTGACCCTGGTGGAGAAGGAAGAGACCATCTATGCCACGGTTTAACCTAAACTGACACCGCTAACCTGCGGCGACTACACTAAGTGCCTATGACTAACCCGAGTGATTCCACGGATACTACCGCGCACCGCTATACGCCGGAACTGGCTAACCAGATTGAGAAGACCTGGCAGCAGTACTGGGCAGATAATGGCACTTTTAACGCGCCGAACCCGACCGGCGACCTGGCTACGGATGGCGAGTTGCCGGCGGAAAAGCTCAACGTGCAGGACATGTTCCCCTACCCCTCCGGGGCGGGGCTGCACGTGGGCCACCCGCTGGGTTATATCGCTACGGACACCTTCGCCCGCTACAACCGCATGCTGGGCAAGAACGTGCTGCACACTCTGGGTTATGACGCCTTCGGCCTGCCGGCTGAGCAGTACGCCATCCAGACGGGCACGCACCCGCGGACGACCACGATGGCCAACATTGACAACATGCGTCGGCAGCTGGGCGCCCTGGGCCTGGGCCACGACCCGCGCCGCAGCGTGGCCACCACGGATCCGGAGTTTTACAAGTGGACGCAGTGGATCTTCCTGCAGATTTACAACGCCTGGTTCGATGAGGAGCAGGGTAAGGCCCGCCCGATTTCGGAGCTGATCCAGGAGCTGGAGGCGAACAAGCGCACCACCAAGGACGGGCGCTACTACGAGGATCTCACCGCGGCGGAAAAGGCCGAGGCGGTGGACGAGTTCCGCCTGGTCTACCTGTCGAATTCCACGGTGAACTGGTGCCCGGGCCTGGGCACCGTGCTGGCCAACGAGGAGGTGACCGCGGACGGCAAGTCCGAGCGCGGTAACTTCCCGGTCTTCCGCAAGAACCTGAAGCAGTGGATGATGCGCATTACCGCGTACTCGGACCGGCTGCTCGACGACTTGGAGCTGTTGGACTGGCCGGAGAAGGTCAAGTCCATGCAGCGCAACTGGATCGGCCGCTCCCGCGGCGCGGACGTGAACTTCACCGCGGAGGGCCAGGAGATCACCGTCTTCACCACCCGCCCGGACACCCTGTTCGGCGCGGAATACGTGGTGCTGGCGCCGGAGCACGAGCTGGTCGACCACCTGCTGTCCCCCATCCCTTACGACGACGACATCGATGAGCGCTGGACCTACGGCCACGATGACCCGAAGGAGGCCGTGGAGGCCTACCGCGAGGACATCGCCGCGAAGTCCGACCTGGAGCGCCAGGAAAACAAGGACAAGACCGGCGTCTTCCTGGGTACCTATGCCACCAACCCGGTCTCCGGGAAGCAGGTCCCGATCTTCATCGCGGACTACGTCCTGACGGGCTACGGCACCGGCGCCATCATGGCGGTCCCGGCCCACGACATCCGTGACTACGAGTTCGCGCAGACCTTCGGCCTGCCGATCACGGAGGTCGTTAGCGGCGGCGACGTCAGCACCGAGGCGTGGACCGAGGACGGCACCCTGGTCAATTCGGCTAACGATGCCGGGCTGGATCTCAACGGCCTGGACAAGAAGGCCGCCATCGCCCGCACCATTGCCTGGCTGGAAGAGACCGGCAAGGGCGCGGAGAAGATCCAGTACAAGCTGCGCGACTGGCTGTTTGCCCGCCAGCGCTACTGGGGCGAACCGTTCCCGATCGTCTACGACGCGGACGGCCACGCCCACGCCCTGCCGGAGTCCATGCTGCCGGTCGAGCTGCCGGAGGTAGAGGACTACGCGCCGGTCTCCTTCGATCCGGAGGATCGCAACTCGGAGCCGCAGCCGCCGCTGGCCAAGGCCCGCGAGTGGGTCGAGGTCGAGCTGGACCTGGGCGACGGCCCGCAGACTTACTACCGCGACACCAACGTCATGCCGCAGTGGGCCGGGTCCTCCTGGTACCAGCTGCGCTACGTGGATCCGACCAACGACGAGCAGTTCTGCGACCTCGAGAACGAGCGTTACTGGACCGGCCCGCGCCCGCAGGAGCACGGCGCCAACGATCCGGGCGGCGTCGACCTGTACGTCGGCGGCGTGGAGCACGCCGTGCTGCACCTGTTGTACTCCCGTTTCTGGCACAAGGTGCTCTACGACTTGGGCTTTGTCAGCTCCAAGGAGCCGTACCGCCGCCTGTTCAACCAGGGCTATATCCAGGCCTATGCCTACACGGATTCCCGCGGCGTTTACGTCCCGGCCACCGAGGTCGAGGAGAAGGACGGCAAGTTCTACTACAACGGCGAAGAGGTCAACCAGGAATACGGCAAGATGGGCAAGTCCCTGAAGAACGCCGTCGCCCCGGATGACATCTGCCGCGACTTCGGCGCGGACACCCTGCGCGTCTACGAGATGTCGATGGGCCCGCTGGACACCTCCCGCCCGTGGGCGACCAAGGACGTGGTGGGTGCGCAGCGCTTCCTGCAGCGCCTGTGGCGCCTGGCCGTCAACGAGGAGACGGGTGAGCTGGCGGCTACCGATGCCGCCCTGACCGAGGACGATCTGAAGGCCCTGCACCGCACCATCGCGGGCGTGCGCGACGACTACGAGAACCTGCGCCTGAACACCGTCGTGGCCAAGCTGATCGAGTACGTCAACTACCTGACCAAGGCCTACTCGGACGGCGCGCCGCGGCAGGCCGTGGAGCCCATCGCCCAGATGGTCTCCCCGGTCGCCCCGCACATCGCGGAGGAGATCTGGCGCCGCTTCGGCCACGCAGAGACCATCACCTTCGAGCCCTTCCCGGCCTACGAGGACAAGTACCTGGTGGACGATGAGATCGAGGTCCCGGTCCAGATCAACGGCAAGGTCAAGTCCCGCATCCACGTCGCCGCCGATGCCGACCAGGACACCGTTCTGGCCGCCGCCTCCGCCGACGCGAAGATCGCAGATCTGATTAGCGGCAAGAACGTGGTCAAGCAGATCTACGTGCCCGGCCGTATGGTCAACCTCGTCGTGAAGTAGCGGGGAGTCTCCACTAGGGAGACGGGCGGATACTTCCTTTTGGGGTAATCCGCCCGAAAACCCGCGGTGAGGTGGGGTGATCCCGCCGCGGGTGAACTGCGGGGACCGCTCGGAGGGCTTGTTTAGGGCAGGGTCGCCTAAAATATTTTGATGCCCACCCTCAGAGGACTAAGGTTAAGCTGTCCTTGCTTACATGCTTATTACTCTGAAAGGGTTCCAGCACATCATGAAGAAAATCCTGGCCGCTGTCGCGGCGTCTGCGCTGATCTTCGGCGCAGCGGGCTGTTCTAGCGACTCTGCCGACAACGGCTCCACCGGGTCGAATGGCTCGAATGGAGCTTCTCAAGTAAACCAAGACGGCAAGAAGGTGGAGAACGCGGCCCTGACGGTCCACGACGCCGCCGGACGCACCGTCGAATTCGCGGAACAGCCGGAGCGCATCATCCTGGCGGAAGGCCGCAACACCTTCGTCACCTCGATCCTGCAAGACGACCCGTTCAAAAACGTCGTCGCCTTCGGCTCGGACCTGACCAAGGCCGCGCCGAAGTTCGAAGAAAAGCTGTACGAGCTGAACCCGGCGGCCAAGGACCTGCCGGAGATCGGCAACATCGCCAAGGGTGACGTGACCGTGGAAAACCTGCTGGCGCAGGACCCGGACGTCGTCGTCATGTCCCTGGACCACAAGGAGGGCGCGGAAAAGACCGGCTTCCTGGACGACCTGGACAAGGCCGGCATCACCTACGTCTTCACCGACTTCCGCCAGAAGCCGCTGGAGAACACCACCACCTCCGTGAAGCTGCTGGGCGACCTGCTGGGTGAGACCGAGCGCGCCGAGAAGTTCAACGAGTTCTACGACGGCAAGGTCAAGGAAATCACCGACCGGATCGCCGACGTTAAGGACGAGGACCGTCCGGAGGCGCTGGTCTGGACCGCCGCCGGCATGATGGACTGCTGCTCCGTCTCCGCGGACAAGAACTTCGGCGCCCTGCTGGACGCGCTGCACGCCAAGAACCTGGGCGAGGACATCACCTCGGCCGAGAACAACACCCTGACCGCCGAGAAGATGATCGAGATGCAGCCGGAGAACCTCATCGTCACCGGCGGCGAGTGGTCCGACGAGACGGACAAGACTCCGGACGTGCGCCACGTCCAGCTGGGCTATCAGTCCAGCCCGGAAAAGGCGCAGGAGACCCTGGACGGCCCGCTGGAGACCCAGGGCCTGGACCTGCTGGAAGCCCCGAAGAACGACAAGTACTTCGCCGTCTACCACCAGTTCTACGACAACCCGTTCAACGTCTTCGCCCTGGAGGCCTTCGCGAAGTGGCTCTACCCGGAGAAGTTCCAGGACATGGACGCGGCCCAGGACTTTGAGGACTTCCACAAGGACTGGCTGCCGTTCGACTACTCGGGCGCCTTCTTCGCCCAGAACCAGGACAACTAACCTGCGATGGCGTTAATGCAAGCAACAGACGCAACTGGTCACCGCCCGGCCCAGCCTGTCACGAGCGAGGAGAACGCGGGGCTGAAGCAACTGGCCATCAAGGACTACCGCTCGCGGGGGCGCCGGAAGGTGGTGGCCATCGTCGGGCTGTTCTTGCTCGCCTTCGTCGCCTTCGTCGTGGCGACCATCGTCGGCCCCATCGACCTGAGCGTCCACGATCTCTTCCTGGCGCTGACCGGCTCCGACGGGGTGGATCAACGCACGCACACGGTGCTGTGGCAGCTGCGCCTGCCGGCCTCTGTCATGGCGCTGCTGGTCGGCGCGGCCCTCGGCCTGTCCGGGGCCTTCATGCAGACCATCCTGGATAACCCCCTGGCCGAGCCTTTCACCCTGGGCATTTCCGCGGCGGCGGCCTTCGGCGCGGCGTTTTCCATCGTGATGGGCTGGACCATCTTGGCCAACCCGCAGTTCAACCTCGCGCTGCTGACCTCCGTCTCGGCGCTGCTCGCGGTCGTCGTCGTGGCCGCGGCATCCCTCTGGCGGGGCGCCAGCGCGGAGGTCATGATCTTGCTGGGCATCGCTCTGTCCTTCTTCTTCCAGGCCCTGCTGTCGCTGATGCAATACGGCGCCTCCACGGAAGCTTTGCAACAGATCGTCTTCTGGACCATGGGCTCCATGCAGCGGGCCAACTGGACCTCCAATGGCATCATCGGCGTGGTCCTGCTCCTGGCCCTCCCCTACGCGGCCGCCAGCGCGTGGAAGCTCACGGCGCTGCGCCTGGGCGACGACCGGGCGGCATCGTTGGGCGTTAACGTCAAGGCCCTGCGGATTGCGACCCTGGTGGTCGCCTCGGTCTTGGCCGCCGCGGCCGTGGCCTTCGCCGGGATCATCGGCTTCATCGGCCTGGTGGGCCCGCACATCGCCCGCATGCTGGTGGGTGAGGACCAGGCCTTCTTCCTGCCCGCCTCGGTCGCCTCCGGCGCGGTCCTGATGACCGTGGCTTATGCGGTCTCCATCTCGATCGTGCCCGGCGTCGCCATCCCAATCGGCATCATCACTGCCCTGGTGGGCGTGCCCTTCTTCGTTTTCCTCATCTTCTCGCGGCGGAAGGGAAGGAGCTAACCATGGCAATCACGGTTGAAAACCTCACTTTCCGCTACGGCAAGCACACCATCTTGGACGGCATGTCCTTCGGGCCGCTGAAGGAAGGCCGGGTAACCGGGCTGCTGGGCCCGAACGCGGCCGGCAAGTCCACGCTGCTCAACACCATCGCCGGGCTCAAGCAGCCGGCGGACGGCCAGGTGCACCTGACCCGCGGGGAAACCGAGTTGGGCAAGAAAGAGCGCCGCACGGCTATCGGCTACGTGCCCCAGGACATCCTGTCCACCGCCTCTCTCACGGCATTCGAAAGCCTCATGGTCACCGCCCGGCGCAGCCACCGCCCCGGGGTCGAGCCCGTCCAGGCCAGCGCCGACACCCTTGAGCTGCTCGGCATCACCTACCTGGCCGACCGCCTGGTCTCCCAGATGTCCGGCGGCCAGCGCCAGCTGGTCAGCGTCGCGCAGGTCTTGGTGGGCAACCCCGACATCCTGTTGCTGGACGAGCCGACCTCCGCGCTGGACCTGCGCCACCAGATCAAGCTCCTCAAGGTGGTGCGCGGCACCGTGGCCGACGGCGCGCGCCAAGCCGTCGTGGCCATCCACGACGTGAACCTGGCCGCTCGCTACTGCGACGACCTGCTGGTCATCAAGGGCGGCAAGGCCCTGGCCCACGGCACCCCGGCCGAGGTGCTCACGCCGGAGCTCATCGCCGAGGTCTACGGCATCGAGTCCACCATCCTGGATGACGCCGGGACCCCGGTCATCTGCCCGGTGTCGGCCTAGGCCTCCCGGCGGGCCCGCGGGCGCTAGCCAAGACGCGCTTACACTGGAAGGCATACCACTCGTTCAAGGAGGTTTGTATGTCTGAATTGCTCGTCTTGCTGCACCAGAAGGAAGAAATCGTGGCCGTGGATACTGCGACGGGATCCGCGCGCACGGTGGTGGAAAGCACCGGCGGTGGGCCCGACGGTATCGCGTTGGCCGAAGGATATATCTTCTACTCCACGATGGGCACCCCGCGCCCCAACGGCACCCAGGAGGGGGATTATTCCTCCCCGGACGGCGGCATCCACCGCGTCGCCTTCGACGGCACCGCCGCCACCGGCCCGGTCGAAGACCTCGTCGCTACGGATGACGCGCGCTTTACCACCGGCAAGCAACTGATTTACGCCGACGGCGCGCTCTACGTGGGCGACCGCGAAGGCCACAAGGTCTGGCGGGTGACTGACCCGGCGGGCGCTGCCCAGCTGGAGCAGCTAGTGGCCACCGACCCCGCCGGCAGCTGGCGGACCACCCCGGTCGGCGTGGCCGTGCACGACGGCACGCTGTACTGGACGCAAAAGGGCCCGTCGAAGGGCGGCCACGGCAGCATCCACGCCGCCGAACTAACGCAGCTGGGCGCCGACGCCGTCGATCCGGGAAGCACCCTGGTGGACGGCCTGCCCGAGCCCATCGATCTGGCCGTGGTGGGCGACTATATGTACTGGACCGACCGCGGCGCGGAGCCGGACGGCAACTCCCTCAACCGCGCTCCCCTGGCGGATCTGAGCCAGGTCGAGGTCGTGGTGCGCGGCCTGCACGAGGCCATCGGGCTGGCCCTGGACCCGGCAGGCTCCGCGGTCTGGGTCAGCGACCTGTCCGGCACCATCTACCGCGTCGACACCGAAACATCCGAGGCCACGGCCGTCGCCCACCTGGATACCCCGGCCACCGGCATCGTCTTCGTCTAACCAGCCGACCCACGAGGAGGCCGGCTGGGCTACGGGGACGCCGGCTGGCCCGCGAGGGCAGGAAAAATTTTCAATCGATCTTGTTCCTTTTGTAGAAAAGCGCAAACTTAGACAGTTAAGTTTTCGTGTTTTTCGAAAAGGGACAAGATCTCATGCAACAACAGCGGGCTTAGCGAGCCAGGGCGGTCTCCCAGAAGCCGGCAGAAGCCAGCATGCAGGCCGCGCCGAAGAAGACCTGGCCCTCCTCCGGAACCTCGCCGGTCAGTAGCAGTGGGAGGTTGCCCGCCGGGGTGGCCAGGGTAGCGACTACGAATTCGTTGCCGGTCAGCTGGTTGGTGCGCTTCTGCGCGCTGCGGATGACCCCGCCGAGGCGGGCGAAGGGGTTGACATTGCCCGGGTGGAAGTCGCGGTAGAAACGCTCGGTCGACGGCGAATAGAGCATGGACGGCTCGGCGGCATCGTAGGCGTCTTTGGACTCGCGCCAGCTTTCCACCGAGTCGTACAGCGTGTAGTCGGTGCCGGCCGCGGCCATGCGTAGCTCGGTGGCGCGCAGCTTGCGCCCGCCCGCAGGATTGCCGGCGGGCAGGGCGAAGGCCTCGTCCGAGGCGGCGGCGAACTGGTTGAAGACTTCCCCGTCGCCGGCGCGGCGTAGCTCCACCAGCGACAGGTAGGGGCTGACGCGGTAGGTGGACGCGTCGACCGTGTTGTCGGAGCGGAAGCCCGGCAGGGTGGCCCATTCGCCCTCGTACTGCAGCGCGGTCATGCGCGCGCCGGAGGGATCCTGGTAGGTCATGGCGGCGTCGAAGCCGTCGACCGGGATGGTCCGCTGCCCCGGGGCCTCCTGGATGAGCTCCAGCAGCTCGTCGAAATCACCGAATTCGAAACCCAGGGCGGCATAGACCTGGGCCATGGCCTCCTCGCCCATTAGAGCTCCACCACCGTGCGGCCGTGGCGGGTGCCGGCCAGCAGGGCCTCGCCCGCGTCGGCGACCTTATCGATGCCGATGGTCGTCGTCAGGCTGTCGAGGACCTCGACCGGCAGCTTGTCCGCCAGCAGGTCCCAGGCGCGCTGGCGGTAATCCAGCGGGGCGTCGACCGAGTTCACGCCGGCCAGGATGACGTTGCGCAGGATGAACGGCAGCACGGTGGTCTCCAGCTTGGGGCTGGCGGCCATGCCCGTGGAGGCGACCACGCCGCCCCAGGTGACCTGCGCCAAGACGTTGGCCAGGACGTGGGAGCCGGCGGTATCCACCGCGCCGGCAAACCGGGCCTTTTGCAGCGGCTTGCCGGCCTCCGAAAACTCTGCGCGGTCCAGCACCTCGTCCGCGCCGAGGCGGCGCAGGTAGTCGCCGTGTTCTTCCACGCGGCCGGTCAGGGCGGTGACGGAAAAGCCCAGCTGCTTGAGCAGTACGACCGCAATCGAACCCACGCCGCCGGTAGCGCCCGTGACCAGGATCCGCGGCGAATCCTCGGGAGAAAGACCGTGGTCCAGCAGGGAGTTCACGCAGAGCGCGGCCGTGTAGCCGGCCGTGCCGATGGCCGCGGCCTGCGCCAGGCTGAAGGCCTCCGGGACGGCGACGGTGGCCTCCGCGCGCACGCGCTGGCGGTCGGTGTAACCGCCGTGGCGGAACTCGCCCAGGCCGTCGCCGTTGCAGACGACCTGGTCGCCCGGGTTGAAGCGCTCCGAGTCGGACTCTTCCACGGTGCCGACCACGTCGATGCCGGGAACCAGCGGGTTGGTGCGCATCACGCCCTTGTCCCCGTTAAGGGCCATGGCGTCCTTGTAGTTCAGGGAAGAATGGCTGACTGCGACTACGACGTCACCTTCGGTGTTGACCGAGCTCTGCTCGGAATCCTGCGAGTGTTGGACAGAGCCGTCATCGTTGCGAGTTACCCAAATAGTCATGTCCGCCATGTTACGCGCCCCACGGCTAACCTGCATTGTTAGAACGGACACCCTCGGGGAGGACTCAGGTTCCTGCCAGTGTCTCCCCTCCCGATTAGCAGGGCGGGCGGTTACGGTAGAGGACATGTCAGCCAACTACCGCCTCGCCGTTGCCGAGCCCACCGCCGCTCGGCCGCGTCGTGCTGGGCGCGGGCGGATGGCCCTCAGCTTCGCTGTCATCCTCGCGATGGTGGGGCTGGTGACCTTGGCCAAGCCGTGGATCGAAATCCCCGGCCTTATTAACGGTTCGGCGCACGCGATCCGCAGCCTGGATCTGCAATTCCTGGATGGCTGGGAGACCCCGCCCATCTGGTACGGGCCGTACACCAATACCTTCGGCAATATCTTGCTGTTCGTGCCGGTGGGCGCCGCCTTCTACACGCTGACGCGCGGCACCGGCCGGGCGGTGCTATTGGGCCTGGCCACCAGCCTGAGCATCGAAATCATCCAGTACATCTTCGCCCTCGGCTACAGCGACGTCGACGACCTGCTGTTCAACACCATCGGCGCAGCACTCGGCGGCATCTGGTTCGCCCGTTGCGACCACGCGGCCCGGACCCGCCTGTTGTGGCGCCTGACGCTGATAGGCGCCATCGTCACCGCGTTGATGCTCGCCGCCTTGGGCTTTACCTTCCTGCGCGGCTAAGCGCGGACGATCTTCTCGACCGCGGCGGCGGTCTGCTTAGCAAACGGCGAGACCCCCGTGATGGTGGCCGAGCCGGGGCCGGTCCAGCTGCCGTAACCCACCAGGAAAAGGCCGGGCACCTGGGCCTTGCCCTCGGCGACCAGGTGCCGGATGGGACCCAGGGCCGGGCGGAAGCCCGTGCACCAGATGAGGTGGTCGTGGTCGAGCTCGTCCAGCCGTCCGAAGATGGGTTGGGCGACCAGGCGCCCGGCATCGCGCGCCGCCTTGACCGGCGGGACCATGACGATATCGCCGAGGGAAGACTCCGAACCCGGATCGGGGCGGCCCTCCTTCTGGGCCAGCAGCCGCGCGCGGCTGTGGTGGAAGAGATCCCGGCCGTCGATGTTGTCCGGCATCCAGCGCGGCGGCCGGTGCGTAAACCAGTCCACTTGGGCCGCAGTGTCCAGCAGGTCCGCAGCAATTTGCGCGCCGGAATTGGCCCCGCCCACCACGGCCACGCGCGCGCCGGCAAAGGGGGAAGCACCCGGGTACCACGCCGAATGCCACTGCTTGCCGCGGAAGTGCCCGGGATAAAAAGGGATAAACGGGCTGGACCACGTGCCGGTCGCGGCCACGACGGTGCGGGCGGCAACCGTCGGGGCATCGCCGCCGCGGAGGGCCACCACGAAATGATCCCTGGCGTCCTCACTGTGGTTATCCCCGTGGCCCTCGCCGTGGTGGTCGACCCGCGTGACGGTGACCGGGCGGATTACCGGCAGGTCGTAGCGCTTTTCGTAGGCGCGCAGGTAGTCCACCACGTGGCTGGCCGGCGGGTAGCCGGGGTAGGCGGGCATCGGCATGCCCGGCAGGTTCGAGGCCGTCGCCGGGCTGAACAGGTGCAGCGAATCCCAGGTGTGCTGCCAGGCCCCGCCCGGGGCGGGCTCGGCGTCGAGGATGCGGAAATCGAGGCCGCGCTTGCGCAGGTAGTAGCCGCAGGCGAGCCCGGATTGCCCGCCGCCGATAACGAGACAGTCCAGCATTAGATGAGCTTCAATTCCTGCGCCCGGTGGATGGCCGCGGTGCGGGTGTCCACGCCTAGCTTCTGATAGATGTGAATCAGGTGCGTTTTCACCGTCGCCACGGAGATAAACAGCTGGCTGGCCAGCTCCTTGTTGGACACGCCCGTGGCCAGCGCGCGCAAGATCTCAATCTCCCGGGCCGACAGCGCCTGCTGCCCGCGGCCCAGCCGGTCGGCGAGCATCCCGGCGACCTCCGGGGACAGCGTGCGGCGCCCGGCGGCCGTGTCCAGCACCGCCTGGTGGAGCTCCTCTTCCGGCGAGTCCTTCAACAGGTAACCGCGGGCGCCGGCCTCCAAGGCGGCGACGATATCGGCCTCCGTGTCATAGGTGGTCAGGATGAGCACCGGCGGCCCGCCGCGCTCCACCACCCGCTGGGTGGCTGTAATACCGTCCACGCCGGGCATCTGGATATCGCAGACGATGACCTCCACCTGCGGGTCTAAGTCATCGACCGCGGAGCCGTCCGCGCCCTCGGCCACGACCTCGATGTCGTCGAAGCTGTCCAAAATGGCGCGCAGGCCCGCGCGGACCACGGGGTGATCATCAATCAGCATCACTGCCACCATGGTGCTCGTCCTCCTCGTCTAATCGTGCGTCCGCGTCCGGAGCGCTCCTACTGTGTGCCCGTTTCTGCCGGGCCGGGGCGCTGGGACTCGGCCGCGTGCTGGCTGGTCAGGGGAATGCAGACTGCCAGGGCGGTGCCGGCGGCGCCGGTGGATTCTAGGCTCAGGCTACCTCCTAAGTCCTCCACGCGGCGGGCCAGCCCGCGCAGCCCGTAGCCGAAGCGCCCGTCGGTCCCGTCGCCGTCATCGACGACGTCGACGGTCACGGCGTCCGCAAACAACCCCAGGGTGACCACGGCGCGGGAGGCGTGGGCGTGCTTGACCACGTTGTTGAGGCCCTCCTGCACGCAGCGCAGGGCGGCGGAGAAGACCGGCTCCGGCAGGGCGGCGGCCTGGCCGTGGGTATGCAGCTCAAAGGTGGTGAGCTCCCCCAGCGCCTGGCCCCGCCGGCGCATCCGCGCCAGCACCTCGGCGGCGGCCTCCGGGAGAGGGCGGGCGGACTCCGGCGCCGTCAGATCCCGCACGAAGCGCCGGGCCTCGGCCAGGTTTTCGCGGGCCACGGACTCGATGGTGGACAGGCCCTCCTGCGCGCTGCCCGGGGCCTGCGCGCGGGTCGCACGGGCCAGCAGCACGATGGAGTTCAGCCCCTGGGCCACGGTGTCGTGGATTTCCCGGGATAGGCGCTCGCGCTCCTCCAGCCGGCCGGCCTGGTGCTCCGCGGCGGCGAGCTCCTCGCGCGTGGCCCGCAGCTGCTCGGCCACCTTCCGGTGGTGATCCGCCTCCCGCGCCAGGGCCCGGTAGGAGTAGTAGATGGCCACGGCGAACAGCGTGCCGATAGCCGGCCCGATGGCCGCGGCCACCGTCCAATCCGCCGGGTGGAGCCAGGCCGGCACGAAGGCCGCCACTGCCCAGGCGCCCGCCACCGCTATCAGGCCGGGCGCGGTGGGCAGCAGGTGCAGGTACAGAAAGGCCAGCGGGAATTCCAGCCACAAAAAGTCCGGCGTGTGGACGACCAACCCGAGCCACAACATGGTCACCAGCACCAACCAGGTATACCGGGTGGCCCGGCGCAGCGGCACGCCCCGCTTTTCCTGCCAGGTGCCGGCGACGTAGACCACGGCCAACACCCCGGCCAACAGGACGGCGCGGTAGTCCAAGCGCCCGTCCACGCCGGCGCGCAGCACGCCGAAGCCCAGCAGGAAGGCGAACATGACGTGCAGGCCCACGCGCAGCCCACTCAATACGGAGTCGAAACCAAACCTCACAGCGATCCAAGCTAGTCGGGCGGGAGGTTGATTTTCATCAACCAGTCGGTTGACTGGCAAATCAACCGCCGCCCCGATTACTTTCTGAGCTGGGCAAACCATGATGAAGGTATGTTCTTAGCACTTCGAGATATCGTTTATGCCCGCGGCCGGTTCGCGCTGATGACCGCCGTCGTCGGGCTCATCACCCTATTGCTCGTCATGCTGAGCGGACTCACCGGCGGCCTCAGTAAGCAAAACACCTCCGCCCTGGAGGCGCTCGATCCGGCCGGCGTGGTCTTCAGCAGCGACGAGCCCTCCTTCAGCGACTCCCAGATCGACCGGGCCTTCGCCGCCGACTACCCCGGCGCCACCGCCCTGGGAGTAAGCCAAACCCGGATCGCCTCCGGTGACGAGGCCGGCACCGTTGCGGTGATGGGCCTGCCCGAAGGCAGCCTCGTCCCCGGCACCGAGACCCCAGTGAAAACCGGGCAGTTGCAACTGTCCGAGACGGCCGCGGAAGATATCGCCGCCTCCGCCGGGGAGATGCTCCAGGTAGGCGGGGAGGACGCCCGGGTCGCCGGGACCGTCCCGGACGAGTTCTACTCCCACTCCCCCGTCGCCTGGACCACCACGCAGACCTGGCGCGAGGTCGCGCACGCCCCGCAGGACGTCGTTGGCACCGTCCTTTTGACTGAGGACGCCGACGCGCCGGGCGCGGTCTCCCTGAAGGAGGCACTCGGCGGGCTGGCCAGCTACCAGTCGGAGCGCGGCTCGCTGCTGACCATGCAGGGATTCCTCTACGCCATCTCCGCGCTGGTGACCGTCGCCTTCCTGACCGTGTGGACCATCCAGCGCACCCGCGACCTGTCCATCCTGCGCGCACTCGGCGCCGACGGTTCCTACCTCCGCCGCGACGCGCTCGGCCAGGCCGCCGTGGTCCTGGGGCTGGGCACCGTCCTCGGCGCCGTCGTGGGCTGGGGCCTGGGCGAAGCCGCCGCCCAAGCGCTGCCGTTCGAACTGTCCATCAACACCGTGCTGGTGCCCGCCGTGGGCATCTGGCTGCTCGGCCTGGCGGGCGCGGCACTGGCTACCCGCAAGGTCTCCCGTACCGATCCGATGCTGGCTCTAGGAGGGGCTGCCTAAGATGACTTACCCACTTGATCTACTCAATATCACCGTCACCTACCCCGATGGTCCCACCGTGACCACCGCCCTCGACGCCGCCGACCTGCAGGTTCCGGCCGGCCAGGTCACCGCGCTCGTCGGCGAGTCTGGCTCTGGCAAGTCCACCCTGCTGTCGGTGGGTGCTGGGCTGGTGGTCCCGGACAGCGGCAGCGTGCGGGTGGCCGGCACCGATCTCACCGATGCCCCGGACAAGCTGCGCTCTCAAACCCGCCGCAACCACATCGGCATCATCTTCCAACAGGCCAACCTGATTGCCTCGCTGACCGTGCGCGAGCAGCTCGAGATCGTCGATCACATCAGTGGGCGCAAGCGCCGCCCGCGCCATGCCGATGAGCTCCTCGAGCAGGTCGGCCTGGGCGGGCTGGGCGGCCGCCGCATGCAGCAGCTGTCCGGCGGCCAGCGCCAGCGCGTCAACATCGCCCGCGCCCTGATGGCCGACCCGGAGGTCCTGCTGGCGGATGAGCCCACCAGTGCGCTGGACTCCAAGCTCAGCCAGCAGATCATGGACCTGTTGATTCGGCTTACCCGGGAGCGCGATCTCGCCACGGTGGTGGTTACCCACGATCGGGGCCTGGCCGCCGAGTGCGACGCCGTAGTGGAGGTCAATGACGGAAAGGTTAAGGAGACGATAGTAACCTAGTTCGGGTCATGTTAAAACGCCCGCGTAAAGCACGTGTAGTCCCCACCGCGTATCCCCGGATGCCGCAGTGGGGATACGCGCATATCACCATGCTGGCCGTCACGGTCGCCGCGTGCGGAGTCTTCATCGTGGCCGCGCGGCGCGTGCGCGGCACCAGCAAGGAATCCTTCCTGCGGAAGATGACCGGCTGGGTCATGCTCGTCGCCGGCACCGCCTGGACGATTATCTCCCTGGACCCGAAGCAGTTCGACGTCCGGGAGTCGTTGCCGCTGCACCTGTGCGACGTCCTGCGGCCGGTGCTGGCCATCGGGCTTATCACGGAAAACGAGCGGGCGCTCAACCTCACGTATTTCTGGGGGATTATCCTCAACCCGCAGGCGATCATCACCCCGGACGTGATCTACTACTTCGAGCCGAAGTGGCTGCGCTTTGCCACCTACTGGTTCTTCCACATCACCGCGCTGGCCACTCCCCTGGCGCTCACCTTCGGCCTGGGCTACCGCCCGACCTGGGCCGGGTACCGCTCGGCCGTGGCCACCACCCCGGTGTGGATGGCCACCGCCATGTTGGTCAACCGTTTTACCGACGGCAATTACGGTTTCTTAAACCACCCGCCGGGCAGCCGCTCCATCATCAACTACCTGGGCCCGTGGCCTTTCTATATCGTCTCCGAGATCCTCGCGGTGGGCGCGGCCTGGGCTGCGATGACCGCGCCGTGGCAGCTGCCCTCCCTGCGCCGCCGCACCCGGCAGATCGGCCCGAAGGGCCTGGTCCGCAAGCTACTGGCGCGCAAGTAGCCGTGCGATAGCCGCGGGGATGGCGGCGGCTATCTGGCTGGCAGTGGCTACCGATACCCCGTACTCCGTCGTCGCCGCGATCTCCGCGGCGTGGATGTGGATGGTCACCGCGTGGACGATGGCGTCCATGGTCATGCCCTCCAGCGCTACTTGCGCGCCGAGGAGCCCGCTGAGTACGTCGCCGGAGCCGGCTGTGGCGGCCAGCGAATGGCCCGCGTTGATGCCGACCGGGGTGGTGCCGGCCCATTCCGGGCCCACGACGGTGGTGATCCGGCCCTTGTGCAGCACCCAGCACATCAGGTTTGCGGCTAGGTCTTCTTGCGCCTCCAGGCGCCCGGCGGGCTTTTCGCCCTGCACGCAGCCGGCGTAGAGGGCGTCGAATTCCGCGGCGTGCGGGGTCAGCAGGACCGCCGGGTGCGCGCGGACCAGGTTCTGGAGGCGCGGGCTGTCGGCCAGCTGGCGCAGGCCGTCGGCGTCGATGACCACCGCGCACTCCGGGCGCTGTAGTACGGCCTCCAGCTCCGCGGCGGCGGCCTCTGCCCTACCGGGGCCGACCACCCAGCTATCGACGCGGGCGTCTGTCCCGGTGGCCGAGACTATCTCCGGGAAGCGCTGCGTGGCGCCGGGGTTGTTGAGGACCTGGACCATGGAAGGCGTCGTGCGCAGGGCGCCGGCGGCGGCGAGCACCCCGGCGCCCGGGTAGCGCTGGCTGCCGGCGCAGATGCCGGTCACCCCGCCGCTGTATTTGTGGGAGTGGATCCCGGGGCGGGGATCCGGGATGGGGCCAGTGGTTTCCGCAGGACGCAGAAATGGCGAGTCCCAAACATAGCAGCTGCCCACGGTGGGTTCGGCCGCCAAATAGGCGTCCGGGATGTGCCGGGCGAGCGCCTCGGCGAAGTTGGGCACGTCTCCCACGATGACCTCGCCGCACTCGGCTGCCACGGCCTGGCCCAGCCGCCCGCCGCCGAAGGTGACGGTGACGTCGGCGGTGACCGCGTTGTCCGCGGCCACTCCCGAGTCGGCGTCCACCCCGGTGGGCATGTCGACGGCCAAGACCTGGGCGCCGGCCAGCAGGCCGTGGACGTCCGGGTCCAGGCCGCGGGCCGAGCCCAGCCCGGCGACCGCGTCGATGACCAGGTCGAACTGTCCCGCCTCCGGGGCCTTGTCGGTGATGGTGACGCCGGCCTGCTCCGCGGCGGCCCGGGCCCGCGGCTGGGCGGAACCGGTAACCAGCAGCGCCTCGACCGAGCGGCCGAGCTGCGCCAACAGCGCGCCGGCGTAGAGGCCGTCGCCACCGTTTCCCCCGGAGCCGGCCAGCACCAGGATGCGCCCGGAGCCCGACATCGCCGCCGCGGTGCGGGCGACGGCCTGGGCGGCGGCGCGCATGACGTGATCCGGCTCGGGCTCGGCGGCGAGCAGCTCCTTTTCGGCGGCGCGGACAGCGGCAGTGCTATAGGTGGCTAACATGCCTCCAGCCTAGGCCGGCTGGCAGGTCGGGCACCAGAAAAGATTGCGGGATTCGAGCGCGCGCTCGGCAATCGGGGTGCCGCACACGTAGCAGCCCAGGCCGGCCCGGCGGTAGACGTAAACCTCTCCCCCGTGATCGTCCTTGCGCGGATCGCGTCCCATCGCCTCTGGGGTGTGCTCGTCGCGGACGGTGTCGATCCGTCCGCGCTCTACGCCCACCTGCATGAGGAAGACCAGGTCCGCCCAGAGGGCATCGAAAGCCGCGCGGTCCAGTTCCTTGCCGGGCAGGAACGGGCTAATGCCCTGCCGGAAAAGGGCCTCCGCGCGGTAGATGTTGCCCACCCCGGCGAACAGGTGCTGATCCATCAACAGGGAGGCGATGCTGCGCCGGGAGCGGTGCACCTTCTCCCATACCACCTCGGGATTCGCGTCCGCGCGCAGGGGGTCCTGGCCCACCTTGGTCAGGCGGGCGGCATAGTCCTCCTCGGTGATCAGCCGGCAGAACTGCGGGCCGCGGAGGTTGGCCGCCAGCTCGTCGGTGGTGATCCGGAGCCGGATCTGGCCCCAGACGTCTTCTGCCGGCTCGAAGCGCAGCGAGCCGATGAGCCCCAGGTGGATGTAGACGATGTGCTCCGGCTGGGGTGCGTCGAAGTGTACGAAGAGGTGCTTGCCGAAGGTCTCGGCCCGGTCGATCTCGCACCCGTCCAACTGCGCGGCCTCGGCGGCGAAGCGGCCCTGCGGGCTGGTGACCTGCAACGCGCGGTGCCGGAAATCGTGGTTGAGGCGGTTGGCTAGACGGTGAATAACATGACCTTCGGGCATACTGATCCAGTCTAGTCGGCGGCGCGCGCGTGGCCCTCGGCGGCAGTGAGTGACGGAAATCATAATACCTATGACATCTTAGGAACCTGTGTATTGCGGTTGCCGTCTTCCCTGCGCACAGCGTTAACATCAGGAAACTCCAAGGTAGACGAGGCAATTGTGGACGAGACAACGATTAAGCAGATTCATAACTTTGGTGCTATCTGCGGTAGGGTGACCACCAGTCGACGCCGTCCGAGAGGGTTGACGTCGGGTACGGGCGTGACGGTTGTTGGGTAAGAGCGGCAACCGTCGGAAACGCCTATTCCTGGAGAGAGGCGAACGGCGCCGCTAACCCATATTCCTTTCCGTGGGTGGCGGCGCCGTTTGACATATCCCGGCCTCCCCCGCGCTTATCTCTTCTCGGGGCCCAGATCACTGCCAACGTAGAGGAAATGACAAATTTTTCGGGCCTCGTTATAGGCTGACTAGGATTTCTATGACTTTTAGGTCGGGGTTGCGTAGACTGTAGCGGCGTACATAAATCGATAAGACGGCAGTAACGCCGCCCATGCTGATGGAGCAAGAAGGGCCATTTATGACGCACGCACTTGGATTTGACCGCGAAAAATACATCCAACTCCAGTCCGAACACATCAGCGCCCGGCGGCGTGACATCGGGGGAAAGCTTTACCTGGAGATGGGCGGCAAGCTTTTTGATGACATGCACGCCTCCCGCGTGCTGCCCGGATTCACCCCGGACAACAAGATTGCCATGCTGGAGCATATCCGGGACGAGGTGGAGATCCTCGTCTGCATCAACGCCAAGGACATCGCCCGACAGAAGGTGCGCGCGGATCTGGGCATCCTCTACGAAGACGACCTGCTGCGCCTGGTCGACGTCTTCCGCGAACGCGGCTTCCTGGTTAACAACGTGGTCATGACCCAGCTGGAGGACGGCAACGGCCCGGCTGAAGCCTTCATCGACAAGCTGGAGCGCCTGGGTCTCAAGGTCGCCCGGCACCGCATTATCCCTGGCTACCCGACCGACACGGATCTGATCGTCTCCGAGGAGGGGCTCGGCCGCAACGAATTCGCCGAGACCACCCGGGACCTCGTCGTGGTTACCGCGCCGGGGCCGGGCTCCGGCAAGCTGGCCACTGCGCTGAGCCAGATTTACCACGAGCACCAGCGCGGCGTGCAGGCCGGTTACGCCAAGTTCGAGACCTTCCCCATCTGGAACCTGCCCCTCGAGCACCCGGTCAACCTGGCCTACGAGGCCGCGACCGTGGACCTGAACGACTCGAATATCATCGACCACTTCCACCTGTCGGCCTACGGGGAATCCACGGTGAATTACAACCGCGACGTGGAGGCCTTCCCGCTGCTCAAGTCGCTGCTGGAGCGCCTGACCGGCCAGACCCCCTACCAGTCCCCCACGGATATGGGTGTCAACATGGCCGGCCTGTGCATTACTGACGACGCCGTCTGCCGCGCCGCCTCCCAGCAGGAGATCATCCGCCGCTACTTCAAGGCGCTAGTCGAAGAAGCCCGCGAGGGCCTGGATTCCACCCAGTCCGACCGCGCCGCGGTCATCATGGCCAAGGCCGGCATCCGCGCTGAGGATCGCCCGGTCGTCGAGCCGGCGCGCCAGCGCGCCCAGGAGACCGGGGATCCGGCCTCCGCACTGGAGCTGGCCGACGGCACTATCATCACCGGCCGTACCTCCGCGCTGCTGGGTTGCTCGGCGGCCATGCTGCTCAACGCACTCAAGCACCTGGCCGGCATCGACGACGAGATCCACCTGCTCTCCCCCGAGGCCATCGAGCCGATCCAAACGCTCAAGACCAAGCACCTGGGCTCCCGCAACCCGCGCCTGCACACCGACGAGGTGCTCATCGCCCTGTCGACGTCCGCGGCGAAGGACGAGAACGCCCGCCGCGCCCTCGAGCACATCAAGGAATTGACCGGCTGCGACGTCCACACCACCACCATCCTGGGCTCGGTAGACGAGGGGATTTTCCGTAACCTGGGCGTGCTGGTGACCTCGGACCCGGTCTTTGCCCGCAAGAAGGGCTTGTACCACAAGCGCTAAACCGCAGGTCAACAATTCGGAATTTGCCGGTGCCCCGCCTAAGATTTTAAGGCGTGAGCATCGGCAAAATTCTCCTGTACTACTGCTTTACCCCGCTCAAGGACCCGCAGGCCATCATGCTGTGGCAGCGGGACCTGTGTGAATCTTTGGGGCTCAAGGGCCGGATCCTGGTGTCCGAGCACGGGATCAACGGCACCGTGGGCGGGGACATGGACGCCTGTAAGCGCTACGTGCGCAAGACCCGCGACTACCCCGGCTTCAAGAAGATGGCCTTCAAGTGGTCGGAGGGCTCCGCGGACGACTTCCCGCGGTTGTCGGTGAAGGTACGCGACGAGATCGTGGCCTTCGGCGCGCCCCAGGAACTGCAGGTCGACGAGGACGGCGTCGTCGGCGGCGGCGTCCACCTGCGCCCCGAGCAGGTCAACGAGCTGGTCGCCGAGCGCGGCGACGACGTCGTCTTCTTCGACGGCCGCAACGCCATGGAGGCCGAGATCGGCAAGTTCAAGGGCGCAGTCGTGCCGGATGTAAATACCACGCACGACTTCATCAAGGAGCTGGAGTCCGGCAAATACGACTGGATGAAGGACCGGCCCGTCGTGTCCTACTGCACCGGCGGGATTCGCTGCGAGGTCCTCTCCGCCCTGATGAAAAACCGCGGTTTCAACGAGGTCTACCAAATCGACGGCGGGATCGTGCGCTACGGGGAGAAATACGGAAACGACGGGCTGTGGGAAGGCTCGATGTACGTCTTCGACAAGCGCATGCACCACGAATTCGGCATCGGCACCGAGGACCCCGGCTTCATCCAGCTGGGCCACTGCGTGCACTGCGGCGCCGGGACGAACACCTTCCATAACTGCATCAATGAGGATACCTGCCGGCGTCAGGTCCTCATCTGCGACGACTGCGCCCAGCACACCGAGACCCAGCACTGCGGCCGGCCCGACTGCGCGGCGGTAGCCGCCGAGGCCGCCGGGAAAAAGGGCAACTAGGGCGAATACCCCGGGGCATGGTTCGGGGGAGGGCGAGGCAAATCCAGTCGGGGAGAGGTGCCCGCTTTTACCCCCGCTGCGTTGGGCTCGGGGGTACAAATCGCCGCCCCTGGTGGATAAGGCCGGGGGAGTTATCCACAGGTAGCTGTAGAATTCCCTCTCACCTTTGCTTTCGTCGTCGAAGTATCCACCGGGCGCTGTGGATAACTCTCTAATTTTCTGACCAGCGGTTTTAATAATTGCAGGTCAGACGGTTTTTAAAGGTGTGAATACTTTAAAGAAAAACGTGAATAACTTTCCTACCTGCGGCGACGGGGCGTCACTTTGAACCTGTATATTTTTCGTAACAGTCGTCCCCGGGTAGAAGTTATCCACAGCTGGAGCCGAGTTATCCACAGTTACTCACAGGCCCGTAGTCCGCGTTCGGGTTCGCGGTCCGACCAGGCGCCAGATCGCGGGGATCTGCGCGATAGGTGCCGGGGATGACCGTGTGGGCATGCAAAAAGGCCCCGGGGCGAAATCCCACCTCACATAGGATTTCGGCCCCAGGGCCTTCAAGCTGCTGTTGTCTTTGGGTCTATGGTTTGACCGTCGAGCGCCTAATTAGGCAGCTACGACCGAGAAGTTCACCTTGCCGAGAACGTCAGCGTGCAGCTGGAGCTCGACCTGGTAGTTGCCGGTCTTCTTGACCAGGCCCTTGGGCATCTTGACGATGCGCTTGTCCAGGTTCGGGCCGCCAGCCTTCTTCACGGCGTTGACGATGTCCTCAGCGTTCACGGAGCCGAAGAGCTTGCCCTTCTCGGAGGTCTTAACCTCGACCGTGACGTCGTTGAGCTGCTCAAGCTGATCGCGGACCTCGCGAGCGTGGTCCAGGTCGCGGATTGCGCGAGCTTCCTGGGCACGCTTGATGCCCTCGATCTGCTTTTCTGCGCCGCGGGTGGCAACGATGGCCAGGCCGCGCGGCAGCAGGTAGTTACGTCCGTAGCCGTTCTTAACCTCAACAATTTCGCCGGGGGCGCCGAGGTTCTCAACGGCAGCGGTGAGGATCAGCTTCATGATCCCTGCCTTTCAATTGAGTCGTTTATTCGATGATTACTGCGCACTTAGTTAGAACGGGGGTTCATCATCAGCGCCGGAGAAGCCTCCGGCCTGCGGTGCAGAATTCCACGGATCGTTGTCCTGCGCGGACTGCTGGTTGCCGCCAAAGCCACCCTGGCTGAAACCGCCCTGGTTGCCCTGGTTACCGCCGAAGCCGCCCTGGTTTCCGCCCTGATTGGAGCCGAAGTTGTTGGAACCCGAGTTGTTTCCGCCCTGGTTGTTGCCAAAGTTGCCGCTGCCGCCCTCACGCGGGTTGCGGTGAACCTGGGCCTTGGCGTACTTCAACGAGGGGCCAACCTCATCAACGTCAATCTCGAAAACGGTGCGGTTGTCACCGTCTCGGGTCTGGAAACTGCGGGCCTTCAGGCGGCCGTTGACAATAACGCGCATGCCCTTGGTCAGGGTCTCTGCGACGTTTTCAGCCATGTTGCGCCAGGCGTTGCAGGTCAAGAACATAGCTTCGCCGTCTTCCCACTGCTGTTGCTGCGCATTGAAGTAACGCGGGGTAGAGGCCACCCGGAAATTAGCTACGGGTGCGCCAGACGGGGTGAAACGCAATTCCGGATCGGCGACGATATTGCCTACTACGGTGATTGGGGTATCTCCCTGTGCCATGTTCTTAAACTCCTTTTCGTGGAAACTGTAGTTTTTACAAACCCCAGTATCCGCTATTTAGCGTCGGTGCGCAGAACCTTGGTACGCAGAATGGCGTCGTTCAGGTTCAAACGGCGATCGAGCTCGAGCACCGAGTGGGACTCGCACTCCAGGTTGACGACGGCGTAGATGCCCTCTTCCTTCTTGTTGATGGGGTAGGCCAAGCGACGCTTGGTCCAGACATCGACGTTTTCAACCTTGCCGCCGTCCTTGCGGACGGAGTCGAGGAACTTGTCTAGGGACGGGGTTACGGTGCGCTCATCCTGGCTAGGATCCAGAATGATCATTACTTCGTAGTGACGCACGGACCTCATCACCTCCTATGGTCTAGTAAATGGTTTTCGGCCACATCACCTTTGCGGATGTGGCAGGAGGGTACGTTGCGTCAAGCAACCCCACCACAGTACCGCACTCGGGGCCCAAAACTGAAATCTAGCCGCCCTGGGTAGCGGCGAAAAACACGGCGCTGCCCGCGGGCACGAGCGTCAGGAAAACCAGGGCCAAAAGGCCCAGGACGATTGGCGCGGTGCGCTGGCCCTTTTGCTGGTAGAGGTAGTAGGCCGTGCCCACACAGGCAAAGCCAATGACGATAGAGATAATGCCAATGATGGTGATGAGCATGATTAGTGCAACGGTTGTAGGGGATCGGAATATGGACGGTCGGGGTGGACGCTGCGCACGGCGTCGTGGGCGCTGCCGCGAAGCTGCCGCAGCACCAGCACGACCATGGCGATGATGAGGCCGTCGCGCACCAGGATGGCGGTATCCAGCAGCTCGTGCGGGATGCCGCCGTTTTCGGCGCCCAGCATGTGCCACATCAACAGCGGCCAGACCGCGAACTCGGCGCAGGCCCACGCGGTAATCAGCCGCCATCGCGGCACGGCCAGCACCGCCGGGATAAGCAGCCACAGCGAGTACTGCGGCGACCAGACCTTGTTGACCAACAAGAACGCGGCCACGATGAGGAAGATGAGCTCGCCCACCCGCGGGGTGCGGGCGGCCTTAAGGCCGACGACGAGGATGGCCAGACACAGGGCGGCAAAGAGCCCGAAGGAGATGACGTTGAGAACGCCGGGGGAGACGTTAAACGGTGTGTTGCGGGCCAACACGGCGTAGACGGTGGTCCACTCCCAGGACCGCTCCGAGTTGAGCCGGAAGAATTCTCCCCACGCCGCCGGATAGGCCAGCGCCACCGGCAGGTTGACCGCCAGCCACGTCAGCGTGGTGGTCCCCAGCATCTGGCTGAACGGCCGCCACGACTTCGTGCGGATGGCCAGCACGAGGTAGGCGCCCAGGATATAAAGCGGCCAGAGCTTGACCGCGGTGCCAATGCCAACCCAGAACCCCGCCCAGCCCGGCCGGGAGCGCTGGAAAGCGGAAACGGCGGCGACCATGCAGAAGATGGAAGGGATGTCCCAGTTCGTGAAGGCGTGGACGATAACCAGGGGGCTGGCCGCGATGAGCAGCGTGTCCCAGAAGCGATTGCCCACCAGGCGCATCACGAGGGTGATGGTCGCGACCCAGAGGACGGACATCGCCAGCGCCGTGAGCGCGAAGTACCAGCCGGCGGCCGGGATGCCCGCCCAGACCACCAGGGGGTGGGTCGCGCGCGACACGGCCGCGATCGCGCCTTGGAAGAGCCCGGCCAGCACCGGGTATTCCATGTAGCGGGTGACGCCGTCCTCGACCCAGGAGAAGGCGTAAGGGAAGCCGCCCTGGTCGAGGCCGCGCCCGGCAAAGAGCGGCACGATGTCGTTGTAGCAGGCGGAGGTGTAGTGCCGGTTGCCGGACCAGTCGAGCTGGACCGCGCCGTGCTCGTCCCGGATGCCGCCCGCGCAGTTGGCCTTGGCCAGAAAACCGAGGGCGAGGAAAACCCACGCGACCGCGATGACCGCCCGGGCCGGGGTCATCCAGTGCGGGCGGGGGCGGGCAAAGCGCCCGGCCGGCCCACCCAAGAAGTCGACGATGCCGCGGGCCATGGGCTCCGCGCTCAGCGGCACCCAATTGCGCGGGGCGGTGTCGTGCATATGCGTGTGTACTCCTCCGCCTCGGCGCCTAGCCCAGGATGTCGGCTAAGCCGCCCTGGGGATCTTCGAGGAAGTCCTCGAGCGAGGGGTTGCCCCCGCCGCCACCGCCGCCGTTTCCGCCGCCATTGCCGCCGCCGTTACCGCCGGACGGGGCGTTGCCGCCGCCGTTACCGGAGTTGTCGTTCGGGTTACGGCTCGGCTCGGCCGGGGCCGGCTGCGTGGGCTGTTCGCCCTCGCCCTCGGCCGGGGCTTCTTCGACGCCCTCCGAGTCGCTCGGGGTGTAGGTGTCCTCCGTCGGCGCGTAGTAGGTCGCGCCGCCGCCGGCCCCGCCGGTGCCGTAGCGCACGGGAGCCGCCTGCGGGAAGGTCTCGTAGTCGGCCTCGGCCAGCGAGGTGTCCAGGATGGACTTCCAGATCTGGGTCGGGGCGCCGGCGCCGTACATGTTGCCGCCGTAGGCGTTGAAGATGGCGTCGGTGTTTTCCGCGGTACCGACCCATACGGCGGTGGCCAGCTGCGGGGTCGCGCCGACCATCCAGGTGTCCTTGTTGTAGCCGGTGTCGCCCAGCTGGGCGGTACCGGTCTTGGAGGCGGACTCGCGGCCGCCCGCCAGGGCGCCGTTCGACCAGGCGGCCACGGGGCGCATGGCGTCGATGACGTTGTTGGCTACCTGCTGGCCGACGCGGCGCTCACCCTTATCCGTCGGGTGCTCGTAGAGGACCTCGCCGTTGATGGTCTCGACCTTCTCGACGAAGTGCGGGTTGTGCCAGACGCCCTGGTTGGCCAGGGTGGCCATGGCGATGGCCATGTCCATCGGGCGGGACTGGTACTGGCCCAGAACGATGCCCTCGTAGGGCTGCTTGCCGTTCTCGGTCAGGGTCTTTTCAATCCCCGGCAGGGAGCGGGCCACGCCCAGGGCGTGGGCCATGTCCGCGGTGTCCTGCGTGGTGTTCTTCAGGTCCTCCTGCAGGCGGATGAAGGAGGTGTTGTAGGACTTCTTCGTCGCCTCGCGCAGGGAGCACACGCCACAGCCGCTGCCGTTGACGTTGTTGACCACCTGCGAACCGGGCAGCTGGTACGGGGCGGAGGAGTAGTTGGTATCCAGCGAGATGCCCTGCTGGAGGCCGGCCGCCAGGGCCATGATCTTGAACGTCGAGCCGGTCTGCAGGGGAGCGTTGGCGTAGTCCCAGCCGTGCTCCTCGTGGCCGCCGAAGTAGCCGCGGATAGCGCCGGTGGACGGTTCAATGGTCACGGCCGCCGCGCGGGCGTCTTCCTGCAGCGGAGCCAGGTTGGTATCCACGGCGTCGATGCCGGCGTTCTGGACGTTCATGTCGATGGTTGTGGTGATCCGCAGGCCCCGGGTGTTGACGTCTTCCTCGGTGATGCCGACCTCGCCCAGCTCCCGGATGACCTGGTTCTTGATGTGGCCGTTGGCGCCGGGGGCCTCCGTGTAGGCGGAGTACTCGCCCTGCTCGCGGGTCTGCGGCATCTGCATGCCGGCGCGCTCCGCGGCGTCGAGCTCGCCCATGTCGACCAGGCCGTCCATGACGTAGTTCCAGCGGGCCTCGGCCGCGTTCTCATCCACCGCCGGGTCCAGGGCGCTGGGGGCCTGGATGACGCCGGCCAGCAGGGCGGACTCTTCGACCGTCAGGTCCTCGACGTTCTTGTCGAAGTAGGCGTTGGAGGCGGCCTGGATGCCGTAGGCGTTCCGGCCGAAGTAGACGGTGTTGAGGTAGGCGTTGAGGATGTCTTCCTTGGACCACTCGTTGGTCATCTTGATCGAGTAGATGAGCTCGCGCGCCTTGCGCACGTAGGAGCGCTCGTCACCGACCAGGGTGTTTTTCACGTACTGCTGCGTGATGGTGGAACCGCCGCCGGCGGAAGAGTTGCCGGTGATTTCACCCAGCACGGCGCGGGCGAAACCGCTCAGGGAGAAGCCGGAGTTGGTCCAGAACTCGCGGTCCTCGGCTGCCAGGGCAGCGTTTTCCGTGTGATCCGGGATCTCGTCGAGCTTGACCTGGCTACGGTTGCCCTCCGGGGGCACGATGCGCGCCAGCTGCGTCGACGAGTCGTTGGCGTAGATGTAGGAGATCTGGTTGTTAGTCAGCTCCTCCGGCTCCGGGACGTCGTATTGCGCGTAGGCGTACGCGAAAATCGCCAGGGGAAGGAAGACGATTACGCCGACGACCGCGAGGACGATCCACGGCCAACGGCGCTTGTTTTTCGCCTGGCCAGCGGAGGCTGGTTTAGCCGCGCCCTGGTTATCGCGGGTGCGGGATCCACTATTGTCAGTCACTGCGACCTTAGCCCTTACTTAACTTGTAAACCTAGACTTCAATATTCGCAGCTTACCGGCTAGGTGGGCCCGCAGAAAACTAACACGCACAACTCACAGCTTCGGTCAATCTGTGCGGTGGCGGGCCTCCGCCGTTTCTAGCAGGTAATTCCAGCGGCAGGACGGGCATACCTCCACGGTGTGCACGGTGAATTCCAAGCCTTCGGCCGCGAAGTCGGCGATCTCGCTCAGCCGGCGCGCGCTGCCCGCCCGGCGCCCCAAGCTATCCCCGTAGACCCACCGGGTCAGCCGCATGCTCTCCGCCCCGCAGACCGGGCACGCCTTGGGCAGGTCGACCCCGTGGTGCTGGGCGGCCGCCCGCAGGAGGAAATCGGCGTCGCAGACCTCCTCGCGCAGGATCCGGCCCGCCCGGAGATCGCGGATGCACTGGGCGCGCTCCCACTGGTGGGAGACCGCCTGGGTGAACACGAGTCCGCTCATCAACTGTCCCTTCCTGTCTCAAAGCCCCGGCGTTTGCTCGGAGGTTAAGGTTCCGGCCGCCGGTGGCGCCCCAATCTAGTGGGTTTTGTGCCATCTTGATCGATCCACTTGCTGTCCCGCCCACACCCGTGCCGGGCCGCGGCCTAGGCTCAGCGATGTGAACCGGCGGCGTCCGTGCCGCTTTTAGGTATCAGCCACATATTCAGCCGAACCAAGGAGTTAGACCCGACCGTGTCTGGAAAAGTCAAAGTCGCCATCGTGGGCGTCGGCAACTGCGCCACCTCCCTCATCCAAGGCGTGGAGTACTACCGTAACGCCGCCGAGGACGAGAAAATTCCGGGCCTCATGCACGCGCGGCTCGGCGACTACCATGTCGGCGACATCGAATTCGTCGCTGCCTTCGACGTGGATGCCGCCAAGGTGGGCGCGGATCTGGCCGCCGCCACCCGCGCCTCCCGCAACTGCACCATCACCATCGCCGAGGTCCCGGACCTGGGGGTTAGCGTGCAGCGCGGCCCCACCCTGGACGGGCTGGGCACGCACTACCTGGACAGCATCGAGGAATCCGCCGAGCCGGCCGTCGACGTCGCCCAGGCCCTGCGTGAGGCCGGCGCGGAGGTGCTGGTCAGCTACCTGCCCGTGGGCTCGGAGGAGGCCGACAAGTTCTACGCCCAGGCGGCTATCGATGCCGGCTGTGCCTTCGTCAACGCCCTGCCCGTGTTCATCGCCTCCGACCCGGAGTGGGCTAAGAAGTTCACCGACGCGGGCGTGCCCATCGTCGGCGACGACATCAAGTCGCAGGTGGGCGCCACCATCACCCACCGCGTCATGGCCAAGCTCTTCGAGGACCGCGGCGTGCGCCTGGATCGCACCATGCAGCTCAACGTCGGCGGCAACATGGACTTCAAGAACATGCTGGACCGCAACCGCCTGGAGTCCAAGAAGATCTCCAAGACGCAGGCGGTGACCTCCAACCTGCAGTCCGGGCCGCTGGCCGGCAAGAAGGAGGACCGCAACGTCCACATCGGCCCCTCGGACTACGTGGAGTGGCTGGACGACCGCAAGTGGGCCTACGTCCGCCTGGAGGGCTCCGCCTTCGGCGAGGTCCCGCTCAACCTGGAATACAAGCTGGAGGTCTGGGACTCGCCCAACTCCGCCGGCATCATCATCGACGCCGTGCGCGCGGCCAAGATTGCCCTCGACCGCGGGCTGGGCGGGCCGATCCTGCCGGCCAGCTCCTACCTGATGAAGTCCCCGCCGCAGCAGCTGCCGGACGATATCGCGCGGGCCCAGCTGGAGGAGTTCATCCGCGGCGGGCAGTCCTAGCCGGGCAAGCGGGCCTCCGGCGGGAGCGGGAAGGTGTTAACGTTTGCTGCACAAAACCGCTAAACTTAGGTTTCATGAATGAATCTAGCCCCGCAGAAAGGCCCCAAGAGTCCCCGTCCAGCGCGGAGGAGGCTTTCGCTGTCGCTGCGAAGATTCAACCGGCTCTGAACAAGCTGATGGTGATTTTCCAGCGCACGACCGAAGGATCGAGCCTGACCACCTCGCAGGTCTCCATCATGAACCAGCTCAAGGAGCGGGGTCCGTCCCGCGTCAGCCAGATCGCGCAGGCGGAGCTCATCCGCATGCCCACTGCCTCGAACGCGCTGTACCAGCTGGAGCGGCGCGGGCTGGTCAAGCGCATGCGCGACGAGAACGACCGCCGCGGCGTCCTGGTCGCGCTCACCCCGGAAGGAGACCGGGAGCTCGAGGAGGTCTCGAGCCAGCGCGCGCACGCTCTGGCGGAGATTCTGCGCTGGCTGGACAAGGACGGCCTCCAGACTGCCGAGGAGGTCGGCGACCTGATTAACCAGCTGGCGGAGATCTACCGGCCCAGCCGGGATTAGGTAATAGGGGAGCGACATTTATAAAATGGTCAGACAGCAAGCCCCCGTAATGAATTAGGTTCATGCCCACAGACAACCTCCCTGACGATCTCGCCGAAGTAGCAGAATTGCCGCAGACCATGCGCATTTTGGTCTCGTGGACCCCGAGCTACTCCGGCACTGAGGCGATCGGTTTTGCCGCCTGGTTGTCGCGGACCATGCCCGTCAAGGTGCGGGTTTTGTCTACCCTTTTGCAGCCCTGGGCGGCCACGCCTTTGTTCAAGCTGGGCAAGAAATACAAGAAATACTTCCGCAAGGAAGCCGAGGCCTGCCGCGCCGAGGTGGAAAAGGCCCTGTCCGCCGCGGGACTGGATGAGTCCTACTGGGACGACGAGGTCTCGCTGTTGTCGAACGGCTCGTCCAAGCCGCAGCTCATCACGGAGGCGGCGAACGACTTCGCGGCGGACATGATTTTCTTAGGGCCCAACCAAGCCGCGCCGAAGGGCCGTTTCATGGCCGGCTCCACCGCGGATACCCTCCTGCATTATTCGCCCGTGCCGGTCGGGCTGGCGCCGAAGCAAGTCAAGCTGTCCAAGCACGGGGTGACCCGCGTGAACTTCGCCTTCACCGAGGAAGACGGGCAGAAGGACGATCCGGCGCTCGGCCGCGCGGCGGAGATGGCCCACACGTGGGGAGTGCCGCTGCGCATCGTGGCCTTTTCCCCGTCCGGCATCATCCACGCCCCCTTCGACAACCACCGCGATGTCGCGGACGAGCTGACCAACCAGTGGCGCGAGCAATCCCTGGCGCTGCTGGACGTCGCCCGCGACTGGGTGATGGAACGGTACCCGGAGCTGGACGTGCGCACCGACATCGGCATCGGCAGCGGCTGGCGCGGCGCGGTCGACGCCCTGAAGTGGAAAAAGGGCGATTTCATGGTCATGGGCTCGAATCCGCTGGGCCCCATCGCCCGGGTCTTCATCGGTTCGACCGCCACGGAACTACTGCCGCACATGCGCGTGCCGGTCTTGGTCTATCCGGCGGGTCACTAAGCGGCTAGCGGCTGGGCTAGACTAGGCCCCACTATGTCCTATAATTCGCGGTCCCATAATTCGCGCGGCTTCGAGCACCCGGAAAACGATCTGTCTACGGACGCCGATTTCAGCAACGTGCCCCGGCCGGAGCCGCACAGCTTCGACGAGCTCGCGGACGAGCCGGACCCGGCTGTCATCGCCCAGAGAAACGAGCAATCCAGCCGGCAGGCCCGCTGGTACGTCGGCTCGGTGCTGGTGGCCTCGTTCGCAGTCGCTTTCGTCCTCGGCATCATCATGCGGCTTATCGGCGGCCCGCTGTGCGAGGCCGGGGAGGCCGCCTGGCTGTGCAGCCCCGGCCAGCAGATCTTCTGGGGCTTTGCCGTGCTCGTGGTCCCGGTCTTCGGCATGTTGGGGTGCGGCGCCATCCTGGTGCGCAAGTACCGCGGCTATATCCGCTGGCGGCCGTGGATGGGGGTTATGTGGGTGCTCATCCCCAACTGCATGATCTGGATCTTTACCGGCCTCCAGTACGTCATCGTGGCGACCATGTAGGCGGCGGCCGAGGGCGTCCCGCGAGGGATTCCAGGACAAAGGCAAAAGAGCAGGAAGAGGCCCGGAAGGGGCAGTGCCTGAGCCAGTGTCTGCGGTGGCGGTTAAACTGAGTTGACCGCGCTGACAGAGATGACTGAGATTACCGACACTAAAGAGACTACCGAGACTACTGCGGACATTATTTTCTGAAGGGGAGCGAGACGACCATGGCGGCTGAGGCGAACGCGAGTTTCGACAGCTTTGACGACGGGTACATCCCGCCGGAACCGCCGGACGAGGGCGGCTACCGCAGCTATTCCCGTCCGGCCAAGCGTGGCGGCCGGGAGGATTTCAACCAGCTAGCGGAGTACCGGCACCCGCCGGCCAACAAGGACGCCGAGCAGGGCGTTCTGGGCTCCATGCTGCTCAACCCCAGCACGCTCATCGAGGTCATCGAGGAGCTGGACCCGGAGGACTTCTACTACCCGGCGCACAGCATCATCTACCACGCCATGCTGGACCTGTACTCGGAGAACAAGCGGATCGACCCGGTCATTTTGGCCTCCCGGCTAGACCGCTCCCACGATCTGGACCGCGTCGGCGGCGCGCCGTACCTGCACACGCTGCTGTCTAGCGTGCCGACGGCCGCGAACGCGCGTTACTACGCCGAGATCGTGGCGGAGAAGGCGGTGCTGCGCCGCCTGGTGGACGCCGGCACCCGCGTGGTGGAGCTCGGCTTCGAGGGCACGGAAGACCAGGAGCTGGAGGGGCTGCTGGACAGCGCCCAGCAGCAGGTCTTCGCGGTCGCGCAGAAGAAGACCGCGGAGGACTACCACGTCCTGGGCGATCTGATTACGCCTACCATCGATGAGCTCACGGAGCTGCAAAACGGCGGCCAGGAAACCGGCGTGCCGACCGGCTTCTACGATCTGGACAAGCTCACCCACGGCCTGCGCGCCGGGCAGATGATCATCATCGCGGCCCGCCCGGGTGTCGGTAAGTCGACGCTGGCCATGGACTTCATGCGCTCGGCCTCCCTGGCCCACGGCCGCACCTCCGTCATCTTCTCCTTGGAGATGTCCGCGTCCGAGATCGTCATGCGCTTGCTCTCCGCCGAGTCCGAGGTCAAACTGTCGGACATGCGCGGCGGCAACGTCAGCGGCGACGACTGGACCAAGATCAATGACACCCTGAACCGCATCCAGGACGCGCCGCTGTTTATCGATGACTCGCCGAACCTGACGATGATGGAAATCCGCACCAAGGCCCGCCGCCTCAAGCAGCAGCACGGCCTCGACCTCATCGTGCTGGACTACCTGCAGCTGATGTCCTCGGGCAAGAAGGTCGAGTCCCGCCAGCAAGAGGTCAGTGAGTTCTCCCGCTCCCTGAAGCTTCTGGCCAAGGAGCTGGAAGTGCCCGTCATCGCCATCTCCCAGCTGAACCGTGGCCCGGAGGCCCGTACCGACAAGCGCCCGCAGCTGGCCGACCTGCGTGAGTCCGGCTCTCTGGAGCAGGACGCGGATATGGTTATGCTGCTCTACCGCCCAGACTCCCAGGACCGCGACAACGAGCGCGCCGGCGAGGCCGACATCATCCTGGCCAAGCACCGTGGTGGGCCCATCGGCGACGTCGGCGTCGCCCACCAGCTGCACTACTCCCGGTTCGTCAACATGGGGCACGGATAGGCGCCGGCCAGATCGACCACCTTGTCCGCGTCGCCCAGGCGCGGGCCGAGTACCACGAGCACGAGGAAAACCGCGGTCAGGACGAAGGAGAGACCCCGCCAGACGGGGTAGGCCCGGCGGCCGCAGGCGCGCGCAATCAGCGCGCCGATGAGCGCCCCCAGGGTGTTAAACAACAAATCATCGACGTCGGTCCGCCCCAGTGCGCCCAGGTACTGGACCACCTCGACGGCCAGGCTCACCGCGAAGCCCCACGCGGTCACCCGGCTAACGCTGGGCACCAGGATGAAGGCCAGCACCCCGAAGGGGACGAAGAACGCCGTGTTGCCGGCGTACTCAAAGAGCGGGGCAAACCAGGTAGAGCCGGCGAATTCGTCGAAGGGGACCAGGTGCAGCTCCCGGACCCGCTGGCGCGCCGGGTCCCACAGGTAGCCGATCTGGTAGAAGGGCTTCAGGGTGGTGATGGCCACCATCACGGCGAGGTAGCACAGGAGCGATAACCAAGTACGCATGGGCATTATTAAAGCACGCCGGGCGCGGGGTGAGCCCTAATCGGCGGGCTCCTTGTTCGCCTGCTCCGGCAGGGCCCAGGCCGCCGCGGCGGCGATGGCGAAGGAGACCGCGAAAAGGACAAAGAGCCACGGGGTGCCGGCCGCGGCCACGATCGGCGGCACGATGAGCGGGGCGGCGATGGAGGCCAGCCGGCCGAAGCCGGCGGCCGCACCCGTGCCTCGGCCGCGCAGGCGGGTGGGGTAGAGCTCTGGGCCGATGGCGTAGAGAGCGCCCCAGGCGCCCAGGTTGAAAAACGACAGCAGGCAGCCGGCGACGATGATGAGCGCGTCGGTGCTAGCCCAGCCGTAGAGACCGGCGGCCAGCGCGGATCCCACCAGGAAGACGGTGAGGGTGGCCCGCCGCCCCCAGACCTCAATGAGCCAGGCGGCCGCGGCGTAACCGGGCAACTGCGCCAGGGTGATAATCAGCGTGAAGCTGAAGGACTTCACCAGGCCGAAACCGTCCGCGACCAGCAGGGAGGGGATCCAGATGAACGCGCCGTAGTAGGACAGGTTGACGCAGAACCACACGGTCCAGAAGGCCGCGGTGCGGCGGCGCAGGCGCGGCGAGAACAGGGATTCCTTCTCATCCTCCGGGGCGGTTTCCACCGCGGCCGGCGGCTCGGTCTCTACGGTGGCGCCGGATTTTTCGGCGGAGTCTTCGAAGGAGCGGACGATCTTCTCGGCCTCCGAGTGGCGGCCGCGATCCTCCAGGAAGCGCACGGACTCCGGGAGTCCCAGGCGCACGTAGGCGGCGTAGGCGGCGGGCACCATGCCGATGAGGAGCGCCCAGCGCCAGCCCGAGTCGGAGGCGCCGACGACGAAGGTGCCGATGACGGTGGCGGCGATCCACCCCAGCGCCCAGAAGGCCTCCAGGATCACCACCAGCCGGCCGCGGATGCGGCGCGGGGAGAACTCCGAGACGAGTGTGGAGGCCACGGGCAGCTCGGCGCCCAGCCCCAGGCCGACGATGAAGCGCAGGACGATGAGCACCGCCAGGCCCGTCGCCATCGCGGAAGCGCCGGTGGCGAGGCCGTAAACGAGCAGAGTGGCGGCGAAGACCTGGCGGCGGCCCAGCTTGTCGGCGAGTAGCCCGCCGACGGAAGCGCCGATGGCCATGCCGATGAAGCCGGCCGAGGCCAGCCACGAGGTCTGGGTGCTGCTCAGGTCCCAGTGCAGGGCGAGTGCGGCCATGATGAAGGAAATCAGCCCGACGTCCATCGCGTCGAGCGCCCAGCCGAGCCCAGAGCCAAAGATGAGCCGCCGGTGTTTAGGGGTCACCGGCAGGCGGTCCAGGCGTTGGTTGCGGGTCAGGGAAGTAGGAGTGATAGGGGGTCATGGAAACCTAACTGTAGGACGTGCCCCCGCCCAAGGCCAGTGTTTTATGCGGCTGCCCAGGACTTTTCTTTTCTCCTACCCCCGAATTGTGCTCTGAAAGCCGCGTAGCCGCAGGGAGTTGCTGACCACGAAGACGGAGCTTAGCGCCATGGCCAGCCCGGCGAAGAGCGGGTTGAGCAGACCGAAGGCGGCCACGGGGATAAGCACCACGTTGTAGGCAAAGGCCCAGAACAGGTTGCCCTTGATCGTGCGCAGCGTGCGGCGGGAGAGGCGGATCGCATCCACCGCGGCGCGCAGGTCGCTGTTCATCAGGGTGATGTCGGAGGCCTCGATGGCCACGTCCGTGCCCGCACCCATGGCCAGGCCCAAGTCGGCCTGCGCCAAGGCGGCGGCGTCGTTGATCCCGTCGCCGACCATCGCCACGTTGTGCCCGCCTTCTTGCAGCCGCCGGATGACCGCGACTTTGTCTTCCGGCATAACACCCGCGGTCACGTCCGCGCTAGCGATGCCGACCTGCTCGGCCACGGCCCGGGCCGCGCCCTCGTTGTCGCCGGTGAGCAGGTGCGGGCGCAGGCCCAGCTTACGGAGTTGGGCGATGGCCTCGGCCGAGGTGTCCTTGACCGTATCGCGCACGTCGATGACCCCGATCGGCTCCTCGTCGCGGGTCACGACCACGGCGGTGCCGCCGGCTTCCTCCGCCCGGGTAAAGGCGCTGGCCAGGCCCTGGGCATCGGAAAGCTGCGCGGCCGGGCGGCCGACGCGGACGGTGCGGCCGTCGACGTGGGCCTGCGCGCCCTGCCCGGCCACGGTGGTGAAGTCGGTGGCGGTCGGGACCGCCGAGTCGCCCTGGGCTTCGGCGCAGATCGCGCGGGCGATGGGGTGCTCGGAGCCGGCCTCCACGGCGGCGGCTAGGCGGAGGACCTCCGCCTGGCTGGCGGTGCCGTCGGCGCTGAAGACCTCGGCCACCCGCATGGCGCCCTCGGTGACGGTGCCGGTCTTGTCCAGCACGATGGTGTCGACCTGCTTGGTCGACTCCAGGATCTCCGGGCCCTTGATGAGCAGCCCCAGCTGGGCGCCGCGCCCGGTGCCCACCAGCATGGCGGTGGGAGTTGCCAGGCCCATGGCGCAGGGGCAGGCGATGATGAGCACGGAGACCGCGGCGACGAATGCCGCTGCCACGCCGCCGAAGAAGAGATGGACCACGAGGGTCAGCGCGGAGATGGCCAGCACCACGGGAACGAAAATCTGCGCGATGCGGTCGACCAGCCGCTGCACCGGGGCCTTGGAGGCCTGGGCGGCGGTGACCAGCTCGGCCATCTGCTGCAGGGTCGTGTCCTTGCCGACGCGCGTGGCCTTGACCTCCAAGCGGCCGGAGGAGTTGATGGTCGCCCCGGTGACCGTGGAGCCCTCGGTGACCTCGACGGGCAGGGACTCGCCGGTGAGCATGGATTCGTCGACGGCGGAATTGCCCGCGATGACCACGCCGTCGGTGGCGATTTTCTCGCCGGGCCGGACGACGAAGACATCGCCCTCGGCGAGCTCCTCGATAGGCACGCGCACCTCCTTACCGTCGCGCAGGACCGTGGCATCCTTGGCCCCCAGGGTCAGCAGCTCGTTGAGGGCCGCGGAGGATTGGCCCTTGGCGCGGGTCTCGAACCAGCGGCCCAGCAGCAGGAAGGTGATGACCATGCCCACCGACTCGAAGTAGATGTGGTCCATTTCGGCGTGGTTGGAGCTAAACGTCATGTGCATGGTCATGCCGGGCATGCCGGCGTTGCCGAAGAACATGACGTAGAGCGACCAGAAATAGGCCGCGGAGGTGCCCAAGGAGATGAGCGTGTCCATGGTGAACGCGCCGTGCTTAAGGTTCGCCCAGGCGGCGGTGTGGAAGGGGGCGCCGCCGACCACGTAGACCACGGTGGCCAGGAGGGCGGCCGCCCACTGCCAGTGCATAAACTGCCAGGCCGGCACCATCGAGACGACCATGATGGGGGCGGAGAGCATCGCCGCCCAAGCGGTGCGGCGGGCCAGCTGCCGGGCCTCGTCGTCGCGGGCCGCGGACAGCGCGTCCGTGGGGGAGTCACCCGCCGCGCCACCGGAACCGTTGTCCCCGGCGCCGGAGAGATCGAAGGCGTCGTAGCCGGCGGCCCGGACGACGTCGATAAGCGATTGCGGCGTGGACAGTTGCGGATCGAAGTCGATCGCCGCGGTCTCGGTGGCGAAGTTGACCTGGGCGTCAACGCCCTCGACCTTGTTGAGCTTGCGCTGCACCCGTGAAGAGCAGGAGGTACAGGTCATCCCCGTGACGCCGAGATCTAGGTGGGCGGTGTCAGCGGAGCGGGCAAGATCGGGGGCGGTCATTTACTTCACCTGGTATCCGGCCTCGGTTACGGCGGCGGCGACCTGCTCGTCGCTGAAGTCCTCGCCCGTGACGGTGAGCGTGCCGGTGGTGTGATCGGCGTTGGCCTCGGTCACGCCGGCGATCTCGCTGACCTCTTCCTGGACGGAGAGTTCGCAGTGCCCGCAGGTCATGCCTTCGACGGTGTAGTTCTTGGTGGCCATGGTGGCTCCTTTCCTCGCGTTGCTTTCTCTCTCATGGTATACCCCCAGGGGGTATAGGGCAAGGGTAGGTTCCCTCCCGATTGGCCCGGGAAAATGCCACACCGGAAGAAACGGAATAAAGGCGAGTCCGGTACCGTTGTGGCCAACGTACCCGTACCGCGAATTTAAGGAGAACGTTACAGATGGCGACCATCGATGTGACCGAAGATAGCTTTGAGAAGACTGTTACCGAGGACGGCATCGTCCTCGTAGACGCCTGGGCCGATTGGTGCGGTCCGTGCAAGCGCTTTGCCCCAATTTACGAGGAGGCTTCGGAAAAGCACACCGATCTCACCTTCGCCAAGCTGGACACCGAGGCCAACCAGGGCCTGGCTGCCGCCCTGCAGATCCAGTCCATCCCGACCCTGATGATCTTCCGCGACTCCATCATGGTCTTTCGCGAGGCGGGCGCCCTGCCGCCGGCCGCCCTGGAGGACCTCATTGAGCAGGTCAAGGGCCTGGACATGGACGAGGTCCGCAAGCAGGTTGCGGAACAGAACGCCCAGGCAGACGCCGAAAACAACTAGGCTTTCCGCAGCTTTCGCCGCACGCTTTCTCGTGAGTAACGCTAAACTCGCGAGAAAGCGATTTTTTATGCTCGATGTACCCGAGGAGTTGACTTAAAAGCTATGGCTAATCCGTTCAGCAAGGGCTGGAAGTACTTGATGAGTTCCTTCGATCAGAAGATCGATGAGAACGCTGATCCCAAGGTCCAGATCCAGCAGGCCGTCGAAGGGGCCAAGAAGCAGCACCAGGAAATCTCCGATCACGCCGCGGAGATCATCGGCAACCGCAACAAGCTGGAAATGCAGCTGAACCGCCTGGTCAAGACCCGGGAGGAGTACCAGAACCAGACCAAGCGCGCGCTGGAGCTGGCGGATAAGGCCACCGCGGAAGGCGATAGCCAGAAGGCCCAGGAGTACAACGACGCCGCTGAGGTCCTGGCCTCCCAGCTGGTCTCCGCAGAAAACGAGCTGGAGAACCTGAAGACCCAGCACGCGGCTGCGGAGCAGGCCGCGGAGCAGGCGCAGCGCCAGCAGAAGGAGTCTTCCGCCCGTCTGAAGGAGCAGCTGGCCCAGGTGGACCAGCTGATGGCTCAGGCGGACCAGGCGGAAATGCAGGAGAAGAACTCCCAGGCGCTCGACTCCATGAACGAGCTGACCCCGGACGGGGATACCCCGACCCTGGACTCGGTGCGGGCCAAGATTGAAAAGCGCTACACCGACGCCCTGGGCGCGCAGGAGCTCTACCAGGACTCCGCCGGGGCCCACATGCAGGAAATCGCCGCGAGCGGCACGGACATGAAGGCGGCCGCCCGCCTGGACGAGATCCGCGCCTCGATGAACAGTGGCAAGCAGGTGGAATCCGGCGCGGATACCACCGCCGAGCTGGAATCCGGCGAGGAGGGCGAGGCCCAGGACGCCGCTGACTCCACCACCTCGGCTGAGTCCGCAGAGTCCACCGACTCCGCGAAGGACTAATCCCTAGCGGAAGCTAGTTATCGCGGCGGACGTTGATGAGGACGCCGCGAATCCCGGAGTGGAAGCCGTCGCGCAGATTGACGCGCTGGCTTTCACTCAACGTGTATTCGTGCAGCGTCTCGCACGCGAACTGCAGCAGCGGGCGGTCGATTTCCGGGGGAAGCCCGCCGCCCGAGAGCAGGTGGGCCTGGTCGCGCTGCTCCGCGTTGGCGGCGTTGTCGAACCACCATGACGCGTACTGCTGGCCCACGTCGAACGGGGTCTGGAAGCCGGCGGAGGTCCACACCTCCTCGGGGAGCGGGACGTAGCGGGAGCGCAGCTTCCGCCGCGGCGCCATCATGGACGGCTTCGGGGCCGGTTTCTTGTTGTCGGGCTTCTTGTTGGCCGGCAGCTGGTCCCCGGGCTTTGGGGCCGGCTTGGGCGCCGGTGCGGCGGCCGACGCCTGGGCCTGGTCCGGCTTGGCGTCCGGCTGCGGCTTGGCTGCGTCGCCGGCGATTTCCTTTTCTACCCGGGAGTCTTCCTCCGGCGGCAGCGGTGCGTCGGCCTGTTCCGGCTCGGCATCCGCGCCCTCGGCGCAAGGATCGCCGGATCCCTCGGCCGAGCTGGTGTCCCGGACGGCGGGAGGCAGCGGCCCCTCGAGGACCTGCAGCTCCATCGCGTCGGCGAAGTCTTCGCGCGGGTCCAGAATGGTGGTCGAGTCGCAGGCGTGGCGCAGGGCGGAGGACATAGAGTCCCAGCCGAAGCCGTAGAGGTGGACGCGCACGCCGTTTTCCGTTGCCTCCTGGACGCCGGGGATCATGTCCGCGTCGCCAGAAACCAACACGAAATCCGTGAACTGGCGGCCATAACCGGCGATGACCATGTCGGCGACCAAGCGGGTGTCAACGGCCTTTTGGGTACGCCGTTCGCCCCACTCGATGAGCTGGCCCGTCCGCAGTTGGACGCCGTCGCAGGTACGCAGCGCGCGCTGGTAGCGGTGGGGGCCGGTGTCCGGGATGCCGTCGTACCAGTTTTGGCGGTGGACGGGGTTGCCAATCTGGTTTTCAATCATGGACCCGAGGGTGGATACCACCTCGGGAAGGTCGATTTCTAGCTGCGCGCGAGCTCCAATTTCCCAGGAGTTGTAAAAGCTCGCCAACAAATACGAGGTGTCGACGAATACAACTGTGCGTTCAAGCATGGCTCCTAAAATCCGTTTCTCTTTGTTCTAACTAAGTTTCGGTACCTCCCAGTCTGCCTCATTCACGTGTGAACGTCGATCTCTTTTTCCAAAACTGCAGGCAGAGAGTTGAAATCTAGAAGTTAACGCCGAAATTTCGCCCGAAGGGTTGTGGAAAACCGGCGCCTGGGTATAGGTTAGTTATGTGAGTAACTAACCGACTAACTAACCAACTACCCTTCACCAACGAAAACACGACAGATCCCGAGGTGGACATGGATAACGCGACCCAACCTTTGTTCCGGCAGATCGCCACATTGGTCGAGGACTCCATCGTGGACGGAACGCTGGCGGAGGGCGCGCAAGCGCCCTCGACCAACGAGCTGGCCGCTTTCCACAACATCAACCCGGCCACCGCCCGCAAGGGCCTGACCGTGCTGGTTGACCTCGGGGTCCTGGAAAAGCACCGCGGGATCGGCATGTTCGTGGCGGACGGAGCAACCGAACTCATTCGCAAGCGGCGCCGCGGGGACTTCGCCGCGGAGTATGTTGCCCCGCTCATCGATGAGGCGGTGCGGCTCGGCTACGAGCGCGAGGGGCTCCTCGACCTCATCGTGCGCGTGGCCGAAAGCCGCGGTCTCTACCACTAGACCCGCAAAACACAAAGGAGTACGACGATGATTACGACCTCCGATTTCGCCTTCGAACCCGGCTTAACCCACGGCTTGGTGGGCCGCAACGGCATTGGCAAGACCACGTTGCTGCGCCGGATAGCAGGCCACCTCCCTGCCGCGGGCGTGCGGGTGGACGGGCAAGAGCCCTTCGATAACCCGGCTGTGCTGGACAAGACCATCCTCATGGGGATTGACACCCCGCTCATCGACGGGTGGAACACGCGCAAACTCATGACCATCGGTAAAGCGCGCTGGCACACCTGGGATGCCCAACGCGCCGAAGAGTTGATTGAACGCTTCGACCTGCCGAGCACGAACTACGCGAGCCTATCGCGCGGCCAGAAGTCGGCCCTCGGCATCGTCTTCGCGGTCGCCTCCGGCTGCGAGAACATGCTTCTCGACGAGCCCTACCTGGGCCTCGATGCGCGCAACCAGGAGGTCTTCTACGAGATCCTGCAGGAAGAGCACGGGCGCACCATCATCGTGGCCACCCACCACCTCGACGACTTGGCGGCCTACCTGGACACCGTCTCCCTGATGGGCGAGAACCCGGTCACGGGCCGGGTCGAGGAGATTTTGGAAGGCGTACTCGAGCTCACCGGCAATCCGGAACAGCTCGACAGGGCCCTGTCGCGCCTGGACGTGCCCGTCCTGGATCGCCACGAAGGAAAGCTCGGTTCCAAGGCGCTTGTCGATGCCCGCCCGAACCTCACCGACGCCGTCTTCGAGCAGGCCCGGGAGCTGGGGCTGCGCGCCAGCGAAGTCACTCTCGCCCGCGCCGTGGCGGCCCTGGCCCAGGTGGGAGGCGAGCACAATGCCTAACCGATTCCGTCTTCTTTGGGCCATAAGTACGAAATGGAAGCTCGTCGCATACGGAGTCTTCTTCCTGATGTGGGGAGCGGCCATACTTCCGGATGCGAGTGCCTGGGAATCGGTGCTCATCAGTGCCTTTATCGCGGTGTCGGCGTGGTTTACGGTCCCCGAATTTGCTCCCTTCCAGTTGTTGGGCTTACCTGCCCGCGAGTGGCAGAAGCTGCGCAAAGTCCATGCCAGTTTATTTCTGCTGCCGGCCGCCATCTCCGCGCTAGTCGCCCAGTGGTGGATTGCCCTGCCGACCGTCGCGGTTGTCGCGTTGATTTGGTTCAGGCCGGGCGAACCGGAACGCCAGTCCCTGTCGGAACGTCTACCGGAAACCGACGGACGGACCGACAACGGGATTTTCCCGCCGATGCCGGCGGCGCAGATTGTTTACCGACCCCTGGTTCGCAGCTGGCTAGCGCTTTGGGCGGTAGTAGGCCTGGTGGCGATCATTCTTGGCATCACTAACTACTTCTGGGGCTGGGCGAACCCCGTCGTGGCGGCGTCAGGGGTCGCGGGCGTGCTGGTGCCGGGCGTGCTGGTGCCGTTCGCGATGGATACCGTCCGCCAGTCCTGGCGGGACAACCTCGTCTTCGGTGGCACGCGCCGGGCGTGGGCAAATGCCGCGTGGCTGACCGGCTGGTTGAACGTCGCGTGCGCGTTGTTGTCGGGAGCGCTGGGCTTTCTCTTCGGCTACGGCGATATCTGGCAGGTCGTCTTTGTAGCCTTCTGGATTGCGCCCATTGCCGTTACGCTAGAGCTCATCTCCATAAAAAATTGGTGGGCGTTCGCCGCGGTGCTGGTCATGCTTGCCATAAGCATTAGCGCGTGGGTGAAGTTCCCGGGATGGGGAGTGGCGCTGCTCGGCTTCCCCTTCGCCGCCTACTTCATTTCGTGGGGCCTGTTCCGGGTCTCCGCCGGCGGTGCGAACCTGGGCGGCGGAATAGTGCGCAAACTCGGCCTCGAATAAGCGCGTTAAAAAGTGGTCCTGCCAGGCGATTTGTGGAATGTAATACCGGTGTGTAAATTCATATGGGTCAGCGCGACCGACAGCGCCCCTCCTTGAGACAGAGTCCAAGGAAGAGAGGCGGCAGGAAAACAGGCCCTGACAAAAATCTTTTCAAAGCTCTTAAATGAGCACGTACTTTTTGTGTGTGTTCGTTTGGGTGG
>NZ_JAYWMH010000008.1:0-139317 GCF_040946105.1 Corynebacterium sp. LK2590
CCGCAAGGCAAATAGGCTCTGGCCCTCAAGGAATCTTGGGGGTCATCTTCTATTTCTAGAAGCCCCAAACGCTGGGGTTCAGTTCTCAAAAGCCCTGGTAGACTTCAACGCAGGACGCGACTCCACCCGTGCCTGCTGGGGTTCAGTTCTCAAAAGCCCTGATAGACTTCAGTTGGTAGACCGGCAAAAAGTGCTCATGCTGGGGTTCAGTTCTCAAAAGCCCTGATAGACTTCTAGATCGCCGAGACCCGCCTGTGGCGCGGCTGGGGTTCAGTTCTCAAAAGCCCTGATAGACTTCACGCCCTCGGCATCGAGTGGGGCGCCCAGCTGGGGTTCAGTTCTCAAAAGCCCTGATAGACTTCTAATGACGATAAGAAGCGTCACGGCACCGCTGGGGTTCAGTTCTCAAAAGCCCTGATAGACTTCGCGTGCCCGCCGAAAACTGCCCCGTCAAGCTGGGGTTCAGTTCTCAAAAGCCCTGATAGACTTCGTAGCACACACCTACAACATCACGCAACGCTGGGGTTCAGTTCTCAAAAGCCCTGATAGACTTCTGCCGACTCCCGTGGCGTCGGACTCGAAGCTGGGGTTCAGTTCTCAAAAGCCCTGATAGACTTCAGGTGGGCTTGGAAAAGCCCATTTACCTGGGTCTATTTTGGTGATCTTGGACTAAAATATGACGAGCTGGCTAGGAGTAGTGTCCGCAGGGACCTCTTTTTCTTTCGAGAATCGGATGACTTTAGACCATTGGGCATCAGTGACCGAAAGTATTCGGATATCTCCCCCCGAAGGTAGCTCCGTTTTTATCTGTTTTACCGTCGCTGCCACTCGAGAAGCCAAAGGGAAATACTGGACATAGACGCTCAGTTGAGCTCGGCAGAAGCCGAGGTCCAAGAGGTGATTACGGAATTTGTTGGCGTCTCGAGTTTCCTTTTTTGTCTTGACTGGGAGATCAAACATTACGACGCACCACACTGGTTCACTGCCCTTCGCCGGCATCTAGTAGCCCCTTCCACTGAGGTACCTTGAGAGACTTGACTTCACCTTCGACGTAAAGCCCATAGTGCTGGGCGAATTCGTTGAAAACAGTGGGAAGAGACTTCCCGTCTCCGTTGAAGCTTCCTGTCATACGAATCGAAAGCGTTTGTTTGATCCATGGAGTTAAGTCCTCCGCAGGAGTCACTGTGCTGAAGACTATCTGGTCAACCATCGGTCGGAAAGGCTCCATGAGATCATCGACTAGGGCGAAGGCGTTGCTGCGGCCGCGATGGAAGAGGCCGAGTGTCCCCGCCAGACCTGCGCTTGTAATAGCTCGTATGCCGTACCCTCGCAGAAGAGTGTAGGCATAATCGAGTGCGCTATTCCATCCTGCTTCACCTGCTCCCGGAATTCGAGAAAAGCCCTGTCCATCGGAAATCAAGGACCAGTAAATTCGTGCAGCCCGTGCCTCGTGGTTATCGGGATCTCCGGAACGGACTTTGCCGGCAAGTTCATTGAGTTTTGCAGAAGGATACCCCGTGATTGCCTCCGCAGTCCGGCTTTGGCCGTAGATCTTTGCTGAAATGACTCGTGCCCATGCTTGCTTCTTCCTTGGAAGCGAAAGCTCTGCCTGGCAGCGCTGGCGAATACCCACCCGCGTGTGGTCATGCCACGGAATAGCGCCAGCTACTGGAACCTGTCGCCAATCGCACACAATTAACGAGATGTCGTATTCGCTGAGCTTCATGACGACAGCTCCTGACACGCTCGTTTTCGAACCGATGAGCACTACAGCTACTTGTGCGAGCGGGATGGCGACCTCCGACTCTTTTTCAGGTTGCCGGACAATTATCTGCCCGCGTCTGTATCCAAGAGAGCCTTCGAGGCCGATACAGTCGATGACTCGCCATCCCGATTTCATGATCAGTCAGCCTTCCAAGTGACAGGGAGATGCGCAGAACTAGTTAACCGGGGCCTACCCAAGGAATCACGGCGAACAACGACTACGCTGCCATCATGGAAAACTTTGTTTACTGCCGGTAGCCAACCAGGGCGGTCGATAATTTTCTTCAGGTCATCTGAGGCAGCATTGTCGAGGCCCTCGGCGCTCAATTGCAATGGCCGAAGCCTCAGCTTTGAATTAGAAAAGAACCCGTCCAACCTCCATCGTCGGACTTGACCGAGCTCGTTCTGCATACCGGCGACCTGCCCGGTGTTGAATTTGGACGTGTCGATGACTAGCTCGTCGTCGACCACAATCCAGCCCAGGTATTCGGCGGTTCCTTCGGCTAGGGCCTTACGTAGCTTGGGTTCGGACTGGCGTACAGACATGGTCTGCGGTTTGAGCTCGACGCTGAAGAGATCCTCGTTGCGGTGTCGGACCAAATCCGTGTTGTAGACGCGCAGCATGCAGTAAGCGTGCTTCTTTCCGCTCGGGACGCGGTAGATGCGCGCGTGGTGGAAACGGCTGAGCTCAGCGTAACCGCCGCGTACCTTGATAGCGCCCGCCCCGACGGGGAAGACCTCAACCGTGTCGTTGTCTTTAGCGCTGAACCACGTCCCGTTGACTCGGATTCGGCGGTCAGGGTTAGCGGGCAGTCCTTCCTTGGGATCGAAGTCTGGTTCGCGGGTAAGAGCACACCAGAGCGCTTCCGTCGAGGCGCGGTCGATGTCGGTGATGCTGATTTCAGACCCGAGCGGGATCTTCTTCAGCTTGCCGATCGTGTCTTCGTGAGCGCGGCTGTTGCCCAATCGCAGTCGCAAATTCGAGGTGACGACAACGCGATCTTCATCCAGCGCCTGCTGCAGTAGGGCGGCTAGCTTCTGCATGCGGGGCAACCATTGGCGCCAGGCTGCGCGGTGCGCGTCATCAATGCCGGTGAATTCCTTCCACTGTTCGGCTTCGCCTGTGAGCTTTGCTGCTTCACGCTTGTTGCTGCGCAGCACGAGAGTTTCAGCCACATAGTTTTGCACGAAGGAGACCACTGCAGCGTCCACGGCATGGTGACGGCGGTCCAAACGGGATTTGCCGGTCCCATCGATAAACCGAAGCTTCCGAGAGATACCGGAGGCGCCACGAGCTTCAGCCGTGATCTGGCCGCGGTATACACTCACCGCGGTGTCGCTAGCAGTGTAGGTCTGCGCCACGCGGGCCCGGAGTTCGTTTGCCATCCAAGCGACGGATTCTATGGAGCGGTTGTCGATAGGCTCATCGACTGCCGTGCGCTTGAATCGCTGGCACACGCTGTCGCGGAACTTGTTGAAGTCACGCTTCGTCAGACCGGAGTCTTCGACCCAGTGGCGGGTGCGTTCGAGTGCTTCCTTCACGCTGACGCCGGGGATGGAAGAAGATTCGGCCCATACTGCGAAGGGAACATTCTTCTTCGACAGGTTGCAGCGGTGGCAGACCGCCACGAGATTGTCACGAGTGTTCGTCGAGCCCTCACCAGCGCGCGGGACGATATGGTCCATCTCGCAGTTGGTGTAGGTAATCGTGTCGCCGCAGTAGGCGCACTTGCAGTTCTGGCGTTGAACAGACTGGTACCGCCACAGGTCGGACTTTCGCGGTTTGCCCTCCATCCCGAGGTTTTCCTGCATCTTCGAGAGCAACTCATAGTTGCGCTTCGTCCGTCGGTTAATGTCACGGTCAATTTCGATCGACTTGGCACGGCTGACGAAGCCATCGCGGACGTGCTCAATAACGACAGACTCGGGCGCACCCCACTCGTTGGTCGCGGCATTGAGCCAACGCGCGACCGTCTTGAGGACGCGGTCCACAGCGGGGTTTCTTACCGGTTCCCCGATCGGTGGTGCAGGTGGTGCCCAATCCTCGGGGATACCGAACTCTTCGCGCTGGGCGCGGTGGAGGTCGAGATTGTCCTCGAGCATGCGTCGGGTAAGGCGAACCAAGGTGTCCTCGCTGTAGGCAGCGCGGCCCATGGGCAGGTGCAGTTGATCAAGCTTTTCGTGCTCAGTTTCCTCGAGCTCAGCGAAGAAAGCCTGGACCAGGGCGCCTTCGGCGGAGTCCCAATCGTCCACCTCAGCATTGGACAAAGACTTCAGCATGGCCGCCCGCTCGGCGTCGTTTGCGCCCTTCCACCAGTTCGCCAAAGCCTTGACCTTGCTGGACAAGATGGTGCGGTTGGTGTCGTGCACCGGAGGCTTTGCTCCTGCGCGTTCGCCGTCGTTGGTCATCGTCGCCGTGCCGAGTAATTCGCCGCGGTCGATTTGCAGGATCTCTGCGACGTCCAACCAAGAAGGAGTCTTCTTCGGATCCAAGTTGACTAGGTGGTCAAAGACCAGCAGCTTTTGCTCCTTAGTGAGCTCGTCCTTGGACGAGCCATTGCGGATGCGCAGGTTTCCGATGAGCGCGGCGATACGGTAGCGCTGGAAGGCATCCGAAGCTTTGAGCGCACGATCCAGTTTGGGCTGGAGCGGGTCCTTGCCCACACGGCCGACCTGCGCGCCCTTCGGGGACTCGGCCGCGAAAACGTGATTGATGAGCTCTTTTCGAAGGGTGTCGTCAATCTTCTGGGTCTTACAGATCTCGTTAATTTCGCGCGCGTGATCGACCTGTTGAAGGCGTGCAGAAATCACCGCGGTTTTCACCTCGTCACCACGGCCGGCTTTTTCCTTGGCTTGGTCTTTCTTCTTCCCGCCGCCACGGATGCGATCTACGCCGAGCTGTGCAAAAGAGATCAGCTGGGCAACGGTGGCGTCCGCGGGGATCTTCTTGCCGGTCTTTGCCTCGAGCTCTTCGCGGATAGCTTCAAAGGCGTCGCTAGGCTCGCCGGGGGAGTAGAGGGAGACGGTCTTGACATACGGATTACGCCAGCCGCGGTGATTGGCAATGTGTCGCATCGCGATGGACAGCTTCTCGCCCCGCTCGGCTTCGTCGGCGATGAAGCCGTTGGCTAGTTCGACGCGTGCTTTCCATGGCAGGTAGGGGTCGGAGTAGCTCTCGAAGGGGAGGGTGGTCCAGCTCTGCTTTTCGAGGAATTTCTCGAGCTTAATCATGCGGTGGCGTCGTCGGCGGTACAGGCGGCGCGTGCGTCGAGCGACACCGGAGACGGCGAGACGAGTGATCGCGGTTTTCTGAGAATCGGGATCCAGACCCGAGTCATGGATGAATGACACAGCACTGAGGATTTCCGTGGGGAATCCGGCGTCGTCGATAGCAATGGCGGCGCAACCGACCGAGTAGGAGCCGACATCGATGCCTACGCGGTATTTCTGGGGAGTCGTCATGGTAGGGGGACAAGGCCTTTCGGGTAGTAAAAAGCCGATGCCCGAAGGCATCGGCTGGAGCAATCGGTACCGATAACGAGTCGGTCCTTACTGAGGTTCAATTCTCACTAAAGACTTTATGTCTAGACAGCGTATTTGGCAACACAATTTCTTGATATATTCACCACATTTTCTCCCCTTGGCGCAGCGCCGGTACCTACCCACCCGGCTCTTGGTACCTGCCCAGTAGGCTGGGGACATGAATCTTGATGATGTTTTAGACCGCGCTCACGTGGTCCAGCTGCCCATGGCGGTGAAGTTCCGTGGGGTGACCAGCCGGGAAGCGCTGCTCATTGACGGGCCGAAGGGCTGGGGTGAGTTCGCGCCCTTCCTGGAATACGGGCCGGAAGAATCCGCGCACTGGTTGCAGGCCGGCTTGGAGGCCGCCTATCAGGGCTTCCCGGTGCCGTTGCGGGACACGGTTGAGGTCAACGGCACGATCCCGGCGGTGCCGACGGAGCAGGTCCCGGAGGTCATGCAGCGCTACCCGGGCTGCACCACCTTCAAGATTAAGGTGGCGGAGAAGGGACAGACCCTGGACGATAACATCGCTCGTGTGGCGGCCGTGCGTGAGCACGTGGCGGCCACGGGGGCCACGCCGGTGCTGCGCGTGGATGCCAACTGCGGCTGGACCGTGGACCAGGCGGTGGAGGCGGCGCAGCACCTCATGCCGCTGGATTACATGGAGCAGCCGTGCCAGACCGCGGAGGAACTAGCCGAGGTGCGCAACCAGCTCATGCGCCGCGGCATCTTCGTGCGCGTGGCCGCGGATGAGTCCATCCGCAAGGTCGAGGACCCGTTCCGCGTGGCCGAGCTGAAGGCCGCGGACGTGGCCGTCGTGAAGCCCGCGCCGCTGGGTGGCGTGCGCCGGGTGCTGAGCATCGCGAGCGAGCTGCGCGCTAGGCACATGGACATCACGGTGGCCTCCGCGCTGGATACTTCTGTCGGCATCAGTATGGGCCTGGCGGCCGTGGCGGCGCTGCCCAAGATTGCTGATGACGAGGACATTGACGTCGCCCCGGCCGCAGCGGGTCTGGCGACTGGCTCGTTGTTCCTCGAGGACGTCACCGCGCCCCGGGAGATCGTCGACGGGCACCTCAAGGTAGATGCCGCCGTCCCGGAGCCGGACCGCCTGGCCGCCTTGGCCGCCCCGGCGGACCGCCGCGACTGGTGGTTCGAGCGCCTGCGCCAGGCCTGGGAGTTCCTGCCGGCCCAGGAGGACTAATAGGGCACTTGCGGTGGGCCGCGCTGCTGTTAGCTTTCTGGACGTAGGCTGGATGGCATGACGGAAGGAATGATTTCGGTCCGAGACGCCCACCTGCACAACCTGCGCCACGTCAACGTGGACTTGCCGCGCGGCAGGTTGGTTGCGGTCACGGGGGTCTCCGGTTCGGGTAAGTCGTCGCTGGCCTTTGGCACCATCCACGGCGAGGGCCAGCGGCGGTACTTGGAGTCCGTGGCGCCGTTCGCCCGGCGGCTTATCGGCTCGGCCGTGGACCCGCAGGTCGAATCCATCACGGGCCTGCCGCCCACGGTGGCGCTGCAGCAATCGACCTCCGGCGGCGGGGCGCGCTCCACCGTCGGGACGGTCTCCGCGATGGCGAATACGCTGCGCCTGTTGTACTCCCGCGCCGGCAACAACCCGGAGGGGCTCTACTCGGATTCCTTTTCCCCGAACACCCCGGAGGGCATGTGCCCGACCTGCCAGGGCCAGGGCGTCGAACACGTCCCGACGGAGGCTTCCATGGTCCCGGACCCGACTTTGAGCATCGAGGACGGCGCCATCGCCGCCTGGCCGGGGGCTTGGGCCGGCAAGAACTTCCACGACATCCTGGAGGAACTGGGCTTCGACCTGGACAGCCCGTGGCAGGATCTGCCCGAGAAGGATCGGCAGTGGATCCTCTTTACCGACGAGCGGCCCGTGGTGACGGTCAAGCCGCACCGCGGGGTCGACCAGATCCAGCGCAACTACCAGGGCACGTGGCGCTCTGTGGCCGGGTACCTGAACAAGACCCTGGCCGAGACCGAGTCGGACACCCTGCGCCGGCGCACCCTGTCCTTCATGGAATCGCGCAGCTGCCCCACCTGCCACGGCCGCCGGCTGAACCCGCGGGCGCTCGAGGTCACCTACGCGGGCCGGCCCATCGATGTCACCAACGCGTTGCCGCTCGACCAGCTGCACGCCGAGCTGCGCGAGCGTGCTCCGGAAGAAAACTCGGCCGAGGACTTGCTGCTCAAGCAGCTGGTGCCGACGCTGGCCTCCGCGGTGGAACTGGGGCTGGGCCACCTCAGCCTGGATAGGCCCACCGCCACGCTGTCGGCCGGCGAGCTGCAGCGCCTGCGCCTGGCCGGGCAGCTGCGCGCCGGGCTCTTCGGCGTGGCCTACGTGCTCGACGAGCCCTCGGCGGGCCTGCACCCGCAGGAGCGCGCCGCGGTGGCGCAGATGTGCCAGCGCTTCCTCGCCGAGGGAAACAGCGTCCTGCTGGTCGAGCACGACATGAACCTGGTGGCCCAGGCCGACTGGATCGTCGACGTCGGGCCGCAGGCCGGCAGCGGCGGCGGGGAGATTGTCTTCTCCGGCCCCGTGGACGAATTCATGGACCAGGCCGACTCGCCGACCGCGCGGGCGCTGCGCCACCGGAAGCGCGAGCCGAAGAACACCCCGCGCGAGGCCACCGGCCAGCTGGAGCTGCGCGGCGTCCAGGCCCGCAACATGGACGACCTCACCTTAAGCCTCGGGCTGGGCCAGTTCACCGTGGTCGCCGGGGTGTCTGGCTCGGGCAAGTCCACACTGGTCAGCACCGTTCTGGCCGGCAAGCTGCGCGAGGAGCTGACCGCGGTGACGGACACCGAGGAAGCCGGCGGGTGGTCCATCGACTCCGTTGACGGACTCGACCAGCTCAAGCGCGTGGTGCAGATTACCCAGAAGCCCATCGGCCGCACGCCGCGCTCCACCCTGGCCACCTACACCGGGCTTTTCGACGCGGTCCGCAAGCTCTTTGCCGGCACCGACTACGCCCGCGAGCGCAAGTGGACGGTCAGCCGCTTTTCCTACAACACCAAGCAGGGGCAGTGCCCGACCTGCCAGGGCGCGGGCAAGATCGAGGTCGAGCTGGTCTTCCTCCCCGGTGCCTATACCACCTGCCCGGACTGCGGCGGGGCCCGCTACAACGCGGAGACCCTCGAGGCGACCTGGCGCGGGTACACCATCGCCGACATCCTGGCCCTGACCGTGGACCAGGCCAGCGAGGTCTTCGACGCTGATGATAAGGCCGAGGCCAAGGTGGCGCGTGCCATCGAGACCCTCCAGGCCGTCGGGCTGGGCTACCTGCAGCTGGGCCAAGGCGCGCCGGAGCTGTCCGGCGGCGAGGCCCAGCGCATCAAGCTGGCCACCGAGCTGCAGCGCTCCCGCAACTCGCGCCGCGGCCACACCATGTACCTGTTGGACGAGCCCACCACGGGCCTGCACCCGCAGGACGCCGCGTTGCTGGGCGCCGAGCTCAACCGCTTCGTGGACGCTGGCAACAGCGTCGTGGTGGTGGAGCACGACCTGTCCTTTATCGCCCAGGCCGACCGCGTCGTGGAGATGGGCCCGGGCGCGGGCAGCCAGGGCGGACAGATCGTGGCGGACGCCGCTCCGGCGGAGCTGGCGCGGCTGGATACGCCCACGGGCAAGGCCCTGCGCGCAGCGGTCTAGTGGGGCGGGTGCGCCGGGGCGGGGCTGTACTCGGCGCGCCCCGATCCGGTACTAATGGGAGTTATGCCTAATCGTTACGATAATTCCGACGACGAGACGCGCTATATCGGCCGCGTCCCCAACAGCGGCAACCAGCAGCCGCAGGGTCAACAGCCGCAGGGCGGCCAGGAGCGCCCGCGTCAGTACTTCCCGGGCGAATACGACCCGAACCAGCCCCAGACGCAGCAGTACCAGGCCGGCTACCAGCAGCCGGGCCAAGAAACCTACGCGGGGCAGCCCGGCAACTACCAGGGTGGCTACCAAGATAACTACCAGGGCAATTACCAGCAGCCGGTCAGCGACTACGAGCCGCCGCGCGAGAAGAAGTCCGGTTCAGGCCTGGCCGGGGTCCTGGGTGCGCTGGCCGTCCTGGCGCTGGTGGCCGCCGGCGCGCTGTTCTTCCTGTGGCGCAACGCCGCCAGCGAAGCGGACAAGCCCGCGCCGGAGCCGGTGACCGAGACGGTCACCCACACCACGCAGCAGCCGACCACCGTCACCGAGACCGAGACCACCACGGACAGCTCCGGCGAGGGCGAGAGCCTCCGGGACCGCGGCCGGGATCTGATCCCGTCGGAGGTGCCGGATGAGCTGTTGCCGGAGAACACCGAAGACATGGATGTCGAGGGCTGGCTGCAGGATCTCTTCGGCGAAGGCGGAGCACTGGAAAACCAGTAGAGGCAGCTAGACTTAGCCACTATGACTGGCACGCAAGACAATTCCTCCGCCCGCGCGACCGACGCCACCGAGGTGGCGCGGGCAGTCGCAAGCGAACTAGCTAATCACCTCACCGACGTGGTCATCTGCCCGGGCTCCCGCAACGCGCCGCTGTCGCTGGCGCTGATTGCCCAGCCGGGCATCCGCGTCCACACCCGTCTGGACGAGCGCGCCGCCGCCTTCCTGGCGCTGGGCATGGCCCGCGTCCAGCGCCGCGCGGTCGGGGTCGTGATGACCTCTGGCACCGCGGTGGCGCACACGCTGCCCGCGATGATCGAAGCCTCCTACGGGCACCTGCCGCTGGTCGTGATTTCGGCCGACCGCCCCGCGCGCCTAGTCGGCACGGGTGCCTCCCAGACCATCGAGCAGCAGGGGATTTTCGGCCGCTACGCCGAGACCACCCAGATCACCACGGTCGAAGACGCCGCCAAAATCGGCGAGCGCTTCGCCCGCGACCAGCAGGTGCACATCAACGTCGCGCTGGACAACCCGCTGGTGGGCGAGCAGCTGCCGGAGCCGGGCGCTGCCCCGGCGAGCGCGCCGCGGGCATCGAGCGCGGGCTGGGTCGACCACGGCGAGGTGGAGATCGACTTGAGCCGCAACACCCTGGTCATCGCCGGCGACGAGGCCTGGGCAGTGGAGGGCCTGGAAGACGTGCCCACCATCGCCGAGCCCAGCGCCCCGGCGCCGTACCACCCGGTGCACTCGGCGGCGGCGCACATCTTCCGCCGCGCCCAGGTCAGCGCGAACGACTACGTGGTCAACACCAAGGTCGAGCAGGTCATCGTGGTCGGCCACCCGACCCTGCACCGCGCGGTGCTGGCGCTAATCAATGATCCGGACATCGAGCTGGTGACCCTCTCGCGCACCGCGGACTTCACCAACCCGCGCGGGGAGCACGCCCGCCGCGGCACCCGGGTGAAGGTCACCGGCGAGGTCAGCCGCGAGTGGTACCGCATCTGCCAGGGCGCGGCCGAGGTCGGCGCCGAGGCGGTGCGCTCCGCGCTGGAGAACGAGGACTACGGATTCACCGGCCTGCATGCGGCCGCCGCCGTCGCCGACACCCTGGCGGTGTGCGATTACTTCGTGGTGGGCGCTTCCAACCCGGTGCGGGACGCCTCCCTGGTGGGGCTGCCCTTCGACGGGGTGGAGACCTACTCCCAGCGCGGCGTCGCCGGCATCGACGGCACCGTGGCCCAGGCCGTCGGCATCGCGCTGGCCGGCCAGTCCCTGCACGCGGACCTGCCGCGGGCCCCGCGCACCGTGGCGCTTCTGGGAGACGTCACCTTCCTCCACGACGCCTCCTCGCTGCTTATCGGGCCTGATAACCCGCGCCCGGAAAACCTGACCATCGTGGTGGCCAACGACGACGGCGGCGGCATCTTCGAGACCCTCGAGGTCGGCCAGGAGGGCCTGCGCGGCTCCTTCGAGCAGGCCTTCGGCACCCCGCACGAGGCGGACATCGAGTCCCTGGTCCGCGGTTACGGCGCCGACTACCGCCGCACCGAGACCCCGCAGGAGCTCCTCGACGTGCTGGCGGAGCTGAAGGAATACTCCGCCGGCGTGACCGTGGTCGAGGCCCGCACGACCCGGGAAACCCGCCGCGGTCTGAACGCGGCCATCCGTTCCCACGCGGGCGAATAGGTAGACCCACCCCATGCAGCAGAGACGCCACCGTCCCGCCATCCTGCGCCGGCGCGGCCGCCAGCTCATCTTGGGCGCCTACGCCGTGATGATCGTCGCCTTGATCGCGCTGGTGATAGGCCCCTGGCTCAACGACCGGGAGATCAACCAGAACCCGGGGCGGGCCCTGGCGACCGTCACGGACATCGACTGGCTGCGCACCACCGTCGACTTCCAGGATGAGTCCGGGCTCTACCACTCCCCGGAGACCGGGCTGCTCTATCCGTCCGGGCTGGGCGAGGGGCAGCGCGTGTGGGTGTCTTATTCCACCGCCGACCCGGAACTGGTCAAGGTGGAGGGCCGCGAGTGGACCCTGGCGGTCATTCCGGCGCTGTCCGTGTGGGCCGTGTCCACGGCGGCGGCTGCCGTATTGTGGTGGTTGTTAAACCGGGCAACCCGGGGTGTTAATAAAAATTAACCTCAAGTTCGCGCCCGGGCCACCAGCGGTTGAGTTTGATGAACAAGGATGAGCGTATGCGAGTAGCCATTGTTGCGGAATCTTTCCTCCCGAACGTCAACGGCGTGACCAACTCGGTCCTGCGCGTGCTCGAGCACCTGCACGCCAACGGGCACGAGGCCCTGGTGGTCGCGCCGGGCGCGCGGGACGGCCAGGAAGAGATCGCAGACTACTTGGGTTTCCGCATTCGCCGCGTGCCCACCGTGCGGGTGCCGCTGGTGGACTCCTTGCCCGTCGGCGTGCCGACCACGGAGGTGCTCGGCAGCCTGCGCGAGTTCCAGCCGGACATCATCCACCTGGCCAGCCCCTTCGTCCTGGGCGCGGCCGGGGCTTTCTCCGCCCGGCAGCTGCGCATCCCGGCCGTGGCGCTCTACCAGACCGACGTGGCAGGCTTTGCCACCAAATACCACGCCTCCGCCCTGGCGCACGGCGTGTGGGAGTGGCTGCGGATCATCCATAACTCCTGCCAGATGACCCTGGCGCCGTCCACGCCCACCATCGAGGACCTGGAAAAGCACAACGTGCGTAACGTCCGCCGCTGGGGCCGCGGCGTGGACGCGGAGCTGTTCCACCCCTCCAAGCGGGATGAGAAGCTGCGCCGCAGCTGGGATGCCAGCGGCAAGAAGAACATCGTCGGCTTCGTGGGCCGCCTGGCCGCCGAGAAGGGCGTGCACCGGCTCAGCGCGCTCAACGACCGAGACGATATCCAGCTGGTCATCGTGGGCGATGGCCCGGAGCGTCCCCTGCTGGAGGCCCAGCTGCCCACCGCGGTCTTCACCGGCGCCCTGAAGGGCGAGGAGCTGGCGCGCGCGTACGCGAGCCTCGACCTGTTCGTCCACGCCGGGGAGTTCGAGACCTTCTGCCAGTCCATCCAGGAGGCCCAGGCCTCGGGCGTGCCGACCATCGGCCCGCGCGCGGGCGGCCCGGTCGACCTCATCGACGAGGGCTACAACGGGCTGCTGCTGGACGTGGACACCTTCATCGAGGATCTGCCGCGCGCGGCCGAGGCCCTGCTCAACCCGGAGATCCACGCGGAGTTGTGCGCCAATGCCCGGGAGTCCATCCGCACCAAGACCTGGGAGGGGCTGTGCGAACAGCTCATGGGCTACTACGCCGAGGTGCTGGAGGAGACCCGCCGGGTGCCGCTGACCATCCTGGGGCAGCGCCCGGAGCTGCCGCGTTGGGCCGCGCGCGCCCTCGGCGCCCGAGTGGCCTAGACTAGACAGCCGTGGCTAAGGCAAATCTGGACAAGCAACCCTTCGACGTCGCGCACATGTTTGACGCGGTCGGGGAGAAATACGATCTGACCAACACGGTCCTGTCCTTCGGGCAGGACGCCGGTTGGCGCAAGCGCACCCGCGAGCGCCTCAACCTGCAGCCGGGCGAGAAGGTCCTCGACCTGGCCGCCGGCACCGCGGTGTCCACCGTGGAGCTGTCCAAGTCCGGCGCCTGGTGCGTGGCGTGCGATTTCTCCCGTGGCATGCTGGCCGCCGGCCGCGACCGCAACGTGCCCAAGGTGGCCGGCGACGGCATGCAGCTGCCGTTCGCGGACAACACCTTCGACGCGGTGACCATCTCCTACGGCCTGCGCAACATCCACGACTTCGAGCTGGGACTGCGGGAGATGGCGCGCGTGACCAAGCCCGGCGGGCGCCTGGCGGTCGCGGAGTTCTCCAAGCCCGTGGTGCCGGTCTTCGGCACGGTCTACAAGGAGTACCTGACCCGCCTGCTGCCGCCCATCGCCCGCGTGGTCTCCTCCAACCCGGAGGCCTATATCTACCTGGCAGAATCCATCCGCGCTTGGCCGGACCAGGAGGAGCTGGCCCAGGCCATCAACGCCAACGGCTGGTCTAACGCCGGCTGGCAGAACCTCACACTCGGCATCGTGGCGCTGCACTCGGCCACCAAGCCGGAGGAATAAACCTTTTAAGCCGCGTCCCAGAGCGGGGAGCCGCGCCGGGCGCTGGAAACGGTGTGGCCGGCTAGCTGCCAGGCGCGGGCGATGAGATCGCGGTCCTGCTCGGTGACCAGGTTGCCCATCAGGCGCGCGGCCGCAGGCATGAGGGCCCGGCCCACCGGCCCGCGCAGGCCCACCGGGCCGACCACGGGCAGGAACTGCGGGTAGGTCAAAAGGCGGGCGGCGGTACGTGCCAGGACGAAGGCCTCGCCGTAATCCGCGCGCAGCCGGTCCGGCCAGGCCAGGGTGAAGTCCTTCGGGCCCAGCATCTCCACCGCGCTCCGGGCGGTTTCCAGCCCGTAGTCGATGCCCTCGCCGTTGAGCGGGTTCACGCAGGCGGCCGCGTCCCCGATGAGCATCCAGTTGTCGCCCGCCACGTGGGAGACCGCCCCGCCCATGGGCAGCAGGGCCGAGGTCACCGCCTGGGTGGGGCCCAGCTGCCAGTCGGCGCGCTGCTGCTCGGCGTAGTGCTCCAGCAGCTTCTTGGTGTTGATCTTGGCCGGACGCTTGTCCGTGGACAGCGCCCCGCAGCCCAGGTTGACCTGGCCGGATTCGGTCCCCAGCGGGAAGATCCAGCCGTAGCCGGGCTGGACGGTGCCGTCGTTGTCCTTCAGCTCCACGTGGGAGTGCATCCAGGGCTCGTCCGCAAAGGGGCTGTCGCAGTAGGAGCGCGCGGCAATGCCGTAGACCTCCCCGCGGTGCCAGGTCCGGCCCAGCTGCTTGCCGAAGGTGGAGCGCACCCCGTCGGCCACGATGACCCAGCGCGGGCGCACCGTCTGCTCGCCCACCTGGAAAGACTCCACGCGGTTGCCGGCAAGCTGCGGGTCGGTGGCCGGCGCGCCGAGCAGGGGAGTGGCGCCGGCGGCGACGGCGGCTTCGAAGACCAGGTTGTCGAAGTCGTGGCGCGGCAGGGCCGAGCCCTCCGCGCACGGGTACGTGCTCGGCCAGGGGGCGGTGACGTGCCCGCCGTAGCCGTGCAGCTTCAGCCCCAGGTTGCGGTAGCCCGGGTTGACCGTGATGCCCAGCTGGTCCAGCTGGTGCATGGCCCGCGGGGTGAGCCCGTCGCCGCAGGTCTTGTCGCGGGGGAAAGAGGCGGCATCGACAAGCAGCACCTCGTAGCCGGCGCGGGCGGCGTGGATGGCGGCGGCCGAACCGGCCGGCCCGGCGCCGATGACCGCCACGTCGCAAGTGAGTGGGGAAGATGCGGGGATGTGCTGAGTCTGTGCCGACATGCCCCCTATTGTCGCATGCGCGCTTGCCCGCCGACCCCTCGACTATGTCTAAAAACGAGTATTGGACTACGGTTGAGGGAGTTAAATTAGAGTATCGACCCCAAGGATCGCCTCCATGACCAACGGCCCTACATCGTCCCGTGGCTCCTCGCAGTCCGTGGACTTGGGAGACCCCCAGCTGAACCAGCGCGTGGGGGCAGGCGTGGCAGCCGTCGAAGAATTGCTGCGCACTGAGATTACTCAGGGAGAGGATTTCGTCCACGAAAAGGCTCTCTACCTCGCGGAAGCCGGCGGCAAGCGCTTCCGCCCCGTCATGGCTTTGCTAGCCAGCGAATACGGCCCCGAGCCCGGCTCCGCCCGGGTGGTCAAGGCGGCCACCTCCGTGGAGATGGTGCACGTGGCTACCCTCTACCACGACGACGTCATGGACGAGGCAGAGCGCCGCCGCGGCGTGGAATCCGCCAACTCCCGCTGGGACAACTCCGTGGCCATCCTGGCCGGCGACGCCCTGCTGGCGCACGCCTCCCGCCTGATGAGCCAGCTGGACACCCACACCGTCGAGCACTTCGCGGAGACCTTCCAGACTCTGGTCACCGGCCAGATGCGCGAGACCATCGGGGCGGGCGAGGCGAACGCCATCGAGCACTACCGCGCCGTTATCGAGGAAAAGACCGCGGTGCTCATCGCCTCCGCCGGCTACCTGGGTGCCTACCACGCCGGCGCCGCCCCAGAGCACGCGCAGGCTCTCAAGCGCATCGGCAGTGCCGTCGGCATGATCTTCCAGATCGTCGACGACATCATCGACATCTTCTCCGACCCGGAGGAATCCGGGAAGACCCCGGGCACCGACCTGCGCGAGGGCGTATTCACCCTGCCGGTGCTCTACGCCCTGGAGGAAGACAGCCCCGCGGGCGAGCAGCTACGCGAGCTGCTCACCGGCCCGCTGGAGGACGACGCCACGGTCGAGCGCGCCATCGACCTGCTGCGCCAGTCCGCCGGCCGTCAGAAGGCCCTGGACGACGTGCGCTACTACCTGGACCAGGTGGATACCGAACTGGACCGCCTGCCGGACAACTCCGCCACCACGGCGCTGCGCCAGCTGGCCAGCTACACCGTTAAGCGCGTGGGCTAAGGCCTGCCCGCAAAACTCGTCGCGATAGCCCCCTTGCCTGCCGATTTGTGTCGGGCAGGGGGTTTCGTAGTAGAGTAACTACTCGCACCAAGGTGCACGCCAGGTTGCCCGAGCGGCCAAAGGGAGCGGACTGTAAATCCGCCGGCATTGCCTTCAGAAGTTCGAATCTTCTACCTGGCACCAACAACAACTCCCCTTCACTTTCGTGAAGGGGAGTTTTCTTGTGCCCGCGGATCCGGGACGAGTTCTTCTTTCCTAGCGGGAGCCGGCCAGGCCGCGGCGGACAAGCAGCGGGCGGATGTCCTTGTCGTGCCCGCGCCACTGGCGGAAGGCGTCGGTGAAATCGCGGGAGGCGCCCGCGGACAGGATCTGCTCGCGGAAGGCCTGCCCGGCCTGGCGCAGGGACTCCGCGTCGCGGAAGAGCTCGAAGCCGTCGGCGTCGAGGGCCTCGGCCCACAGGTAGGAGTAGTAGCCCGCGGAGTAGCCGCCGGCGAAGATGTGGTTGAAATACGTCGAGCGGTAGCGCGGGGCGATCCCGGTCTCTCCCAGGCCCACCTTCGCCAGGGCCTCCTGCTCGAAGTCGGCGATGGCCTCCGGGGTGGCGACCAGCTTCTCCGCCTCGGCGGCCGGCAGGCTGTGCCAGGCCAGGTCGATGACGGCCGCGGCGAGGTATTCCACCGTGGCGAAGCCCTGACCGAACTCGCGGGCGCGGCCCAGCGCCTCCAGCGTCTTGTCGGGGATGGGCTCGCCGGTGTCCACGTGGAAGGCATAGGCCTTCACCAGGCGGGGATCCAGCGCCCAGTTCTCATTAATCTGGCTGGGGAACTCCACCCAGTCCCGCGGCACGTTCGTGCCGGAGAAGGTCGGGTAGCGCACGTCGGAGAGCAGGCCGTGGAGGGCGTGGCCGAACTCGTGGAAGACCGTGTGCAGCTCGTCCTGGCTCAGCAGCACCGGCTGGCCCGCCGGCGGCTTGGACAGGTTCATCACGTTGACCACCACCGGGCGGGTGCCAAGCAGGCGGGACTGCTCCACGAACGTGCTCATCCAGGCCCCGCCGCGCTTGGAGGGGCGGGTGAAGTAGTCCGTCAGCAGCAGGCCCAGGCCGGTGCCGTCGGCATCCACGACCTCCCAGACGTCCACGTCCGGGGCGTAGCCGACCAAGTCCGGGCGCGGGTGGACCGTCACACCGTAGAGCATGTGCGCGGCCTGGAAGACCCCGTCGCTTAAGACCCGGTTGAGCGGGAAGTACTTGCGCAGCTCCTCCTCGTCGAGGGCGTAGTCGCGCTCGCGCACCCGGGACTGCCAGTAGGGCCAGTCCGCCGGGCCGAAGTCCGCGTCGTGGAAGCCGGCCTCCTCGCTCAACAGCTTGCCCTCGGCGGCGGCGTTGGCCGCGGCCGCCGGCGCCAGGTCCGCCAGCAGCTGCCGGGCCGCGTCCGCGGTACCCGCGGTCTCCTCCGCGATGACGTAGTCCGCGTGCGTGGCATAGCCCAAAAGCTCCGCGCGCCGGGCGCGCAGCCGCACCATCTCGGTCAGCACCGCGCCGTTGGATTCCGTCCCGCGCTGCTGGGAGGCCTCCCAGAGCTTTAACCGGGAGGCCGGGTCTGCCAGGCGCGCCTGCTCGGCCTGCTGGGTGGGCAGCTCCAGCGGCAGCACAAAGCCGGTGCGGCCCGCCTGGGCGGCGTAGTCCCGGGCCGCGGCCACGCGTTCTTCCGGCAGGCCGCGTAGCTGCTCGGCGCTGTCGAAGCCCACGGCCAGGCGTTTGGTGTCGTCCAGCAGGTGGCGGCCGAATTCCTCCGACAGCGCGGACAGGCGCTGGTTCAGGCGCGTCAGCTCCTCCTTGCCGGCGGCGTCCAGATCCGCGCCGCGGCGGGCGAAAGAGCGCAGGAGGTAGTCCAGCAAGCGCTGGGACTCGGGATCCTCCGGCGCGGTGACCGCCTTCAGCCGGGCGTAGAGCTCATCGTTCTGGTAGACGGCGTCGAAGTGGGCCGAGAGCTCCGGGAAGAGCTCGCCGGCCAGCTCCTGCATCTCCGGCGTGGAGTCGGTGCCCAGCAGGTTCGCGAAGTAGCTGACCACCCGCTCGAGGTCGCGGCCGGAGCGCTCCAGCGCTTCCACCGTGTTCTCCCAGCTGGGCTCCGCCGCGCCGATAGCGGCCACTTCCGCGTCGTGCCGGCGCAGCGCCTCGTCGAAGGCCGGGCGCACGTGCGCAAAAGAAATCGCGGCGAAATCCGGCAGCTGGTAATCCAGCTTCGAGGGCTCAAGCAGCGGATTGGCGGCTAGCTCCGCGGGATCCGCGGTGCGAGCCTGGGCCGCGGAATCAGAATCGGCGGGGCGGGAGGGTTGGTGAGACACAATCTTTCCTTTCTACGACGGCGGCGCGGCAAGCAGCTTTCCAGCCTGGGCAAACACCGGCCTTCGTAGCCGGCGCTGCAGCCGCAACGGCAAGGCCACCACGCTACGCCGCAGCCTGGGGCAGGGGCGCTAAATTACATCAAAGCTAGCACAACTGTGACCCGCGCTACACGGACTTTGGGGCGACCCGTGACGCCGGGGCGGACGCAGCGCGGCGCGGGGATTTCCGGGACGTGTCCCCGCCCGCGCTCGGCAGTGGCCGGAAGAGGGGCGCAACCAAGGCGAAAACAGGCGTTTTTAGAAGCTGTAAAAATAGCGTCTGTGCTGCCGATTTGTGAAAGTTTTAGGAATCGGGTTATTGTTATCAAGGCTTCAACGCGAGAGGGGCGGTAAGAATTACCGCTTGTCTTAACGAGGCTGTGCCCCCTTAGCTCAGTCGGCAGAGCGTTTCCATGGTAAGGAAAAGGTCGACAGTTCGATTCTGTCAGGGGGCTCTGTTCGTTTCTAGGGTATTATCCAACAGTGCCCTTTAAGGAAGCGGTCACTTGGCGGTGTAGCTCAGTGGTAGAGCAAGCGACTCATAATCGCTGTGTCGCGAGTTCAATTCTCGCCATCGCTACCGGGAACAAAAAGCGCCCTCGGGCGCTTTTTTATTACCGATCTCCACCGAAAATGAGGGCGGTTTATTTATTAACCCGCTACTCTGGTAGGGTAGTCCGTGCTGTTTTAAAAGCAGTACGCCTAGGGGCGTGGCGCAATTGGTAGCGCAACGGTCTCCAAAACCGTAGGTTGCAGGTTCGAGTCCTGTCGCCCCTGCCAAACTTATTTTCTAGCGAGGAGTTTAGACGTCGTGAGCGATAATCAGCGGCCAGATGCTGGCGCACAGCGCCCCACCGGCAAGCGTCAGCGCTCCGGCGCCTCCACGACCTCCTCTGCTGACTACGCCAAGAAGCACGGCGGCCAGGTCGCTACCGCGCGCCCGCAGGATGAAAAGCCGGGCAATGGCGTGGCCTCCTTCCTTCCCGAGGTTGTTACCGAGGTCAAGAAGGTCGTCTGGCCGACCGGCAAGGAAATGGTCCAGTACACCCTGGTGACCTTCGGCTTCCTGATCGTCCTGACCGCTCTGGTCTGGAGCGTCGACACGCTGACCGGCCTCGGAGTTGAGTGGGTGCTGACTCCTTAGTACACTAGGTAAACAGCAAGCTAGAAAGCTTAGTCCCGCCGCTTCCTGATGATGGGGAGGGCGGGATAATTTATTAGCCCACCGCCTATAATCGGTGGCACGCGAAACCCCAAGGTGAGGAAGAATCCAGTGAGCGAAGACAACAACCTCGAGAACTCCGTCGAGTCGGCCCTGTTGGAAAGCATCCAGGACAAGGCTGCCGACGCCGCCGAGAACGCGGACGGCGTCGAGAACGTCGAGAGCGCGGACAACGCCGCTACTGCCGAGGCCGGCGAAGGCGAGGCCCCGGCCGTGGCCGAGGGCGCCGAGAACGTGGACGGCGCCGCTACCGCCGAGGCCGCCGACGCCGCGCCGGCTGAGGGCCAGGCCGAGGAAGGCGCCGCGGGCGAAGAAGAGGTCGACCCGGAGGCGGACTACCGTCGCCGTCTGCGCGCTTTTACCTCCGAGCTGAAGAAGCGCGACGGCAAGTGGTACATCATCCAGTGCTACTCCGGCTACGAGAACAAGGTGAAGACCAACCTCGACATGCGCGCCCAGACCCTGGGCGTGGAGGACTCCATCTTCGAGGTCATCGTCCCGGTCGAGCAGGTGCTCGAGGCCAACAAGGACGGCAAGAAGAAGATCGTCAAGCGCAAGCTGCTGCCGGGCTACGTCCTGGTCCGCATGGAGCTCAACGACGCGGCCTGGTCCGTGGTCCGCGACACCCCGGGCGTTACCTCCTTCGTGGGCAACGAGGGTAACGCCACCGAGGTCAAGCCGCGCGAGGTTGCTAAGTTCCTGATGCCGAACGACACCGCCGCGAAGACCGGCGAGGCCGCCGCCAACGCCGCCGAGGGCGAGCAGGTCGTGGCCATGCCGGAGAAGGAAGCCAAGAAGAAGATCGCCCACGACTTCCAGGTGGGCGAGGCCGTGACTATCCTGTCCGGCCCGCTGGCCTCCGTGTCCGCGACCATCTCCGAGATCGACGAGGAGACCGGCAAGATGCAGGGCCTGGTCTCCATCTTTGGTCGCGAGACCCCGGTCGAGCTGTCGCCGACCGCTATCGAGCGCATCAACTAAAACTCACCCCAGTCTCCCGCTGGCGCGGAGCTCCGTGTCTCGCCAGCGCGGAGACAAACCGGGATTTGGGTCTGACAGGGCCCGTCCCGTAATATTGACCGGCGTGTGTGGCCAAGTGCCGCATACGCCGTTATTCGTTCATCCCCGGTGGCCGAACCGAAAGAGGGGAAGCATCCGGACGGCACCCGTTATTCATCGTGGCGGGCGTGCCGGTAACTAGGAAAGAGGTAATTCGATGGCTAAGAAGAAGGTTTCTGGCTTCATCAAGCTGCAGATCGAGGCTGGCGCCGCTAACCCGGCCCCGCCGGTTGGCCCGGCACTGGGTGCCCACGGCGTCAACATCATGGAGTTCTGCAAGGCTTACAACGCCGCAACCGAGAACCAGCGCGGCAACATCGTGCCGGTGGAGATCACCGTCTACGAGGATCGTTCCTTCGACTTCAAGCTGAAGACCCCGCCGGCAGCGAAGCTGCTGCTCAAGGCCGCCGGCATCAAGAAGGGCTCGGGCGTTCCGCACACCGACAAGGTTGGCTCTGTCACCTGGGATCAGTGCAAGGAAATCGCTCAGACCAAGTTCGAGGATCTGAACGCCCGCGACATCGAGAACGGCGCCCGCATCATCGCCGGTACCGCCCGCTCCATGGGCATCACCGTCGACGGCGCGCCGGCCTAAGAAACAACTGCATGTGGTAGGGCTAGCTCCGGCCCGCCAAAGACCACACCACCCTTTATTCAAGAAAAGGACTGCTAATAATGAGCACCAAATCCAAGGCTTACAAGGCCGCCGCGGAAAAGGTTGACTTTTCCCGCCTGTACCGTCCGCTAGAGGCCGCCAAGCTGGCCAAGGAGACCTCCTCCAAGAACTTCGACGCCACCGTCGACGTTGTCCTGCGCCTGGGCGTTGACCCGCGCAAGGCCGACCAGCTGGTCCGCGGCACCGTCTCCCTGCCGAACGGCACCGGTAAGGACGTCCGCGTGGCCGTCTTCGCCGAGGGCGAGAAGGCTACCGAGGCTGAGCAGGCGGGCGCCGACATCGTCGGCACCGAGCAGCTGCTCGAGGCCGTCAACGCCGGCAACCTGGACTTCGACGTGGCCATCGCCACCCCGGACCAGATGGCCAAGGTCGGCCGCGTGGCCCGCGTCCTGGGCCCGCGTGGTCTGATGCCGAACCCGAAGACCGGCACCGTGACCAACGATGTGGCTAAGGCCATCTCCGAGGTCAAGGGCGGCAAGATCTCCTTCCGCGTGGACAAGGCTGCTAACCTGCACGCCATCCTGGGCAAGGCTTCCTTCGACGCGGAGAAGCTGGCTGAGAACTACGGCGCCCTCATGGACGAGATCCAGCGCCTGAAGCCTTCCTCCGCGAAGGGCGTGTACATCAAGCGCGCCACCATCTCCACCACCTCCGGCCCCGGCATCCCTGTCGATGCCTCCGTGGTGAAGGACTACGCAGCGGAGTAAATCCCCGCCTCGCGTCACGGCGCCATGCTCACAGTGAGCGTGGCGCCTTTTGGCGTTTTGTAGCCCGCCCCGCTTTCCGACGCCGCGCCGGGGGCCTTCCATTCCGCTTCGGCGCCGCGTCCCGCCCTACGCGGCAGGCTCGTCGATTGCGTCGAGGATCCACTCGCCGCCGTCACGGACGACGTTTTTGGCCAAGGGAATCTGGTGCGAGGCGGATTCAAGGATGTGCATGAAGTACCCGGCGGTGTTGGGAATGGCGATGGTATCGCCTACGGCCACGCCCTGTGGGAAGTCCATCTTGCGGCGCATGATGATCTCGTCCTCGATGCAGTAGGCGCCCACCAGGTAACCCGTGCGCGGGTGGCGCTCGCCCTGACCGGTGGGAACGAGGAAGGGGTCCAGCAGGATGTCATCCGCGGCGGTGCGGCACTGCGTGCGGTTCATGGCCACGCCGATGAGCGGCAGCCCGTCGGAGCGCTGCTTGAGGAAGAACACGGTGGTGAGGATCATCCCGCAGCCGTCGAGGAGGCTGCGCCCTGGTTCCAAGTGGAGGGCGATGGAGCGAGAGGACAGCGCCGTGGCGGCAGTGCCATAACCTGCTACCTCGCCGCTGAGCAGCGCACGGAGCCATTCTCCTCGGGTGGGGCTTTGCCAGAACGGGTAGGTGTTACGCAGCGGGTCGGACTTCCAGGTGAATTGCTCACCCTCGCCAGCGCGCTGCTGGTCGATGCGGCTCAGGTAGTGCTCCCACTGTTGTGGGGATTCCAGGTAGCTCATGGGCACGCCGCCACCAATATCGATGAAGGAGGCGGGGTGGCCTTGTGCACGCATAGCCTCGATCAGGGCGACGGCCTCGCCGAGCGCGGTGCGCCGGTCGGCTTCGGAGTAACCGTGCAGGTGCACGTGCACGCCGACCACCGTTACGTTCGCGGGCCAGTCGGCGTGGAGCCAGGTTTCTAAACGCTCGCCGAAGCGCGTGGGCGGCAGGTGCTGCGGGTTGGGGGCGAGTCGCGGGGCGACCTTGGCGGGGCCAAGCTTGCCGATGCTTGCTAGTTCCCCCATGTTGTCGCAAGAGATGACCACCCCGGCCTTAACCGCGGTGCGCAGCAGCTCCTCGTTCTTGATGGCGGCGCTGAGGATGATCTTTTGGGGCGCGACCCCGGCAGCGAGGACTTGGCGCAGCTCATCGAGGCTGGCTACGTCCACGCCGTGCCCGGCCTCCCGCGCGGCGGCGACGAAGGCCAGAGCCTTGTTGGCCTTGCGGGCGAAAAAGACCTTGGTCTCAACGCCAAGGTGGGAGCCGGCATCGACGAGCTCGGCGGCGTTGCGGCGCAGGGCGGAAGTATCCAGGACGTTGACCGGCGAGCCGAAGCGCTGGGTGAGCTCGGCTACCTGGGAGGGATCGGCGAGCAGATCGCGCATCCACGGCTCGAGGCGCGCGGCCAAGGGGACGGTACCGTGGATGGGCAGCGGCGAGTGCGGGTGGGAGGTCATGGCTTTCCTACTTTCTCCGCCCAGCGGGGGATGTCGGTGTGGTTGTCGCGGCTCAAGGAATCGTGGCCAGGGAGGATCTTTTCGTTCCTGCGGCCAATTTCTACCACGCCCGGAACGTCCGAAAAGGGGGTCGGGCGGCCCTGTGGGGCGATGGTGGCGTCGATGAGCAGGTCGATGTCCGGGGCGGGGCCGGTCGAGCCGCCCATCCACTCGTCGATCGTTTCGGGGCGGGCGAGGTAGGTGGTATCCACCTGCCCGGAATCGAGGGCATCGGCGAGCACTTGCGCGGTGATGGGTGGCGGCCCGAACGACACCCGCTCGAGGGTGCGGGCGAGCTCCGCGAACCCGGGGATGACCCCGTCGTGGGCGTGGTGGTCGACGAAGTTATTGAACAGGCCGCGGAAGGCCACGCCGATGGCTCCGGCCGCATGGAGCGGTGCGTCCCCGCGGGCGACGCGGAGGGAATGATGGAATTCGGCAACGGCGTCACCGGTGAAGTCCTCGCCGTCCAGCACGTGGTGCAGCTGCGCGGCGGCAAAATCACCCAGGGTGAGGGCGGCATCGATCAGCACCTTCCGCACTTCGGCGGCGGAGCCGGCGGTGCGGGCCGCGGCGTGCAGGTAAGAGGGGAACTCAGGGAGCGGGGGTTTGACCTCCATGAAGCGGCCGCTGCGGGAGACGGGGTAGATGGTCTCGGCCTCCGGGTAGCGCAGGCACACGTCGATAAAGCTCAGCGCTGCGCCGCGGGTGCCGATTCGCCTAGGGCTGGTGGGGAGGTCGGCGCCGAAGTACAACCCGGTGACCGGCACGGCGCTGGGCCGGTGGTGGAGGGCCGTCGGGTGATCGTGGGCGTGACCCGTGCAGACTAATACCTCGTCGAAGCGTGCCTGCGCGATCTCGGCGGCGGATTCGGGCTCGCCGCTCACGATCACTTGGTAGCGCCCATCGGCATCCTGGTGCACGGCGTGAACGAGGCGGGGGAGATGGCGCAGCTGCAGGTTAGCGGGGCTGCGGTGTACGGCGGCGGCCCAGGCATCTGCCAGGAATTGACCCACGACGGCCCGCGGGGGAAATTCCTCGGCGGGAATGCCGCGGTGGGTGCACCACTCGCCAAAGGTTTCCACAGAGCTGCGCACGATGGACGAGGAGACGTTCAACCGCCAGCACGTGGGTTGATCCGGGCGGTACACCGCACCCGCGCCGGCGGGGTGCGGGTCGAATACCGTGACCGTAAGTTCCGCTCGGGCGCGGTCTATGAGCTCCTCGACCGCCCATAGGCTGCGAGGGCCGCCGCCGATGATCGCTACGTTCCTACTCATGCCTCCACCTTCGCGCGCAGTTGGGCGGCGAGATTTGGAAGTTCTCGGCGACCCACTCGTCGTTGTAGATGGTTTCGAGGTAGGCGTGGCCGGCATCGTGAAGAATCAGCACCAACCGTGAACCCGGCTCTAGCTCGGGGATGCGTCGCAGCGCCGCGGCGACCACGGCGCCGCCCGAAGCGCCCGGCAACAACCCCTCGCGGAAGGCGAGGGTTCGGGCGCCGACGACCGCGTCGAGGTCCGGCACGCGCACCACCTCGGATGGGGTGAAGGCGGTGGAAAGATCGGTGACCACCCCGGCGCCGTAGCCGGGCAATAAGCGGGTGCCGCGGGTACCGCCAAAGAGCACAGAACCCAGGGCATCCACCCCGATGGTGCGGGTATCCGCCCCCACCTCATCGAGTTTGCGCACGCACCCGCCGAGGGTGCCCGTGGTGCTCATGGCCACCATCAGGTGAGAGGGCGCTGCGCCCAATTGTTCGAGGATTTCCTGCATCGTTCCCTCGGCGTGGGCATGGAAGGCGGCCTGGTTGGCGTATTGGTTGAGGTTGTGCGAGCGCGGGATCTCGCGCAGCAGCTCCTGCACGCGGCTGCGGCGGGCAGAAAGCCAATCCCCGGTTTCCGGATCCGGGTGTTCGAGCATCTCCACCGTCGCCCCGAAGGCGCGCATTGTGGCCACGGTGCTGCGATTGACGCGCGGATCCACCACACAGTGAAAGTGCATTCCCTCGAGCGGGGCGAGCCGGGCAAGGGCCATGCCGAGGTTGCCGGAGGAGGATTCCACGAGCGTGGAACCCGGCCCAACCTCGCCGGCCTCCAGCGCTGCGTTGAGAAGCGCGCGGGCGGTGCGATCCTTCGCTGAACCGCCGAGGTTGAATTGCTCGAGCTTGGCATAGATGTGGACGTCCTCGCGCTCGTGCAACCGGTCAAGGCGCATCAAGGGGGTGTTGCCAATCGGCGGGCGGGTCGAACTGCACGGTGGTGGGGTGGTCATTTCCCCAATGCTAGTGCGAATCCGCGGAGCCTGCAGCTGCTTGCTCCTTCATGTCCGCGTAGGCCTCTAGGGCGGCCTGGCGCGATTCCTTTACGTCCACGATGGGAGGGGGAGACAACGGCGGCGTCCAGCGGGCGACGTACTCCCCATCCGGATCGAACTTCTGCTCCTGCGTCAACGGGTTGAAAATGCGGAAGAAGGGCGCGGCGTCGTCACCGCAGCCGGCCACCCACTGCCAATTGAAGGGGTTGGAGGCGGGATCGGCGTCGACAAGCGTCTCCCAGAACCACTCCTCCCCGCGGCGCCAATGAATGCCTAGGTTCTTGGTCAGGAAGGAACCCACCACCATGCGCACGCGGTTGTGCATGTACCCGGTCTCCCACAGCTCTCGCATGCCGGCATCGACCAAGGGAATCCCGGTCTCCCCGCGCTGCCAGGCGGGCAGGTGCTCGCTTTCCGATGCCCAGTCAAAGCCGTCGAACCGCTTTCGCACGTTGCGGGTGGCGAGGTCCGGCAGGTGGTAGAGCCGGTGCCAGGCGAAGTCCCGCCACAGCAACTCGGAGTGGAATTTCGCGGAACCGGGTAGTTCGGCGGCCGCCACCCATGCTTCGCGAGGGGAGATCTCCCCAAAACGCAGGTGTGGGGAGAGCAGGCTGGTGACCTGTTTGGAGGGGAAGTCGCGGCACTTCGCGTAGTCGGTGAGGTCGAGGGCTGCCAGCTTGGCGCGGGCTGCCGGCTCCCCTGGTGTCCAATACTGGGCGAGCTTGTCCTCCCAGGCGGCCTGGTGGGGCGTGCCGGCTTCCTTATCGGCGGGGGCCGGCGCGCCGCGCAGGGTGGGCTCGGGCAGGGGATCGTCGTCACGCAGCTGCTGGCGGGCGGCCTTGACAAACGGCGTGTAGACCCGGTAGGGCTCACCCTTGAGGGTGAGCACCTCCCATGGTTCGACCAGGGTGTGTCCGGGGTGGGAGGTGGCGTTCACGCGGGCATCGGAAAGCGCCTGCTTGACCGCCGCGTCGACCTCCCGCAACGGTTGGTGGTAGCGGCGGGTCCAGGAAACGGAAGTGGCGGCGACCTCGGCGCAGAACTCGGGCACGACGGTGCGGGCGTCGCCCTTGCGGCGCAGCAGCTGCACGCCGTATTCCGCGAGGCGTTCGCGCAGGCTCGACAGGGAACGCTCGCGCCACCACTTGGCGGCCCCGCCGAGCTGGCGGGTGCCTGGGTGCGCCGGTTCATCTACCACGAGGGCGACCACCTCGCCCTGCTCGCTGGCCCAGGTCAGGGCCTGGTTATCGGAAAGGCGGAGATCGTCGCGAAACCACATCACACACGTCATGGGTGCGATGATAGACGCGGAATTTGGTTTTCTACCTGGGCCGCTGTTAGGCTAACCGACGAAGTTTGAACGGCGTTGCGCGCTCGAATCACCTCGAGTTCGGCGGCGCCCGTACAAAGTTCACCGAAGACCGTTGGTCATCCAGGAATGGATCGAAGGTTTCCCACCCGTTGGGAGCGGCCCACGCAGGAGACACTTTGCGACACTAAGCGAAAGCACGTCCTTTCGCCCGCGCCCTGTGCTCTTGCACGGGGCTTTTTGTTGTCCTTTAATCGCCCAACCCATAAGGGGCTGGCGGTAAGGGCGGCGGAGGGCCCCGGCGGAAAACAAAAGAGATGTTTTGGAAGGAGGCGAGAATCAAATGGCAAACCCAAAAAATACTGCAGACCTGAAAGAGCTGAAGGAAAAGCTGGACGGTGCTAACTCTGTCGTGCTGACCGAGTACCGCGGCCTGACCGTATCTCAGCTGCAGGAACTGCGTAATGACTTGGGCTTTGACGTTGATTACTCCGTCGCCAAGAACACCCTTTTCAAGATCGCTGCCGCTGAAGCCGGCATCGAGGGTCTTGACGATCTGCTGACTGGCCCGACCGCTATTGCGTTCATCAAGGGCGAGGCAGTGGATGCTGCGAAGGTCATCAAGAAGTTCGCTGATGACAACAAGGCACTCGTCGTCAAGGGTGGCTACATGGACGGCAACGCGCTTACCGCGGAGCAGGTCCAGGCCATCGCCGAGCTGGACAACCGCGAGACCACTCTCGCGAAGCTGGCTGGCGCCATGAAGGGTTCTATGGCAAAGGCTGCGGCTGTATTCAACGCTCCTGCAACCAAGATGGTCCGCACCGCTGCTGCGCTGCAGGACAAGAAGGAAGCAGAAGCTTAAACCCGCGTAAATCTACGCACCACGTACACACCACAATTCGGAACCGTCTGGGTTCCACACAGAAAGGATGGCCATCATGGCTAAGCTCACCAAGGACGAGCTCATTGAAGCTTTCAAGGAAATGACCCTCATCGAGCTCTCCGAGTTCGTCAAGGAATTCGAAGAGGTCTTCGACGTTGAGGCTGCCGCTCCGGTTGCCGCTGCTGCTCCGGGCGCTCCGGCTGCCGGTGGCGACGCTGCTGCTGAGGAGAAGGACGAGTTCGACGTCGTTCTGACCGACGCTGGCGCCAAGAAGATCGGCGTCATCAAGGCTGTCCGCGAGATCGTCTCCGGCCTGGGCCTGAAGGAAGCCAAGGAGCTCGTTGAGTCCGCTCCGAAGGCCATCCTGGAAGGCGCCAACAAGGACGACGCCGAGGCCGCCAAGACCAAGCTGGAAGAGGCTGGCGCTTCCGTCGAGCTGAAGTAGTCTCAATCAGACTCACTTCGGCTTCGGCCTAAGCCTCCTCAAGGCTTAAACCACCTCCGCCTGCCCCGCATCACCGCGGGAGCAGGCGGAGGTTTTTCATGTTCTCACCCCCTTCCGGGCAGCTTTCGCACGCCGGAAACCGGGTGTTTCATTATCAACCAGCAATTGCTGGGTTGTAAGATGCTGTACCATGCTGCCCAAATCCCGCATCATCTCCGTGATCGTTCTAGGCCTCGGCATCGCTTTGATCGCCGCGGGCGCGCTCGCGCCTGTCTTCCTAGACCTGCGGGCCAAGCTGCCGCTGGACGCCGAGCACACCACGTTTAGCTTCAGCGACCCGGACGGGCGGGCGCAGACCACAAGCGAAGAAGGGACGCAGCCCTACGAGGGCCCGCTGGCCTACCAGCTGCACTACGACACCGTGGATCCCTCCGGCAAGGAGGACGCCTCCCTGCGGGTCGGGCAGACCACCGTGCGCGGCACCGAGGCCGACGCCGGCGACGTTGAGAACCTGGTCAGCGCCCAGGTGTGGAATTTCCCCATCGACCGCGTCAGCGGTGCGGCCCAGGACAAGGCCCGCCTGAACCACACGATCGCCTCGCCGGCGGCGGAGGTGGCCATCGACGGCTACTGGCTGAAATTCCCGTCGGAGGCGGAAAAGACCACCTACCCGGTCTTCGATCCGACCCTGCGGAAGGCAGAAGACGCCGTCTTCGCCGAGGAGCAGGAGATAGACGGCCGGGAGATCTACCGTTACGACCAGGAGATCGCCCCGGTCAATGTCGCCACGCTGTACGCGGGGATGGGTAACACCACCCAGTTCGAGACGCCCGAGGGCGGCACGGAGCCCGGCTACCTGTTCCATTCCGGCAAGCGCAGCATCTACGTCGACCACGCCACGGGCATGGTGGTCGGCATGGACCTAGACATCGACGACTACTATGGCACTCGGGAGGGCGAACGCCGCGAGGACGCCTTCGTCTTCCAGGCCTCCACCTCCGACGAGGATCGCGCCCAGCTCATCGGGCAGGCCGGCCAGATTCCGGATCCGCAGGTCGCGAATATCGCGCGCTGGATTGGCCTCGGCCTAGGCGTTGTCTTAACCATCATTGGGCTGCTGGGAGTCTTCGGGGTTTTCGGTCCGCGCGGCCAGAAGGTTAAGCGGGCCCTCTGAGGCTAAGGCTCAGACCGCGTGGCCCTCGGCGTTCGCGACTAGGAACCCGGGTGGGCACATAGACGATCGCGCGCGTCTTTACAAATCGCCGGAATTGATATAGGCTGTTTCGTTGCGCTGGAATCCGGATCCCCAGTGCACATTTAGCCTTGGCACGTGGTGATGGTAAAGCGACTTGACAAGGTGATTTTGTGCTACCTGAGCCCGCTGATTCCACAGCAGACCGAATGCTAAATCTACCAGCGGTTTTGCTTGCTCGCCCCTCCCAGGCGGGGAAGTGATCCGCGTGAGGTGCTGGAAGGACCCATCTTGGCAGTCTCCCGCCAGACCAAGTCAGTGGCCAATATCCCTGGAGCCCCGAAGCGTTATTCGTTCGCTAAGATTAGCGAGCCGATTGCGGTTCCGGGCCTCCTTGACTTACAACTTGATTCTTTTGCATGGCTCATCGGCACGCCGGAGTGGCGTGAGCGCCAGCAGGCTGAACGCGGCGACGACGCGCGCGTTACCTCTGGCCTGGAGGACATCCTAGAGGAATTGTCCCCGATCGAGGACTACTCGGGCAATATGTCCCTGTCGCTGTCCGAGCCGCGCTTCGAGCCGGTGAAGAACACCGTCGACGAGTGTAAAGAAAAGGACATCAACTACTCGGCGCCGCTCTACGTGACCGCAGAGTTCATCAACAATGACACCCAGGAGATTAAGTCTCAGACGGTGTTCATCGGCGACTTCCCGATGATGACCGACAAGGGTACGTTCATTGTCAACGGCACCGAGCGTGTTGTCGTCTCCCAGCTCGTGCGTTCCCCGGGCGTGTACTTTGACCAGACCATCGATAAGTCCACGGAGCGCCCGCTGCACTCCGTGAAGGTCATCCCGTCCCGCGGCGCCTGGCTCGAATTCGACGTGGACAAGCGCGACACCGTCGGCGTGCGCATTGACCGCAAGCGCCGCCAGCCGGTCACCGTGCTGCTCAAGGCCCTGGGCTGGTCCGAAGAGCAGATCCGCGAGCGCTTCGGCTTCTCCGAGCTGATGATGTCCACCCTCGAGTCCGATGGCGTTGCCAACACGGACGAGGCCCTGCTGGAGATCTACCGCAAGCAGCGCCCGGGTGAGCAGCCGACCCGCGAGCTTGCTCAGTCCCTGCTGGACAACTCCTTCTTCCGTGCGAAGCGCTACGACCTGGCCAAGGTCGGCCGCTACAAGGTCAACCGCAAGCTGGGCCTGGGCGGCGACCACGACGGCTTGATGACCCTGACCGAGGAAGACATCGCCGTCGCGCTGGAGTACCTGGTGCGCCTGCACGTCGGTGAGCGCGAGATGAAGGCGCCGAACGGTGAGATGATCTCCATCAACACCGACGACATCGACCACTTCGGCAACCGCCGTCTGCGCACCGTGGGCGAGCTGATCCAGAACCAGGTCCGCGTGGGCCTGTCCCGCATGGAGCGCGTCGTGCGCGAGCGCATGACCACCCAGGACGCGGAGTCCATCACGCCGACCTCGCTGATCAACGTGCGCCCGGTCTCGGCAGCTATCCGCGAGTTCTTCGGTACCTCGCAGCTGTCCCAGTTCATGGACCACAACAACTCGCTGTCCGGCCTGACCCACAAGCGCCGCCTGTCCGCGCTGGGCCCGGGCGGCCTGTCCCGTGAGCGCGCCGGCATCGAGGTGCGAGACGTGCACCCGTCCCACTACGGCCGCATGTGCCCGATTGAGACCCCGGAGGGCCCGAACATTGGCCTGATCGGCTCGCTGGCTTCCTACGCCCGCGTGAACTCCTTCGGCTTCATCGAGACCCCGTACCGCAAGGTCGTCGACGGCAAGGTCACCGACCAAGTCGAGTACCTGACCGCCGACGAGGAAGATCGCTTCTCCATCGCCCAGGCCGAGGTCGAGCAGGACGCCGAGGGCAACATCATCGGCGACCGTATCGAGGTCCGCCAGCGCGACGGCGACATCGCCGTGACCGACGCCTCCGGCGTCGACTACGTGGACGTCTCCCCGCGCCAGATGGTCTCCGTGGCTACCGCCATGATTCCGTTCCTGGAGCACGACGACGCTAACCGTGCACTGATGGGCGCGAACATGCAGCGCCAGGCAGTGCCGCTGGTGCGCTCCGAGTCCCCGTACGTGGGCACCGGCATGGAGCAGCGCGCGGCTTACGACGCCGGCGATCTGGTCATCACCCCAAAGGCCGGCGTGGTCGAGGACGTGACCGCGGACCTCATCACCATCATGGACGACGAGGGCCAGCGCGACACCTACATGCTGCGCAAGTTCGAGCGCACCAACCAGGGCACGAACTACAACCAGACCCCGCTGGTGTCCATGGGCGAGCGCGTCGAGGCCGGCCAGGTGCTGGCCGACGGCCCGGGTACCCACAACGGTGAGATGTCGCTGGGCCGCAACCTGCTCGTGGCGTTCATGCCGTGGGAAGGCCACAACTACGAGGACGCCATCATCCTCAACCAGCGCATCGTCGAAGAGGACATCCTGACCTCCGTGCACATCGAGGAGCACGAGATCGATGCCCGCGACACCAAGCTGGGTGCCGAGGAAATCACCCGCGAGATCCCGAACGTGGCCGAGGACGTGCTCAGCGATCTGGACGAGCGCGGCATCATCCGCATCGGCGCCGACGTCCGCCCGGGTGACATCCTGGTCGGTAAGGTCACCCCGAAGGGTGAGACCGAGCTGACCCCGGAGGAGCGCCTGCTGCGCGCCATCTTCGGCGAGAAGGCCCGCGAGGTGCGCGACACCTCGATGAAGGTCCCGCACGGTGAGGTCGGCAAGGTTATCGGCGTGGCTCGGTTCAGCCGCGAGGACGATGACGACCTGGCCCCGGGCGTCAACGAGATGATCCGCGTCTACGTCGCCCAGAAGCGCAAGATCCAGGACGGCGACAAGATGGCCGGCCGCCACGGCAACAAGGGCGTTGTCGGTAAGATCCTGCCGCCGGAGGACATGCCGTTCATGGCGGACGGTACCCCGGTCGATATCATCCTGAACACCCACGGTGTTCCGCGTCGTATGAACATCGGCCAGGTCCTCGAGGTCCACCTCGGCTGGCTGGCACACGCCGGCTGGAAGGTCGACGTCGACGACCCGGCTAACGCCGAGCTGCTCAAGACCCTGCCGGAAGAGCTCTACGACGTCCCGGCCGACTCGCTGACCGCCACCCCGGTCTTCGACGGCGCGACCAACGAAGAGATCTCCCGCCTGCTGGCGTCCTCCCGCCCGAACCGCGACGGCGACGTCCTGGTCGACGGCGAGGGCAAGGCCACGCTGTTCGACGGCCGCTCCGGCGAGCCGTACAAGTACCCGATCTCGGTCGGCTACATGTACATGCTCAAGCTGCACCACCTGGTGGATGAGAAGATCCACGCCCGTTCGACTGGTCCGTACTCCATGATTACCCAGCAGCCGCTGGGTGGTAAGGCCCAGTTCGGTGGCCAGCGCTTCGGCGAGATGGAGGTGTGGGCCATGCAGGCATACGGCGCGGCCTACACCCTGCAGGAGCTGCTGACCATCAAGTCGGACGACGTGGTCGGCCGCGTGAAGGTCTACGAGGCCATTGTGAAGGGCGAGAACATCCCGGATCCGGGCATCCCGGAATCCTTCAAGGTGTTGCTCAAGGAGCTGCAGTCGCTGTGCCTGAACGTGGAGGTCCTGTCCACCGACGGCACGCCGATGGAGCTTTCCGGCTCGGATGAAGACGACATGGAATCCGGTTCCTCGCTGGGCATTAACCTGTCCCGCGATGAGGGTTCCGCCGCCGACATCGCCTAGCGACTCTGCTTTAGGTCCGCCGCTGGTATACCCAGCGGCGGGCAAGGAAACAAGTTACTTTTTCAAATGCCAACAATTCCTCGTTAAACGAGGATGAAAGGGAGAATTTACGTGTTCGACGTAAACCTCTTCGACGAGCTCCGCATTGGTCTGGCCACCGCTGAAGACATCCGTCGCTGGTCCAAGGGCGAGGTCAAAAAGCCCGAGACCATCAACTACCGAACCCTGAAGCCGGAGAAGGACGGCCTGTTCTGCGAGCGCATTTTCGGGCCGACCCGCGACTGGGAGTGCGCCTGCGGTAAGTACAAGCGCGTGCGCTACAAGGGCATCATCTGCGAGCGGTGCGGCGTCGAGGTCACCAAGTCCAAGGTCCGCCGTGAGCGCATGGGCCACATCGAGCTGGCCGCTCCGGTTACCCACATCTGGTACTTCAAGGGTGTCCCGTCCCGCCTGGGCTACCTGCTGGATCTCGCTCCGAAGGATCTGGAGCGCATCATCTACTTCGCGGCCAACATCATCACCTCCGTGGATGAAGAGGCCCGCCACAACGACATGTCCACCCTCGAGGGCGAGATGCTGCTCGAGAAGAAGGACGTGGAGGACGACACCGAGGCAGAAATCGCCGAGCGCGCGTCCAAGCTCGAGGCCGACCTGGCCGAGCTGGAGGAAGCCGGCGCCAAGGCGGACGCCCGCCGCAAGGTCCAGAACGCTGCGGACAAGGAGATGCAGCACATCCGCGAGCGCGGCGAGCGCGAGGTCGCCCGCCTGGACGAAATCTGGAACACCTTCGTCAAGCTGGCTCCGAAGCAGATGATCATCGACGAGAACATCTACGAAGAGCTCGTCGACCGCTACGAGGACTACTTCACCGGCGGCATGGGCGCGGAAGCCATCCAGACGCTCATCCGCAACTTCGACCTGGAGGCCGAAGCTGAGGTCCTGCGCGAGACCATCAACAACGGCAAGGGCCAGAAGAAGATGCGCGCTCTGAAGCGCCTGAAGGTCGTCGCCGCGTTCCTGCGTTCCGGCAACGACCCGGCCGGCATGGTCCTGGACGCTATCCCGGTCATCCCGCCGGAGCTGCGCCCGATGGTCCAGCTGGACGGTGGCCGCTTTGCCACCTCCGACCTGAACGACCTGTACCGCCGCGTGATCAACCGCAACAACCGCCTCAAGCGCATGATCGATCTGGGCGCGCCCGAGATCATCGTCAACAACGAGAAGCGCATGCTGCAGGAGTCCGTGGACGCCCTGTTCGACAACGGCCGCCGCGGCCGTCCGGTCACCGGCCCGGGCTCCCGCCCGCTGAAGTCCCTGTCTGACCTGCTCAAGGGCAAGCAGGGCCGCTTCCGTCAGAACCTGCTGGGTAAGCGCGTGGACTACTCCGGCCGTTCGGTTATTATCGTCGGCCCGCAGCTGAAACTGCACGAGTGCGGTCTGCCGAAGCTGATGGCGCTCGAGCTGTTCAAGCCTTTCGTCATGAAGCGCCTGGTGGAAAACGACTACGCGCAGAACATCAAGTCCGCTAAGCGCATGGTCGAGCGCCAGCGTTCCGAGGTCTGGGACGTGCTGGAGCAGGCCATTTCCGAGCACCCGGTGCTGCTGAACCGCGCGCCGACCCTGCACCGCCTGGGTATCCAGGCCTTCGAGCCGAAGCTGGTTGAGGGTAAGGCCATTCAGCTGCACCCGCTGGCTTGTGAGGCCTTCAACGCCGACTTCGACGGTGACCAGATGGCAGTCCACCTGCCGCTGTCCGCCGAGGCCCAGGCCGAGGCCCGCGTGCTGATGCTGGCCTCCAACAACATTCTGTCCCCGGCCTCCGGTAAGCCGCTGGCTATGCCGCGCCTGGATATGGTCACCGGTCTGTACTACCTGACCATGGACAAGGCCGAGGACGAGATCGGCGGCGAGGGCCGCTTCCACGAGGCGGAGACCGACAAGCCGGCCACCGGCGTCTACTCCTCCTACGCGGAGGCCCTGATGGCGCGCGACCGTGGTGTCGTGGGCCTGCAGGCCCCGATCAAGGTGCGCATCGACCACCTGCGTCCGCCGGAGGACATCGAGGCCGAGCAGTTCCCGGATGGCTGGGAGCGCGGCCAGGCCTGGCTGGCGGAGACCACCATCGGCCGCATCATGTTCAACGAGCTGCTGCCGTGGAACTACCCGTACCTCGAGGGCGTCATGGTCCGTAAGGGCGGGTCCGGCAACAAGGTGCTGCTGGGCGACGTGATCAACGATCTCGCCGTCAAGTACCCGATGATCACCGTGGCTCAGGTCCTGGACAAGATGAAGGACGCCGGCTTCTACTGGGCTACCCGTTCCGGCGTGACCATCACGATGTCCGACGTTCTGGTTCTGCCGAACAAGACCGAGATCCTGGAGTCCTACGAGAAGGAAGCCGAGCGGATCGAGCGCAAGTACTGGGAGCAGGGCGCCCTGACCGAGCGCGAGCGCTACGACCGCCTGGTTGAGCTCTGGAAGGACGCTACCGACACCGTGGGTAACGCGGTGGAGAACCTCTACCCGGATGACAACCCGATCCCGATGATCGTTAAGTCCGGTGCGGCCGGTAACATGCGCCAGATCTGGACGCTGGCCGGCATGAAGGGCATGGTCGTGAACTCCAAGGGTGACTACATCACCCGTCCGATTAAGACCTCCTTCCGTGAAGGCCTGTCGGTGTTGGAGTACTTCAACAACTCGCACGGTTCCCGTAAGGGCCTGGCGGATACCGCACTGCGTACCGCCGACTCGGGCTACCTGACCCGTCGTCTGGTCGACGTGGCCCAGGACGTCATCGTCCGCGAGGACGACTGCGGCACCCGCCAGGGCGTGCGCGTGCCGATCGGCACCGAGGTCGCCGAGGGCCAGTACGCGGTTCACGAGCTGTGGGAGACCTCCGCTTCCGGCCGCGTAGTGGCTACCGACGTCAAGGACGCCGACGGCAACGTGCTGGCTGAGGCCGGCTCCGACCTGACCGAGAGCCTGACCAACAAGCTGGTCCAGGCTGGCGTGCAGGAGATCAAGGTCCGCTCCGTGCTGACCTGCCAGACCCCGGCTGGTGTCTGTGCTAAGTGCTACGGCAAGTCCATGGCTTCCGGCCACTTGGTCGATATCGGCGAGGCCGTCGGTATCGTGGCCGCCCAGTCGATTGGTGAGCCGGGTACCCAGCTGACCATGCGTACGTTCCACCAGGGCGGTGTCGGCGGCGATATTACCGGCGGTCTGCCGCGTGTGCAGGAGCTCTTCGAGGCCCGTAACCCGAAGAACCGCGCCCCGATCGCCTCCGTGGACGGCACCGTGTCCCTGTCGGACGAGGGCAACTTCTGGACCCTGACCATCACCCCGGACGATGGTTCGGACAACGTGGTCTACGAGAAGCTGTCGAAGCGCCAGGGCCTGGCCCAGGTGCGCCGCCCGATGGAGTCCAACCCGGACGCCATGATCGAGCGTTCCCTGCGCGACGGCGACCACGTCGTCACCGGCGAGCGCCTAATGCGCGGTGCGGCCGACCCGCACGACGTCCTGGAGGTCCTGGGTCGCCGTGGCGTGGAGAAGCACCTCATCGACGAGGTCCAGGCCGTGTACCGGACCCAGGGTGTGGCCATCCACGACAAGCACATCGAGATCATCATCCGCCAGATGCTGCGCCGTGGCACGGTGATCGACGCCGGCTCGACCGAGTTCCTGCCGGGCACCCTGGTGGACCTGTCCGAGGCCAAGCAGATCAACGCCGCGCAGGTGGCCGAGGGCGGCGAGCCCGCACAGCTGCGCAGTGAGATCATGGGTATCACCAAGGCCTCCCTGGCTACCGAGTCCTGGCTGTCCGCCGCCTCCTTCCAGGAGACCACCCGCGTGCTTACCGATGCCGCTATCAACAAGCGCTCCGATAAGCTCATCGGTCTCAAGGAGAACGTGATCATCGGTAAGCTGATCCCGGCCGGTACCGGTATTTCCCGCTACCGCAACATCACTGTGAAGCCGACGGAGGCCGCCCGCAACGCGGCGTACTCCATCCCGACCTACAGCGATACCATCTACAGCGACGACAGCTTCGGTGAGTTCACCGGCGCCTCTGTCCCGCTGGAGGAGGACTTCTTCTAGAGGAAGTACTCCCGCGGTCTAACCGCACACATTCGGTCTGCACAGCGGCCCCGCACCTCCTTCACGGGAGGCCGCGGGGCCGCTGTCTTTGTGCGCCGTCCTTAACCCCGCCAGGGCCTCTGACGCCCGGCCCGAGGGAGGGCCGCTAGAGCCAGCCGTTGTCCTCGGCCGCAGCAACGGCGGCGTGCCGGTTGCCGGTGGCGGTCTTGGTCATGATGGCGGACAGGTGATTGCGCACGGTGCCCTCGCTCAAATGCAGGGCCGCGGCGATGTCGCGCACGCTGTGGTGCTCAGTCGCGGCGTGGCAGACCTCTACCTCGCGCTGGGTGAGCGGGTTGGGCGGGCTGAAAAGGGCCCGCTCCGCCAGCCCCGGATCGATAACGCGATGGCCGGCGTGGATGCGGCGTACGGCGTCGGCGAGGGAATCCGGCGGGGTGTCCTTCATAATGAAGCCGGAGGCCCCGGCGGCCAGTGCGCGCTGCAAGTAGCCGGTGCGTCCGAAGGTGGTGACGATAAGAACGTGGGCCTTGCCGGCTCCCAGCAGTCCTGCGTCGCGCAGCTCTTTGGTCGCTTCCAGGCCGCTGGTGCCGGGCATCTCAATATCCATGATGAGCACGTCTGGCCGGCACTGGCGTACCTGGGAGACGATCTGCGCGCCGTCGGCGGCCTCGCCCACGACCTCGAGGTCGCCCTGCAGACTCAGCAGCGCGGCGAGCGCCCCGCGGACCAGGTGCTGGTCGTCGGCGATGAAAACCTTGATGGGGGCCTTGGCTCCACAGTCTTTAGTCACGGCATTTCCACCTCAATCCGGGTGCCCCGGCCTGGTTGGGAAGTGATGCTCAACGTCCCGCCGGCATCTTCGACCCGGGCGCGCAGGCCCGCTAGCCCGTTGCCCGGGGAGATGGTGTGGCCGATGCCGTCATCGCCGACGACGAGACGCGTGGGCGTGACCTCGATCCAGGCCCGGCGGGCCCCGGCGTGGCGGAGGATATTGGTCGTGGCCTCTCGTACCGCCCAGGCATACAAGACTTGGTGCTTAGCGGCGATCTCCTGGGCGTGGGAGGGCTCCGGGACGCGGGCGGCGATGCCCGCGGCGTGCAGCGCATTTTCGGCATTGGCTAGCTCCACCGCCAGCTGCGGCTGGCGCAGAGCGGTAACGGTCGCGCGTACCTCGTCCAGGGACGATCGCGTCAGCTCGCTAATGGCGCGCAGCTCCTCCTCGGCCTTTTCCGGAGCGAACTGGAGCTGCCGCCGGGCCAGCTCGGACTTGAGGTTGATGACGGTCAGGGACTGCCCCAACAGATCGTGGATGTCGCTGGCGATGGCCTCGCGCTCGCGCGCCAGCCGGAGACGGCTCTCGGCGCTGCGCTCCGCGGCCTTTCTATCCTCGAGGCTCTTGTTGAGCGCCATGAACGCCGGGGTGCACAAGGCGAGGCCGGCCAAGGCGAAGGCGTTCGGCGGCTGGAAGACGATCAGGAGGATCACTGTGAAACCGGCTCCGCAACCGACCATGGCGTAGCCGGTCATCCCAGGCGTGACGTAGAGAAAGACGGCCATGAAATAGGGCAGGAAGACCAGCACGTACCAGCCGATCAGCGGCAGGAGGGCTAGCGGACCGATCAGCAGGACGGCGCACCAGACGAGCACGAAGAGGGGCAGGCGCCGGCGGGGCACTGATGCGTGGTAGCCGGAGCCTAGGGCGTAGGCGAGGGCGAAAAACGCAAAGCCGGCAGCGACGCTTGCTAGGGCAGTGCCGTTGAGTCCTGAGAACAGGAAGGGCACGAAGGAAAACAGCAGGAAGACCAGCCAGATGCTGCTCTTGGTGGCGTCGCTGCGGGAGAAGTGCATGAGGCGGTTTAGCGTCCCTTCTGGCGGCGGTTGAGCAGTATGAAGGTGATTACAAAGATAGCAGTCCAGGCGGCAATATTTGCTAGGGCGTTGGGGAGGGCTTCTTCGTGGTAGTAAGGTTCGTCGGAGATTATTTGTACCCCGTCGGTGAGGGGGTAGTTGGCTAGGGCGTTGGCGCCGTAGAGGGGCGTGAAGCGCCCGAAATCGAGCATACCGGCGCTCAGCGGCATGAACATGTTGGCGGCGAAGGCGAAGACCACGATGAGCGTGGAGGCTATCGTAATCGCGCTGTCGGAGCGGAAAAGCTCCCCAAAGGCCATGCCGTAGACGCCGAAGGGCAGGGAAACGGCGATGCAGACAAAGAAGCAGGCGGCCCACGCGCTCACGGTCATGGTGGCACCGGTCAGGGCGCCGGCGATAAAAACAGCCACCACGGGGAGGGTGCAGCGCAGCACCAAGGACAGCACCTGGGCGGTCAGGTAATGACCCGGGGTGGTGGGGGTAAGCGCTAGTTGGCGGCCCCAACCACTGCGGCTTTCAACGACCGTGCCGCCGGCCGCCGCGGTCGCGGCGATGACCGCGCCGTAGAGCGCCATGGAGACCATGACGAAGGCTTTAGGGTTGCCGTGCGCAAAGTCCGGCATGGACGAATAGTCCTGCAGGGCGCCGAAGAGCAGGTAGAAGCCGACCGGCATGAAGACGGTGAAAAAGAGGTTGGTGAAGTCCCGGGAGGCGCGCTTGAGGTTTAGCGCCGTCAGGGAGCGGACAGGCGCGGCAGCGGCTGCGGTAGTGGTCATTCCTGTAATTCCTTTCTAGGCCCGTCGCGTAGGCCAGGCCGTGACTTCGGAGTTCTTCGCGTTGGTTTCCTCCGGCCGCAGACCGGCGTTGAGGTCGGCGGTGAAATCCGGGGCGATGTAGCGCAGTACCGCCTCGTCGAGGCTCGGGTAGCCGCCTTGGACTTCCGCGACGGTGCCGTTGGCGGTGACTCGGCCGTCCTGGAGGATGACCACCCGGTCGGCGTAGCGCTGGGCCTCCTCGAGGTAGTGGGTGGCGAAAATGATGGTTTGGCCTTCTCGTGCCTGGTGGCGCAAGGTGTGCCAGAATTCGTGGCGGGCGTAGATGTCCATACCGGTGGTCGGCTCGTCCAGGATGAGGAGGTCGGGGCGGGGCAGGATGGCCAGCGTGAAACGCACGCGCTGCTGCTCCCCGCCGGAGCACAACCGGACCTTACGGTCCTGGATCTCAGTCAGCCGGGTCTCCTCCATGACTTCGCGCTCGACCTCATCTAGTGGAGCGGACCGCGGGTGCAGCCCGGCTATAGCGCGTACGGTCTCCTCGACCGTGATGTCGGGGAGAAGCCCGCCGGACTGCAGCACCGCGCCCACGCGGGACGTCTTCGCGGCCCGGGCGGGCGGCCCGCCGAAGAGTTCGATGGCGCCGCTGGTTGGTTCCGTCAGTCCTAGCACCATGTCGAAAAGCGTTGTCTTGCCCGCGCCATTGGCGCCTACCAAGGCCACAACTTCCCCAGCGGGGATGGTTAGGTCAAGGTCCCGGATGGCGTTGACCCGCTTCTTGCCGCGCCCAAAGGCTTTAGTCAGGTGCTGAATCTCAATAGCTGGGGTGGGCTTGTTGTTCGTGCTCGCGTGCATGCCCCGAGTATCGGCGAGAAGGACAAGGGGTGCGTAGGCCAAAGATCCAGACATAGGCATGACAAATGTCAGGGGTCGGGGTCTCTACCCCCGCCCGTGCAGGTGATTTTGTCGTGCGCAGGGGCTTGCTATGCTAAACGCCTGTACAACTAAACAAACGCGGGAGCTGCTGGAGGCAATGTCCAGCGGCTGAGATGGCCTTGGGGCCGAACCGTAGAACCTGATCCGGGTAATGCCGGCGCGAGGGAGGAAAAATGCCGAATAGGCTTCATTGGCGTGTTGTAGACATCGTGGTTGCATCCATCTTGGGTGTGGCCTGCGGTCTGATTTTCTTGCTGTGGAACACCGTGGGGTACGCGTGGTTCATGGCCATGGATAGCCTCACACCGGGGTTCGGGGGACTGGCCACCGGTATCTGGCTGCTGGGCGGCGTCATTGGCGGCTTGGTGATTCGCAAGCCGGGCGCGGCCATCTTCGTCGAGGTCCTGGCGGCCTCGGTCTCCGCGGCGCTGGGCAGCCAGTGGGGCATCGAGACGCTCTACTCCGGCCTGGCCCAGGGCCTGGGCGTCGAGATCGTCTTGGCGATCTTCGCCTACCGGAACTTCAAGCTGCCGGTGGCGGCGCTGTCCGGCATCGGCGCGGGAATCGGCGCGTTCATCCTGGAGCTGTTCACGTCCGCCAACCTGGCCAAGTCGCTGGAATTCAACCTCATCTACCTGTCCTGCCTGATGATCTCCGGCGCCATCCTGGCCGGCGTGCTCGGCTACTACCTGGTCCGCGCCCTGGCGCGCACCGGCGCCCTGGACCGGTTTGCGGTAGGCCGGGAAGCCCGTGCCTAGTCTCGCTGCCAGCCACCCGACGGGACTTGCGGCCCGGGGCTTTGGCTGGCAGCACGCCGGGCGCAACCGGGCGGCGCTCAAAGATATTGAGCTCGATATCGCACCGGGCGAGCGGGTCCTGCTGTGCGGGGACTCCGGCTCCGGCAAGTCGACGCTGCTGGCCGCCTTCGCGGGCGTGCTGGGCGGCGATGACGAGGGCGAGCAGACCGGCGAGCTGACGCTCTACGACGCCGCCGGCCACCGCGAGGCGCCCGGGCGCACCGTCCCGGTGGGGCTGGTGCTCCAGGACCCGGACGCGCAGGTGATCGCCTCCCGCGTGGGCGATGACGTCGCCTTCGGGTGCGAGAACCTCGGCGTGGAAAGGGAAGAGATCTGGCGCCGGGTGCGCCACGCCTTGGACGTGGTGGGCCTGGACGTCGGCCTGGACCACCCGACGCAGCGCCTGTCCGGCGGGCAGAAGCAGCGCCTGGCGCTGGCCGGGATCATTGCCATGGGCGCGGGTCTCATCCTGCTCGACGAGCCCACGGCCAACCTGGACCCGCAGGGTGCCCGGGACGTCATCGCCGCGGTGCGCGAGACCGTCGAGGCCACCGGCGCGACGCTCGTCGTGGTTGAGCACAACTACTCCGGCTGGGAAGACCTGCTGGACCGCGCGATTATGCTCAGCGACGGGCGCGTGAGCGCGGATTCCACCGTCGCGGACGTGGCCGCCGCCCGGGCGGTGACTGGTCTGCCGGAAGCCCGGCCGGTTGCCCCGCACGCGCCGGCCGCGATGTTCTCGCGCGAGCTGGTCACCCGCTTCGGCCCGCCGCGCAGCTACGAGATCCCGGCCGGGGCCTCCACCGTGATTACCGGGCCGAACGGCTCCGGCAAGACCACCTGGCTGATGACCATGGCCGGCCTGCTCGCCCCGGTCAGCGGCCAGATCGGCATGTCGGAGGTGGTCGCCCGCGGGCTGCCGCCCACCCCGCGCAAGTGGAAGTCGCGGCAGCTGGCGCACCGCATTGGCTACGTCTTCCAGAACCCGGAACACCAATTCGTGGCCCGCAGCGTGGCCGAGGAGCTGCGCGTGGGCCCAACGGTGATGGGCGAGGAGGTGCCGACCGCGCGCATCGACGAGCTGGTGGAGCGCCTCCGGCTCGGGCACCTGCTGGAGGCCAACCCGTTCACGCTCTCCGGCGGGGAGAAGCGCCGCCTGTCCGTGGCCACCGCCCTGGTGACCGCGCCGGCGGTGGTCCTCCTCGACGAACCCACCTTCGGCCAGGATCCGTCTACCTTCGCCGAGCTAGTCGTCATGCTGCGCGAGCTCGTCGACGCCGGCACCACGATCGCCTCCATCACCCACGACGAGATGTTCATCGCGGCGCTGGGCGATGCCCGCATCCGCGTCACGGCCCCCGAGGCCGCGCCCAGCGTGCCAGCCAGTCGCGCCCGCGGCCGCCGGCGAGGGGAGGGGCGGAATGCCTAATATCCTGGCGACTGTCAACCCGGTGACCCGGCTGGCGCTGATGGTCATCATCACCACGCCGCTGCTGCTCAGCCTGGACTGGGTCAGCGCGACCGTCTCCCTGGGCCTGACGGTGCTGCTCGCCCCGCTGTGCGGGGTGCCCTGGCCCCGGCTGATCCGGCTGGCCTGGCCCCTGCTGATTATCGCCCCGCTGTCGGGCATCTCCATGCTGCTCTACGGCCGGCCGGGCGGGAAGGAGTACTTCTCCGTCTGGCTGGCGGTGGTCACGGAGAACTCGGTCGAGCTGGCCATCGCGGTGATGATCCGTGTCCTGGCCGTGGCCCTGCCCGTGGTGGTGCTGGCCCGCGACATCGACCCGACGGAGCTGGGCGACGGCCTGGCCCAGGTGCTGCGGCTGCCCGCGCGCTTTGTCATCGGCGCGGTGGCCGGCGTGCGCATGGCCACCCTCTTCAAAGACGACTGGGCGTCCATGGAACGGGCCCGCCGGGCTCGGGGGCTGACCGACCGCGGCCGGATTGCGCACATGGCCTCGATGTCCTTCGGCCTGCTGGTCGTGGCCCTGCGGCGCGGCGGCAAGCTCGCCACGGCGATGGAGGCCCGCGGTTTCGGCCGCACCCCGCCGCACGGCAGGAGCCGGACCTGGGCCCGCGAATCCCGCCTGCGCACCCAAGACTGGCTGGTCATGGCCGGTGCCGTAGTACTCGCGGCCGTCCCGGTGGTAGTTTCGGTAATCACGAACTCTTGGCGATTTTTTGGATTGTGATAGCTTCTATGCCCTCTGACCAGCCCGAGCAACCTGCTAGTGGCGTCGTGGACGAGCCCTTCCCGTCCGCGGCGGCGCTAAAACACTTGAGCATCGACCGGCAGCAGGCCCACGTGGTCGCGCGGGTTTTGCAGCTCGCCGCTGAGACCAAGCGGCCGATGAAGCCCGTCACCGTGCTCATCGACGGCCCGTCGGGGGCGGGAAAGACCTGGCTGTCGGCCCGCCTGGCCGAGCGCGATAACTGCCAGGTCGTACACCTGGACGAGTTCTACCCGGGCTGGCACGGCCTGGACCGTGGTTCGGAGATGGTCTACGAGCACGTCCTGCGCCAGATGAACCCCGGCTACTGGCGCTGGGACTGGGAAGCCAACGCCCCCGGCGAATGGATGAGCCTAGACGCACGCGACGACCTCATCGTCGAGGGCGTGGGCTCGGTAACCCCGGAATCCCTGGCCACCGCCCGCGAGCGCGGCAGCGTCGTGGCGGTCTGGGTCACCGGGCCGCGCGAAGAGCGCAAAGAGCGCGCGCTGGGCCGCGATCCGTATTACGCCGAGTGGTTCGAGGTCTGGGAGGACCAAGAAAAGGAACACTTCGCAGAACTCGAGGCCGCCGGAATCGAATTCGACGTCCACTGGGACTGGACCCCGGCGCAAGACTAGCGGAGGCAGAAAGCCCGCCGCGCTAGCCGCCTAACCGCGGTAATAGCCCTCGGCATCGCAGCCGCGGGCGGCCTGGACCACCAGCTCGCTTCCCCGCGCCCGCGCCGCGGCCTTAAGCTCCGGCAGATGGCCTTCTACCGCGGAGCCGGGCCAGGAGGTGGTGCGCAGCTGCAGCCCCATGCCGTGGGCGTGGGCGGCGTCCGCGGCGATATCCAGGCTCTGCCACATCCGGTGAGCTACCGCGGGTGTTACCCCGGCCACGGCGGGCAAGTCCCCGGGCAGGCCCTTGACGTCCAGGCCTATCCAGTCCGGCCGGGTGTCCGGATCCGCCAGCAGGCGCCGCAGCCGCGCCGGGCTATAGCCACTGGTGTGCAGCCCCACCGGGAAACCGGCGGCGTGGGTGCGGCGGATGGCATCGGCCAGCCCCGGTACGGCCAGCGGCTCCCCGCCGGAGATGACCAGGGCATCGATAAGCCCCCTGCGCGCGTGCAGGAGGTCGAGCACCTCCTCGAAGCCCTGGTCGCCGCCGCTGCCGCCGAGCGGCTGGAGCGCCGGGTTGTGGCAGTAGCGGCAGCGCAGCGGGCAGCCCTGCACGAAGGCCGTGATCGTAAGCTTGCCCGGCCAGTCACAGGTGGAAAAGGGGATGACCCCCGCGACGGGCAGCGAGGGGTTGGCCGGCCCGGCGGAGGCGCCCGGGGGATTAATTGCCTTGGCCGACATAAGACTCCGCGAAGTACTCGCGCTCGTGGAACTCGCCCTGCTTGCCGGTGTTGAAGCTGGACACGGGCCGGAAATAGCCCATCACGCGGGTCCACATCTCCGTAGCCTCGCCGCACTCCGGGCACTGTGGGTGCTCGCCGGAGATATAGCCGTGCGAGGCGCAGATGGAAAACGTCGGCGTGATGGTGATGTACGGCAGACGGAAGGTGCTCAGCGCCCGCTTGACCAGCTTGGCGCAGGCGGCGCCGGAGGACATGGCCGAGCCCATGTACAGGTGCAGGACGGTACCGCCGGTGTACTTGGACTGCAGATCCTCCTGGGCGGCCAGGGCGGCGAAGGGATCCGGGGTATGCGCCACCGGCAGCTGGGAGGAGTTGGTGTAGTAGGGCTGCGCCGCGGTGCCGGCCTGCAGGATGCCCGGGAAGCGCTCCTTGTCCTCACGGGCAAAGCGGTAGGTGGCGCCCTCGGCCGGGGAGGCCTCCAGGTTGTAGAGGTGCCCGGTGCGCTCCTGGGCCCGGGTCAGCAGGGCGTTGACGTGGTCCAGCAGGCGCGCGACCTGGTCGTGGCCCTGCGGATCGGTGAGGTCGTAGGCGTCCTGGGTGAAGTTGCGGATCATCTCGTTGCAGCCGTTGACGCCGATGGTGGAGAAGTGGTTGTCCAGGCTGGGCAGCCAGCGCCGCGTGTACGGGTAGAGGCCGCGGTCCAGGTTTTCCTGGACGAAGGCGCGGCGGCGTTCCAGGGTATCCACGGCGAGGTCGACCAGCTCGGTCACGCGGGCCAGCAGCGCCTCCTCGTCGCCGCGGTAGAGGTAGCCCAGCCGCGCGCAGTTGAGGGTGACCACCCCGATGGAGCCGGTCAGTTCCGCCGAGCCGAACAAGCCGTTGCCGCGCTTGAGCAGCTCCGTCAGGTCGAGCTGCAGCCGGCAGCACATGGAGCGCACCATGCCGGGATCCAGATCCGAGTTGAGGAAGTTCTGGAAATAGGGCAGCCCGTAGCGCGCGGTCATGGTGAACAGGGCCTGGGCGTTCGGGCTGTCCCAGTCGAAGTCCTCGGTGATGTTGTAGGTAGGGATGGGGAAGGTAAACGGCCGGCCGTCGGCGTCCCCGGCGGACATGACCTCCAGGAAGGCGCGGTTGATAAGGTCCATCTCCGCCTGCAGGTCCCCGTAGCGGAAGTCGACGGGCTCGCCGCCGATGAGCGGGGTGATATCCGCCAGGTCGGCCGGGCAGGTCCAGTCGAAGGTGAGGTTGGTAAAGGGCGTCTGCGTGCCCCAGCGCGAGGGAACGTTGAGGTTGAAGACGAACTCCTGCAGGGTCTGCTTCACCTGCTCGTAGCTCAAGTTGTCAAACCGCACGAAGGGGGCCATGTAGGTGTCGAAGCTGGAGAAGGCCTGCGCACCCGCCCATTCATTTTGCAGCGTGCCCAGGAAGTTCACGGCCTGGCCGCACGCGGCAGACAGGTGCTTGGGCGGGGCGGAGCTGACCGTGGCGGGCACGCCGCCGAAGCCTTCCTCTAGCAGCTGGCGCAGCGACCAGCCGGCGCAATAGCCGGAGAGCATGTCCAGGTCGTGGATGTGGAGATCGCCGGCCCGGTGCGCTTGACCGGCCGCGGGGGAAAAGACGTGGTTGAGCCAGTAGTTAGCGGTGACCTTGCCGGAGGTGTTGAGCACCATCCCGCCTAGGGAGTAGTCCTGGTTGGCGTTGGCGTGGATGCGCCAGTCGGCGCGCTCGAGGTACTCGTCCAGGGTGGACTGCACGTCGATTCTCGTGTGCTGCGCAGGGCGCGCGGGGCGCTGGGAAGTCATGGCTGTCCTTTCGGTTAGGGGAAGCGGTGATGCCGTCGCGGCAGGGCCGGTGCCGCGTGCCCGGGGCGGGCCATTTAAAAGCGCTTTCGATGGACAACATAGCTGTAATTTCGGCGGTGTGAGTTAGCCAAAACTCCATATATGCCGGAGTGATAGCTCACAACCCCAACATGTTGTGGTTCGGGCTCAGAGTTCGCTGCGCGAACCGGGGGCCATGTAGTGGCCGTGACGTCCGCCCCAGTCCGCCGTTCGGCCTACCCCTTCGGCGGGGAGGGGAAAGTTCCGTGGACTTTGTCACTAGGGTTTCGGGTCGGCGGCGTTTCGGTGTGGCAGAGTTTCGGCGCGGCGGTGATTTTTCTTTTCGGGATGTTATCCGGTAAGGTTCCAAAGGTCTCGTCGTATATGTGCGGCGAAGAAGTCTGATCCTTAAACTGGCCGCGGCTAGGGTTAAAGGTTCTGGACGTGCGGCAGGGCCCCGGAAAAGAGCCCTCATTTTTGCATGTTTAGTCCTCTTATCTGGCGGCCGGACGTAGAAGTCAACAGAAAGACTGAAAATATGCCAACTATTCAACAGCTGGTCCGCAAGGGCCGCCACAGCAAGCGCAGCGAGGTGTCCACTGCTGCGCTGAAGGGCTCCCCGCAGCGTCGTGGCGTGTGCACCCGCGTGTACACCACCACGCCGAAGAAGCCGAACTCGGCACTGCGTAAGGTCGCCCGTGTTCGTCTGACCTCCGGCATCGAGGTTTCCGCCTACATCCCGGGTGAGGGCCACAACCTGCAGGAGCACTCCATGGTGCTGGTGCGCGGTGGTCGTGTGAAGGACCTTCCGGGTGTCCGTTACAAGATCATCCGTGGCGCGCTGGATACCCAGGGCGTCAAGGACCGCAAGCAAGCTCGTTCCCGTTACGGCGCGAAGAAGGGACAGTAATAAAAAATGCGTAAGAATGCTGCTCCGAAGCGTCCGGTTGTAAAGGATCCCGTTTACCAGTCTGAGCAGGTTACTCAGCTGGTCAACAAGGTCCTTAAGGACGGTAAGAAGTCGACCGCAGAGCGTATCGTCTACGGTGCGCTGGAAATGTGCCGCGAGAAGACCGGTACCGAGCCGGTTGACACGCTGGAAAAGGCTCTGGGCAACATCCGCCCGGATCTTGAGGTTCGCTCCCGCCGTGTCGGTGGCGCTACCTACCAAGTGCCGGTGGAGGTCCGTCCGGGCCGCGCCAACACCCTGGCCCTGCGTTGGCTGGTGACCTTCACCCGCCAGCGTCGTGAGAACACCATGATTGAGCGTCTGGCCAATGAGATCCTGGACGCCTCCAATGGTCTGGGTGCTTCCGTGAAGCGTCGCGAAGACACCCACAAGATGGCCGAGGCCAACCGCGCCTTCGCCCACTACCGCTGGTAATTTCCAGCAGACTGCACACATATGCCCGAGTAACGACAACCTAGTTTTCGCGCCGTCGCACGGCGCCCATAACTTGATAATCGTTGCTCGGGCATTTGTCTAGCAGGCCACTTTGGGTGTTTTAGACGCCCATGTGCTGCTAAAGCGGCTTAATAGTGGCACAATTGACCGAGAACTATCCGTTTAACGACTATGAGTTGGGGTAAAGACTGTGGCACAAGAAGTGCTTAAGGATCTGAAGAAGGTCCGCAACATCGGCATCATGGCCCACATCGATGCTGGTAAGACCACCACGACCGAACGTATCTTGTTCTACACCGGTATTAACCGCAAGGTAGGCGAGACCCACGATGGTGCCTCCACGACTGACTGGATGGAGCAGGAGAAGGAGCGCGGCATCACCATTACGTCCGCCGCCGTGACCTGTTTCTGGGAAGGCAACCAGATCAACATCATCGACACCCCGGGCCACGTGGACTTCACCGTTGAGGTGGAGCGCTCCCTGCGTGTTCTGGACGGTGCCGTCGCCGTCTTCGACGGTAAGGAAGGTGTCGAGCCCCAGTCCGAGCAGGTGTGGCGTCAGGCTGCTAAGTACGACGTTCCGCGTATCTGCTTTGTCAACAAGATGGACAAGCTGGGCGCTGACTTCTACTTCACCGTGCAGACCATCATCGACCGCCTGGGCGCTAAGCCGTTGGTTATGCAGCTGCCGATCGGCGCTGAGGATGACTTCGACGGCGTCGTCGACCTGCTCGAGATGAAGGCCATCACCTGGCGCGGCAAGGTCGAGACCGGTGCTGAGCCGACCATCGAGGAGATCCCGGAGGACCTCAAGGACAAGGCCGCCGAGTACCGCGAGAAGCTGGTTGAGGCTGTCGCCGAGTCCGACGAAGAGCTGATGGAGAAGTACTTCGGCGGCGAAGAGCTGACCATCGAGGAGCTCAAGGCCGGCATCCGCAAGCTGACCATCAACTCCGAGATCTACCCGGTCCTGTGTGGTACCGCTTACCGCAACAAGGGTGTCCAGCCGCTGCTGGACGCCGTCGTCGATTACCTGCCGACCCCGATGGACGTCGGCGAGGTGCACGGCCACGCTGTGGGCAATGAAGACGAGGACATGACTCGTAAGCCGTCCAAGGACGAGCCGTTCTCCGGTCTGGCCTTCAAGATCGCTGCTCACCCGTTCTTCGGTCAGCTGACCTTCGTGCGCGTCTACTCCGGCCGCGTGCAGCCCGGTGACGAGGTTATCAACTCCACCAAGGGCAAGAAGGAGCGCATCGGCAAGATCTTCCAGATGCACGCCAACAAGGAGAACCCGGTGGATGAGGCCGTGGCCGGCAACATCTACGCCATCATTGGCCTGAAGGACATCACCACCGGTGACACCCTCTGCGCCAAGGACGCCCCGATCATCCTGGAGTCCATGGACTTCCCGGATCCGGTTATCAAGGTCTCCATCGAGCCGAAGACCAAGGCCGACCAGGAGAAGCTGGGTACCGCCATCCAGAAGCTGGCGGACGAGGACCCGACCTTCACCGTCGAGCTGGACGAAGAGACCGGCCAGACCGTCATCGGCGGCATGGGCGAGCTCCACCTGGACGTCCTGGTTGACCGCATGAAGCGCGAGTTCAAGGTCGAGGCCAACATTGGTAACCCGCAGGTTGCTTACCGCGAGACCATTAAGAAGCCGGTGAAGTCCCTGGACTACACCCACAAGAAGCAGACCGGTGGTTCCGGCCAGTTCGCAAAGGTCATCGTCTCCATCGAGCCGTACAACCCGGATCCGGAGACCTTGGAAGAGGGCGAGAACCCGCAGTACAAGTTCGTCAACGAGGTCACCGGTGGCCGCGTTCCGAAGGAGTACATCCCGTCCGTCGACGCCGGTATTCAGGACGCCATGCAGTACGGCTACCTGGCAGGCTTCCCGCTGGTCAACATCAAGGCCACCCTGGAAGACGGCGCTTACCACGACGTCGACTCCTCGGAGATGGCCTTCAAGCTGGCCGGCTCCCAGGTCCTGAAGGAAGCTGTCGCCAAGGCAAAGCCGACCCTGCTCGAGCCGCTGATGGCCGTCGAGGTCGTCACCCCGGAGGAATACATGGGCACCGTTAACGGTGACATCAGCTCCCGCCGTGGCCAGGTCTTCGCTATGGAAGACCGCGCTGGCGCCAAGGTCGTCAAGGCCAAGGTCCCGCTGTCCGAGATGTTCGGCTACATCGGCGACCTGCGTTCCTCGACCGCCGGCCGTGCGAACTTCACCATGGTCTTCGACTCCTACGCTGAGGTTCCCTCCAGCGTGGCCCAGGAGATCATCGCTGAGCGCACCGGCAACGCCAGCTAGGGGTAGTACCCACCCCGGCAACCACTTGGGGTTTTAGCGACCCCGAGAACCTAGGAAGCTTGCGCGTTTGGTATTCTGCGCTAGGGAATGCCAGACCCTTCCTAGGAACTAGGTCGGGCCGGTAGCGGTCGGGCTGAGCCTCGTAGAATCGCAGTGTTAACATCGCGATATTGCAGGCTGAGCCGGCCGTTACCGCTCACCTAGGATCCGCAAAGATTCTTGTCGAGAGATAACGTCCGCACTAACTTCCGCGGACAGACTTCCCGCGAGGGCAGTTTGAAATATCCGCGGCATAAATCTAGGATCGTGTAACTGGCACGTAAAGAAAGCGTCATAAGCACGCGGTAACAACCCACGTGCCTATGGCAACTGTCAACCACGTGGCTGCGAAGGTCGTAGCCACCATATAGTCCAGGAGGACATACAGTGGCAAAGGAGAAGTTCGAGCGTTCGAAGCCGCACGTTAACATCGGCACCATCGGACACGTCGACCACGGCAAGACCACCACTACCGCAGCGATCACCAAGGTGCTGGCTGACGAGTACCCGGAAGAGAACACCGCTTTCGCTTTCGACATGATCGATAAGGCTCCGGAGGAGAAGGAGCGCGGTATTACCATCAACATCTCCCACGTTGAGTACTCCACCCCGAAGCGCCACTACGCACACGTGGACGCCCCGGGCCACGCCGACTACATCAAGAACATGATTACCGGCGCTGCTCAGATGGACGGTGCTATCCTGGTCGTCGCCGCTACCGACGGCCCGATGCCGCAGACCCGCGAGCACGTTCTGCTGGCTCGCCAGGTTGGCGTTCCGTACATCCTCGTTGCACTGAACAAGTGCGACATGGTCGATGATGAGGAAATCATCGAGCTGGTCGAGATGGAGATCCGCGAGCTGCTGGGCGAGCAGGACTTCGACGAGGAAGCTCCGATCGTTCACATCTCCGCTCTGAAGGCTCTCGAGGGCGACGAGAAGTGGGTTAAGTCCATCGTTGAACTGATGGATGCCTGCGACGAGTCCATCCCGGATCCGGAGCGCGAGACCGACAAGCCGTTCCTGATGCCGATCGAGGACATCTTCACCATTACCGGCCGCGGCACCGTCGTGACCGGCCGTGTTGAGCGTGGCCGTCTCGAGGTCAACGAGGACGTCGAGATCATCGGTATCAGGGACAAGTCCATGTCCACCACCGTCACCGGTATCGAGATGTTCCGCAAGATGATGGACTACACCGAGGCTGGCGACAACTGTGGTCTGCTGCTGCGTGGTACCAAGCGCGAAGAGGTCGAGCGTGGCCAGGTTGTCATCAAACCGGGCGCTTACACCCCGCACACCAAGTTCGAGGGTTCCGTCTACGTCCTGAAGAAGGAAGAGGGCGGCCGCCACACCCCGTTCATGGACAACTACCGTCCGCAGTTCTACTTCCGCACCACCGACGTTACCGGCGTCATCAAGCTGCCGGAAGGCACCGAGATGGTTATGCCGGGCGACAACGTTGAGATGAGCGTTGAGCTGATCCAGCCGGTCGCTATGGACGAGGGCCTGCGCTTCGCTATCCGCGAGGGCTCCCGCACCGTCGGCGCTGGCCGCGTTACCAAGGTTGTCGAGTAATCGATACCCCTAACGGGCCGCGCTAAGGCGTAATAGATTAAGCCGCTTCCCCTAAAGGGGAGGCGGCTTTTTCGCGTCTTCAGGCTGTGGCGCGCCGCCGCTCAGGGTGGGCGGGGAGGCTCCCAGGCGCGGTGTAATAGAGTTGGACGGGTGCATGATCCAACCCGTAATGAAAAGACGCTAGCCGCCCTCCAGGAGGCCTGGGAGGGCCGGCCGGAGGAGTCCCTGGCCACTATCTTCGCGCAGCTGGCAGAACGGGGGATTGGCTGGGGTACTGCGGATGCGGACCTGGTCGCCGCTCTGGAGCAGATGGCGCGGGAGCGCCCGGCGCTGCTGCCTACCGAGGGCGGGGTGGCCCAGGGCAGCTGGCTGGTGACCACGCAAGCGCCTACCGCGCGCGTGATGGTCTATCCGGAACGAATTGTCGTGCGCTCCTTCCGGGAAGACGGCGGGCAGGTCCGCGCCCTGCAGCCGGTGGTCTGGGACTATTCGCGCCTGCGCCCGACCGGGCCGGCGCGCCCGCTGGTGGTGGCGGACGCGGACGGGATAGAGCACCGCCTGGGCGTGTGCGAGTCCCTCCAGCGCGTCGCGAACGAAGAGATCGCCCACGCGCAGGAGATGCTGGCCTCGGCCACGCGGGAGAAGCCCCTGCGGCGCCGGGAGGTGGGAGATACCGTCTGGGTGATAAAGACCGACCAGGACCAGACGCTGGTGCTCGGCCACGGTCTGCGGGTCTATTCCGCCGGCCGCCGGGACCTGCAGCAGCGGAGCCTGAAGTGGGAGAAGATAGAACAATGCCGCCCGGGCGGACAGATGGTTGTCTGCCTGCCGGGCGGCGAGGTGGCGCGCTTCGGCGCCATCGAGGACGTGCTCGTCGCGGAGTGCTAGGGCCAGTTTGCCGGCCCTAGACCCGGCGGCTTTCTAGCGCGCCTTCAGCTTGGAGTAGTGGAGCTTGTACGTGGTGTCCACGTCCATCTCCGGGAACGCCAGGCGGAAGTCGCTCTCGCACTGCTCGATCTCTGCGCGCAGGTCCGCCAGGGGCTTTTCCGCGCTGCTGATGACGGTGTAGGCGATGGTCGGCCGCTTGCGGTCGTAGGTCACGCGCCGGTCCACGGTCTCCACGCCGTCGAGGTTTTCCAGGGCGCTGGCGATACCCCCGGCAATCGGGTTCATCGACATGGTCACCTGGCCCTCGTCGTTGGAAGCCGAAGAGGTCAGCTTGTTGAAGCGGTGCGGCCGCGAGTTCGCCACGATGATCCACAGGCCCAGGATGAAGGCCACGACGGCCGTGCCGGCCAAGACGTAGACCCACCAGGACTGTTCGCTGAGGCTGCCCCAGACGTCGTGGTTGACCCACTCGGCGGCCTGGTTGGCGAAGCTGACGTCAAAGTGCATCAGGATGGGCCACAGGCCCAGCACGACGAGGATAACGCCCAGCAGGAAGAACAGCAGGCGGTCAACGGTTGCTAGTGCTCTAGACATTGGTTTCGACCTCCTGGACCGGCTCGACGGTCACGCTGACCCGCGGGGTGGACTCCAGCGTCTGCAGTGCTTGGCTGACGGCTTCCTCCACGCGCGGGGCCAGCGCCGGGTCTTCGGTGTCGCCGTTGACGGTGATCTTGACGTTCTTGTCCGTGGCCTGGGTGCGGGCGGCCGCAACGCCGGGGACCTGGCGGGCCACCGCGCTGGAGCGGCGGGCCACGTCCACGGCGCGCAGCCAGACCGAGGACCGCTCGGACTCGAGGCGCATGTGGGTCTTCCGGCGCGGCTTGAAGGCCACGATGAGGAAGATAAGGCCCACCACGACCGCGGCCACGCCGGCCCAGATCATCCAGGTCTCCAGGTTCTCCCGCGCCACCAGGTCGGTGACCGGGGTGACCCAGGAGCTGGCGTTGGCGTCGGTGGCCACGAGCCAGGTCTCCCGGCCGGCCATGACGGCCAGCGCGAGCAACAACAGGCCCAGGAAGATGGCCCAGCCGCGCGCGGCGGGGGAGGCCTTGGGCTGCTGGCCCAGACCGACGATTTCCTGGTTGTCGGAATTAGCGGACATCGTAGCCTCCCTTCGGCGGTTGCGGCTGAGGCGCCTTCCGGCGCTTATGGAACGGGACGATTTCGGGGCTGCGGACCTGCAGCGGCGTGACCTCGATCTGGCGCAGCGGCTCCGGGCGGGGCGCGTAGACGTGCGCCGGCGACGGATTGGCGGGCCGGATCTCGATTCGGCGCAGCGGCTGGCTGGACGCGGTGCGCACCGGGCGCGGTTCGTGCTCGAAGGCCTCGCCGTGGGCGCGCAAGCGTGCCGGGGCAGGGGACTGCACCGAGCGCGGGGTAACCGGCTCCGGGGTCACCGGGCTGGTGACCTGAGCCTCGCGCGGCTGTGCAATCTGGCGCGGGCGGAACGGGGAGGCGTCCGCGGACACGGAACGCACCTCCGGCTCGCGGCCGGCGTCGATGGACCGCAGGCGGACCGGCTCCGGGGAGTGGATCTCCGCGAGCTTGTCGATGCCGCGTACCGTCTCCGGCTGCCAGATGCGGTGCGGGTTGACCTGCGGGCTAAACGCCGCGGCGTGCGGGCGGGCGGCCACGCTGGTCGGCGCGATGCGCTCGCCCGGGACCACGGTGCCCACGGAGACGTTGACCCGGGTGGTCTCGTAGTCCGTGTAGGTGCGCGCGGCCTCCGCGATGGCGGCACGAACCTGCTCGGCCACCTGGGTTACGGGCGCGGGCCACGTGACCGCGATGGAAGCCTCCACCGCGAGGACGCGGCGGTAGGAATCTACCTGGGTTTGCACGCGCGGGAAGCCGCGGCCGGCGATACCGGCGAGCTTCGAGTCCACGTCGCAGGTTCCGGGCACGGAACGGATGGCTGCCGTGACCAACTTGTCGAAAGTGCGGATGGAGATATCCGTCGCGCCAGCGTTATCCGCCCCGGCCCCAGTGGGGTTGTTCGGGGTGTCGGTCATTAGCCTTGGCCCTTGTCTTTGCCGATGATGTTGTACCAGATTTCGGACAGGTTAATGCGGCCATCAAAGTGTGCGCCGATGACGCCGCCGATGGCGCCGAACAAGATCGCGAGCAGCACCAGGGGCAGGTTGCCCAGAATGATGGCGAAGGCCAAAACAACACCGGCGACGATGCCGTAAGTGGTGTAGTTGTTCATAGGTTTACCCTTCGTTGGGAAAGTAGAAGTCGGGCTGTTTGCTCGTCTACGAGGTCGGGCCAGTAGCCGACGGGGCAGCGGAAGAATCCGCGTTCGCTACAGCGGAGGCGTTCGGGACAGCATCAGCGATCCGGACGTCGACGCGTTGCAGCTCGGGAACGGTTTCCCGGGCCTTGTCGCGCACGCGGTCGGCCAGATCGTGGAGATCCTTAGTGCGGGAAAGATCCGCGACCACCTGGATTTCGATCTGCGTGTCGTCGCGCTGGTGCAGTTGACGGATGCCCGGGATGCGTTGACCCGGGAAATACAGAGAGACTTCCCCGAAGCGTCCGCCGAAAAGCTCGGCGACGCCGGGAAGTCCTTCCAGTGCTGCAGCTAGCCCTTGGGCCTGGTCTGCCTCTAAGAGGAAGCGAGAACGGGGGCTGGGCATGAGTTACTACGCCTGGTTGCCGGCGATGGCCTGCTGCTCGTTGTCGTCGTTGTCTTCCTCCGGCAGCTTCACGTCGTGGACGATGACGTCGACGCGGTCAACGTTCAGACCAGTCATGCGCTCCACAGCGTTCATGATGTTGCGGCGGATGGCCTCGGCCAGCTCGTGGATGGCCACGCCGTACTCGGCGATGATGGCGACCTCGACGGAAGCGGTGCCCTCGGAAACCTCAACGGACACGCCCTGGCGGACGTCCTCGGAAGCGCCGAAGGACTCGCGGATGGAGCCCAGCATGCGGGCGCCGCCGCCACCCAGGGCGGAAACGCCGGAGACCTCGCGGGCGGCGATGCCGGAGATCTTGGCCACCACGTCGTCATCGATGGTGGTGGTGCCGTACTCGGTCTCCAGGTTGGAGTTCACCTTGCGCTGGGAGACCTCCTCGCCGCCGACCTTCTGGGCCGGGGCGTTCTGGGAAGCGGAATCCTGGACCTTGGTCACGTCAGTCTTGGTCTCGTTAGCCGAGTTGTTGTTGGAGTTCTTGCCGGAGTTTGCGGTGTTGTTAGCCACAGCTATTTCCCTTTCAATAATGGGCTTTTATTTACGCCCCAAAGTATACGGAGATTTAGCGGAACCGGCTCGTTATTAATGCGGGGATAGACAAATCTTTATTTAAAGGTGATTTTTGGCACTGTTTGGGCAGTGGTTTGGAAAAAGCGAATCTACGTGCTTTAATACAAGGGTTGCTTTAACACGGCAGCGTGTCCTTCGGACTGACGGGAGGGCCGCAGTACTTAGCTACGGCGGGGTTCCCACAGGGAAGGAGGAAGACGCTGGCGCTGGTAAGGCGAACATGACGCTTTCGCATAGGGCCTGCTCTGGCAGGTGCTAACGAAGGTCTAAGGATCGGGCTAGGTCCGCGTTTGAGCAGAGACATCCCGAGAATTAGAACCGGAGAAGGGGCATGGCAAATAAACAGCGGCAGTATAGTAAATCGGTTCGGATTGCCACGTGTAATGCGTGAAAACCGTCCTCGAGTAGCTTGAATTGACTTCGGGTCTTGTACCCCGAAAAGAAGTCGGCGCCTGTTTTTGCCAGGCCGAGTACTTCTTCGTCGTCATGGCAGTCAAGACAACTGGCGTTGCGCCCAGGCCCCTGGCCCGGACAACGTTATAGAGAAATCGAGAAGCAAGTTTCCACCGCTTCACGCCCCGGAAGAACCGGGTATGTGAAAGTGGGAAAGCGAGAAAGAGGATAAGCGTGGCGGGACAAAAAATCCGCATTCGGCTGAAGGCCTATGACCACGAGGCTATCGACGCTTCTGCCAAGAAGATCGTCGAAACTGTCACCCGCACGGGTGCCCGTGTCGTTGGCCCGGTGCCGCTGCCGACCGAAAAGAACGTATACGCCGTTATTCGTTCTCCACACAAGTACAAGGACTCTCGCGAGCACTTCGAAATGCGCACCCACAAGCGCCTGATCGACATTCTCGACCCGACGCCGAAGACCGTTGACGCCCTGATGCGCATCGATCTTCCGGCAAGTGTCGACGTGAACATTCAGTGATCGACGAATAGAACTTTGGTGGAGAAATACTAATGAGTGAAAACGAGATCAAGGGCATTCTGGGCCGCAAGCTCGGCATGACCCAGGTCTTCGACGAGGAGAACCGCGTTGTGCCGGTCACCGTCGTCGAGGCTGGGCCGTGCGTTGTCACCCAGATTCGTACCGTAGAAACCGATGGCTACAACGCCATCCAGATCGCCTTCGGCGACATGGATCCCCGCAAGGCTAAGAAGCCGGCCGCTGGCCACTTCAAGAAGGCTGGCGTGACCCCGCGTCGCCACGTGGCCGAGATCCGCATGGACGACACCTCCGCTTACGAGGTCGGCCAGGACGTGACCGTTGAGATCTTCGAAGGCGTTGACTTCGTGGATGTCACCGGCACCACCAAGGGCCACGGCTACGCCGGCGCTATGAAGCGCCACGGCTTCGCCGGCCAGGGCGCTGCCCACGGTAACCAGGCTGCTCACCGCCGCGTCGGCGGTATCGGCGGCGCTGCTACCCCGGGCCGCGTCTTCAAGGGTAAGCGCATGGCTGGCCGCATGGGCCAGGACCGCGTTACCACGCAAAACCTGAAGGTTCAGAAGATCGATGCCGAGTCCAACCTGCTGCTCATCAAGGGTGCTATCCCGGGTGCTCGCGGCGGACTCGTCACCGTTAAGACCGCAGTGAAGGGCGGTGCACACGCATGAGCAACCTTAAGCTAGACGTCCAGACCGCTGAGGGTAAGACCAACGGCTCCGTGGAGCTGCCGGCTGAAATCTTTGACACCGAGGTATCCATCGCTTTGATGCACCAGGTCGTCACCGCTCAGCTGGCCGGCGCCCGTCAGGGCACCCACGCCACCAAGACCCGCGGCGATGTCCGCGGCGGTGGCCGCAAGCCGTTCCGCCAGAAGGGCACCGGCCGAGCTCGTCAGGGCTCCATCCGCGCCCCGCACTACACTGGCGGCGGCACCGTGCACGGTCCGCAGCCGCGTAACTACGCGCAGCGTACCCCGAAGAAGATGATCAAGGCTGCTCTCTTCGGCGCACTGTCCGACCGTGCTCGCAACGAGCGCATCCACGTCATCGAAGAGCTGGTTCCGGGCCAGAAGCCGTCCACCAAGTCGGCTAAGGCCTTCCTCGAGCGCCTGACCGACCGCAAGAACGTGCTGCTGGTCATCGGCCGCGAGGACCTGAACGCTCGCCGCAGCGCCAACAACCTGGAAAACGTCCACATCCTGGACGCTGGCCAGCTGAACACCTACGACGTCCTGAACGCGGACGACGTTGTGTTCTCCGTTGAGGCTCTGCATACCTTCGTCACCCGCGTGAACGGCGCTGACGAGGCCAAGGAGGTCAACAATGGCTAAGACCGTTAACCCGCGCGATATCATCATCGCCCCGGTCGTCTCTGAAAAGTCCTACGGCCTGATGGAGCAGAACGTCTACACGTTCTTCGTCGCCAAGGACTCCAACAAGACCCAAATCAAAGATGCCGTAGAGCAGATCTTCGGCGTGAAGGTCGACTCCGTCAACACCGTTAACCGCGAGGGCAAGCTGAAGCGCACCCGCACCGGTTTCGGCCGACGCAAGTCCACCAAGCGCGCCTACGTGACGCTCCGTGAGGGCAGCGACTCCATCGACATCTTCGGCGCTGGCGCCTAAGAGGAAAGTCGAGAAGTAAGGAAGAATTATGGCTATTCGTAAGTACAAGCCGACAACTCCGGGTCGCCGCGCATCCTCCGTGTCGAAGTTCGAGGAAATCACTCGTTCTACTCCGGAGAAGTCCCTGCTGCGTCCCCTGAGCAAGACCGGCGGCCGTAACAACTACGGTCGCATCACCACTCGCCACATCGGCGGTGGCCACAAGCGCCGTTACCGTCTGATCGACTTCCGTCGTAACGACAAGGACGGCATCCCGGCAAAGGTCGCTCACATCGAGTACGACCCGAACCGCACCGCAAACATCGCTCTGCTCCACTACGTGGACGGCGAGAAGCGCTACATCATCGCACCGAAGGGCCTGAAGCAGGGCACCATGGTCGAGTCTGGCGCCAACGCCGATATCAAGACCGGTAACAACTTGCCGCTGCGCAACATCCCGACCGGTACCATCATCCACGCTGTAGAGCTGAAGCCGGGCGCCGGCGCTAAGCTGGCCCGCTCCGCTGGTGCTTCGATCCAGCTGCTGGGTAAGGAAGGCAAGTACGCAGTTCTGCGTATGCCGTCTTCCGAAATCCGCCGTGTGGACATCCGCTGCCGCGCTACCGTCGGTGAGGTCGGCAACGCTGACCAGATGAACATCCGTTGGGGCAAGGCCGGCCGTTTGCGTTGGAAGGGCGTTCGCCCGACCGTCCGTGGTGTTGTTATGAACCCGGTCGACCACCCGCACGGTGGTGGTGAGGGTAAGACTTCCGGTGGTCGCCACCCGGTTTCCCCGTGGGGCCAGAAGGAAGGCCGTACCCGCAACCCGAACCGTTACTCCAACAACATGATCGTGCGCCGTCGTCGCCCGAACAAGAAGCGCTAAGAGGAGGTAAAAAATGCCACGCAGCCTAAAGAAGGGCCCCTTCGTCGATGAGCACCTCCTCAACAAGGTAGATGCTCAGAACGAGGCAGGCACCAAGCAGGTCATCAAGACCTGGTCCCGCCGTTCGACCATTTTGCCGGACTTCATTGGCCACACCTTCGCCGTCCACGACGGCCGGAAGCATGTGCCGGTGTTTGTCGACGACTCCATGGTCGGCCACAAACTGGGCGAGTTCGCCCCCACCAAGACCTTTAAGGGTCACGTCAAGGATGACAAGAAGGGACGTCGATAAGCGATGAGTGACACCATCACCAACGCCAGCGCTACGGCCCGTTACGTCCGCGTAACCCCGATGAAGGCGCGCCGCGTTATCGACCTGGTACGCGGTAAGTCCGTATCCGAGGCACTGGCTATCCTGAAGTACGCCCCGCAGGGCGCTGCTAAGCCGGTCGCTAAGGTCGTTGCCTCGGCCGCTGCTAACGCTGAGAACAACTTCGGGCTCGACCCGAAGACCCTGGTCATCTCCGAGGCTTACGCCAACGAGGGTCCGACCATGCGTCGTTTCCAGCCGCGCGCCCAGGGCCGCGCATTCATGATCCGTAAGCGCACCAGCCACATCACCGTGGTGGTCGAGAGCCAGCAGGAAGGGGCCAAGTAATGGGCCAGAAAATCCATCCTCACGGCCTACGTTTGGGCATCACTTCCGACTGGAAGACCCACTGGTACGCCGATAAGGACGACTACGCAAAGTACGTAGCCGAAGACATCAAGATCCGCGAGTACCTGTCCACGGGCCTCGAGCGCGCCGGCATCGCCGACGTCGTCATCGAGCGCACCCGTGACCGCGTCCGCGTCGACATTCACACCGCCCGCCCGGGCATCGTGATCGGTCGCCGCGGTGCTGAGGCCGACCGCATCCGCCGCGGGCTGGAAAAGCTCACCGGCAAGATGGTTGCCCTCAACATCCTCGAGGTCAAGCAGGTCGACGCCAACGCCACCCTGGTTGCTCAGTCCATCGCTGAGCAGCTGGTCAACCGCGTTGCTTTCCGCCGCGCCATGCGTAAGGCCATCCAGTCCGCTATGCGCCAGCCGCAGGTCAAGGGCATCAAGGTCCTCTGCTCTGGTCGTCTGGGCGGCGCTGAGATGTCCCGCACCGAGCGCTACCACGAAGGCCGCGTTCCGCTGCACACCCTGCGTGCGGAAATCGACTACGGCACCGCAGAGGCCCACACCACCTTCGGCCGCATCGGCATCAAGGTGTGGATCTACAAGGGTGACGTTGTCGGCGGCGTACGCGAATCCGAACTGAACGCTCCGGCGCAGGGCCGCGGCCGCGACCGTGGTGGTCGTTCCCGCCGTGGCGGCCAGCGCCGTCAGCGCGCACAGCAGAAGCAGGAGGGCTAATCCATGCTGATTCCTAAGCGCGTCAAGTACCGTCGTCAGCACCGCCCGGGTCGGCGCGGTGTCTCCAAGGGCGGTAACCGCATCAACTTCGGTGATTACGCCATCCAGGCTCTGGAGCCGGCTTACATCACCAACCGTCAGATTGAGGCCGCACGTATTGCCATCAACCGCCACGTCAAGCGCGGTGGCAAGGTGTGGATCAACATCTTCCCGGACCGTCCGTTGACCCAGAAGCCGCTCGGCGTTCGTATGGGTTCCGGTAAGGGCCCGGTCGAGAAGTGGGTGGCTAACGTTAAGCCGGGCCGCGTTCTTTTCGAGATGAGCTACCCGAACGAGGCCACTGCTGTTGAGGCTCTGCGTCGTGCCGGCCAGAAGCTTCCGTGCAAGGTCCGCATCATCAAGAAGGAGGACCAGTTCTAATGGCTACCGGTACCCCCGCCCACGAGTTCCGCGAGCTCGACAACTCCGAGCTGGAAAACCGCCTGAAGGATGCGAAGGAAGAGCTGTTCAACCTCCGTTTCCAGAAGGCAACTGGCCAGCTGACCAACAACCGCCGCGTCAGCGTTGTAAAGCGCGACATCGCCCGCATTTACACCGTGCTGCGTGAGCGCGAGTTGGGCCTGTCCGTTGCTCCGGGAGCTGAGGCTTAATCATGAGTGAGGCAAACGTGACTGAATCCAAGAAGCAACCGACTCCGAAGAAGGAGAAGGAAAAGGGCGCCCGCAAGGTCCGCACCGGCTACGTGGTTTCTGACAAGATGCAGAAGACTATTGTCGTCGAGCTCGAAGACCGCAAGCAGCACGCCCTGTACGGCAAGATCATGCGCTCCAACTCCAAGGTGAAGGCGCACGACGAAGACGAGATCGCCGGCGTCGGCGACCGCGTCCGCATCGCCGAGACCCGCCCGCTGTCCAAGGACAAGCACTTCCGTCTCGTCGAGATCGTCGAGAAGGCTAAGTAAAACCTAGCCCTTTCGCGATTAAGCGATTTAAGCCCGCAGCAACCATCTGGTTGGCTGCGGGCTTTTTGCATAGGCCAGCCGCCGCACCAGCGCAAACGCCCCGGCGGCGTGTTGGAGAATGAAAAGATCAGGGATTTGAGTTAAGGGGCCGGCATGTGGTTGAATATTAGGGTTGCTAAAAGCTTGGTCGGCGCGCGGTGCGTTCCGAACCGCAGCCCGAGACCCCTCGACATGTTCGTTGTAAGGCTTTAGCTCCAATCATGTAAGTAGACCAGGTGTGGCAAGGACGGAAATCTTGTCGCACGTTAATCCAGGTCAGGAGACCCATAGTGATTCAGCAAGAATCGCGCCTGCGCGTCGCCGATAACTCGGGTGCACGAGAGCTGCTCGTCATCCGTCCTCTCGGCGGCTCCGTACGTCGCTTCGCTGGCATCGGTGACGTTGTCGTCGCTACTGTCAAGGAAGCCGTACCAGGCGGAAACGTTAAAGAAGGTGACGTCGTCAAGGCCGTCATCGTCCGTGCCAAGAAGGAAACCCGTCGTCCGGACGGCTCCTACATCCGCTTTGATGAGAACGCTGCTGTCATCCTGAAGGGTGAGAGCGAGCCCCGCGGTACCCGTATCTTCGGGCCGGTTGCTCGTGAGCTGCGTGACAAGCGCTTCATGCGCATCGTTTCTCTCGCCCCGGAGGTGATCTAGTCTTATGAAGATTCATAAGGGAGATATGGTCGTTGTCATCTCGGGCCCGGACAAGGGCGCCCAGGGCAAGGTCATCGAGGCATACCCGAAGCGCGAGAAGGTCCTCGTCGAGGGCGTCAACCGCATCAAGAAGCACGTCGCCAACTCCGCTACCGAGCGCGGTGCTGAGTCCGGCGGAATCGTGACCCAGGAGGCTCCGATCCACGTGTCCAACGTTGCGATCCTGGACTCCGAGGGCAAGCCGACCCGCGTGGGCTACCGTTTCGACGAAAACGGCAAGAAGGTCCGTATCGCGCGTAGCAACGGGAAGGACATCTAAACATGAGCGAGAACTACACCCCGCGCCTGAAGGCGCGCTACCGCGACGAAATCAAGAACACCCTCAACGAGGAGTTCCACTACGACAACGTCATGCAGATTCCGGGCGTGACCAAGGTTGTCGTCAACATGGGCGTCGGCGACGCTGCCCGTGACTCCAAGCTGATCAACGGTGCACTGGAAGACCTGGCCCTGATTACCGGCCAGAAGCCGCAGCTGCGCCGCGCACGCAAGTCCATCGCAAACTTCAAGCTGCGTGAGGGCATGCCGATCGGCGCCCGCGTCACCCTGCGTGGCGACCGCATGTGGGAGTTCCTGGACCGCCTGCTGACCATCGCGCTGCCGCGTATTCGCGACTTCCGCGGTCTGTCTGATCAGCAGTTCGACGGCCACGGCAACTACACCTTCGGCCTGTCCGAGCAGTCCATGTTCTACGAGATCGACATCGACAAGATCGATCGCCCACGTGGTATGGACATCACCGTCGTCACCACCGCTACCAACGATGACGAGGGCCGCAAGCTCCTGCGCGAGCTGGGCTTCCCGTTCAAGTAAGGTAGCTAGCCGAGTTCTCAGCCGATCCAAGGCTAGGAACTCGGGCTAAGCAAGAACCCCGGCCGGTACTCAAACGAAGTACCGGCCGGGGTTCTTCTATGTCTTCTTCTTTGTTGTCTCTGTCTCGTTCTTTAGTTGAGGCCCTCATCCCACTGCGGTATTTCGTCGTAACCTGTGCGCTCGACGGTGTATACGCGGTATGATGTCCGTAGGTAGAGAGCTTCATAGCCGCCCGCCGGGCGCTAGTGGCTGCTTACGAGCGCTGGGCTGGGCAGAGAAAAGCTCCCGTAGCCACGTTGGTGGTTACGGGAGTTTTAGTGTTTTCGGCTTCGCGCTATTAGGCGAAGAACTTGCGGCGGGCCACGAAGGCGGCGGCGCCCGCCATGGCGACGACGGCCAGGGCGATGAGGCCGCGTGCCACGGTGTTGGAGCCGGTCTCAGCGGCCATACCGCGCGGGGCGGTGGCGGTGTCCTGGGCGGTGCCGACACCCTGGGCGCCGGCGCCGGCGTAGGCGGCCTCGTCCAGCTTGCCGCCCTGGGCGATGACCTCGTCCTTGTTAGCGGCCAGGAGCTCCTCGGAGGCAGCCTTTTCTTCTGCGGTCGGCTGCTCGTTCACGCGGGCCTTGTCCTGGGTGTAGGTCTTGCCGTCCTGCATCAGGTACCAGGTCACGCCGCCGATGATGAGGGCTGCCGGCAGGGCCAGCCAAGCCAGCTTGGAGTAGTCTTTTTCTTCCTCCGCCTGCTGCTTGTTGTACTCGGCCAGCATGGCATCGGAAGCAGCGCGCATCTCGTCGGTGATCGGCTCGTTGACCTTGGCCGGGTCGTCGACGTAGACGCTCTTGTCCTGGGTGGACTGGTACCAGGTCACGCCGTCCTTATCGGTGATTTCTGCCGGAAGCGGGATACCTTCGTTGTCGCCGTGCTCCAAGCGGGCGGCGCGGTTGTCCAGCATGGCCTGAGAAGCAGCGCGCATCTCGTCGGTAACCGGCTCGTTGACCTTGGCCGGGTCGTCGACGTAGACGCCCTTGTCCTGGGTGGATTGGTACCAGGTGGTGCCCTCTTCCTCAATGGTGGCCGGGGCCGGGATGCCCTCGTTTCCCTCGGGGGTGCCTTCCTCGCCGGTGTCACCTGCTTCGCCTTCAGAGGTGAAGCCGTTTTCTTCGCGCCACGCATTCAGGGCGTTGTCGAGCTCCGCGCCGGTCAGTTCGGTGGCATCCTCGCCGAAACCGGAGGTGTACTTGCCGTCGGCGTTCTTGTAGTACTCCGTGCCGTCGACGGTGAGCGTCATCGGGTTTTCCTGGGCCTGAGCCACGACGGTGCCGCCCAGGGTAAGAGCTGCGGCCATAACGCCGGCGGTCAGGGTGCGGGTGAGCTTCTGCATGAGAGGTTCTCCTTGAGAGTGATGGGACTAGGCGCCAAGTTCGAATAGGGGACCATGGCGCCATCGAAATTGAGATTAGCCCCAAGCGCACCTTTTGTCACAACAAGTAACAATTTTCTCATCAGTAACTTTGAGAGTGGCTCACTAATTTTGGCCCTAAAAGCGTAGACAGCGCGGCGGGTGCCTTAACGGGTGCTAGATGAAGTTCCAGCTTGGTGGAGGCTCGAACAGTTTTCGGCGTGGCGAAGTGCTATCTTTCCGGCGAAAAGGTATTATTTAGGGCTCGCGATTTTCGCTGGGGGTAGGTTTCGGGGGTATAGACAACTGTGCTGGGGCAGTGCCGCGGGCGGGCCTCGGGCCCCAGTTTGCTCTAGAGCGTGGCCGGCTCCTTGCCCGGGTAGGGCACGGGTTGAACCTCGTCCGGGGAGACCTGGTCCGGCGCATCACTGCCGGCGTCGGGGCTGACCACGGATTCCAGCTGCCAGCCCACGACCGCGTTGCGGACAGCCGGCTGCCACAGGTTAGCGGGCTGGATGCAGCTGATGGTCAAAAGGCGCCCGGGCTGGGGGCCGTCGCCCCACACGGAGGCATCGTCAGCCAGACCGCCCTTGTTGGGATCGTGGAGGTCGGTGGCTGTATAGACCAGCCAGTCGTCGCCGGAGGCTGCCGTGCGCAGGTAGAGCTTGTCGCCCACGTTGATGCGGTGCTCGTCGCTGCCGCCGTCGTAGAGGTTGTCGAAGACCCCGGGCACGCCCGCGCCGGTGTGGCCGGCGACCACCACGAGGTCCTCGGCGGTGGGGCCGGGTAGGGAATAGGGGCGGTTATCTGCGGTATACGTGCACGCGGTGTCCATGTTCTCCGGATCGATGGCGCCGTCCTTAACCCGGCAGGGCTCCGCGTCGAAATTGGCGTGAATACCTACCGCCGGAACATACATCTCCTGCGCCGGCGACGGGGCGATAGCCGGGGCCTCGCCCGCGTGGGCCGACAGCTGCGGGGCCTGGGTGATTTCCTCCGGGGTATCGACGGTGCGCTGGATGGAGAAGATAAGCGCGACCGTAGCTACCACGCCGACGGCGACGCGGACCGCGCCGTTGTTGGACCACGCGCGGAGCAGCCCGGGCCGGTCCTTGCTTTCGGCCGTGTCTACCTGGGTGCTCGCGGGCGTAGCCGCAGGCGCCTCCTGCTGCGGGAAGGCCAAAGGGTGTTGCTGCGGGGTGGCATCCGTGCGCCGGCGGGGACGGCGGCGGGGGCCGTCGGCCTCCGGTCGGGGGCGGGTAGCGGAGCGGGAATCCGGGCGGGCGGCATCGCCCCGGGCCTGCAAGGCGGCCCAGGCACTGGTGTGTGGGTGGCTCGGCATCGAGGTGGCTCCGAAAAGGGATAGGGCGGGGAGAGGGGAAGGAGTCCGCCGGCCGGGCCAGCGGAACGAATATACACAACCATAGTGCCTGGAGTGACTGGAGTTGCAAAAGACACGGTTGGGGTGTCTGGAAAATCTTTGCGCCCTGATTATGTAAGTGCTGGAAATAGTCTTAAAATTTTATGCGTACTAGGCCCGCGTGGCCCCTTCCGCGTAACCGCAGTAAAGGAAATCAATGTCGTTGAATGATTCGGCCGCCGCGGCCGTCAATAAGAAAGTGACCCTGCTGGATAAGTCCTTCAGCAGGTTCGCGGGCCGCTCCACCCTGGCGGGCGTCTACCTGACCGTGGGCACCGCCTTCGCGGGCGTCGTGGGCAACGCCGTGGAGCAGCTCGCGCCCGGCCTGGGCACCCCGGTCTTCGCCATGCTCTTCGGCCTGGGCCTGTTCGCCATCGTGGTGCTCGGCGCTGACCTGGCCACCGGCAACATGATGTACATGGTCTACGGCGCGGTCAACAAGCAGGTCTCGTGGGGTAAGGGTCTCTGGCTGCTTATCGTCACGACCTTCTTCAACCTGGTGGGCGTGATTCTTTTCGCCGCGGCCATGGGCATGTCGGCGAAATTCTCCGGGATGGACCCCAGCCACCTCATCGTCACCCTGTCCGAGGGCAAGCTGACCAAGTCCCCGCAGGGCATGTTCGTCGAGGCCATCCTGGCCAACTTCGTGGTCAACATGGCCATCGTGGGCGGCATCTTCGCCAAGGAGGTCGTCTCCAAGTTCTTCATGATCGTGCCGATCATCGCCTGCTTCGTGGGCCTGGGCCTCGAGCACGTTATTGCTAACTTCTGCCTCTTCCTGCTCACCGCCTTCGGCTCGGATCCGCTCCCGGCCGCGCTGACCATCGGCAACGTTGCTCTCAACTGGACCCTGGTCTGGCTGGGCAACCTGGTCGGCGGCGGCTTCCTCATCGGCGGCGTCTACGCCTGGCTGAACAAAGGCCCCGAGGAATACCGCGACTAATCCCTGCCAGGGACAAGGACTCTCGGCCCTTTCGGCTCCGCGAGTCTCCCAATTCCGGGGAGTTCTCACCTGCTGAGGACAAGGCCCGCCGGGTATGTACCCGGCGGGCCTTTGGTGATCTGGTGGTGCGTGTGCGGGGCGCCTAACCCCGCGAGCGGTCCAGCTGGCCGGAGTACAGGTTAAACCGGTTGCCGCGGGCGAAGCCGGCGAGCGCCATGCCGGCCTCGCGGGCGGTCTCGACGGCAAGGGAGGAGGCGGCGGAGACCGCAATCAGCGCGGGGAAGCCGGCCATGGCGGCCTTTTGCACCAGCTCGAAAGAGGCGCGGGAGCTAACCACTAGCACCAGGTCGTGGGCGGGTAGGCGGCCTTCTAGCAGCAGGTGTCCGATGACCTTGTCGGCGGCGTTGTGACGGCCGATGTCCTCGCGCACGACGACCGGCTCCCCGTCCATGGTGAAGGCGGCCGCGGCGTGGATGCCGCCGGTCTTTTTGAACTGTTTTTGGTGCTCGCGCAGCCGGTCCGGGATGGTTGCGATGAGCTGCGGGTCCACGTCCCAGTGGGGGATGGGGTAGGGCAGCTTGTGCTGGAGCTGCTCGATGGAGGAAGTACCGCAGACCCCGCACGCGGAGGTGGTCAGCCCCAGGCGCAGATCCGATAGCTCGATGACGTTCTGACGCGCCAGTTCCACGTCCAGCAGGTTGTAGGTGTTCTCGCCGTTGACGGTCGATCCGGCGCAGTAGCGCGCGGTCGTCACGTCGGCGGCGGCCCGGATGTGGCCCTCCGAGTGGAGGAAGCCGTGGGCCAGCTCCACGTCGTGGCCCGGGGTGCGCATGGTGGTCGTAATCGTCTGGCCGTCCACGCGGATCTCCAGCGGTTCCTCGCCCGCGACGGTATCGGCCCGGGTGTCGACCTGGGTGAGCTGGCCGTCGTTGTCAAGGCGCACGCGGGTAACGGCAAAGCGGGCGTTAACCCTGTTGGACACTAATCCTCCTGGTCTGGGGTGGTCTGTCTGACCTGGCTTGCTGTGGTCGTGGCCGTGGCGGCCGGGTAGCTACTGCTCGGCGATCTGGGCGCGCAGCTTCTCGATGCGCTGGCGGGCCTCGTCGGTGTCCTTAGAGGCCAAACCCACCAGGAACGCGGTTAGCGGTGCGGCCGGGCGGGAACGGTTGTGGGCGACGTCGGCGGTCAGGTCGAGCAATTCCTTGGTCAGGGCGGTGGCATCCGCCTTGTCGAGGCCCAGGTGGCCGGCGGCCTCGACCAGCCAGGCGTGGGCGGACTGCATGGGTTCCTTGTTGTTATCGATCTTCTTCGCATCATCAGACATGGGACCCAGTTTAGGCCCCCGCGCAAAAGGAGGCGTTGGTGCTGGTGAATGGGCAAGTGGGAGACTGCTCGAATTCTGCGGCGGGGCGGCGGAAGGGGCGCGGGGAGGCCCCGCGGGCGGCGAAGAAGTCGTGAGCAGGAGAAATTTTACAAACGCCCTGCTGGTTGGGTACACTGACCCGTTGGAATAGCGTCCGTCGGGGGTTTTGAACCCCTGGCCTGCTCGGCAGTACCCCATGGGTGCTGCGGGGCCGTGATTTTTTTCGGCGCCTTCCAGGTAAGAATTGAACATCAACTTTGTTGTAGGCCCCTCGCCGATAAAGCGGACCGTGTCTGTATCAAAGGGTGGCGAGCGCCTCGCGGTATTGACCGCGGGGAGCGTGAGTAGCCCGAAATCACACGGAAAACGCGCGTGGTGAGTCCAGTCGAACGGGCAGGTAGTCTCTGCCTGTCGCGCGGCTGGGATGGGAACCGCAACGAGAAAGGTAACGGTCGTTTAACCATGACCATGACTGATCCTATCGCCGACATGCTGTCGCGCGTGCGCAACGCAAACCATGCGCACCACGACACCGTGTCGATGCCGACCTCCAAGATCAAGGTCAACATCGCTGAGATCTTGAAGCAGGAAGGCTACATCGCTGACTACTCTGTCGAGGACCGCGAGCTGTCCCTCGAGCTTAAGTACAACAACCGTGAGCGCTCCCTGTCCGGTCTGCGCCGCGTGTCTAAGCCGGGTCTGCGTGTGTATGCAAAGTCCACCAACCTGCCGAAGGTCCTTGGCGGCCTGGGCGTGGCTATCATCTCCACGTCCCACGGTCTGCTGACCGATCGTCAGGCTCAGGAGAAGGGCGTAGGCGGAGAAGTTCTCGCCTACGTCTGGTAAGGGAGGTATGACACATGTCTCGAGTCGGTCTAGCACCCATCGCCGTTAAGAGCGGCGTCGAAACCAAGATCAACGGACAGACCATCGAGGTTAAGGGCCCGAAGGGCACCCTGACCGTCGAGGTTCCGGAGCCGATCACCGTCGCCGTGGAGGACAACGAGATCCGCGTTTCCCGCCCGGATGATCACCGCAAGCACCGTGCCCTGCACGGCCTGTCTCGTTCCCTCATCAACAACGCCGTCATCGGCGTGACCGATGGCTACACCATCAAGATGGAAATCTTCGGTGTCGGCTACCGCGTTCAGCAGAAGGGTTCGAACCTGGAGTTCAACTTGGGCTACTCCCACCCGATCCTCATTGAGGCTCCGGAGGGCATCAGCTTCGCAACTGATGGCGCCACCAAGTTCTCCATCACTGGCATTGACAAGCAAGCTGTCGGACAGATCGCCGCGAACATCCGCCGCCTGCGTAAGGACGATCCTTACAAGGGCAAGGGCATTCGTTACGAAGGCGAGCAGATCCGCCGCAAGGTCGGAAAGACGGGTAAGTAAGCAATGGCAAACACTGAAAACAACAAGCGCACTCCAGTCGGCAAGGACATCTCTAGCCGTCGTCGCGAGGCACGCGCCCGCCGTCACTTCCGTATCCGCAAGACCCTGCGCGGTACCCCGGAGGCACCGCGTCTGGTTCTCCACCGCTCTTCCCGCCACATGCACGTCCAGGTCATCGACGACCTGGCGGGCCACACCTTGGTCTCCGCGTCCACCATGGAAGCGGACATCCGCGCCCTCGAGGGCGACAAGAAGGCTAAGGCTTCCAAGGTGGGCGAGCTGATCGCAGAGCGCGCCAAGGCAGCTGGCATCGAGCAGGTTGTCTTCGACCGCGGTGGTTACAAGTACCACGGTCGCGTCGCAGCTCTGGCTGAGGCCGCACGTGAAGGCGGTCTGAAGTTCTAATGGTCAACGGAAACATCAACGGAAGGAACGCCTAATGTCGGACCGTGAACAGCGTGACGGCGGACGCTCCGCCGAGAACAAGAACAACAACCGCGGTGGCCACAACCGCCGCAACGATCGTCGTAACCAGGACAACGAGCGCGATAAGTACATCGAGCGCGTTGTGACCATCAACCGCGTCTCCAAGACCGTCAAGGGTGGCCGCAACATGTCGTTCACCGCTCTCGTGGTCGTTGGCGACGGCCAGGGCATGGTCGGCGTCGGCTACGGCAAGGCCAAGGAAGTCCCGGCCGCCATCCAGAAGGGTGCCGAGGAAGCTCGCAAGAACTTCTTCCGCGTCCCGATGATCGCTGGCACCATCACCCACCCGGTCGAGGGCCGCGACGCCGCCGGCATCGTCATGATGAAGCCGGCCGCCCCCGGTACCGGTGTAATCGCTGGTGGCGCTGCCCGCCCGGTGCTTGAGTGCGCCGGCGTGCAGGACATCCTGTCGAAGTCCCTGGGCTCCGACAACGCCCTCAACGTCGTCCGTGCTACCGTGGACGGCCTCAAGCAGCTGGTCCGCCCCGAGGAAGTTGCCGCTCGCCGCGGCAAGTCCGTCGAGGAGGTCACCCCGGCCCGTATGCTGCGCCGTCGCGCAGGTCAGGAGGCATAAACAATGGCTCTGAAGATTACTCAAATTAAGGGCCTGGTGGGCACCAAGCCGAACCACCGCGCCAACATTGAGGCCCTGGGCCTCAAGCGGATCGGTCAGTCCGTCGTTAAGCAGGACACCCCGGTCATCCGCGGCATGGTTAACAAGGTGCGTCACCTGGTCACCGTTGAAGAAGTGGCAGGGGAGTAGATAAATCATGGCTGATATCATCAAGCTGCACGATCTGCGCCCTTCCAAGGGTGCAAACAAGGCTAAGACCCGCGTCGGCCGCGGTGAAGCTTCCAAGGGTAAGACCGCCGGCCGCGGTACCAAGGGTACTAAGGCACGTAAGCAGGTTTCGGCCGCTTTCGAGGGTGGCCAAATGCCCATCCACATGCGTCTGCCGAAGCTCAAGGGCTTCCGCAACCCGAACAAGGTCGATTACCAGGTGGTCAACGTGTCCGACCTGGCCAAGGCCTTCCCGAACGGCGGCGACGTCACTGTCGCAGACATCGTCTCCGCCGGCCTGGTCCGCGCTAAGCAGCCGGTCAAGGTCCTGGGCAACGGTGAAATCAGCGTCAAGCTGAACGTCACCGCTGACAAGTTCTCCAAGTCCGCTGTGGAGAAGATCGAGGCCGCCGGTGGCTCCACCACCGCGACCAAGTAAGTCTTTTTAAGACCTACTAAATAAAATCCCACCGCCGGGTTCCCGCTTGAGGGAGACCGGCGGTGGGATTTTTCTATGCGTTGTATGCCACTCGAGCGCTCAACGCGTTGGAGCGGCAAGCGCCAGGTGAGCGGCGCGCTAGGTTACTTGGATTCTTCGGAGGCCGGCGCGGACGGCTCGGTGGAGGAGACGTCGTGCTCGTTCTCGCTGCGCGAAGAGTCGTCGCAGGCGGTGGCGCCGCCCACGGCGAGCAGCGCGGTCAGGGCGACGGCCGCCAGGCGGCGGGTGGGCTGAAACTTAGTGGTAGCCATAGATAGAATTCCTTCCTTTAACGGCTAACGGTTGTCTAAGCAGCCACCCTAGTCGTTTTTGCGGGTGGCGTGGCGGGCTACCCGATTCCGAAGGGGGATAACGGCGATAAAAGCCACGGCCACGACCAGCCAGCCGGCGCCCAGCAGGAGCCCGGCGTTAGCCAGGCGCGGGGCGATCTCCAGATCCCCGCTGCTGTAGAGCATCACCAGGCCGAGGAGAGCGCCCCAGGCAAATCCGAGGAGGCTGACGGAGACGAGGGGTGCGAAGATCTCGTAGGCGGCCACGCGGGTGAGGAAGCCCGGGCGCAGCCCCATCAGCCGGAGGCTGCGGGTCAGGTCAGCGTTGGCGAAGACCTCGTGCGCCTGGCCCTGCAGGATGGACATCGCCGTGATGCAGAAGCCGAAGGAGATGGTCAGGATGATCCCGGTAAAGACGTCGTGGAAAATGATGGAGGTCTCCGGGTTCTCCCGCAGCGACTGGCTCAGGTCGTCGTCGCCGAAGGGGGAGACGATCATATACCCGGCCAAGAGGCCGAAGAGCGCGCTCGGGGCGACCCGCCGCCAGGCCGCCCGGGCCCCAGTGGCCACGCGGCGGGAGGCGATGAAGTTTGCATTAGAGCCCAACATACCCGCCACCCAGGCGCTGACCTGGAGGAAGAGCGGGGCGATGAGGCTCAGAGTGCCGATGAGCAGAAAGAGAAAAGCGGCGATGGCGAGCATAGCCCCCAGGCTGGCAAAAAAGTCGAACTGATTGACTCCTACCAGCAGGCCGACGGCGAGCACCAGGAAGGCCACGGCGCGCCACCAGCGCAGGGCGCGGGGCATCTGGCGGCGGGCTACCCCTAGCGGGCTCACCGCGACCCGCTGCATGCCGGCCAGGGCGGCGGCTAGCGCGAGGACGATGAGAGCGGAGCCGACGGCCAGGTAGCCCCACCACGGCAGGTAGAGCTCGGTCGGGGAGAGGGGAACCCCCATAAAGGTCAGGGTGGCAAAGGCGGGGACCAGCAGCGCGCTGAGCAAGGCCCCGAGCGCGGTGCCGACCACCGCGTTGATGCCCGTCTCCAGGACCGTCATGCGGGTGATGTCGCGGGCGCTAAGCCCGATGAGCCGCAGGGCGGCCAGCCGCCGCTCCCTCCCGGCGGCGCTGGTGACGGCGGCCTGGGAGATGAGGCTAAACAGGGCAGGTACGAGGAAGGCGCAAGCAATCAGGGCCAAGACCGTCCAAGTGTGCGCGTCCATGCCCGGCTGGGAGGTGTCCAAGCCGGCCTGGAGGTGAGCGTTTTCGCCCCGGCGGTAGAACATGTACGTCCCGCCGGCGACGAGGAAGGCGATGGTCGCGCCCACCGTCAGCGAGCCGAGCGAGAGCAGGGTCAGGGTGCCGGTGCCGGAGCGCGAGGACACGGAGGCCCGGAACAGCTGCAGCGCCAGGCCGCCGATGGAGGCGCGCACCGGCGCGGGACGGGAGCTCGGAGAGGCGGTGGGAGTGCTCATCGTGCGGCCCCCAGCTGGCGGTCGTCGTGGATGATGCCGTCGCGCAGCTCGATGCGCCGGTCCAGCCAGTCGGCCACCTGCGCGTCGTGGGTGACCAGCACCAGGGTGGAGCCCTGCTGGCGCACCAGGGTCGTCAGCATCTGCATGACGTCGTGCCCGGTGGCTTGGTCGAGCGCCCCGGTCGGCTCGTCGGCGAAGATGACCGCGGGCTCGGTAGCCAGCGCGCGGGCGATGGCCACGCGCTGGGCCTGCCCGCCGGACAGAGGCCCGGGGCGGCGGTCGGCGAACTCGCCCAGGCCCAGCTGATCCAGCAGGTGGACGGCGCGGCGCCGGGCCTTCCGGCGGGAGGTGCCGGTCAGGGTAGCCGGCAGAGCGATATTCTCCGCGGCGGTCAGCTCCGGCAGGAGTTGCCCGTCCTGGAAGACGAAGCCGAAGGAGCTAAGGCGCAGGTGCGAGCGGTCGCCGTCGTTGAGCTCGGTCAGGTCGGTCGTTCCGAAGTGGACGCGGCCGGTGGTGGGGAGCAGGACCCCGGACATGCAGTGCAAAAGGGTGGACTTGCCGGAGCCGGACGGGCCTATGATGGCGGCGGTTTCACCCGGGGAAAGCTCCAGGGTGATGCCGGAGAGGACATCGTTGCCGCCAAAATTCTTGGTGACGTCGTTGAGTTTCAGTGTGGTGGTCATGTCTACCTATTCAACGTAGGAAAACGCCGGCGCAGAAGCGGGGTGGAACTAGATTTCCGGGTAGGGCTGGCCCTACCCCCACCGAAAGCGCAGGCGTTAAAGTCTGTCAGTGTGAAACTCCCGTGGAAGCATAACCCGCGCGCGGCCTTCAACCCGGCCGCCACCGAGCGCGCGCAAGAGCGGGCGCAAGCCCAGCGCTTGGCCGAGCTTACCCGCGCCCGCCGGGCGATCGCGGACGCCTACGAAGTCGAGCGCCAGCGCATAGAGCGGGATCTGCACGACGGCACCCAGCAGTACCTCGTGGCGGCCTCCATCAAGCTGGGCGAGGCCCTGCTGGACCTGGAGGGTACCGAGGCAGACCTGGTGCGCGCGGCCAAGGAGGACATCGAAAACGGGCTGGCCAGCCTGCGCGCGACCGTCCGCGGCATCCAGCCGCAGGTGCTCACGGACCGCGGGCTGGTGGCCGCGCTGAACGATGCCGCGGCGGGGCTGGGCCCGCACGTCGCCGTCCGCGCCCCGCACCCGCTGCCGGATCTGCAACCCAGCATTTTGGCGGCCGCCTATTTCTTCGCCACCGAGGCCATGACCAATGCCTCCAAGCACGCCCCGGGCGCGGCGGTCAGTGTCCTGGTCACCGCCGACGCCAACCTGCGCATCACCGTGGTGGACGAGGGCCCGGGTGGGGCCGAGCTAACTCCAGGCTGTGGCCTGGCCGGGATGCGCGAGCGGCTGGCGGCTTTCGGCGGCAGGCTGGAGCTGACCTCGCCGGCGGGCGGGCCCACGCGGGTGGCGGCGGTCATTCCGTTGTTGTTGGAACGAGGAGAAACGGGGATCGGATAATGCGGATTGTTATCGCGGATGATTCCGCGCTGCTGCGCGAGGGCGTGGCCGGGCTGCTAGAGCGCCGCGGCCACCGCGTCGTCGGCCAGGCTAGCGACGCCGACCAGCTGGTCGGCCTGGTGCGTGAGTTGGCCGCCGCCGGCCAACTCCCCGAAGTCTTAATCACGGACGTGCGGATGCCGCCGCGCATGGCCGACGACGGCCTGCGGACTGCGGTGAGCCTACGGCAGGAGTTTCCCGGCCTGGCGGTCGTGGTTTTGAGCCAGTACGTGGCCCCGGCCTATGCCGTGGAGCTTTTCGATAACACCGACGGCGGGACCGGCTACCTGCTCAAGGACCGGGTGTCGGAAGTGGCGGACTTCCTTAAGTCCCTGGACACGGTGGCCGCCGGCGGCGTGGTCATCGACCCCACGGTGGCGCAGGCGCTGATGAACTCGGCGCGCAGCGGCATCGGCGAGCTCACCCCGCGGGAGCGAGAGGTCTTGGAGCTGATGTCCTGCGGGCTGTCGAACCGGGAGATCGAGAACCAGCTGTTCCTATCGACCGCGGCGGTGGGCAAACATGTGAGCAATATCTTCCTGAAGCTGCGCTTGGACCCGGCGGAGGAAAACCGGCGGGTCAAGGCCATCTTGCGCTATCTCGCGCAGCGCCAGCTGCCCGGCTAAGGCGAGCCTAATCGCGTTTAGGTCGCTGCTATTGGGGCTAATGCTTTTGGGGCTGGTAGGGTAATGGGGTCAAAACTGTTCATCCCACCCGGAGGGCTAACCAGGCTGCCTTTACCGCGCGCCGCGGGCGGCGGCCTGGCGTTGCCCAGCGGGTCAAATGAGTATCCACCTCGAGGCAGTAGAAGGGCACCGGCACGCGTGAGACGCGGGCGGTATTTTTCTGCGCACGCCCTCGGTAGGCCAGGAGGATTGTGTAGTGTCCGCCATTATTCAGGCATTTAAGGACGCCGATCTGCGCAAGAAGATCATCTTTACGATCGTGATGATCATTGCGTACCGCATCGGCGCGCAGATCCCGTCCCCGGGCGTCGACTACGGCGCCATCGCGGGCCGTCTGCGCGACCTGACGGAAGAATCCGGCAACCTGTACTCCGTCATCAACCTGTTCTCGGGTGGCGCGCTGCTGCAGCTGTCGATCTTCGCCATCGGCATCATGCCGTACATTACGGCCTCCATTATCGTGCAGCTGCTGACCGTGGTCATCCCGCACTTCGAGCAGCTGAAGAAGGAAGGCCAGTCCGGGCAGACCAAGATGACGCAGTACACCCGCTACCTCACCGTGGCGCTGGCGCTGCTGCAGTCCTCCGGCATCGTCGCCCTGGCCGACCGTCAGCAGCTGCTGGGCCAGGGCGTGGAGGTCCTGGTTCCGGACCGCAACATCTTCGACCTGGTGGTGCTGGTGCTGGTGATGACCTCCGGCGCCGTGCTCGTGATGTGGATGGGCGAGCTGATTACCGAAAAGGGTATCGGTAACGGCATGTCCCTGATGATCTTCGCAGGTATCGCGACCCGTCTGCCTACCGACGGCATGAACATCCTGCAGAACAACGGCGGCCTGGTCTTCGCCATGATCGTCGCCGGCGTCATCGTCCTGGTCATCGGCATCACCTTCATCGAGCAGGGCCAGCGCCGCATCCCGGTCCAGTACGCCAAGCGCATGGTGGGCCGCCGCCAGTACGGTGGTTCCTCCACCTACCTGCCGCTGAAGGTCAACCAGGCCGGCGTTATCCCGGTGATCTTCGCCTCCTCGCTGATTTACATGCCGGTGCTGATCACCCAGATCGTCAACTCCAACAACGCGGTCACCCCGGACAACTGGTGGCAGCGCAACGTCATCTCCTGGCTGCAGAGCCCGGCGTCCTGGCAGTACATCGTGCTCTACTTCGTGCTGACCATCTTCTTCGCCTACTTCTACGTTTCGGTTCAGTACGATCCGGCGGAGCAAGCGGATAATATGAAGAAGTACGGTGGCTTCATTCCGGGCATCCGCCCCGGCCGCCCGACGGCCGAGTACCTGGGCTACGTGATGAACCGCCTGCTGTTCGTGGGCGCTGCCTACCTGGGTATCATTGCTATCCTGCCGAACATCCTGCTGGACTTCGGCGTGGGGCACTCCCAGGGCGGCGGCATGACCGCCTTCGGTGGTACCGCGATCTTGATTATGGTCTCTGTTGCCTTGACTACCGTCAAGCAGATTGAGTCCCAGCTTCTGCAATCGAACTACGAAGGACTGTTGAAATAATGCGTTACGTACTCCTTGGACCTCCCGGTGCCGGCAAGGGCACGCAGGCCGCTATTTTGAGCGAAAAGCTGGGCATCCCGCACATCTCCACCGGTGACCTCTTCCGCGCCAACATCGGCGAGGGCACCGAGCTAGGCAAGGAAGCCAAGTCCTACATGGACGCCGGTCAGCTCGTGCCGACCGACGTCACCGCCCGCATGGTCAAGGACCGCCTCGAGCAGGACGACGCCGCCAAGGGCTTCCTGCTGGACGGCTTCCCGCGCACCGTGGAGCAGGCCGACATCCTGACCCAGCTGCTGGCCGACAAGGGCCTGAAGCTGGACGGCGTGCTGAACTTCGAGGTTTCCGAGGACGTCGTGGTCGAGCGCATGCTGGCCCGCGGCCGCGCCGATGACACCGAGGACACCATCCGCACCCGCCTGGGCGTCTACCGCGATGAGACCTTCCCGCTCATCCAGCACTACGGCGACGCCATCATCCCGATCAAGGCCGAGGGCGAGGTCGAAGAGATTAACGCCCGCGCCATGGAAGCACTGGGGAAGTAGGTTAAGAGCCATTTCCATCTTCTCCCGCCGCAGCAAACGCATCCCCGCCCGTACCCCGGGTGAACTCGACGCCATGCAGGTGGCCGGCGAAATCGTCGGTCGCGCCCTGCAGGCCGTGCGCTTGGCTGCGGCGCCAGGCGTATCTACCCTCGAACTCGACGCCGTCGCGGAAGAACTCATCCGCGGCGCCGGCGCTCAGCCCACCTTCAAAGGTTACGAGGGCTTCCCGGGCTCCATCTGCGCCTCCGTGAACGACGTCATCGTCCACGGCATCCCGGATGAGGAGACGATCCTGGCCGAAGGTGACCTGGTCTCCATCGACTGCGGGGCCACCCTCGACGGCTGGGTGGGCGACAGCGCCTGGACTTTCCCTGTCGGCGAGGTCAGCGCGGAGGCCACCAAGCTGAACGATGCCACCGCCTGGGTCCTGTCCGAGGGGCTCAAGGCCATGGTGCCGGGCAACCGGCTGACCGACGTCTCCCACGCCCTCGAGCTGGCCACCTGGGCCGCCGAGGAGAAATTCGGCGTTGAGCTGTTCATCGTCGACGGCTACGGCGGCCACGGCATCGGCCGCACCATGCACGAGGAGCCCTACCTGGCCAACGAGGGCCGCCCGGGCCGCGGGCCCTATATCCAGGAAGGCTCCGTGCTGGCCATCGAGCCCATGCTCACGCTGGGCACCGAGGACTCCGTGGTCCTGGACGACGACTGGACCGTCATTACCGAGGACGGCTCGCTGGCCTCCCACTGGGAGCACACCGTCGCCGCCACCGCCGACGGCCCGCGCATCCTGACCCCGCGCTACGACAAGTAGCCCGGCTGCCTAGGGCCAAGCTCCCCAAACACTCCAAAAGCTCCCAGCGAGCGCGCGGCGACGCCGGGCGGGACAGGCCTGTGCGCGGCTACGATTTGGTAACGTTCACGCCCGGCTGGGAAATTCCTCGGCCAGAGGTCTATAATTTTCAGCATGTCGAAATTCCGCTTCAATGCCGTCCCCTTGGCTTTCCGTCGCGCCGCCTTAGCGCTGGCCGCCACGGTGGCCATGGCCGTCACCCTGATTGGTGGCGTGCCGAACGCCCACGCCCAGCAAATGCCGGACCCGACCCAACTGTCCTCCCAAGTTCAGCTGAACCAGGGCAGCTCCCAGCTGCCGAACATCGACCAGCTGTCCAAGCAGGTGCAGGAAGAAGCAGACAAGTTCTTCGGCGGTGCCCGCGAGCAGGCCTGGAACACCCGCAACCAGATGCTCAACGAGGTCAACAAGCTCAACCCGCAGGCCGCCAACGCCCTGCGCCCGGTCGTCGACAACGTCCTGAACGCTCTGTTCCCGGGCCTGGTGGCCCAGAAGCAGGCCGAGGCCAAGGCTGCCCGCGAGGCCGCCGCCCGCGCCCAGGCCGAGCAGGCCGCCCGCGAGAAGGCTGCCGCCGAAGCCGCTGCCCGCAAGGCGGAGCAGGAGCGCCAGCGCAACGCCTTCAACCGCGGCCCGTGCCCGGCCGACGCCGCCGTCTGCGTCGACCTGGACGGCCGCCGCACCTGGCTGCAGAAGAACGGCGATGTCACCTACGTCGCCCCGTCCATGGCCCCGGGCAAGACGGGCCAGGAGACCCCGCGTGGCACCTTCCACGTCAACCGTAAGATCAAGGACGAGATCTCCTACGAGTTCAACAACGCCCCGATGCCTTACGCCATCTACTTCACCAACAACGGCCACGCCTTCCACCTGGGCGACCCGGCCTACGACTCCGCTGGCTGCGTCCGCCTGCCGGACCAGGCTGCTATCCGTTACTTCAACGACCTGCAGATTGGTGACAAGGTCTTCATCTACTAAGCGAAGCTTCGACATCTGAAACTTCCCCGGCCCGCCCCGCCCGCCTCATCCAGGCGCGGGGCGGGTCTTTTTGGCGTCGCTAGCGCGCGGTCACCCAGCATGAACGTTAGGGGACGGGTTTGGAATTCGTGTCGTTAACGCGTATGCTCTTTGTTTGGTGTATGTGTGCGGAACTCTCCGCACGATAAACGCCAGGCAGTAGACAAATACATGCAGTCGCTTCGGCTAGTAGCCAGCGGCTAGAAAAGTTGAGGTTATGGCTAAGGAAGGCGCAATTGAGGTCGAGGGCCGCATCATCGAGCCCTTGCCGAATGCAATGTTTCGTGTCGAGCTTGACAACGGACACAAGGTTCTTGCCCACATTTCGGGCAAAATGCGTCAGCACTACATCCGCATCCTCCCTGAGGACCGGGTAGTTGTTGAGCTGTCTCCTTACGACCTGACCCGCGGACGCATCGTCTACCGCTACAAGTAAAGACAGTAAGCCTCCTTACCCAGGGGCGGCCGCAAGGTCGGTCGCCTTTTTCTACCTCAGGCCACGGTGGCTTGAGCCCCACCACAATTTCGCGCTGGCACCGGCACGGTCCGGGCAGCGCGCGAAATGGTAGGGGACGGGTAGGGAGAAAACCACCGTAAAAACCCGAAAGGACAAGCCACATGGCACGTCTAGCTGGTGTTGATCTCCCGCGCAACAAGCGCATGGAGATCGCTCTCACCTACATCTATGGCATCGGGCACACCCGTGCCAAGGCACTGCTGGAAAAGACCGGCATCTCTCCCGACCTGCGTACCGACAACCTGGATGATGACCAGCTGTCGGCACTGCGTGACGCGATCGAGGCTGAGTACAAGGTAGAAGGCGATCTGCGCCGCCAGGTACAGGCTGACATCCGCCGCAAGATTGAAATTGGCTGCTACCAGGGCCTGCGCCACCGTCGTGGCCTGCCGGTTCGTGGTCAGCGCACCAAGACCAATGCTCGTACTCGTAAGGGTCCGAAGAAGACGATCGCAGGAAAGAAGAAGTAATTCATGCCTCCAAAGACTCGTTCCGGCGCCCGCCGTTCCGGCCGTCGCGTCGTAAAGAAGAATGTGGCCCAGGGCCACGCGTACATCAAGTCCACCTTCAACAACACCATCGTCTCGATCACCGATCAGACCGGTGCTGTTATTTCCTGGGCATCCTCCGGTCACGTCGGCTTCAAGGGTTCCCGTAAGTCCACCCCGTTCGCAGCTCAGATGGCTGCCGAGTCCGCCGCCCGCAAGGCGATGGAGCACGGGATGAAGAAGGTTGACGTTTTCGTTAAGGGCCCGGGCTCGGGCCGCGAAACCGCAATCCGTTCGCTCCAGGCCGCCGGCCTGGAGGTGTCCTCGATCTCGGATGTGACTCCGCAGCCGCACAACGGCTGCCGTCCGCCGAAGCGTCGTCGCGTTTAAGGGAAGGAAGAGGTAACTAAACTATGGCTCGTTATACCGGCCCCGCTACCCGTGTATCCCGCCGTCTCCGCGTCGACCTGGTCGGCGGCGACATGGCGTTTGAGCGCCGCCCGTACCCCCCGGGACAGGCTGGCCGCAACCGCATCAAGGAATCCGAGTACTTGCTGCAGCTGCAGGAAAAGCAGAAGGCAAAGTACACCTACGGTGTCCTGGAGCGTCAGTTCCGTCGCTACTACGCAGAGGCCAACCGTCTGCCGGGCAAGACCGGTGACAACCTGGTCATCCTGCTGGAGTCCCGCCTGGACAACGTGGTCTACCGCGCTGGTCTGGCTCGCACCCGCCGCCAGGCCCGTCAGCTGGTCTCCCACGGCCACTTCACCGTCAACGGTAAGAACATCAACGTTCCGTCCTTCCGCGTGACGCAGTACGACATCATCGATGTCCGTGAGCGTTCCCAGAAGATGGAATGGTTCGAAGAGGCCCAGGATCGCCTGGCCGACGCCAACGTTCCGGCATGGCTGCAGGTCGTTCCGGAGACCCTGCGCATCCTCGTGCACCAGCTGCCCGAGCGCGCACAAATCGACATCCCGCTGCAGGAGCAGCTCATCGTCGAGCTTTACTCGAAGTAAACTTCGAAAAGTCATCTTTATCCCTCTACCGACGTCATATAGCGGGCGTCGAAAAGGAGAATTTCAATGCTCATTTCCCAGCGTCCTCAGCTCTCCGAGGAATTCATCGACTCGTCTCGTTCCAAGTTCGTCATCGAACCGCTCGAGCCGGGCTTCGGTTACACCCTCGGCAACTCCCTGCGTCGCACCTTGCTGTCGTCCATCCCGGGCGCGGCCGTGACCTCCGTCAAGATTGATGGCGTTCTCCACGAGTTCACCACCATCAACGGGGTCAAGGAAGACGTTTCCGAGATCATCCTGAACATCAAGGGCCTGGTACTGTCGTCGGACTCCGAGGAACCGGTCGTTATGTACCTGAGCAAGGAAGGCCCGGGCGAGGTCACCGCGGGCGACATTCAGCCGCCGGCCGGCGTGGAGATCCACAACCCGGATCTGCACATCGCCAGCCTGAATGACACCGCGAAGCTGGACATGGAGCTCGTCGTAGAGCGCGGCCGCGGCTACGTGCCAGCCGCCGCTACGTCTGGGGAAATCGGTCGCATCCCGGTCGACCAGATCTACTCCCCGGTCCTCAAGGTTTCGTACAAGGTCGAGGCAACTCGTGTTGAGCAGCGCACCGACTTTGACAAGCTGATCATCGACGTGGAGACCAAGAACTCCATCACCGCTCGCGACGCCCTGGCTTCCGCCGGTGGCACCCTGGTCGAGCTGTTCGGCTTGGCCCGCGAACTCAACACGGCCGCCGAGGGCATCGAGATCGGCCCGTCCCCGCAGGAGACGGAGTTCATCGCTGCCTACAGCAAGCCGATTGAGGACCTGAACTTCTCCGTTCGCTCCTACAACTGCCTGAAGCGCCAGGAAATCCACACCGTCGGTGAGCTCGCCGAGTGCACCGAGTCCGATCTGCTGGATATCCGCAACTTCGGTCAGAAGTCGATCAATGAGGTAAAGATCAAGCTGGCTAACCTGGGTCTGGCTCTGAAGGACACTCCGGAAGACTTCGACCCCACCCAGCTGGAAGGTTACGACGCTGAAACCGGTGACTTTAAGGATCCGGCTGCAGACGATTCCGAGTAAAGAAGCTAGTGCGCCGGCCCCGCCGGCTGCAGCGCTCATTTAAAACGCTAACGAGGAGTACATAATGCCTACCCCGAAGAAGGGTGCCCGTCTCGGCGGCTCCGCTGCCCAGCAAGCTCACCTGCTGAGCAACCTGGCAGTCAGCCTGTTCGAGCACGGCGCTATCAAGACCACCGATGCGAAGGCGAAGATGCTTCGTCCTTACGCTGAGAAGATCATCACCAAGGCCAAGTCCGGCTCCGTTGCCGACCGCCGCCAGGTTCTGAAGCTCATCCCGCACAAGGATGTTGTTGCTTACCTGTTTGATGAGCTGGCCCCGAAGTTCGCTAACCGCGACGGCGGCTACACCCGCACCATAAAGCTGGACAACCGTGCCGGCGACAACGCTCCGATGTCCCAGATCTCCCTGGTGACCGAGGAGACCGTCTCCGCCGAGGCTAACCGCGCCACCCGCGCTGCCGCCTCCAAGCAGGCTGAGGCCGAAGAGGCCGAGGCTGAAAAGGCCGAGGAGACCGCTGAGGAAGCTCCGGCTGAGGAGACTACCGAGGCTCCGGCCGAGGAGGCTTCCGCCGAGGCTGAGACCGAGGCTGAGGACAAGTAAGTCCTTCTCACTCAGTAGACCGCCCGTCCATTCCGCACCTGCGGTAAGGACGGGCGGTTTCTTTGTGCCGTGGTGGCCGCGCGCCTTGCGCGGGGATACCGCCCCGCGCGGGATAGGACCGCCCAGTGCACAAACCAGCGCGCCGTCCTTGACGGCGCCTGATACAACAACGAACCGCCGGCGGCCCGAAGGCTACCGGCGGTTCGCTGTCTCTGTCTCTCTAAGGTTCCCCAAGCTACGGCTTGAAAAGGAAAACTCCTCCGCGGCCGTTCACGCCGCCTCTGCGAAGTCCACCCCGCTTTGGCTGTCACCAGCCGCCCTGCGGGGTGCAAGGACCATCTCTCAAATCCACACCAAGGAAAGTGGAAAACTTTCGCCTTCCCTTGGCGCCTGACAATTATTGTGACAGGTCAGTCTGTAAAGGCGCTGTTAATGCAGTTCTCACACATTCAGCTATCCCACATAATGCCCGCTAGGTGCCGAAAAATCCCTCCCAAAGATTTTTTTCCAACCCGGCGTGGCGGTAGCATGTGGGCCTATGAACCCTGCTGAGCACAGCCCCCAAGTCACCCCGGAGGAAACGCCGAACCCCGCGCCCGCGGCGAGCCTGCGGCGCGTGCGGCTGGACGTCGCCTACGACGGTACCGGCTTCCACGGGTGGGCCCGGCAGAAGCCGCAGCAGGGCAGCGAGCTGCGCACGGTCCAGGCGGTTATCGAGGACAACCTGACGATGATCCTGCGCCACCCGGTCGAACTGACCGTCGCTGGGCGCACCGACGCCGGGGTGCACGCGGCCGGCCAGGTCGCGCACTTCGATATCCCGGAGGATTGCTTGCAGCAACGCTCCATCGACGGGGATCCGGGCAAGCTGGTCCGCCGCCTGGCCAAGCTTCTGCCGGAGGATATCCGCGTCCACGACGTCGCCTTCGCCCCGGATGGCTTCGACGCGCGCTTTTCGGCCCTGCGGCGGCACTACGTCTACCGGGTGACCACCTCCCCGGCCGGGGCGCTGCCTCTGCGCCGGGCGGATACCGCGGTCTGGTCGAAGCCGGTGGACATCGACGCCATGCAGCAGGCCGCTAACCTCCTGGTGGGCCTGCACGACTTCGCGGCCTTTTGTAAGGCCAAGCCGCACGCCACCACCATCCGGGAACTGGAGAGCTTTACCTGGGAGGGTACCTCAACCCCGACCGAGCCGAACCTGTACCAGGCGCACGTGGTCGCCGACGCGTTTTGCTGGTCCATGGTGCGCTCTCTGGTGGGCTGCTGCCTGGCGGTGGGGCAGGGGCGCCGGGACGTCGACTTCGCCACGGCGATGCTCGCGGAGAGTCAACGCTCCTCCCAGATCCCGGTCGCCCCGGCCAAGGGGCTGAGCCTGGTGGGCGTGGACTACCCGGCCCCGGAAGAGCTCTCCGCACGGGCGGAGGCCACCCGGGCCAAGCGCAGCGGTAGCGAGCTGGGCTAAGCCCGGCTACCCTGACGGGCAGCGGCAGAGTTTTCTGGCTGCCGACGGTACGGTTTCTACAGCAGCGATGGGGTGTCGCTGGCTACCCAGGGGGGAAATTTTATGGCGCGTCCAGTTCCCACTACGAAAGCGCAAGTATCCGGCCACAAGTTCCTGCGCAGGCGGGTAGAGCACGGCCTGGTCATGGGGGATATTCGCATGATCCATGACCCGCTGTCCACCCGCCGGCGGGCGCTTATCTTCGGGCTTATCGCCGTGGTGCTGGTGGGCATAGGCTCGGCCCTGCTGGCCTGGCTGCAGCCGGAGCCCAACCCCGGCGAGGCGCCCATCGTGGAATCGGCGGACAAGCAGCTCTTCGTGCTCGTCGACGGCACCTACCACCCGGTTTCCAATTTGGCCTCGGCCCGCATCATCGCCGGCGAGCCGGCGGAACCGGCCCGCATCGGCACCCAGCACCTAGACGACGCGCAGCTGGGCGTGCCCCTGGGTATTGCGGACGCGCCCGGCTTTATCGCCGCCTCCGGCACCGAAAACGCGGTGGAGTGGTTGGCCTGCTTCGCCGGCGCGGACGCGGCGGAAACCCCCGGCTTCGTCATCACCATCGACGCCGCCCGCGAGTTCAGCGCCGGCGACATCGTGGTAACCGCCAACCAGGGCCACGAGCTCCTCGACGGGCGGGCCGCGTGGGTGGAAACGGAGGGCACGGACTGGCTGGTGGACGCGCAGGGCCGGCGCGAAATCCCTCCGGCGGAGACGACGGAAGGGCGGATAATCCGGCGCGCCCTGGGCGTGGACGCGGACACCTTCCGCTGGGAGCTGCCCGCGGAGATGCTCAACGCTTTCCGGGTGCTGCCCGCCGTCGAATTCCCGGACCCGCTGCCGGCCGTCATCGACACCGGCACCGGGGACCAGGGGCTGTGGGCCCGGACGGACCAGGGAGTCTTCGCGCTAACCGAGCCGCAGGCCGGCGCCTTGGTCGATGCCGGCGCGGATCTGCAGCGCCTGAGCCACGAGGAGGTCGCCGCCCTGCCCGATGCCCCGGCGGCGCAGGAGGCCTTCAGCCTGCCCGAAGCCGCGCCTGAGTTCATCGACCCGGCCCACGGCTGGCTGTGCGCGACGGCCGCCGGCCGCGGGGCAGCCGCCCCGCCGCAGGAGGGGACTATCGAACTGTCCGGCTCGGCCGTGGCCGACCGCTTCAGCGGCTTGCCCCAGGGCGGGCTGGGGCTAAGTTCCGAGCACGGCTTCCACCTGGTCACCGCGCACGGCCTGCGGCACTCCGTGGAGGACGAGGCCACGCTGGAGGCCCTGGGCACGAGCACCGGGGCGCATGCGCCCTGGCAGATCCTCCGGCTGTTGCCGGGCGGCAGCCAGCTCAGCCGGGAGGAAGCGCTGAAGGCCAGCTACTGAGCGCGCCCGCGCCGGAGGGTGGCCCAACCCAGGGCCGCCACTAACGCGGTGCCGGCCAGGCCGAGCAGCACCAGCTGCGCCCGCCGGGTGGCCGGACGGATGGCGTCCTCGCCCGCGGCCACGGCCAGCGCCCGTTCTTCCTCGGCGTAATCGGCCGGGCGCGCGCCCACGGCCGCCAAGGGATCCACGCCGCCGTGGGCGGGCTCGGCCGCCTGCGCCAGCAGCGCGCGGATGTCTGCGGCACTGGCACCCGGATGGACCTCCCGCAGCAGTGCCGCGGTGCCGGCGACGGTCGGCGCGGCGAAGCTGGTGCCCGTGAACTCGCGCTGCGGGCCAGTCCCATCGGCCGCCACGACGGCCCGGGCCCAGCCCTGCCCGTCGGGGCTTAACCCCAGCGGCACCGAGCCCGGCGCGGACAGCGCCAGGCCGGAGTCGGGCTGCGGGATGGAATATTCCGCACGGACCTGCGGGCCAGCCAGCGCGCCCACGGAGACGACCGTGGCGGCATGGGCCGGGTAGACGGTATGGCCCGGCTCGCAGGAATCACCGGCGTTGCCGGCGGCGGCGACCACCACGGTCCCGGCGGCCTCGGCACGCTCTAGGGTGGCGTCGAGCCGGCTGGTGTCCACGCTGGTGCCGGCGGGCAGGCAGGAGACCACCGAGATGTTGATCACGTCGGCCTCCGCGTCCACGGCCGCCTCGATGGCCTCGGCCAGCGTATCCAGGTCGCCGGCCGCAGCGTCCTCCTGCCCGCCGTCCCCGCCGGCGGCGCGGTAGTGCGCCGAGGTCTGCCGGATGGATAGCACCCGGGCGCCGGGGGCCAGACCGGTATCGGCCGCGGCGATGACCCCGGCGACCACGGTCCCGTGGGCGTCGCAGTCCTCGAGCGGGTTCGGCTCCTCCGGGTCGACGAAGTCGGGGCCCGGATCCAGCTGGCCCAGCTGCGGGTGCGGGTGGACGCCGGTGTCGATGACCGCCACGGTCACCCCGTCCCCGGTGGCCTGGGCGTGCAGGCGGGCGCGGTAGTCGGCCTGCTCGGCGGTCGGGGCGGGGACCTCCTCGGTGGGTACTGCCACCGCGCAGGCGGTGTCCGGCTCCGCCGCGGCGGCTATGGGAGCCACACCCGCGACGACGGCGCCGGCGACGAGTGCTGCGGCGCACCTAGTTCCTCGTCCTGGGCGCTGCGTCATCCCAGCCCCCGCAGCAGGGCGAAGAGCCCGATTAGGTGCGCGGCCAGGGGCAGGCACGTGGCGATGGCAAGCGCCTCGGCGCGCTCCCACCAGACGATGGTGGTCGGCTCCGCCGCGGGGACTTTCGCCGCCCACAGCGGGGTGCTCAGCGCGCCCGCGGCGGCGAAGCCGGCGACGATGAACATCGCCAGGTGCGGGTCGCCGTCGCTGGCCGGCGCGCTGGCCGCAACCGGGATGAGGCAGGCGGTCAGCAGGCTAGCGGCCGCCAGCAGGGACAGGCACCATGCGGCGCTGGCCTGCCCGTGCCGCACCGCGTGCATGATGAGTGCCCCGCCGACGCACAGGCACAGCGCCTGGGCGAAGCCGGAGCCGTGAAGCTGCGTGCCGAAGGGCCCCTCGTAGACCGGCGTAATGCCCGTGCCGGTCAGCGCCAGCGCCGCCAGGGCGGGCAGCGCGGCCAGCCCGGCGCCCAGGCAGACCCCGGCGTAGAGCTCCTGGGCGCGCCGGGCGCGGGCGTCCACGTCCGGCTGGTGCCCGTCGGAGACCGACAAGTCCTGGCCCGCGGTCGGCAGCTGCGGCACCGACAGCCCCGCCGCCCGCGTGACCACGCCCGGGGCGGCGGCGATGAGGCAGACCACCGCCAGCAGCACCGCGGCCCCGGCGGCGACGAAAGGCGCCTCACCCGGCATGGCCAGGCCGCCGGCCGCGACCAACCCCAGCCCGCCGAGGGTGAGCGCGGCGGCCGTGCACCGCGGCCGAGCCACGGCGGTCACGTGGAAGACCGCCACCATGGCCAGCCCGCAGGACACCGCGGCCAGCAGCGCCCAGGCGGCATCGCCAAGCGCGGCGGGGGCCACCCAGGACAGGGCACTGTGGATTACCAGCGCGGGCCCGTCTAGCTGCTGGTGGGCCGCCTGCCACGCGGGTGGAAGCGTCCCACCCGGCGGGGCGACGGCCCACCAGCCGGCCAGCGCCCCGGCGAAAACCAGCGCCGGGACCAAGGGGCGGGTCGCGGGTTGATAGATGACCAGCGCGGTGCCCAGGGCTAGCGCGATGGCGACCGCGGCGGAGGCGGGCAGCACGCCCGCGAGCAGGGCGGCGACGGCGACCAGCCCGATACCCGCCCAGACCGCGGCCAGCCCCGGCAGTTCCGAGGGGCGGCCGGCCGCCACGAGGGCCTCCGCCGAGTCGCGGATGACCGGCGCCGGGGTGTCCTCCTGCGGGGTGAGGATGACGACCGCGCCGTCCGTGAGCCGGGTGGCTGCAAGCGGCTGGGCCATGTCCAACCCGCGCCCGCCCGCGGTGGACGCCCGCCACGGCTTGGACAGCTGGGGCGCGTCGACCATATAGCCGATATCGTCAATCATCTCGCCTAAACTGCCGGTCACCGGCAAGGACAGGTCCGCTTCTTTCCGAAAATTACCTGCGTGGACGCGCACCGTCACGCGGACGGTATGGGGGATCGCAGCCGTCATAACGCTTCACCCCCGAAGTAGTAGATCCCCGAATTCTCAGGCCGGTGGCCAAGAAAAATTTTCTTCCCCACCTTGCCCGTCGCGCTCAATTGTGGCTTACTGTGGGCAGCGTGTCCACCGCTAGGGGAGGTGGCCGCCAAAAACTTTTCGGGGGTGTATCAGCCGTGCTGGATCAGCGCGAGAGTATCCAAGTAATCGAGCCAACAACCTTAACGCAGCGCCAACCGGTGCCGCCGGCGCCGACCGGGACCATCACCGCAGAGGCGGTGCCGGAGGCCCAACGCAAACAACCCGTGCCGCTGGTGCGCATCATCATGCCCATCGTCATGGTCGCCGCCATGCTAGGCATGGTCGCGTTCATGGTCTTGAGCGGCGGGTCGGATCGGACCTTCAGCCCGCTCATGCTGATGTTTCCCATCATGATGCTGGCCAGCATGTTCATGATGTTCAGCCCGACCACCGGCGGCCAGGACCCGGACGAGACCCGGCGGACCTACCTGCGCCACCTCAAGGCGCTGCGCGAGAAGGCCCTGGACAACGGCGCCGCCCAGCGGGCCCACGAGCTGCACCGCCACCCGCCGGTCGAGCAGCTGCCCGCCTTCGTCCACAACCAGCGGCTGTGGGAGCGCAGCGCGGGCGACCCGGACGCGCTCGAGGTGCGCATTGGGGTGGGAGAGACCAAGCTCGCCACGGAAATCCAGGTGCCGGAGGCGGCCGCGGCCGAGGACCTCGACCCGGTGTGCGCGGTCAGCCTGCGCCGGACCATCCAGGCGGTCGAAACCCTGCCGGAGATGCCCGTGGTCATCCAGCTCCAGGCCTTCGGCGTGCTGGGGATCGCGGGCGCGGGTGCGGCGGACCTGGCTCGGGCCATCGTCATCCAGCTGGCCTGCGCGCATGGGCCCGACACCCTGGGCATTTCCGTGCGCTCCGTGCGCGGGGCCGGCTGGGAGTGGGTCAAGTGGCTGCCGCACGCCCGCCGGCCGGAGCAGGCGAACTACCGCGTGCTCATCGTCGACGGCGTGGCGACCACCGGGGTGGAAGACTTCCTCGACGAGGAGGGGGTAACCACCATCATCGATGTCGGGTCGCGGCGCAACACCGCACTCGGCCTGCGCGCCGAGCACGAGGGCCTGTGCCTGAGCCTGCGCGACGAGGCGGGCGGGGATGCGGGCACAACGCTGTTGGTCTCCACGGCCGCGGGCGAGGAAGAGTTGGGGCGCGCGGACCAGCTGGCCGAAGAGGGCGCGGTGCTCATCGCGCGCCGCATGGCCCGCTGCCGCCGCCCGTTGGCCGAGCCGGGGCCCAAGCTCGGCTCCGGCGGCGGCGACTTGGTGGCCCTGCTCGGGCACCGCGACATCGCCGAGCTGCGCGGCGAGAACCTCTGGCCAGGGCGCGCCGGGTCGCAGCGCCTGCACGTGCCGGTGGGGCTGGACCCTAGCGGCCAGCCGGTCTACCTCGACCTGAAGGAATCTGCCCAGGGCGGCATGGGCCCGCACGGTCTGTGTATCGGCGCCACCGGCAGCGGCAAATCGGAGTTGCTGCGCAGCCTGGTCACCGCGCTGGCGGCCACGCACTCGCCCGAGGAGCTGAACCTGGTGCTCGTGGATTTTAAAGGCGGGGCGACCTTCCTGGGCTGCGAGCAGCTGCCGCACACCGCGGCGGTGATTACCAACCTGGAGGAAGAATCCGTCCTGGTCGAGCGCATGTACGACGCCATCTCCGGGGAGATGAACCGCCGCCAGGAGATCCTGCGCCAGGCCGGCAACTTCGCCAACGTCGGCGACTACAACGCCGGCCGCGACCCGGACCAGTTCCCGCCGCTTCCCGCCCTGGTCATCGTGGTGGACGAGTTCTCCGAGCTGTTGGGCCAGCACCCGGACTTCGCCGATCTCTTCGTCGCCGTCGGCCGCCTGGGCCGTTCGCTGCACGTGCACCTGCTGCTGGCCTCCCAGCGGCTGGAGGAGGGCCGGCTGCGCGGGCTGGATTCGCACCTGTCCTACCGGATCGGGCTCAAGACCTTCTCCGCCGCGGAGTCCCGCCAGGTCTTAGGCGCTACCGATGCCTACCACCTGCCCGCCCGGCCGGGTGCCGGCTACCTGAAGACCAACGGCGACGCCCTCGAGCGCTTCCAGGCCACCTACGTCTCCGGGCCGCTCGCTCGCCCGGCCGAACCAGCCGAAGGGGAAAGCGTACCGCCGGCCCGGGTGTCCGTCTTCGACGGCTGGGACGCTCACACCACCGAGGACAGCGAGCCGGAGCTTGTCTGGGACGAGTCGACCACGCTGCTCAACGAGGTCGTGGCCGTCGCCCGCGCGGAGGCCGACCACCGCGGGCACAGCGCCCACCGCATCTGGCTGCCGCCGCTGCCCGCCGCGGTCGAGCTGCCCGAGATCCTGCACCGGGCCGGCCAGACCACCCACCTGCAGGCCGCGGTCGGGCTCATCGACCGTCCCTACCACCAGCGCCAGGATCCCCTGGTGGTCGACTTTTCCACCGCCGGTGGGCACGCGGCCGTCTGCGGCGGCCCGCAGACAGGCAAGTCCATGGCGCTGCGCACCATCGTCGGCTCCCTGGCCGCGACCCACGGCACCGAGGCCATCCGCTTCTACGTCATCGACCTGGGCGGCGGGGCGCTAGCCAACCTGGACCGCCTGCCGCACGTGGCGGGCGTGGCTGGCCGCGACGAGCCGGACACGGTCCGCCGCATCATCGACGAGGTCACCGGCCTGGTCGAGCGCCCCGAGCCCCGCCACACCTTCCTGGTGCTAGACGGCTGGCACCACGTGGGCACCGCCGGCGCGGAGTTCAACGATCTCACGGAGAAGATCACCACCCTGGCCGCCGACGGCCCCAGCGCCCGCGTCCACCTGGTCTTGTCCACGCCGCGGTGGACCACCCTGCGCCCGTCGATTAGGGACCTCATCGCCCACCGGTTGGAGCTGCGCCTGGGGGAGGCCATGGAATCCCTGGTGGACCGCAAGGCCCAACAGAAGCTGCCGGCCCTGCCCGGCCGCGGGCTCACCGAGACCGGGGAGATGATGCTGCTGGCGCGCACCTCCAACCAGGACGTGGCACACCTGCAGTCCCGCGGCGGCGAGCCGGTGCCCCGGCTCAAGACCCTGCCCGCCCAGCTGCGCCCGGCCGACCTGCCCCGCCACGCGCTGACCGCCGGGCTGGTTTGGGGAATTGGCGGCCGCGACCTGGAACCGGTGGCCTGGGACCCGGCCACCAGCGCCCACGTGGTCTGCGTCGGCGCCAGCGGGTCCGGCAAGTCCACCTTCGTCCGGGTCATCGCTGATGCTGTGGCCGGCCTGCCCCGGGAGGACGCGCGCCTGGTGGTCATCGATCCGCGCCGGGCGCACCTGGGCGCGCTCGACGAGGACATGCTCGCCGCCTATGCCGCCACGCCCGCGGCGGCGGAGAAGGCCCTGCGCGATACCGCGGCGACTATGCGGCAGCGCCTGCCGGGGCCGGATATCACCCCGGCGCGCCTGCGCGCCCGCGATTGGTGGAGCGGCCCCGAGATCTACGTGGTCATCGACGACGCGGAGCTCACCAGCGAGGCCGCCCTGCACCCGCTGGTGGAGCTCATCCCGCACGCCCAGGACATCGGCCTGCACGTCATCTTCGCCCGCAAGGCCGGCGGCATCGGCCGCGCCATGTTCGGCAAGTTCTGCTCGGCGCTCAAAGATACCCAGCCGGCCGTCCTGCTCCTGGACGCCGACAAGGAGGAAGGCCCCATCTTCGGCATGAAGCCGAAGCGCCAGCCACCCGGCCGCGGCCGCTACCACCTCCGCGGCGAGGAACTGGGCCTGTGCCAAGTCATCCGCGCCGACGACCAAGAAGACACACCACCAGCCGCCGAAGAACGAGACGAGAGCCACCAAGCAGCAAGCAACCAAGCAGAAAGCAAGCGAAAGGACACGCCATGACGACCGCCGCACCCGCTTTGTTGACCATCACCATCTTGGATACCGCCACCATTTTCGAAGGCCCGGAAACCGTGTACCGCTACGACCTGCCCGGCACCGGGATTGTGGAGGGCTGGGCCCTGGACGGCGCGCTCGAGCAGGCGGAGAAGATCCTGGGCGCGCACTGGCCGGAAGCCCCCGTGAAGGTCTGCGCGGACTCCAGCGCGACTGCGGTCTCAGCGGAAGCCGTGAGCATCATTACCCGGCAGCTCGAGGGCCGGGAGGTGCCGGTGGTGGACACCGCCGAGCACGCGGTCTCCCACCCGGAGACCGAGGTCTTCGCCCCGCTCGCACCGGCTGCCGATGCCGCCGCTCCCGGCGGCTCACACCCGGACGCGCCGCGCGCCGAGCCGCTGCGCCCGAGCACGGACAACACCAGCAAGGGCGGGTGGTTCCAGCCCTTCTACGCGCTGCTGGCCGTGGTGGTGCTGATCGTGGCCGGCGTGGCCTGGTTCGTGGTCGGCCGCGGCGGCGATGCGAACGAGGAGAGCGCGGGCGGTGAGGCAACCGATAACGCGGTGGCGGCCGCCCCGGGCGGTCAGGACGGCGGCCCGCCGGCGCCCGGGGAGGCGGGCAGCGACGGGCCGGCAAACGAGCCGCCGCCCGCACCGGAGCAGTTAAGCGCGGCGGGACTGTCGGTGCAGCTGCCGCAGGGCTTTCACGCCGAGGAATCCGCCGAGGGCGATGGGCTGGTCACGGCCACGGGGCCGGACCCGGACCTGCGGGTGCTCTTTGCCGCGGATCCGCTCTATTCGGTGCCCGCGGACTACCTGCTGGAACAAATCCAGGAAGAAATCGCCGGCGACGACGCCCTGTCCCACCCGCAGGAGCACGACGGCCGGCTGACCTACGTGGAAAAGCCCGGGGACGACTCGCACGTTGTCTGGACGACGTGGGTGGACGGCGATCACCAGCTGTCCGTGGGCTGTCACACCCGCGAGCTGCCCAGCGTCGCGCAGAAGGCGGCCTGCCGCATGGCCGAAGAATCCCTGGTCCGTCAGGGCTAAAACTTTTTTAAAAACTCCGGGAACCGATTGCCCGGCGGGGCAGTCCAATAAAGATGAGGAAGGCACCGCGTCGGAAAGAACGCGGCGGCGGGGGACTTCCTCCACCAGTCTGACAAGTAACCGCGACACACAATCCGTGACACAAGACCGTGACACCACACTGTCAACCCGTTCGAGGAGGGGCGAACACTATGCACACTACGTTCAAGACCGAAGCCGAGGTCATGCAGGCCACGGCCGGGCATGTCGATTCGACCAATGAGGAAGTCCAGGGCGAGCTGACCCGCCTGCACAACGTTGTGGAGGGCACCCGCGCGAGCTGGGAGGGCCGCGCGCAGCTGTCCTTCGACAACCTCATGCAGCGCTACAACGCCTCCGCCCAGCAGCTGCGCGAGGCCCTGTCCGCCATCTCGGACAACATCCGCAGCAACGCCCGCAACTTCGACGACGTCGAGGCCCAGAACGCGCAGGTCCTCAACAACGTCGGCGGCGCCGGCTTGGCCCTGTAGCCGCCCGGCACAACACCCACCGCGCGAGCGCACACCAGATAAACACCAGGAAGGAAAAATTCCCGCATGACCGCTATCAAGTACGAATTCGGCGCCATCGAGGCCGCCGCTGCCGATATCAACTCCACCTCGGCCCGCATCAACGGCCTGCTGGACGAGCTCAAGTCCATCATCGAGCCCATGGCCGCCACCTGGGAGGGCGAGTCCGCAGCCGCCTACCAGCAGGCCCAGCGCAAGTGGGACAACGCCGCCCTGGAGCTCAACCAGGTGCTGATGACCATCTCCCGCACCGTCTCCGAGGGCAACGACGCCATGAGCGACGTCAACCGCCGCGCCGCCGCCAGCTGGGGCTAAACGCACCCACCACACAATCCCGTCTGTCACCCCGCCTTCCCCGGTAAATGGGGAAGGCGGGTTTTGTGTGTAGTGGGGGAGCGTCTCCGCCGTCTAACGGCGTTTTGGGATTTTGGGGCGAAACCACTAAAGTATTAGACCTATGTGTCTGAGCGAGACAGCCCTGCTTTGGGGCTGGACGCGGCGCCTAGTGCAGGTCTCCACCGGCCGCTGTATCTAGGGGCAGTCGAAGGACCATGGCGTTGGCCGGCAGTTCCGAGACAGACTTTCAAGGAGTCATTTTGTCTACTTTCCACCCTAAGAGCGGTGACATCACCCGCAAGTGGTACGTCATCGACGCTACTGACGTGGTGCTGGGCAAGCTCGCTTCCACCGTGGCAGACCTGCTGCGTGGCAAGCACAAGCCGCAGTTCGCACCGAACGTTGACTGTGGTGACCACGTCATCATCATCAACGCTGACAAGATCCACATCTCTTCCAACAAGCGTGACCGCGAAAAGCGCTACCGCCACTCCGGCTACCCGGGTGGTCTGAAGACCATGACCCTGGGTCAGTCTTTGGACGCCAACCCGGTTCGCGTTATCGAAGAAGCTGTCACCGGCATGATGCCGCACAACAAGCTTTCCCGTTCTTCCGCCCGCAAGCTGCACGTCTTTGCAGGCGAGGAGCACCCGTACGCCGGCCAGAAGCCGGAATCCTACGAGCTTAAGCAGGTGGCACAGTAATGACCGAGCAGAACAACATCGATAACAACGTGGCAGACGCTGCCGACATCGCAGCCGCAGCCGCCGCAACCGAAGAGTTCACCAACACCATCGGTGACGTCGTTGCTCCGGAAGCCGCTGAGGAGACCGAGGCTGCTGCCCCGGCTATCCACGAGGGCCCGATCCAGACCGTTGGTCGCCGTAAGCGCGCCATCGCTCGTGTCCGCCTGATCGCCGGCTCCGGCGAGATCGTGGTCAACGGCCGCACCCTGGATGACTACTTCCCGAACAAGCTGCACCAGCAGGACATCCTCACTCCGCTGACCCTGCTGGACCGCGAGAACCAGTTCGACATCAAGGTCACCGTCAACGGCGGCGGCCCGACCGGCCAGGCCGGCGCTCTGCGTCTGGCTATCGCCCGTGCACTCAACGTCTACAACCCGGCTGACCGCGCCGCCCTGAAGAAGGCCGGCCTGCTCACCCGTGACGCCCGTGCCGTCGAGCGCAAGAAGGCTGGTCTGCACAAGGCACGTCGTGCCCCGCAGTACTCCAAGCGTTAATTCTTCGCTGGTACTTACACTTACGCCGCTTGGGCCCTTCCCTTTGGGGAAGCCCAAGCGGCGTTTGTGTTTTCTAGTCCCGGGGTTGGCCGGGGCCTAGGACACCCGGGTCCTTTGCCGGGGCCTAGGACGGCGAGGGTCTAGAAGACCGAGTCGTTCCACCAGCGGCGTTCCGGGGTGCCGCAGCGGGAGCCGGTCTTGTCCAGCTTGATGCCTACGACCTGGTGGAGCTGGACGATGTTGTGCTCGAAGCCCCACTGGGAGCCGGCCATGTACATGCCCCACAGGCGGGCGGTCGGCAGGCCGACCAGGCTGACGGCCTCCTCCCAGTTGTCCTTGAGGTTTTCGCACCAGGCCGACAGCGTGCGCATGTAGTCGAAGCGCAGGTTTTCCTCGTGGAAGACCTCGAAGCCGTGGTCCTGCATCTTGCGGACGATGGTGCCCGAGCCGGTCAGCTCCCCGTCGGGGAAGATGTAGCGGTCGATGAAGGAACCGCGCGGGGTCTTGTGGTTGTCCGGGTAGGTGATGCAGTGGTTGACCATCACGCCGCCTTCGCGCAGCTTGCCGGACAAGAAGTCGAAGTAGCTGGCGTAGTTCTTCACGCCGATGTGCTCCATCAAGCCGATGGAGGAGATGGCGTCGAAGTTCTCCTCCGGCACGTCGCGGTAGTCCATGTAGCGGATCTCGGCCAGATCCTCGAGGCCTTCCTCCAGAATCTTCTTCTGGCCCCACTCGGCCTGCTCGCGCGAGAGCGTCACGCCGATGGACTTCACGCCCTGGCGGGCGGCGTAGCGGACCATGCCGCCCCAGCCGCAGCCGATGTCCAGGTGGCGGTCGCCTTCCTTCAGGTGCAGCTTCTCAAAGACCAGGCGGTACTTGTTGTCCTGGGCCTCGTCCAGCGACGCGTCCGGGCTGGGGTAGTAGGCGCAGGTATAGGTCATGGAGTCGCCCAGGAAGAGCTCGTAGAAGTCGTTGCCCACGTCGTAGTGATCGGAGATGACATCCGCGTCGCGTGCCTTGGAGTGCCGGGACAGGCCCTGGCGCAGCATGCGCTCGAAGCGGCCGGCGCGCTCGGCCTCCGGCACCGGCTGGATCTGGATAGCTCCCATCGACGCCAGCGAGCGCACGATCTTCAGCAGCGTGCTGGTATCCGGCCGCTCGAATTTCCGGTACATCTCGTGCAGGGCGTCGAAGATGCCGTAGGGGTGCGCCAGGTGCTCGCCCTTGACCGTGATGCCGTCGGTGACAAAGGCGCGGGCCAGGCCGACGTCGCCCGGGGCGGTGGCGATATAGGACAGGCCCTCTACGTTGTTGATGGACACGTGATACTGCGAGTCCGGGTTGCCGGTGGAAGAACCATCGAACGCGGTCCAGTAGAAGGGGTTGGCGGCGGGGACGAAGGCATCGATAATCTCGGCTACCGTCATCGGCTGAAACTTACCGGGCATGGATAGGGCTTCCTTTCGTTGGTTTAAGAGTTGTTCACGGTCTTGTCGTAGAGGGTGGGGAAACGGCCCGCCGGGTCGGCCTGCTGTTTCATCTTCTCCGGCAGGTCGCCGCCGTAGAGCTCGGCGAACTGCTCCGGGGTATAAAAGGCCTCGGAGTACAGGGACTTGTGCCCGCCCAGCTCGCTGACCTTGGCCTCGATGACCTTGTTGAAGGCGCCGGGCTCCTGTGCCGGGCTGACGTGGTCGGCCGGGACCCCGGACCAGAACCCGACGTTTACCCAGGTCGTTCCCGGCTTCAGGGGGTACAGCGGCCAGGGCGCGTCCGACTCAGCGGTAACCTCTCCGGTGCCGACTAGGTCCTCGACGCCGTCGCGCAGCCGGATGGGGCAGAGCCACACCGGCTGGATATCGCTGGCGGAAAAGAACCAGTCGAGCCACTGGGCGGTCTTGTCAGCGGTGACTTCCACGTCCTGGACCACCCGCTCGGAGGCCGGCAGGCCCTTGGGCTTTTTGAGGAAGTTGTATTCCAGCTGGTACTTGCGGTCCAGGCGCACGATCTTCCAGTAGAAGGAGCTGCGGCGCCACTGGCGCGGCCAGATCTTGCGCACCGTCGGGTTCTGCGCCCCGAAGGCCCGGGAGCACCAGAACCAGTCCGTGTCCCAGCGCCAGATGTAGTCGCGGATGCTCAGCAGGTCGTGGCTCGTGCCGTTAGGGTGCTGCAGGCTGCGGTAGTAGATGGCCTGGCCGGTGTAGTCCGAGGTGTGGACGGCGGCATCGCCAGCCGCGACCGCCAGCACCAGGTAGGCCTCCTGCGGGCTGAAGGCCACCCCGTCGAGGCCGTGCAGGCGGGTGCCGTCGAATTCCCCGCTGGCGGAGGCCTCGGCCAGGGCGTCCTGGAAGCTTTCCAGGTCGTGGAAGCGCACGGAGCGGACCTCGATGAGGGAGGGGACTTCCTCGAGCTCGATGGTCAGGCGGACCGCGTAGCCCAGCGAGCCGTAGGAGTTGGGGAAGGTGCGGAACAGGTCCACGTTTTCTTCCCGCGAGCAGGTCACGATCTGCCCGTTGCCGTCGAGGACGTCCATCTCCAGCACGGATTCGTGCGGCAGGCCGTTGCGGAAGGAGGTGGATTCCACCCCCATGCCGGTGACCGCCCCGCCCAGGGTGATGGTTTTCAGCTGCGGGACCACCAGCGGTGCCAGCCCGAAGGGCAGGGTCGCGTCCACCAGGTCCTCGTAGGTGCACATGCCCTGCACGTCGGCGGTCTGGGCCACCGGGTCGATGGCGATGACCCCGCCCAGGCCGCTCACGTCCAGCCCTGGGGTGGTGGACTCGCGGCCGCGGAAGAGGTTGGAGGTCTTCTTCGCCAGGCGCACCCGCTTGCCGGCGGGGACGGCCTGGAAGCTATCCAGCAGCCGGCGCACGCCTTCTGCGTGGCGGTGCCAGCCGATGGGTTGAATGCTTTCCGCGTCGACAGTGCGGCCGGGTAATGCGCTTGCTAGCGCATTAGTAGCTCGACCGGTGACGTTAATCAGTGATTCTCTTAAGGTTCCGCCTGCGCTCATATGGGGCCATTTTAAGCGTGTCCGGGCGCGGCGCTATTCGGTGCTGGCGCGGCTACCCCACTTTAGGTGAGTGGAACGAGTGGGAATAGGTCCGGTCCGGTCGCGCGAAGCATAACGCTAGGGGCATAATGTTGGACATGACTCGACTATTTGGCACCGACGGAGTACGGGGTCTGGCTAACCAGAAGCTGACCCCCATGCTGGCACTGAAACTTGGCCAAGCGGCGGCGGAGGTTTTTACCGCCAACCGGGAATCCTACGAGCGCCGCCCGCTCGCTATCATCGGCCGCGACCCGCGCGTGTCCGGGGAGATGCTCGACGCGGCGATCGCCTCCGGGCTCGCTTCCCGCGGCGTGGACGTGCTGCGCGTGGGCGTGCTGCCGACCCCGGCTATTGCCTTCCTCACCGATGACTACGGGGCGGACCTGGGCGTGATGATTTCCGCGTCGCACAACCCCATGCCGGACAACGGCATCAAGTTCTTCTCCGCCGGAGGGCGGAAGCTGCCGGACGCGGTGGAAGACGAAATCCAGCAGGCGATGGACACCCTGAGCGAGGAGGGCCCGACCGGCACCAAGCTGGGCCGCATCATCTCGGAGGCCCCCGATGCCCGCGAGCGCTACCTCAAGCACCTGGCCGAGGTCGTTACCGCCGACCTATCGGGTATCACCGTGGTGGTGGATACCGCCAACGGCGCCGCCTCCAAGGTCGCCCCGCAGGCCTACGAGGCCGCCGGCGCGACGGTGATTCCGATTCACCACAAGCCGAACGCCTTCAACATCAACGAGGACTGCGGCTCCACCCACATCGAGCAGGCCCAGAAGGCCGTCGTGGAGCACGGCGCGGATCTCGGCCTGGCCCACGATGGCGACGCCGACCGCTGCCTGGCTGTCGATGCCGCCGGCAACGTCGTCGACGGCGACCAGATCATGGCCATCCTGGCCGTCGGCATGCACGAGGACAACGACCTGCGCCACAAGACCCTGGTCGCTACCGTCATGTCCAACCTGGGCCTGACGCTGGCGATGCAAGAGCAGGGCATCGAGGTTGTCCAGACCAAGGTGGGCGACCGCTACGTGGTCGAAGAGCTCATCCGCGGCGACTTCTCCCTGGGCGGCGAGCAGTCCGGGCACATCGTCCTGCCCGACGACTGCACCACCGGCGACGGCACCCTGACCGGCCTGTCGCTCATGGCGCGCATGGCCCGTTCCGGTAAGTCCCTGCAGGAGCTGGCCAGCGTGATGAAGGTCCTGCCGCAGGTGCTCATCAACGTGCCGGTCTCCGACAAGTCCGCCATCATGGGCAACGACGAGGTGAAATCCGCCATCGCCCAGGCCGAGGAGGAACTCCACGGCACCGGCCGCGTGCTGCTGCGCCCGTCGGGCACCGAGGAACTCTTCCGCGTCATGGTCGAAGCCGCCGAGGAAGAGCAGGCCCGCAAGGTCGCCGGCCGGCTCGCCGCCGTGGTCGCCGGCGTCTAAACCACCCGCACCACCGGCACCCGAAACCCTAAAAAGTTCCCGCAGAAATTGGCGGGAACCGCCGGGGACTTCCGGCAGTCCAAATAAGGTGAAGCTGCTCCCACCGGGGCGGCCAAAACCTTAAAAAGACGAGACTGCAAGAAAGGGAGTCCCTCGGTGCCGGAAATCGAGTTCGACCACACTGATATTGTCGCTCGCCTCCGCCAGGTATCCACCGGCGTGAGCGCACAGCGCCAGGCCCACCTGCGCCGCGTGCCGGAGTACCCGCAGGCCGCCGCCGGCCGCGACTTCGCCGGCCACGGGCAGCGCATCCAGCAGTTGCTCAACCGCCTGCATGAGCAGGGCGGCTGGCGCATTAACAACATGGACGACACCGTGCGTGCCGCGGCCGACCAGTTCACCGCCCTCTACCGCGGTGACGACGCGTTCGGCGCCCGGCTGGGGCAGGGGGATAGCCATGAGTAGCACCAGCGCCATGGCCCGCAGCCAACTGGCCGATTATTCCCGCTCGGTAAGCAATTTCCAGCTAGCCAGCCAGGGCGCGTATTCCGGCCCCAGCCTGCCCGTCGGGGTGCTGCAGCGGATGGTCGCTTCCGTCGACGGGCTCAGCAGCGCCGACCTGGTGGCGGGCACCCGCGCGGCCGTGGGAGCGGACCGGCCCAACCGCGGCGGCGGGGAGCTGCGCGAATTCCTCTTCGGCGGCGGCTTCCTCGCCGCCGGCGATAAGCTGCTGGACCGCCTGCGCACCATCAACGACGACCACGAGGAGGACCGCACCCAGGCCGACGAGCTCGCCCGCGACGCGGAGCATTGCGCCCAGGCCATCGACGACGTGGTGCACATCTCCGACTCCGCGATTGGGGAGCTGCTCAGCGCCGCCATCGGGCTGCTGGACATCCTGGCCATGGTGCTGCGCCGCCACCCCGTGGCCCAGTTCCTCATCCCCGCCATCTCCGCCATCGGCGGCCGCGTCATCGAGGACACCAACAAGCAGGTCGCCGGCACCTGCCGGGAGCGTGACGAGGCCATCGACAGCTGCTACGAGGAATTCGAGCGCCGCTGCGAGTGCGCCTGCGAGCGCCCGCTACCACCCGAACCACCGCAAGCCCCCGCGGAAGCCGAGCCCTGCGCCGAGGGCCAGCCAGAGCCCAAGCCAGAGGCCGAGCCCAAGCCTAAACCAGAACCGCAACCCAAGCCCGAGCCCAAACCGCAGCCTCAGCCCGCTCCGGATGCCGGCCCACCACCGACCGAACCGTCGTCCCTGGACCCTGCGCCCAAGCCGGCCCCAGAGCCGGAACCAAAACCAGAGCCAGAAAAACAACCAGAACCGCAACCGCAGCCCAAACCTAAACCGGAACCCAAGCCTGAGCCCTGCCTGGAACCCGAGCCTGAGCCGTGCCCGGAGCCAGAACCTAAACCAGAGCCAGAACCCGAGCCTGAGCCCTGCCCGGAGCCGGAGCCAGCACCGGAGACCGAACCGGCCGGACAGCCCGCACCCGAGCCTGAACCCGAACCGGAACCTGAGCCAGCACCTGAGCCAGCACCCGAGCCCTGCCCGGAACCGGTCCCGTGCGAACCCGCACACAGCTGCTGCGGCGCACTCGGCGTCGCCGGCGCTGGCGTGGCCCTCATCGGGGCAGGCCTGCTGCTGGCGGCCGCGGCCGAGTGCCTGGAGGGCATGGACTGCCCGGAACCAGAACCAGCTCCTGAGCCAGAGCCAGAACTCGAGCCTTGCCCGGAGCCGGAGCCTAAACCACAACCCGAGCCGGAGCCTGCGCCTAAGCCGTCGCCGCCGGACCTGTCAGAGGTACCAGAGCCGGAACCGCCGGCAGGCAAGCTGGCCCATATGGATGCCGCGCCGCCGGCGCCTGAGCCGGCGCCTGAGCCGGCGCCCGAGCCTGCTGCCCAGCCGGTAGCGCCCGAACCGGCGACACCGCCGGCTGCGGACGCCGGTGGCCGGGCGGGCCCTGCCCCGCAAGAGCCGGAGGCGCCGGAGGAAGAAGCTGGAGATGAACCGCAAGAGCGAGCCCGAAAGGCAGGACGATGGTAAACGACTTCGACGAATTTGCCCGGCAGTTCCGCCAGCGCACCGCGGCGCGGCTGTTGGAATTTGAACGCACCCTGGCCAAGGCGCAGGAAGACTTAGAAAAGGCCGCGGACAATGCCAAGCACCAGGCCAGTGCCGAGGCGAAGGCGACCGGCAAGACGGCGCGGGCATCGGCGGCGCGGCCCGGGGTGGGGCGGGATGAACGCAGAAAGCCCCAGCGCACCAGTGCGCCGGGGCAGGTTAAATCCGTGCTGCGGAGGGGCTAGTCGTCGCGGGTGACGCCGGCCTTCTCACTGAGGTCTTCGCCGATGAAGCTCTCCACGTTCTTGCCGACGGCCTCCGGATCGGAGAAGTCGGAGTACTTGCTGTCGTTGTTGAGCTGGTGGAGGAAGAAACCGGTGATAAGGCCGCGGGCGGTCTCCGTGGGGCCGCCCTCAAAGGCTGGGGTGCCGAGCATGAGCTTGGTCAGGCGGTCTTCGCTAAAGCCCTGCTGGGTGCCCTTGGCGATCTCCCGGTAGGAGCAGTCGCCGGCCCAGTTGTAGGCCAACTTTGCCGGGTTGCCGGCGCTGAAGATATCGGAGCGGCCGGAGCCGATGACCAGGCCGGGGATCTCCAGGCGGCGGGCGGCGCGGGAGGCCGACGGGGCAGTGGAGGCGGGGTAAATGGCCGCGACAGCGCGCACCTTCTCGTTATCAACGCTGGCCAGGACTGCGGCGCCGCCGCCCATGCCGTGGCCGACCATGCCGAGCTTGCCCGGGCCGACGGAGATATTGCCCTGGCCCAGCTTCACGCCGGCGGCGATCTGCAGGGCGGTTTCCATGTCAGCGGCTAAGTTGCGGTGGTTCGGGTGAAAGCCGGTCTCCGTGTCCGGGGCGACCGCCACGATCCCCCACGAGGCCAGGTGGCGCAGCGTGGCGTGGTAGCTTTTCACCTTCTTCATCCAGTCGTGGCCGAAAGCCACGGCGGGCAACGCGTTGCCTTCGGCAGGGGCATACACCTTGCCGTTCAGGCCGGCGTACGACAGATCGCCGACGAGTACCCGGTGCGGGCCGCGCTTGGACAGGGTCGATAGATGCTTCTTCAAATTCGCAGACACATCTACCAGGATAGAGCAAACCTTGGCGCGGTAGCACCTGACCGGGGCCGAAAACTTCGGGCAATTATTACGGCGAGGTGAATATACAACCTGAATCCGTCGGAGTGCTGGATGATGCTGTAACATCTGGGGCTATGTGTGGAATCGTCGGATACGTTGGTCAATCGGGAAACGACCGTGAATATTTTGCCCTCGACGTCGTGCTGGAGGGGCTGCGCCGCCTGGAATACCGCGGCTATGACTCCGCCGGCATCGCGATGTACGCGGACGGGGAAATCAGTTGGCGCAAGAAGGCCGGCAAGGTAGCCGAGCTGGATAAGGAGCTGGCCAGCCGCCCGGTGCCGGACTCGGTCCTGGGTATCGGCCACACCCGCTGGGCCACCCACGGCGGCCCCACCGACATCAACGCCCACCCGCACGTCGTAGACGGCGGGAAGCTCGCCGTCGTGCACAACGGCATCATCGAGAACTTCTCCGAGCTGCGCACCGAGCTCATCGACAAGGGCGCCCACTTCGCGTCGGAGACCGACACCGAGGTCGCCGCCACGGTGCTCGCCGACGTCTTCCACGGCGAGGCCGAGGGTGACCTGACCCGCGCTATGCAGCTGGCTTGCCAGCGCTTCGAAGGCGCCTTCACGCTGCTGGCCATCCACGCGGATCAGCCGGACCGCATCGTGGCTGCCCGCCGCGACTCGCCGCTGGTCATCGGACTGGGCGAGGGCGAAAACTTCCTGGGCTCCGACGTGTCGGGCTTCATCGACTACACCAAGTCCGCCGTTGAGATCGATAACGACCGCGTCGTGACCATCACCGCGGACGAGGTCGCCATCACCGATTACGACGGCAACCCGGCCGAGGGCAAGCCGTTTGAAATCAAGTGGGACGCCGCCCAGGCAGAAAAGGGTGGCTTCGACTCCTTCATGGACAAGGAGATCCACGACCAGCCGAGCGCGGTCCGCGACACCCTGCTGGGCCGCTTCGACGAGTCCGGCAAGCTGATCCTGGACGAGCTGCGGATCGAGGAATCCGTGCTCAAGTCCATCGACAAGATCATCGTCATCGCCTGCGGCACCGCCGCCTACGCCGGCCACGTGGCCCGCTACGCCATCGAGCACTGGTGCCGCATCCCCACCGAGGTGGAGCTGGCGCACGAGTTCCGCTACCGCGATCCGATCGTCAACGAAAAGACGCTCGTGGTGGCCCTGTCCCAGTCCGGCGAGACCATGGACACCCTGATGGCCGTGCGGCACGCCCGCCAGCAGGGCGCGAAGGTCATCGCCATCTGCAACACCCAGGGCTCGTCCATCCCGCGTGAGTCCGACGCCGCGCTGTACACCCACGCCGGCCCGGAGATCGCGGTGGCCTCCACCAAGGCCTTCCTGGCGCAGATCACCGCCACCTACCTGCTGGGCCTGTACCTGGCGCAGCTGCGCGGCAACAAGTTTGCCGACGAGGTCGAATCCACCCTGCGCGAGCTGCGCGCCATGCCGGACAAGATCCAGGAGGTCATCGACGGCGAGCAGCAGGTCGCGGACCTGGCCAAGTCCATGCAGAACGCGACCTCCGTGCTCTTCCTGGGCCGCCACGTCGGCTTCCCCGTCGCCCTGGAGGGCGCGCTGAAGCTGAAGGAAATCGCCTACCTGCACGCCGAGGGCTTCGCCGCCGGCGAGCTCAAGCACGGCCCGATCGCGCTCATCGAGCAGGGCCAGCCGGTCTTCGTTATCGTGCCGTCCCCGCGCGGGCGCGACTCGCTGCACTCCAAGGTGGTCTCCAACATCCAGGAGATCCGCGCCCGCGGCGCCGTCACCGTGGTCATCGCCGAGGAAGGCGACACCGCGGTCGAGGACTACGCGGACTACATCATCCGCATCCCGCAGGCCCCGACCCTGATGCAGCCGCTGCTGGCTACCGTGCCGCTGCAGATCTTCGCCTGCAACGTCGCCGCCGCCAAGGGCTACGACGTGGACCAGCCGCGTAACCTCGCAAAGTCGGTGACGGTAGAGTAGCTTCCATGTCGTTACTCACCACCCGCATCGATTTGGATGCCATCGCCCACAATATTGCCTATCTCAAGGACAAAGTGGGACCGGGCACCCGGCTGATGTGCGTGGTGAAGGCGGACGCCTACGGGCATGGAATCGAGAAGGTGGCCCCCGTGATGGCAGCCGCCGGCGCGGACGCTTTCGGCGTGGCCACCACGGCGGAGGCCGTGCGCCTGCGCCAGGTCGGCGTCAACCAGCCGATCGCGGCGTGGATCTGGGCCCCCAGCGACGATCTCTCGGAGGTCTTAGCCCACGGGATCACCGTCGGCGTGCCCTCCCTGGAGCACGCCCGGGCACTCATCAACCAGGAGACCCCGGCCAGCGTCATCATCGGCGTGGAGACCGGGATGCACCGCTCCGGCATCCAGCGCGCGGACTGGGCGGAGGCCTTTGAGCTGCTGCGCGACTGCCCCTTCCTGGAGGTCACCGGCCTGATGTCGCACTTCGCGTGCGCCGATACCCCGGATCATCCGCACAATGACCACCAGGAACAGCAGTTCCGCGACGCGCTAGAGCAGGCGCGGTCGATGGGCCTGGAGTGCCCGGTCAACCACCTGGCGAATTCCCCGGCCACCCTGACCCGCCCGAGCGCCTACTTCGAGCAGGTGCGCGTGGGCCTGGCCTGCTACGGCCTGGAGCCCATCGAGGGCCTGGAACACGACCTGCGCCCGGCGATGACCTGGGCCGCCACCGTCATCAACGTCAAACCGATCGAGCCGGGGGAGGCCACCTGCTACGGCCTGACCTGGAGCGCGTCCGAGCCGGGTTACCTGGCCACCGTGCCCGCCGGCTACGCCGACGGCCTGCCGCGCAACTTCCAGGACAAGCTGGAGGTGGGCATCAACGGCCACCTCTACCCGCAGGTCGGCCGGGTGTGCATGGACCAGGTCGTGGTGGACCTAGGTTCCAACCCGCACGGGGTGGCCATCGGGGACGAGGCCGTGCTTTTTGGCACTGGCGGGCGCAGCGCCACGGATCTGGCGAACGCCGCCGGGACCATCAACTACGAGGTGGTCTGCCGGCCCACCGGGCGCACCCAGCGGACCTACCTGCCCCGGCAGGAGGCCTAGGATGCGCAGCGATTTTCCCGCCCAGGGCAGCGAGACCCTGAGCACCCGCGAGCAGACCCAGGATCTAGGTGCGCGGCTGGGACGCGCGCTGGAGGCCGGCGACGTGGTGATCCTGGACGGCCCGCTGGGCGCGGGCAAGACCACCCTGACCCAGGGCATCGCCGAAGGCATGGGTGTGAAAGGCCGGGTGACCTCGCCGACCTTCGTCATCGCCCGGGAGCACCGCGCGAAGCAGTCCGGCCCGAACCTGGTGCACGTGGACGCCTACCGCCTGCTGGATGACTTCGGCGCCGGCTCGGGCGACCCCATCGGGGACCTGGACGCGCTGGACCTGGACACGGAGCTGGCCGACGCCGTCGTCGTCGCCGAGTGGGGCGGCGGGCTGGTCGAGCAGCTCAGCGACGACTTCCTGCTCGTGCGCATCGACCGCGAGAGCGCCCGGGCCGACGATGCCCCGCTGGACGAGGACGGCCCCCGCGTCATTTCCTGGCAGTGGCACAGCCGCTAGCGGCCCGCGCCCGCGGCTACCGCGGAGGCGCCACACACTCGCGGAACCTGCACGATGTACCATTACAGGGCGTAAAAACAATGCCCAAGCCTGTCTAGGCACTTAATCCCCATAGAACTAATCCGATAGTCGGGCGTACGACTGTCGCGCAGAAGGAGTCACCATGATGAAACTGTCCAAGTCAGCCGCCGCACTGGTGGCCGTCGTCACCATCGGCTTCCTCATCGCCATCCTGGGCCTGGTCGGCTGGACCGCCGCCCGCGCAGACGAGCCGGTCGGCCGCGTGGGCCATATCCTGGAAGAGACCAAGAACAAGGGCCTGCACGGCACGGCCCTGTCCCCGGCGGATGTCTACGGCGAGGAGTGGAGCGCCGCGGCATTTGTCTGCCCGGGCGTTTCCGGCGATGAGCTGCAGGAGGCCTTCGGTCTGAACCCGGACAAGCTGGACCTGGTGGACGGCAAGGTCCCGGAGGACACCAACTACCTGGTGGCCCTGGACGAGGACCTGAACAGCTTCCCGGAGAAGCTGGACCGCAGCGAGGTTGACCTGTGCTCCCAGCAGGTCCCGCCGGTGATCAACGGCTTCTCCCTGCTGCCGTTCATGCAGAACCAAGACGGAACCTGGGTCCTGGCGTCCTAATGCGGGTTCTGTGCATCGACACCTCCACCACGGATCTGGTCACCGGTCTGGTGGACATCGACCCGGCCCAGCCGGGCAACGCGGCTGGTGCCCAACCGTCGGCGGTCCAGGACGCGACCGTTGAGGACACCCGCGCCCACAATGAGCTGCTGATGCCCACCATCGACCAGCTGCTGGGCGGGGACTATTCCCAGCTGGACGCCGTCGTGGCCGGCTGCGGTCCGGGGCCGTTTACCGGCCTGCGCGTCGGGATGGCCACGGCCTCGGCCCTGGCGCAGGCGCGCGGCATCCCGGTCTATGGGCTCTGCTCGCACGACGCCATCGCCGTGGCCGCAGCCGCCCAGGACAGCGGCGAGTTCGTGGTGGCTACCGATGCCCGCCGCAAGGAGATCTATTACTCCGTCTACCGCGGCACCGAGCGGGTCAGCGGGCCGGACGTGGCCCGGCCGGAGGAGGTGGACTTCCCGGATACCGTGACTGCCGTCTATATCCCGGCGGCGCTGGGGGAGCGGCTGCCGGAGAAGTGGCACGACGCCGTGCGCCCGGCGCTCAACCCGCGCCCGGCCGCGCTGGCAGCGGCCGTGGACTTTAGCGCGCAGCCGGAGCCGCTGGTGCCGCTGTACCTGCGCCGGCCCGACGCCAAGGAGCCGGCGCCGAAGCCGCGCTCGGCGGCCATCCCCGAGGTCGAGCTGTGAGCCTCGTCCTGCGGGAGTTAGAAGCATCCGACGCCGCCCGGTGCGCCGAGCTGGAAACCGTGCTCTTCCCGGGGGAGACCCCCTGGTCGCAAGAGGTCTTCCAGGCGGAGTTCCGCCAGCCGCACACCTTTTACCTAGGCGTGCAGGATACCGAGGCGGATCTGTTGGTCGGCTACGCGGGCATCGGGCGGATGGGCCCGGCCGATGACCCGGAGTACGAAATCCACACCATTGGCACGGATCCGGCGCACCAGCGCCGCGGTATTGGCCGGATGATGATGGACAATATCTGCTACATCGCCGACCGTGAGAAGGCCCCGATCTTTTTGGAAGTGCGCGTGGACAACGTGCCGGCGATTAGCCTGTACGAGGCCTATGGCTTTGACCGGCTGGGCGTGCGCCGCAACTATTACCAACCCTCCGGCGCGGATGCCTACACTTATAAGCGAGAAGGCGGGCAGCCCGCCAGCAACCAGAGAACCAGCAACTAGAGAACAACAACCAGCCTGGTGCCGGGCCCCAGCGCGGCCGGGTGGGAATGACAAGAAACTAAAGAAGGCGAACGGCAATGATCGTATTGGGAATCGAGTCCTCCTGCGACGAGACTGGCGTCGGCATCGTGGAGGTCGACGAGGCCGGGCAGATGCACGTGCTGGCGGACGCGGTGGCCTCGTCCATGCAGCAGCACGCCCGCTTCGGCGGCGTCGTGCCGGAGATCGCTTCCCGCGCCCACCTGGAGGCCATGCCCCAGGTGATGGAGGAGGCCCTGCGCCAGGCCGGTATTGAGCGCCCCGATGCCGTGGCCGCCACCGTAGGCCCGGGCCTGGCCGGCGCGCTGTTGGTCGGCGCCTCCGCGGCGAAGGCCTATGCCGCCGCCTGGGGCGTGCCCTTCTACGGGGTCAACCACCTGGGCGGCCACGTCGCCGTAGCCAACCTGGAGGGCAAGCCGCTGCCGCACGCGGTGGCCCTGTTGGTCTCCGGCGGGCACACCCAGCTGCTGGAGGTCGAAGCCGTCGGCCGCCCCATGCGGGAGCTAGGCACCACGCTTGACGATGCCGCCGGCGAGGCCTATGACAAAGTCTCCCGCCTGCTGGGCCTGGGGTATCCGGGCGGGCCAGTCATCGACAAGCTCGCCGCCCGCGGCGAGCCCACCATCATGTTCCCCCGCGGGCTGAGCAAGGCCGAGGATCTGCGCGGCGACCACCGCCACGACTTCTCCTTCTCCGGCTTAAAGACCGCCGTGGCCCGCTACGTCGAGCAGGCCGAGCGCAACGGCGAGGTCATCTCCGTGGAAGACACCTGCGCCTCCTTCCAGGAGGCCGTCTGCGACGTGCTCACCGCCAAGGCCGTGCGCGCCTGCCAGGACACCGGCGCCGGCGTCCTGCTGCTGGGCGGCGGAGTGGCCGCCAACTCCCGGCTGCGCGAACTGGCCGCCGAGCGCTGCGCCGCAGCCGGCATCGAGCTGCGCGTCCCGAGCTTCAAACTCTGCACCGACAACGGCGTCATGATCGCCGCCGTCGTCGCCCAACTCATCACCGAAGGCGCCGAGCCCTCCGGCCTCGCCACCGCCACGGACACCCAGCTGGAGGTTGAGACCCCGCTGGTGGTGGCGGGTTCCTAGACTCCTGATCTCTCTTTCGGAGTAGCCCCCTGGGGTATTGCGCGAGGCGCAGGCCCTCTTCGAGAAATTCCTATTGGAGGTTATCCCGAGGTGAACGAGGTTTCTGCTGGTTTCGACTCTTTAAGCAGATGTTGACTCGCGTGGGGAGTTGAGTTCTAGTTCGGTCTTCTGCTTGCTCAAATTTTCTTCTCTTAGCAGATGGGCGAAATGGCTAGCAGAAGATACTTTGTTCTGGTGGAGCACTTGTTTTTAGGGAGAGTGGCATGGAATCTGAATCGCTAGACCTTACTGGAAAAGTAGATAGCATTGAGCGAGGGCAAATGACGAAGCACCGTGTTGGTAAATGGGGATTGATCTTCTACCAAGTGTTTCTCTTTTTCTGGACCAACTTCGCCGCGTTTTTTAGTAATTGGTTTCTTGGGGATTGGGGCCGACAGCACTGGATCATCTTTGGTGTTGCCTCGTTGACATTAGCTATCGTAGCTTTCTGTTACTTTGGAGTGTCAATAGATCAGACCTCTGAAAGGGATCAGAATAGGCCCCCTATTACTTTGTTTTACTTTTAGCTTTAACGTTCTTGTCGGTAATTATTTCCTCGATAACACTGTCTTGGGCACCTTGGGTTTTGGTCAAACTTTTTCTGATGACTGCCACGTATTTATGGGCGGCCGTTGTGGCTTGGGACGCAGCAAACTATATACCTTCGAAGTTGGAAAGAGGGCTGAGTCAACAGGGGAATGTAGATGAGAACTCCAATGGCCAGTTTGCTGAACAGTCTGCTTCTGTCCGGAAGTGCGAGAAAGGAGTTGCGGATACAGGCACCAGTGGTCTACGGATTGTTGGTATCTCTGCGTTTCTGTTTCTGGCTGGTCTCGTATTGACCCAGTTACAACGCAAGAAGGGCGATAAACCTGACAAGTAAATGGCGCTAGGAACCGCCGTGCCTGTGTCCCAAAGGATCAGTTCAAACTAGTTGTTTGCAATTGAGTATAAGAGAGTCTGCCGTCGAGATTATTGACCCCTGGTTCACGGAATGTTAACCCAAAGTTTTCCCTGCTCAGGGTGTGGTTTTCTGGTGGGCCGGCTAGTTTTAGGAATTATGACTATTGGATTCCTTGTCAACCCGGACCTGACCCGCCGCAAGATCACCTTCGAGCTGGAGCATGCTAACCAGTTCCTGGGTGGGGCCACTGAAGACCGCGTGGCGGTGGCCTTCCAGGAAGATGGCTCGACCTACGCTGCGCTGTTCAACCCGGATGCCCGCGCTGAGGGCGCGGAGCCGAACCCGGTGGCATCGTTGGCGCGTATTACCGCTGATACTGGCAACTCGGCCTTCCTGCAGGACCCGATTCGGGCGATTTCCGGCTCGGTGATCTTCGTGGGTGCCGAAGGCGACGACATCACTGATGACATCGTCGAAGGGGTGGAAAACTCCATTCGCGCCGTGCTGAACTACCGCGAGGACAACCCGGAGGAATACCAGCTCTGGCGCGCGGCCGTGATCAACACGGACAAGCAGGCCTAAGGCCGCGGGCGCGGTTTTGCTGCGTCGCGCGACCTTCACTCACCGGCTCCTGACAGGGGTCGGTGATAATTTTTGTGCAATTGGCGAAAGTGGCAGGTCAACGGCTCAAAAACTTGAGCTAGATGACAATCTGTTGCGAACGTGCCTAGCGTCGCTTTTGCCGTTAGGATGGGCGGTGAGAGGCGGCGCGCCCGGTCGCGATAATTTCTTCGCACCCCTACCTGGTTGCGGCAGGCGCGCGAGCCACGAGTGGAGCAACCAAAAGGAGTACCTCATGACCCTGACAGTGACTGACATCTTCAGTATCGGTATCGGCCCGTCGTCCTCGCACACGGTCGGCCCCATGCGCGCGGCCAAGGCCTTCGTGGACTCGCTGGTCGAATACCCGGCGCTGGTGCGCTGCGAGCTGCGCGGCTCCCTTTCGGCCACCGGCCTGGGACACGCCACGGACCGCGCGGTCATCCTCGGCATGGTGGGCTGGACTCCGCTGGACGTGCCGCTGGACGCGGAGCCGGTCGCCGGCACTAACATCCCGCGCGAGGGTAGTGTCACCGGCCCGACCGGGACCATGGACTACAGCCTGGTCTTCGACAACGAGCCCTTCCCGGGCCACCCGAACTGTATGTTGTTCTCGGCCTACGACGCCGACGGCAAGTGCATTGCTGAGGGCGTGCCGTACTTCTCCGTTGGCGGCGGCTTCATCCAGACCCGTGCGGAGCTGGAGGCGTCCAAGCTGGCCGCGGAGAACCCGACGCCCATGCCGGAGAACATGCGCGCGCCCTACGAGTTCGACACTGGCGATGAGCTGCTGGAGCTGTGCGAGAAGCACGACCTGGCAATCTGGGAGATCATGCTGGCTAACGAGGCCTTCCTCCACGCCGACGAAGGTGGCGAGGACTTCGTGCTGGCCCACCTGGACCGGGTCTGGGAGGTCATGCAGCAGGCCGTATCCCAGGGCATCGAGACCGACGGCATCCTGCCGGGCGGTCTCCTGGTCCCGCGCCGTGCGCCGAAGCTCTACCAGGACCTGCTGGCTCAGCGCGAGGAGGAGGACTCCGGCCTGGAGGCCATGGACTGGGTGGACCTCTACGCGCTGGCCGTCAACGAGCAGAACGCTGCCGGCGGCCGCGTGATTACTGCCCCGACCAACGGTGCCTGCGGCATCCTGCCGGCCGTGCTGCACTACGCGCGGGACTTCCAGCGCGGCTTCAACAAGCACAGCGTGCACCGCTACCTGCTGACTGCCGGCGCGGTGGCCATCATCATCAAGACGAACGCTTCTATCTCCGGCGCCGAGGTCGGCTGCCAGGGCGAGGTCGGCTCTGCTTCCTCCATGGCGGCCGCCGGCATGGCTGAGCTGCTGGGTGGCACGCCGGCCCAGGTGGAAAACGCCGCCGAGATCGCGCTCGAGCACAACCTCGGCCTGACCTGCGACCCCATCGGCGGTCTGGTGCAGATCCCCTGCATCGAGCGCAACGCCGTCGGCGCCGTCAAAGCCATCAACTCCGCCCGTCTGGCCAAGCGCGGCGAGGGCTCCCACGTTGTCTCCCTGGACAACGCGGTCACGACCATGGCAGAAACCGGCCGGGACATGCTCTCCAAGTACAAGGAGACCTCCCTGGGCGGGCTGGCCAAGACCATGGGCTTCACCGTCGCCCAGGTCTCCTGCTAGTAGCACCCTGACGGTTTAAAGCGCAGGGCTTGCTCTTGGCCCCGCTGGTGGCTTGCACGAGCTGCCGGCGGGGCTTTTTGCGTGTTTTGTTGGGCCGCGGCCGGGGAGGGACCCGGCAGTGTGGCTGGGTGGGGCAGTATGGCTTTGCGGCCCGGTGGTGCAGGGGAGTGGCGGGCGTGTGCGCGGCGGGGGAATGGTGTTGTTGTCGGTTAGCAGTCGCGCGGGTAGAGTGCTAGATAGGTTGTTTGACCCACAGTTGTTCACCCGCGACGACGGCTGTGCTGGCAATGCATGCAACCGGCACATACAACTCATTGATTCATAAACGGAGGAATCACACCATGGCAAACATCAAGCCGCTGGAAGATAAAGTTCTGGTCCAGATCGTCGAAGCGGAAACCACTACCGCTTCCGGCCTGGTAATCCCGGACTCGGCTAAGGAAAAGCCGCAAGAGGCGACCGTCATTGCCGTCGGCCCGGGCCGCACCAATGACAAGGGTGAGGTCGTCCCGGTGGGCGTCAACGAAGGCGACACCGTTATCTTCTCCAAGTTCGGTGGCACCGAGCTGAAATACGACGGCCAGGAGTACCTGCTGCTGTCCGCTCGCGACCTGCTCGCCGTTATCGAAAAGTAAAAGGTGGTGTAGCCACTAATGGCAAAACTCATTGCATTTGATCAGGAGGCCCGCGAGGGCATCCAGCGCGGCGTCGACACCCTGGCCGACGCCGTCAAGGTCACCCTGGGCCCGCGCGGCCGCAACGTGGTTCTGTCCAAGGCCTTCGGCGGCCCGACCGTCACCAACGACGGCGTGACCATCGCCCGCGACATCGACCTGGACGAGCCCTTCGCCAACCTGGGCGCCCAGCTGGTCAAGTCCGTGGCCGTCAAGACCAACGACATCGCCGGCGACGGCACCACGACCGCGACGCTTCTGGCCCAGGCGCTGGTCTTCGAAGGCCTGCGTAACGTGGCCGCCGGCGCTAACCCGGTCGAGCTGAACCGCGGCATTGCCGCGGCCGCCGAGAAGACCGTGGAAGAGCTCAAGAAACGCGCCACCCCGGTTAACTCCGCCTCCGAAATCGCCCAGGTCGCCACGGTTTCTTCCCGCGACCCGGAGATCGGCGAGATGGTCGCCGGCGCGATGGAAAAGGTCGGCAAGGACGGCGTGGTCACCGTGGAGGAATCCCAGACCATGGAGTCCACCGTGGATGTCACCGAAGGTATCTCCTTCGACAAGGGCTACCTCTCCCCGTACTTCGCGACGGAGGAAGAGACCAACCACGCCGTGCTCGACGACGCCCAGATCCTGCTGGTGCGCAACAAGATCTCCTCCCTGCCGGACTTCCTGCCGCTGCTGGAGAAGATCGCCGAGTCCGGCAAGCCGACCCTGATTATGGCCGAGGACATCGAGGGCGAGCCGCTGCAGGCCCTGGTGGTCAACTCCATCCGCAAGGTCCTGAAGGTCGTGGGCGTGAAGGCCCCGTACTTCGGCGACCGCCGCAAGGCCTTCATGGACGACCTGGCCGTCGTCACCGGCGCCACCGTCGTGGACCCGGAGCTGGGCATCAACCTCAACGAGGTGGGCCTCGAGGTTCTGGGCTCCGCACGCCGCGTGACCGTGACCAAGGAAGACACCGTCCTGGTCGACGGCGCCGGCACCGCCGAGGCCGTCGAGGAGCGCCGCGGCCAGATCCGCCGCGAGATCGAGCGCACCGACTCCACCTGGGACAAGGAAAAGCTCGAGGAGCGCCTGGCCAAGCTGTCCGGCGGCGTGGCCGTCATCCGCGTCGGCGCCGCCACCGAGACCGAGGTCAACGAGCGCAAGCTCCGCGTCGAGGACGCCATCAACGCCGCGCGCGCCGCGGTCGAGGAAGGCGTCATCGCCGGCGGCGGCTCCGCCCTGGTCCAGATCGCGCGCGAGCTGGAGACCTTCGCCCAGGACTTCGAGGGCGAGGCCAAGACCGGCGTGCTCTCCGTAGCCAAGGCGCTGTCCCGCCCGGCCTACTGGATCGCCACCAACGCCGGTGAGGACGGCGCCGTGGTCACCAACCGCGTGGCCGAGATGCCCAACGGTGAAGGCTTCAACGCCCACACCCTGGAGTACGGCAACCTCATCGACAACGGCATCATCGACCCGGTCAAGGTCACCCACTCCGCCGTCGTCAACGCCACCTCCGTGGCACGCATGGTGCTGACCACCGACGCTTCCGTCGTGGAAAAGCCCGCCGAGGAAGAAGAGTCCTCCCAGGGCCACCACCATCACTAAAACCGCGTGAGCTCACGCGCGCGGGAGACCGGCTCCGCCGAGTAATCGGCGGACCTTCCGCTTGAAAAGAGCCCGAGGGCCCCGCCCGGCTAGCCAGCCGGCGGGGCCCTTCATCGTGCTTTAAGCTATGTCTCGTGCCACAACAAGAATTCATCCGCGTCACCGGCGCGCGGGATAACAACCTGCGCGATATCAGCGTCGATATCCCGAAGCGCCAGCTGACCGTCTTCGTCGGGCTGTCGGGCTCCGGCAAATCCAGCCTGGTCTTCGACACCATCGCGGCCGAGTCCCAGCGGCTGGTCAATGAGACCTACCCCGGCTTCGTCCAAGGCTTTATGCCGCAGACCGCCCGCCCCGATGTCGACCGCCTCGAGGGCCTGACCGCCGCCATCGTGGTAGGCCAGGAGCCGCTGGCGGCCAACGCGCGCTCCACCTTCGGCACGGCCACGGATATCACCGGTATGCTGCGCGTGCTGTTCTCCCGCATCGCGGAGCCGAACGCCGGCGGCCCGGCCGCCTATTCCTTCAACGTGCCCTCCGTGAGCGCGCAGGGCGCCATCCAGGTCGAGAAGGCCGGCGCGAAGAAGGAAGTCACCCATTTCCAGCGCACCGGCGGCATGTGCCCGGACTGCAGCGGCACCGGCCGGGTCACCGACATTGATCTCACGGCGCTAGTGGATGAGACGCTCAGCCTCGACGACGGCGCCATCATCGTCCCGCGCCTCAAGGTCGGCTCCTGGACCTGGCAGAGCTACGCCCAGTCCGGGCTGTACCCCACGGACGTGCCCGTCGCCGAGTTCACCGACGAACAAAAGCACGCGCTGTACTACCTCGACGACGTCAAGGTGAAGGTCAACGGCATCAACATCTCCTACCAGGGCCTGGTACCGAGGCTGGAGGGCTCGACGCTGTCCAAAGACCCGCAGCAGCTGCCCAAACAGATGCGGGAGTTCGTCGAGCGCGCCGCCCGCTTCGTCGACTGCCCGGCCTGCGAGGGAACCCGCCTGGCCGAGCACGCCCGCCGGTCCTATATCGCGGGTGTTTCCCTCGCGGAGGTCTCCCAATGGGAGCTGACCGAGGTCTACTCCTGGCTGGAGAGCCTGGAAGATGCCCGCGTGGCCCCACTGGTGGACAACCTGCGCCAGGCGGTCAACAGCGCCGTGGAGATCGGCCTGGGCTACCTCAGCCTAGACCGGCCGGCGGGCACCCTCTCGGGCGGGGAAGCGCAGCGCACCCGCATGGTCCGGCACTTGGGCTCGGCGCTGACGGATATCACCTACGTCTTCGACGAGCCGACCGCGGGCCTGCACCCGCAGGACATCGAGCGCCTCAACCGCCTGCTGCTGCGCCTGCGGGACAAGGGCAATACCGTCCTCGTGGTCGAGCACAAGCGCGCGACCATCGACATCGCCGACTACGTGGTGGAGCTCGGCCCCGGCGCCGGGCAGAGCGGCGGCGAGGTCGTCTTCACCGGCACCGTCGAGCAACTCGCAAAGGCGGACACGGCTACCGCGCGGGCGCTGGGCCTGCAGACCGGCCTCAAGGAGGAGGTCCGCACGCCCACCGGGGCCATCGAGGTGCGCGGCGCGAGCGAAAACAACCTGCGCGACCTCGACGTCGACATCCCCACCGGGGTGCTCACCGCCATTACCGGCGTGGCCGGCTCGGGCAAGTCCTCGCTGCTGGCCTGCCTGCCGCAGCAGCTTATAGAGGACGGCCGCGTCCTCATGGTCGACCAAGCCACCATCACCGGGTCGAGGCGCTCGAACCCGGCGACTTACACGGGCGCGCTCGAGCCCATCCGCAAGGCCTTCGCCAAGGCGAACGAGGTTAAGCCCGCGCTGTTTTCGGCCAACTCCGCCGGCGCCTGCCCGAACTGCAACGGCGCCGGGGTGGTCTACGTGGAGCTGGGCGTGATGACCGGGGTCGACGTGCCCTGCGAGGTCTGCGAGGGTAAGCGCTTTTCCGCGGAGGTGCTGGCGTATACCTTCGGCGGCTTAAACATCGCCGAGGTCCTTGACATGCCCGCCGCGGAGGCCGCCGAGTTCTTCGCCGCCAAGGAATCCCGGGTGCCGGCCGCGGCGAAAATCTGCGAGATCCTGCGTACCGTCGGCCTGGGCTATATCCACCTAGGCCAGCCGCTCAACACCCTGTCGGGCGGGGAGCGCCAGCGGCTGAAGCTGGCCGTGCATATGGCCGATAAGAAGGCGACGGCCGACGTGCTCATCTTGGACGAGCCGACCACCGGCCTGCACCTGCTGGACACGCAGGTGCTGCTGGAGCTTTTGGACGAACTCGTCGACAGCGGGCACACCGTTGTCTGCGTCGAGCACCACCCGGCGGTTATCGCCCACGCCGATCACGTCATCGATTTGGGTCCCGGGGCCGGCTCGGCCGGCGGCCGCCTCGTGGCCAGCACGAGCCTGCGCGGGCTCACCGAAGTCGCGGACTCGGTCACCGGCAGCTACCTGGCCCGTTACCTGGCCCACGAGGTCTAGGCAGCCACAAAAAGGCGCCACCGGGCGCAGGGCAGCAGGCTGCACTATGGGGCAGCGCGGTGGCCTGTGCGCCAGTGGCGGTAGGGGTCAAGCCCTAACGGGAAACCGCCTAGACGGAAACCGGGGCGACCTTGGTGACCTGGGCGCGCTTGTTACGGGCGCGCAGGGCGTGGGAGCGCTCGGACTCGGACATGCCGCCCCAGACGCCGTAGGGCTCAGCGGACTGGAGGGCGTGCTCGCGGCACAGCTCGATGACCGGGCACGCGTTGCAGATGGCCTTCGCGCGGTTTTCACGCTGCGCGCGGGCACGGCCGCGTTCCCCGTCCGGGTGGTAGAAAACATCCGAGTTCTTCCCGCGGCATGCTCCATGCAGTTGCCATTCCCAAAAATCTGCGTTGGGTCCGGGAAGCAGATGCGGCTGTGACACGACGAAATCTCCTCAATTGGTTAATTCGGGACTTGAAGTATTCCGATTTGGCAGTGTGGTCCGGATTGGTAAACGTTTGGTTGCCAGCTGGTTGCCAGCTGGTTTTCTGGTTATGTAAATCTTGGTAATTAGTTGCCTGGCCTGGCCATATGTGCAAAGGTTAAAGTTTGGTGAACTTTGTCTACCACGGCGTGGGCTACTACCTTCGGGGTAGAAAGAGCCAGGTGGCAGACTCCGTGCCGTAACTAAAAGTAAAATCACGATGATGAATTAGACGCTGATCATCGGTATAGTTCTGAGACGGCTAATTTCCGAACCGAGCCCGCGCCCGCTCCCGCACCCCTTCCCGGGTGCCCGGGCCGAGGCGATGCTGTGAAACCGTAACTGAGAAAGTAGAGCCCAACCGTGAGTGATTCCGAGACCGAGCTAGCGGCCCTGGTGCCGTCGGCGGTATCGGGCGATCGCCGGGCTCTGCAAGAGGTCATCCGACTGATCCACCCCCAGGTGGTGCGGTACTGCCGCGCCCGGATCGGCGGTCACCGCCATCCGACGGCCGACGACGTGGCGCAAGAGGTCTGCCTCGCCGTGGCGACCTCCCTGCCCAAGTACGAGGACAAGGGGCGGCCGTTCATGGCCTACGTCTACGGCATCGCTTTTAACAAGGTGGCGGACGCGCACCGCAACTTGGGGCGCGACCACTCGGTGCCCACCGAGGACCTGCCGGAACAGACGGCCTCCGGCCACAGCCCGGAGGAATACGCGCTGGTTACAGATGGAAGTAACAGAGTTCGCGAGTTACTCGATACATTAAGTGAAAAGGCTCGCAACATTGTGATTTTAAGGGTGTTCGTGGGCCTTTCCGCGGAGGAAACAGCCGCAGCCGTAGGTTCTACTCCGGGCGCGGTCCGGGTAGCTCAGCACCGAGCCCTCGGGCAGTTGCGCAAGCGGCTGGCTGAATCTCAATAACAACTAAAAACCAGATTTTTTTAAAATATCCTGCACGGCAGGATCGGAAAGGAGGGATGATCATGTCAAAGCGACGTCGGCCCGATGACACTAATGACTTGGCCGATCAGCTGCAGCCCTTAGTTGATGACGATCACTTCCTGACCGATCTATCCGCAGGAAAAGACCCCAGTGACGGCAGCGACGAGCTAGCAGCGTTGTTCATGGACCTGCGTAACGAGGTCCACCAGCCGCTGCCGCCGGTGCCGGTGGTGGCTCCCCTCGAAGGCGCTGAGTCGGCCGAGGACGCGGGGAACGCCGCGGGGGCCTCCGTGGCCTCGCTGGCGGATCGCCGTAAGGCCAAGCGCCCGCGCCCGTTCGTCCACGGCCTCATTGGTGCGGCCGCGGCCACCCTGGTTATCGCCGGGGCCGGCGCGGTCGTCTACAACACCCAGGGCTTTGGTGCCCAGCACGATCCGCAGTCGGTCGAGCTGGCCGGCAAGCTGGATGAGATCGAGTCCCGCGCCGCCAGCGGCGACTGGGAGGGCGCGCAGTCCCTGCTGGCCGAGGCCCGCAAGATGCTCAACCTCGCTGAAGAGAAGGAAGCCGACGCCGAGGTCAAGCAGAACAAGGCCCGCTCGTCGCGGGTGGCCCGCCCGCGCCCGACGGAGACGGTGACCGAGACCCTGCCGCCCGAGCAGGACGCGGAGGCCAACAAGCCGGCTCCTGCCCCGGAGCCGACCACGGTGACGGAGAAGGCCACCCAGACCGTGACGGTTACGGTGACCGAGACCGGGCTGCCCAACCCGCTGCCCGCACCGGTAGAACCCACGGAGGAGCCGAGCGCTTCCCCGGAGGAAAACGACGGTGAACTCGCTCCGCCGCAGGTGCAGCAGTAGCAGCTAGGTCCTTTTAGAAAACGTCTTTTAACTAAACCGCTCTTGGCGGGGTGGGGTGGAGCCCACCTTTCGCCGGGGGCGGTTTTAGCGTGCGTCGAGGCCGTCCAGGTAGCCCAGGGCGTAGTCCCAGGGCACGTAGCGGTTCGGGTCCGGCTCAGCGCCCGGCTCGTGCACCGGGGCGAGCTCGTTGTTCAGGGTTGCCCGCATGTTGGCGGCCATGATGTCCCACTCGTAGAAGTGGTTTTCCTGGCAGTCCTCGCAGTAGAAGAAGATTCCGTCCACTCCGCGGGGCCCGAGCGCGCGGGCGAATTCCTGGACCAAGGCGAGGTCGTGGATCACGGCGGCGCGCTCCTCTTGGCTCAGCGGCTGTGCCTGCTCGTCTTCTTCCAGGAAGGAGGCGGGATCATTGGGGTCGTCGGCAAATGGGTCGCGGGGCATATTGGCGAAAAAGTTCACAGTTTAGAAGCCTATTTACTCAACCAGACTTAGGCAATTCTCCCCCGGACTCACGATGTGGCGCTAAAAGGCACTACAGTTAGGGTGCATACCACCAAAATTCGGCTTCGTGTTAAGGAGATGGGCACTCAAGATGACTGACAACCGCGTGCAAACTGGGGGAAACGACCCGGATAAGATCCTGCTCAATGGGCTGACCTTTGATGATGTGCTTCTGCTGCCGGCCGAATCCAATATCGTGCCTTCGGAGGTAGACACCTCGGCGCAGTTTACCCGCAACATCCGGCTGGGCATCCCGCTGTCCTCGGCGGCCATGGACACGGTCACGGAAGCGCGCATGGCTATCGCGATGGCCCGCCAGGGCGGCATCGGCGTGCTGCACCGCAACCTGTCGACCCAGGAGCAGGCCGAGCAGGTGGAAACGGTCAAGCGTTCCGAGTCCGGCATGGTTACCGACCCGGTGGTGGCCTCGCCGGACATGACCATCGAGGAAGTCGACGCCCTGTGCGCGCGGTTCCGCATCTCCGGCCTGCCGGTGGTCGATGACAAGGGTGTCCTGCTGGGCATCTGCACCAACCGCGACATGCGCTTCGAGCCGGACTTCCAGCGCAAGGTCTCGGACATCATGACCTCCATGCCGCTGGTGGTGGCCAAGGAGGGCGTGTCCAAGAGCGAGGCCCTGAAGCTGCTGTCGAACAACAAGGTCGAGAAGCTGCCCATCGTGGACGACAACAACGTGCTGGTCGGCCTCATCACCGTCAAGGACTTCGTGAAGTCCGAGCAGTACCCGAACGCCTCCAAGGATTCCTCCGGCCGCCTGCTGGTCGCCGCCGGCATCGGCACCGGCGAGGAGTCCTACGAGCGCGCCGGCGCCTTGGTGGACGCCGGCGTCGACGTGCTAGTCGTCGACTCCGCCCACGCCCACAACAACCGCGTGCTGGAGATGGTCTCCCGCGTGAAGAAGGACTTCGGCCACCGCGTCGACGTCGTGGGCGGCAACCTGGCCACCCGCGAGGCCGCCCAGGCCATGATCGACGCCGGGGCCGACGCCATCAAGGTCGGCATCGGCCCGGGCTCCATCTGCACCACCCGCGTGGTCGCCGGCGTGGGTGCGCCGCAGATCACCGCCATCATGGAGGCCGCCGCCGTAGCCGGCCCCGCCGGCGTTCCGATCATCGGTGACGGCGGCATGCAGTACTCCGGCGACGTCGCCAAGGCCCTGGCCGCCGGCGCCGACACCGTGATGCTGGGCTCCATGTTCGCCGGCACCAAGGAAGCCCCAGGCGACATCGTCGTCGTGGGCGGCAAGCAGTACAAGCGCTACCGCGGCATGGGCTCCATGGGAGCCATGCAGGGCCGCGGCCTGAGCGGCGAGAAGCGCTCCTACTCCAAGGACCGCTACTTCCAGGCCGACGTCAAGAGCGAGGACAAGCTGGTGCCGGAAGGCGTGGAAGGCAAGGTTCCTTACCGCGGCGAGATCGACGCGATCACCCACCAGATCATCGGCGGCCTGCGCGCGGCCATGGGCTACACCGGCTCGGCCTCCATCGCGGATCTCAAGACCAAGCGCTTCGTCCGCATCACCGCGGCCGGCCTGCGCGAGTCCCACCCGCACGATCTGCAGCAGACCGCCGAGGCCCCGAACTACCGATAAGCAGCGCGTAGAAGACCCGTTAAACGACACGTAGCACTACCCGCAACGTCGCAACACTCACAGACAAGGAGCAGCACATGCGCGACTACGTAGAAATCGGACTGGGGCGGCAGGCGCAGCGCACCTACGACCTGGACGATATTTCCCTGGTGCCCACCCGGCGCACGCGGTCCTCGAAGGACGTGGACACCACCTGGCACATCGACGCCTACACCTTCGACATCCCGTTCGTCTCCCACCCGACCGACGCCCTGGCCACGCCGGAATTCGTCATCGAGATGGGCAAGCAGGGCGGCCTGGGCGTTATCAACGCCGAGGGCCTATGGGGCCGGCACGTGGACCTGGAGGCCGCGCTCGAGCAGGTCTATTCCCAGCCGGGGGATAACTCCGTGCTGCAGGAGCTGCACGCCGCGGACCTGGACACCGACCTGCTGACCGAGCGCATCCGCCAGGTGCGGGAGGCCGGCGTGACCGTGGCGGTGCGCGTGTCCCCGCAAAACGCCCGCGAGCTGGCCCCGGTGGTCATCGCGGCCGGCGCGGAGCTGCTGTTCATCCAGGGCACCCTGATCTCCGCCGAGCACGTCAGCACCGGCGGCGAGCCGCTGAACCTGAAGGAATTCATCGGTTCCCTGGACGTGCCGGTCATCGCCGGCGGCGTGGCGGACTACACCACGGCCCTGCACCTGATGCGCACCGGCGCGGCCGGCGTCATCGTGGGCGGCGGCGTGAACACCAACCCGGAGACCGTCGGCATCGACGTGCCCCTGGCTACCGCCGTGGCGGATGCCGCGGCCGCGCGCCGGGACTACCTGGACGAGACCGGCGGGCGCTACGTGCACCTGTTGGCCGACGGCGACTTCGTCAACTCCGCCGAGATCACCAAGGCCGTGGCCTGCGGCGCCGACGGCGTCGTCCTGGGCCCGCTTCTGGCCTCGGCCCGCGAGGCCGGCGGCAAGGGCTGGTACTGGCCGGCCGCGGCCGGCCACCCGCGCTTCCCGCGCGGCTTCGTGGACTACGCCGCCGCCGTCCCGGGCGACCTGGACGTCGACTTCCTGGACGGCGAGGTCGAGCACAACGCCCCGAGCCTCGAGGTGGTCCTGCACGGCCCGTCGAACGAGCCCTTCGGCCAGTTCAACCTGGTCGGCGGCCTCAAACGCGCCATGGCCAAGTGCGGCTACACGGACCTGAAGTCCTTCCAGAAGGTCAACCTCGCCATCCGCGGCTAAGCCGGGAAGGCACGCGGCACAAAGTACGACCCCGGAAAGCTAGAGCGCCCGAAACCCGGGAGGCACTGGTCGAGAAAGTAAAGGAGGGCATCGCCAAGCACGGCGATGCCCTCCTTCGCGTCTTTGCGCGCGGACTCCCGGGCCTGCGTGCAGACTCCCGGTCCAGTCGCGTCGGACCGTTTAAGCGCGGCGGCGGTCCTAGCTGCCGGCGACGATGTCCCAGGCGGAGACGGCCATGATGACAAGGCCCACGACGAAGACGAAGATGGTGTCCGGCCGGGTGGCGTAGTGCTTGAAGGCGGTGGCCTTGCGGAAGAGCAGCATGGGCACGATGTAGACCAAGAAGGCGACGAAGATGCCGCCGACGACGGAGATGAAGTCCAGGATGGACGGGTTGTAGACCGCCACGGCGACCGACCCGATAAAGACCATCACGTAGATGACGTAGGTGAGCTTTTTGCCCGTGAGCTTGTCCGCGGTGCGCGGGGCGAGCACGCGGAAGATGTACTTGGTGCCCTCCTCGGTGCCCAGCATGTGGCCGGAGAAGGACGAGGCGATGGCGCAGATGGCCACCACGGGGGCGAGGAAAGCCATGAACGGGGTGTGGGTAACGTTGGCGAAGTAGGACAGGATCGGGATGTTGGCCTCGCCCGCGGCGTCCATGCCTTCCGCGCCCATGGCCATGGAACAGGACCAGACGAAAAACATCGTGAAGGTCACCAGCAGGCAGGCGGTGATAAGTTCCACCCGGGAGACCTGGCGCTCGGTGCTGGCGACGTCATCGCCGTGGCCCTGCTGGGCATCAAGCGCGAACTGGGACAGCGCCGCCATGTGGCTAAAGGAGAAGACCAGCACCGGCAGGATAAGCAGCAGGGACTTCCACAGGGGCGTGTCCGACTGGTAGCTGTAGAAGCTGGCCAGGTCCCACTGCGGGATGAGGTAGATGGAGACCACCGCCAGGGCGATAATCAGCGGGTAGACCAGCGCGTTGCCCAGCCAGAGCACGGCCTTCTTGCCGGCGGCGAAGGCGAGGGTGAGCACGCCGATACAGACGCTGGCCAGCACCCAGCGGTTGATTTCCGGGCCGCCGAGCTGGTTGACGATGAAGCTGTCGACGGTGTTTGTGATACTGATGCCGTAGATCAGCACGGTGGGGTAGATGGCCAGCCAGTACAGCAGCGCCGTGGCTAGCCCGCGCTTGCGCCCGGTCAGCGCCGTGATGACCTGCAAAACGTCCAGGCCCTTGATGGGGGAGGCGGCGACGATGCGCGCGTAGGTGCGGTGGGAGAAAAACACCACGGGCCCGATGAAGGCGGTGGCGATAAGCAGCGGCCAGAAGCCGAAGCTGCCGGCGTTAATCGGCAAAAAGAGGATGCCCGCGCCGACCGCGGTGCCGAACAGGGTGATAGCCCACGTCAGATCGGAGCCGGCGGAGGAGTCTTCGCCCTCCACCGGGTCTTGGATGTCCTCTTCGTGGATGTGCTCTAAGTCGAATTCTTCGCGCGACTGCGCAATATGCTCCGGGCTATGTTGCTCAGGCAGCTCGTCGCCGTGGATGGGAGTGCTCATTACCTCTCCTCCTCGTCTGGTGTGAAATATGACACTCTAGCATAGACGAGTGATAAACCGCGGGGCATGAGTTCGGGGGAATTGCTTGATTCTGCAACCGGGCGCGAGGCGGGGAGGTTGCGGGGGATGGCCAGGCTATAGCGTCGGGCCGTCTATGCGTTAAACTGGCGGGGTGACTAAGCCTTCCACTACCCCTCGTCCAGTCCTCGTGGTGGATTTCGGGGCTCAGTACGCGCAGCTTATCGCCCGTCGCGTGCGCGAGGCCCAGATTTACTCCGAGGTAGTTCCCAACTCCGCCACCGTGGAGGAGATCAAGGCCAAGAACCCGGCCGCGCTGATCCTTTCCGGTGGTCCTTCCTCCGTCTACGCCGACGGCGCCCCGGCCCTGAAGCCGGAGCTGCTGGAGCTCGGCGTGCCGGTCTTCGGCATCTGCTACGGCTTCCAGGCCATGAACCACGCTTTGGGCGGCACCGTCTCCTCCACCGGGGAGCGCGAGTACGGCCGCACCGACCTGCACGTGGATGACCAGTCCGGCGTGCTGCACGCCGGTCTGGAAGCAACCCACAAGGTCTGGATGTCCCACGGCGACGCGGTCTCGGCCGCCCCGGAAGGCTTCACCGTGACCGCCTCCTCCGCGGGCGCCCCGGTGGCCGCCATGGAGTGCGTGGACAAGAAGATGGCCGGCGTCCAGTACCACCCGGAGGTGCTGCACTCGCCGCACGGCCAGGAAGTGCTGACCCGCTTTCTGACCGAGATCGCCGGCCTGGAGCAGAACTGGACCGCCGATAACATCGCCGAGCAGCTCATCGACGACGTCCGCGCTCAGGTCGGCGAGACCGGCCGGGCCATCTGCGGCCTGTCCGGCGGCGTGGACTCCGCCGTGGCCGCCGCCCTCGTGCAGCGCGCCATCGGCGACCGCCTGACCTGCGTCTTCGTGGACCACGGCCTGCTGCGCGCCGGGGAACGCGAACAGGTGGAAAAGGACTTCGTGGCCTCCACGGGCGCCAAGCTGGTCACCGTGGACGAGCGCGCCTCCTTCCTGGAGAAGCTGGCCGGCAAGACCGACCCGGAAGACAAGCGCAAGGCCATCGGCGCGGAATTCATCCGCTCCTTCGAGCGCGCCGTCGCCGGCGTGCTGGATGACGCCCCGGAAGGCTCCACCGTGGACTACCTGGTGCAGGGCACCCTGTACCCGGACGTCGTGGAATCCGGCGGCGGCGACGGCACCGCGAACATCAAATCCCACCACAACGTCGGCGGCCTGCCGGACGACGTGGAATTCGAGTTGGTCGAGCCGCTGCGCCTGTTGTTCAAGGACGAGGTCCGCGCCGTGGGCCGCGAGCTGGGCCTGCCGGAAGAGATTGTCAACCGCCAGCCCTTCCCGGGCCCGGGCCTGGGCATCCGCATCATCGGCGAGGTCACCGAGGACCGCCTGGAGACCCTGCGCCAGGCGGACCTCATCGCCCGCACCGAGCTGACCAACGCCGGCCTGGACGCTGAGATCTGGCAGTGCCCGGTGGTCCTGCTGGCGGACGTGCGCTCCGTCGGCGTCCAAGGCGATGGCCGTACCTACGGCCACCCGATCGTGCTGCGCCCGGTCTCCTCCGAGGACGCCATGACCGCGGACTGGACCCGCATCCCTTACGACGTGTTGGAGAAGATCTCCACCAAGATCACCAACGAGGTCAAGGAAGTCAACCGCGTCGTGCTCGACGTGACCTCCAAGCCGCCGGGAACCATCGAGTGGGAATAAGCCGGAAAGCTTAACCGGCTTCAGCTGAAGGCACGCGCCTTTCAGCATAAAAACCTGCCGCCGCTACCTCAGGAACGTGTCCTGGTAGCGGCGGCGGGTTTGTGTATTTTCGCGGTTTTAGCAGTCCGGCGGGGCCAGCTACTCGTACCGCAGGGCCTCAATGGGGTCGAGTTTAGCGGCCTTGCCGGCGGGGTAGTAGCCGAAGAACAGGCCGATGGCGAGGGCGAAGAGCAGGGAGATGACCACGGCGGACAGTGGCGGGAAGGCGAGGAGCCCCATCGCGGCGGAACCGGCCATGCCGGCTAGGGCGCCGAGGATGATGCCGATGACGCCGCCGACCAGGCAGACGATGATGGCCTCGGTGACGAACTGCCAGCGGATATCCCGGCGGGTTGCCCCCAGGGCCTTGCGCACGCCGATCTCCCGGGTGCGCTCGGTGACGGTGATCAGCATGATGTTCATGACCCCGATGCCGCCGACCAGCAGCGAGATGCCGCCGATGGCGGCCAGGCCAATGCTCAGCGAGGTAATGACCTGGTTGAAGCTGGCCATGTCCTGGCTAAAGTCCGTGACCTTGGCGTGGTAGGCGTCGTTGTCCGCGTACATCTCGTCTAAGGCCGCGCGCAGGCGGTCGGCCGCGGCCTGCTTGTCGACCGAGTTGGCCATCTGGACCGTCAGGTGGTTGAAAGCCTCGCCGGCGCCGGGCTGCTTCGAGTAATTCGCCGCCAGCGGGTAGGGGACCGTCAGGCTGAGATCCTCGGCGTTGACGCTAAGCAGGCCGGCGGATTCCTCCCGGGCCTTTACACCGACGACCATCAGATCTACCGCGTTGCCTTCCTCCGGGGTAAATTCCACGAATTGGCCGAGCGCGTTGTGCGGGTCCGCGCCGAAGAGTTTTTCCGACAGGTCCGCGTTGAGCACGGCCACCGGGCGGGCGCCGTCGATGTCGGCGTCCTCGATGTCCCGGCCGGCCGCCAGCGGGTCGCCGTTAATCAGCGCCGTGTCCGGGTTGATGCCGCGGGTGGTCGCGGAGAACTCCTGGGGCACGAGCTGGTTGTCCATGGAGACCTTGCCGAAAGTGGCGGAGTTTTCTCCCACGCCGATCCCGGTGACCATGTCGCCCATGTGCTTCCGCAGCTGCTCGAGCTGATCGGGGCTAATCAGCGAGGCGCTATCGATGCTCTCGCCGGAGCCGTACATGGCCGCCGGGTCCTCGGCGTCCTCCTCCCCCTCGGCGGGGCGGGAGGTGACATCGACGTTGAGGTTGTTGATGCCCGCGTCGTCCAGGTTTTGCTGGAACTGGTTTTTCAGCGAGGCGCTCAGCGTCATGATGGCGATGACCGCGGCGATGCCGATGATGACCCCCAGCAGCGTCAAAAACGAGCGCATCTTGTTGGTGCGCAGGCTGGTTAGCGCCAGGAAGACGGATTCCTTAATGCTCACGGGGCTCCTCCTGCAAAATGCCGTCGCGCATGGTGACGGTGCGTTCGGTCTCTTCGGCCAGTTCCGGGTTGTGGGTGATGAACACGATGGTCTTGCCGTGCTCGCGGTGCAGCGTGTGGAAAAGGTCCATCACGCGGCGGCCGGTGTGCGAGTCCAGCGCGCCGGTCGGCTCGTCGGCGAGCAGGATATCGGGGTCGTTGGCCAGCGCGCGGGCGATGGCCACGCGCTGCTTCTGCCCGCCGGACAGCTCGTTGGGCAGGTGGTGGGCGCGGTCGGCCATGCCGACGAGCTCGAGCAGCTCCGCGGCCCGCTGCGCGCGCTGCTTGGCGGGCACGCCGGCGTAGACTAGGGGCATTTCCACGTTCTTGGCGGCGCTGATGCGGCCGACCAGGTTGAAGTTCTGGAAGACGAAGCCGATGGCCTGGCTGCGGTAGTGCGCCAGCTGGTCGTCGGTGCTATCGAGCACGTCGATGCCGTCGAGCAGGTAGGTGCCCGCGCTCGGCCGGTCCAGCAGCCCGATGATGTTCATCAGGGTCGACTTGCCGGAACCGGAGGCGCCGACCACGGCGGTGAATTCCCCGCGGGGGACCTGGAAGTCGCAGCCCGGCAGGACGGTCAGTTCCCCTTCGGTGCCGACGTTGAAGCTTTTGACGATGCCGCGCATGTCGATGAGGGCGTGGTTCTCGGTCACTGTTCGCTGCCTTCGAATCCGGCGATGGTGACGTTCTGATCGACCAGATCCTCGTGGTCGCGGGTCTGGGTGAGCACGATCTCGCCGGGCTTGACCTCCGTGCCCTTGAGCTCCGCGGCGAAGGCACTGGTAATGCCCACGGTCACGGGGCGCTTGACCACGCGGTAGCCGTCCTCGTCTGGGTTGTCGCCGGCGGGCTCGGCCACGAGGACGAAGGCGCGCTGCCCCTCGCTGAGAATCGCGGTCAGCGGCACGGTGGGCACGTGTTTTTCCTCCGCGGAGACGATCTTGGTCTTTGCCGTGGAGCCGATGTGCAGGCCCTCGGTGTCGCGGTGACCTCGATGGTGACTGGGAAGGTCGCCTTGGTGGCCCCGCCCTGTCCGGCCAGCGCGGCGCTATCCCCGCCGGCGCCGGCGCCAGCGGCGGCCTTGGGCTGCTGGGCGACCGGAGAGATGCCGGTGACCTTGCCGGCAAATTCCTTGCCCGGGGCGCTCGGGGAGGTAAACGTCACCCGGTTGCCCGGGCGCAGGTTGGGCATGTCGACCTCGTTGACGGTGGTGCGGATTTCCAGCGTGGAGTCGTCCGCCACGGTGGCCACCGGCCCTTCCGCGGGGCTGCCTTCCCGGGCGTTCAGGGCGGTCACCACTCCCTCGAAGGGGGCGGACAGCGTGCCGGCGTTGATGGAGTTTTCCAGCCCGGCGTTGGCCAGGTTGGCCGACTCCTGCGCGGCAGAGACGTCCTCCTGGGCGCGGGCCAGGGCGCGTTCCTGGGCGGCGATCTGGGTCTGGATGTCGCCGGCTGCGGCGGCGGCGCCCTCCTCGCCCTCGCCGGTCGCCCCGGTCGCGGCGGATTCGGTCTCCCCGTTGGCGGCGGCGGTGTAGAGGCGATCCAGCTCGGCCTGGGCGTCGGCCACCTGGTTCTGGGCGGAGCGCAGCTCGGTGCGCTGGGTGGCGCGCTGGCCGGCCAGCTCCTGCTCCTCCGGGGTGGTGTCAATGACGGCCAGGGGCTGATGGGCCTGGACGCGGTCGCCCACGCGCACGCTGGAGACCGGGCCGGTCAGGCGCGTGGACAGTACGGCCTCTTCGCGGGCGGCCACGGTGCCGTTGGCGCTGACCGCGTTGGTGACGTCCCCGCGGGTGACCTCGGTGACGTCGTCGGCCTGCAGGACGCTCCCGCTGGCCACGCTGGCGTACCAGGACCAGGCAAGCGCGCCGAGGATGAGGACAACCACGGCGATAATGGCGCCGATGATCAGCGGCTTCTTGGTTTTCCTCTTAGCGGTAGCGGGCTCGATGGCCATAACAGCTAGTACTCCTTTTGAGTAAAGGCCTTGGGGCAAAGGCAGGATTTAAGGCTCTGGCACCGCGGGGTGGCAGACGGGCAAGTTTTTGGCAGCTCCTAACTATGGACGCGAAAACCCTCACCTTAATCCTCCCTGAGAATGATTTCCCGGAAAAATACATAGCCGGGTGAAAATCACGTCGGGGAGGATGGGCGAGGGAGAGGGGCGTGAGGAATTGGGGAGCGGGAGCCGGACCGAGGGAAAGCCCGAGCCTAGGCGGAGGTTTTAAGAGCGGAGGGGTTAACCTGCGCGCCTAGGAATTGGCAGCGGCGGTGGGGTAGTCGATGGTGACGTTGCCAACGCCGGCGTCAACGTGGACGGCGAACTTGGCGTCGGGGTTGTCCTGCTCGCGGCAGTTGGTGGTACCCACGCCGTCGTCACAGGTCAGGCTGTAGGAGACCCCCTTCGGCAGGACGATGTCGAGGTTGCCAACCCCGGCGTCGATGGTGACCTCGGTGCGGTGGTTGAGCTGGTCCCAGTCGCGGATTTGGCTGAAGTCCACCTTGCCGTAGCCGACGGAGAAGTCGTAGGTCTGCGGCAGGCCGTTGACCGAGGTGGGAGTGTATTCGCGGTCGTCGAAGACGAAGCCGTCGGTGACCGTCAGCCCGTCGGTGGGGTTGTCGACGTGGCGGACCACCCCGAAGCCCACGGTGGCGGCGATGACGAGGGCGGCGGCCAGGGCCACGCCGAAGAAACTCAAGGCGATGACCAGGAGGGTCTTGAAGAGGGATCGCTTCTTCTTCGGCTGTTCGGCCGGGCGCGGGTCCGGCAAGTGCCAGGTGTCCGGGGCGGCGCCCAGCGGGTCCCAGGCCGGCGGGGTGTTCCGGCCCGGTGGGAAGGGGTAGCCGTCCACCGGGGTGAACATCGACATGTCCACCTCCGGGTCCGCGGCCGGCTGCGCCTGCTGCGCGTCGGTCTGGGCGAGCTGCCCGGCCGCTAAAAGTCCCGCCGGCGGGGTCGGGCGGCGGCGGTACAGGAAGAACCAGATGAGGCCGGTGAACAGGGCAATGCCTAGGGCCGAGGAGCTAAAGGAGGGGAAGAAGGAGTCTTCCATGATGGTTACCGACCAGGCCCCGGAGGTCATCAGGAAGCCGATGAGCAAGGCGATGGCAAGCCCCGACTCGGAAGTCTCCCCGTCCCGGCGGCCGAAGAGATCCTCGACCGGGGAAGAGGCCTTGGAATAGCGGGGCATCAGCGCCCAGGCTAAGAAGTAGGCCGCCAGCCCGCCGCCGAAGGCGAGGGTGGTGGCGACGAAGGCCACGCGGGGCAGGACCGGGTCGATGCCGAAGCGGGCGCCGATGCCCTCGCACACGCCGGCTATCTTGGCGTTGCCGCCCTGCTCGGCGGGGATGCGCGGCGGGCGGGTGGCCCACATGGCGCGCAGGGTCTCGCCCAGCCCGTCGGTGGAATCGGAGTGGGTGGGGGCGGAATAGGGGCTGGCGGGGGCATCGTTAGCGGAGGCGGCAGCGTGGGGATCCGAATGAGATTCGGAGTGGGGTTCGGAGCGGGGCGTGGAGTGGAAAGGCTCGTATGGGGAAGTCATGCTTTAAGTATGGTCTGCGTGCCTGCCCCGCACATCGGGGAGCGCCCTGATCTTTGCCCGGATTAGACCTCTCAGGGTGATCCCGGATGTGGTCTGCGCGGGAGCGTGGCACGATATTGATCTATGAGTACTCCCCCGTCCGAGCCCGCCGCGTATTCCCAGCGGCGCGCGGCACCCTACCCGGCCATGGTGCGCCCGCAGCAGGGCAAGATGGTCGCCGGCGTGGCCAGCGGTGTGGCCGAAAACCTAGGCGTGGACATCCTCTGGGTGCGCCTGGCGCTGGCCGGGCTGACGCTGGTCTCCGGGGTGGGGCTGATTTTGTACGCGGGCCTGTGGATCTGCACCCCGGCCCGGGAGGGCGCCCAGGCCCCGGCCTCGCAGTGGGAGATCCCGCGCTGGGGCTGGGGGCTGGTGGTGGCCCTCGCGCTGGCGGCCGGGGTCGCAATCGCGACGGTGGTGCTGGGCGTGCCGCCGCAGGTGCTGATGCCGCTGGCTTTCGTCGCGGTGGGCGCCTTGCTGGCCTGGCAGGCCTACGATCGCGCGACGAATACGCTGCTCGGCATGGGCAGCCTCGCGGCCGGCTTTGCCCTGGTGCTGGCCGGCACGGTGGTCATGGCGGTGTTCTGGGACCGCGAGCACGGGTTCAGCTCGGCGCTGGTGGCCTCCCTGCTGACCATGCTGGGGCTGGGCGTGCTGGTCATCCCGCTGGTGCTGAAGCTGTGGCGCTCGCTGGCGGAGGAAAAGGCGGCGAAGGCGGCGGCGGACGAGCGGACGGCTATCGCCTCCAAGCTGCACGACTCGGTGCTGCAGACCCTGGCGCTTATCCAGAAACGCGCCGACGATGGCCCGGAGGTCGCGCGGCTGGCCCGCTCCCAGGAGCGCCAGCTGCGGGCCTGGCTTTTCGATGCCGACTCCGCCACCCCGGAGACCATCTTCGGCGCGGTGGAAGCCGCCTGCGCCGAGGTCGAGGACCTATTCAACGTGCGGATTAGTCCGGTGACCGTGGGGCAGGACGCGCCCCTGAGCGACAACACCAAGCTGGCGGTCGAGGCGGCCCGCGAGGCGCTAGTCAACGCCGGCAAGCACGCGCAGGTGGACACGGTCGACGTCTTCTGCGAGGTGCTGGCAGGCGAGCTGACCCTGTTCGTGCGCGACCGCGGCGTGGGCTTTGACCCGACTGCGGTGGCGGCCGACCGCCACGGGATCCGGGACTCCATCCGGCAGCGCATGGAACGCGCGGGCGGTGCGGCACGGCTGGATAGCCAGCCCGGGGCCGGCACGGAAGTGGAGCTCACGGTAGCGTTATAGGCATGGTTACTGTCTTCTTGGTCGATGATCACTCCGTCTTCCGCGCCGGGGTGCGCGCGGAGCTGGCCGACAAGGTAGACATCGTGGGGGACGCCGGGACGGTCGCCGAGGCCATCCGTGGCATCAACGAGACCCGGCCGGACGTGGTCCTGCTGGACGTGCACATGCCGGACGGCGGCGGGCTGGCCGTCATCCAGGGCATTGAGCCGGGCCCGAAGTTCTTGGCGCTGAGTGTGTCCGATGCCGCGGAAGACGTCATCGCTCTCATCCGCGCCGGGGCGCGCGGATACGTGACTAAGAATATCGACGGCGCGGAGCTGGCGCGGGCGGTCGAGCAGGTCTACGGCGGGGACGCGTATTTCTCCCCGCGGCTGGCCGGCTTCGTGCTGGACGTCTTCGCCGCCGGCGAGCCGGCGCCGGAACCGGAGGGCGAGCCCAAGCCCCTGCCCGCCCAGGGCGAGGATCCGATAGTCGACGCCCTGACCCCGCGCGAGCTGGAGGTACTGCGCCTGCTGGCGCGCGGCTATACCTACCGCGAGATCGGGCAGAAGCTGTTCATCTCCATCAAGACGGTGGAAACGCACGCCTCCAATATCTTGCGCAAGACCCAGCAGTCCAACCGCTATCAGCTCACCCGCTGGGCGGCCAGCCGCGACCTGGACTGATTAATCCCAGGTGAGGCGCACACCCCTTGCGCCAGTCGAACGGACGTTTGCATGTGTCCGGGGGAGAGTTCATACTTGAGGGGTGCAGCAAACAAGTGTTCCCCAAGTGGTGGGCCAGTCGGTCGAGGACCGGGTGGCGGCCCTGCGCGCGCAGATGGAAAAGATGGGCGGCGGCTCCGCCCTGCCCGCGCGTGGGCCTCAGCAGCGCGCTGCACGCTCCGCCGAAAGCGGTGCTGAACAGGGAAGTAACAAAAGTTCCGGGGGGTCCGGCGGGCAGGCCGCACTGGCCGGCGGCGTGGCGCCCCGCGGGGCGCAGGCTGCCGAGCAGCAGATTGAGCTGGGCGGCGCGCTGGCCGGCGCCCTCCCGGCGGGCGGCCTGGTGCGCGGCAGCGCGGTGCGGTGCAGCGAGTGCCCGGCCTTCATAATAGAACTGGTGTGCCAAGCCACGGAGGAAGGCTACTACGTGGCCCTGGTCGGCTGGCCGGAGCTGGCCCTGGCCCAGGTGTGCGAGCGCGGGGATATCAGCAAGGTCGTCGCGGTGCCGGACCCGGGCACGGATCCGTGGGCGGTCAGCGCCACCTTGGTCGAGGGCATGGATTTTGTCATCCAGCGCGTGCGCGCGGCCTCCCAGCAGCGGGTGCTAAGCCCCGCGCGGGCGCGCCCGGTGGCGGCGCGGCTGCGGCAGGGGCGCGCGGTGCTCATTACCGTCGGGCAGCACGTGCCGTCCGCGGCGCTGCGGTTGGACGCCCAGGTGGAGTCCTACCCGGGGATCGGGCGCGGGTGCGGGCGCATCCGCGGGGTCGAGGTGCGCGTGCAGGCGTATTCGAAGTACCTGTCGCGCCCGGCGCAGTCCGTGGTGAGGTGCGCATGAGCGCGCCGGCCGTGCGGATTGCTGCGCTCTGGTTTCCCGACTGGCCCATCCAGGCCGCCCGCTACGCCGAGACCCTGCCGGAGGGCGCGGGGGCGGGCAGCCCCATCGGGGTCCTCGCCGGCGGGGCCGTGAAGGTCTGCAATACCGCCGCGCGCCGCGCCGGGGTCCACCGCGGCATGCGGGTGCGGGCGGCCCAGGCGGTCTGCCCGGAGCTTTTAGTCTGGGAGTCCCAGCCGGAGCGCGAGGGCGCCGTCTTCGCCGAAATCGTGGAATCCCTGGACGCGGTGGCCTCGTCCATCGAGGTCATCCGCCCCGGCCTCGTGGTGGTGGACGCCGCCGCGGCCGCCCGCTTCCACGGCGGGGAGGCCATCGCGGTGGAGATGTTGGTCGACGCCGCCGCGCGCCAGGGCCTGGACATGACGGTCGGGGTGGCCGATGAGCTGGCCACCGCCATCATCGCGGCCCGGGACCGCGGGCTCGGCGTGGTGGTGGAGCCAGGGGCCTCCCGGCAGTTCTTGGCCCCGCGCAGCGTCCAGGTGCTGGCCGCGGAGGTCTCCCTGGGCTGCCCGCCGGAGCTGGTCGCCCAGTTCGTGCGGCTGGGTCTGCCCACCTTGGGGGATGTGGCGCAGCTGCCGCTGCACCAAGTCACCAGCCGCTTCGGCCACGCCGGGCGGCGGTGCCACGCCATCGCCAGCGCGCAGCTGGACCGGCGGGTCGCCCCGGAGCTGGCGGGTGCTGAACTGGACGTGTGGATGCGGCCGGAGGATCCGCTGGAGCGCGTGGACGCCGCCGCGTTCGCCGCCCGCCAGCTGGCCGCCCAGCTGCACCAGCGCTTGAGCGCGGCCGGGCTGTCGTGCCTGCGCCTGCGCGTGAGCGCGCAGTGGGCCGACGGCACGGAGCTGCGGCGGGTCTGGCGCACGCGCGCGGCGCTGAGCGAATCCGCCACCGCGGACCGGGTGCGCTGGCAGCTCGACGGCTGGCTGGTGGGCAACCAGGCCGAGGGCGGCATCGTGGGGCTCGGGCTGGAACCGCTGGAGGTCGCCCAGCCGGAGCAACACAGCCTGGTGGAATCCGGGGCGGGTTCGGCCGCCCACGCCCAGCAGGTCATCGAGCGCGTCCAGTCCCAGCTGGGCATCGACAAGGTGGTCCAGCCGGTAGACCGCGGCGGCCGCGGGGTGGCCGAGCGGGTCGATTTTGTGCCTTACGGCGAGCGGGTCGAGCCCGTGCCGCCGGGCAGTTGGCCGGGCCGGATTCCGGCGCCGCTGCCGGCCCAGCTGGAGCTCGATCACCCGAGCGCGAACCACCCGGCCGCCCGCATCCGGATGATCAATGCCGAAGGCCACGACGTCTTCGTCACCGAGGAGGCGCTGCTCTCGGCTGAGCCGGCCGGCCTGGCCTGGGGTAAAAACCGCTACCTGGTCACCGCGTGGGCAGGCCCGTGGCCGGTGGACACGGGCTGGTGGACGGGCGCCGGCACGCGCCTGGCGCGGCTGCAGATAGTCGGCACGGATCAAGAAAAGACGCGGGCCTGGCTGCTCAATTGGCAGGCCGGGCGCTGGACGGTCGAAGCCAGCTACGTCTAGGAAGGCGGGGCCAGTGCCGCGTCTCTGCGCGGTACGGGTTAGCGGTCGAGGATGTCGATGACCACGCGCTTCGGGTTGTCGAGGACCTCCACGGAGTAGGGGTGGGCCTGGTCGAGGCCGATGATGAACTGGGAGCGGCCCTCGAAGGTGCCGGCGCTGGTGACCTCGGTGATCAGGCTGCCGTAGCCGGTCATGGTGCCGAGCGCCGGGTCGTCCTTGCCCAGCTCGTAGGGCAGGACGGTGCCGTCGATGTTGACGTTGAGGGCGGTCGCGCCGTAGTAGTTGATGCGCTTGCCGGAGCCCTGCTGGGTAGGCTGGTCCTGGAAATCGACGAACCAGCCGGGCTGGCCCTCGCCCTCCAGGTCGAAGACCACGCGCTCAAAGCCGGGGTGCTGGCCGATGCGCATGTTGGTCACCATCAGGCGGGCGGGTGCCGGCGGGCGCTGGGTCTTCATCTCCTTGTTGGCGTCGCCCAGGGGGCTGGGGCCGGAGACGTTGTGATCCTGCTTGTCGGAGTCCGCCGAGGAAGAATCCGTGGGGTGGGCGTCGCCAATCCCGGCGAACATGTCCCGGGAGCCGTCCGTCGAGCAGGCAGACAGGCCACACGCAGCGGTGATAAAAATTGCTGCAATTTGGGCCCGGCGGGCTCGGTCAGGGACAGACATAGTGCCTACGGTAGCGGTTTTTCCAGGGAGAAACAAAATACGAGTTCGATTTCACTCGAAAGGAAATAAAATTATTGCAGTGCCTTGGCTAGGGGTTTTCGGCGGGCCGGCGGGAGGTAGAATGACGGTCATGTCAACAGCTGAAAAGATCGGGGCAGCTGACGCGCTGTGTTCCGACGTCGACGTCGAGCCGCTGGCTGGGTCCGCGAAGCAGGAATCCGTCTATGTCCTCTTCGAGTGGCCCGGCGGGTGGTCCCACGACATCCTGGACGGCGGCACCTTTAGCCCAGAGCTCACCGCCCGGCTGAAAGAGAAACTCGACGGGCAGGCGGGCCTCCAGCTCATTCGGCGGCCCGGGCGGGCCGGCCACCAGGTCGGCAGCGTGCACCGCTGCTACCTGGTCTGGGCCGAGCGCGGGGAGATGGAAATGCTCCTGCTGGAAGGCCCGGAAGACATCCTCAACCTGGATCTTTCCGGCCCGGGCCGCAACGGCGGCGGCGAGCTGGACACGCCCCTAGTGCTGGTGTGCACCCACTCCAAGCGCGACAAGTGCTGCGCCATCAAGGGCCGCCCGCTGGCCGTGCAGCTGGGCGAAATCTTCCCGGCGATTGTCTGGGAGACCTCCCACACCAAGGGCCATCGCTTCGCCCCCTCCGTGCTGCTGATGCCGTGGGGCTACTCCTTCGGCCGCCTGAACCTGGAGGCCGCGCGCGAGATGACCAAGCAGGCCTTGAACGGCAGCTATTTCTACCCGGCCAACCGTGGCCGCGGCCTGTATTCCCAGCGCGGGCAGGTAGCCGAGCTGGAGGTCGCCCGCCGCCTCATCGAGGCCGGCGAGGAGCTGGGATACGCGGATCTGCGCCCCACGGACACCGGCTCCGGGCCCGTGCGCGTTAGCCACCGCGACGGGCGGCACTGGGACATCGAGCTGGTCCAGCGCGAATACGACGGCATCGTCGCCTCCTGCGGGAAGGAACCGAAGTCCTCCCTCATCTGGGAAGTCGCCTAAGCCTGCCCCCGGAGATAAACCAACCCCCGGCCGGCACCAGCTTTAACTG
>NZ_JAYWMH010000009.1:0-60722 GCF_040946105.1 Corynebacterium sp. LK2590
ACGGCTTGAGGTTTACAAGTTTACTTCAGGGTTTGGTGAAGTCAACCGTGGGGCTTGAGGTTTTCTGGTTCGCTTGTAGGTTTCTATTCTTTTGGACTTCGGTTCTTCTGGCCCTCTTTCATGGAGCCGGGTTTAGAGCGGTGCCCGCACGCCTTTTGTCCGTCGGGATTGACTACAGTCGAGACCATGACTGAGCAAAGGAAATACAGCACGGACAACCCGTTCAAGGCGGAGATGTGGGCGCCGGTTGCCGGCTTCGAGGACTTGACGGATGTGACCTACCACCGGCTGCGCGGGGAGAGCCGGGCGGATGGGATTGTGCGCGTGGCGATTGACCGGCCGGAGGTGCGCAACGCTTTCCGGCCGCACACGGTGGATGAGCTGTACCGGGTGCTGGACCACGCGCGGCGCACGCCTGATGTGGGCACGGTGCTGCTGACCGGTAACGGGCCCAGCCAGAAGGACGGCGGCTGGGCGTTTTGCTCCGGCGGCGACCAGCGTATTCGTGGTCGCTCCGGGTACCGCTACGCCACGGAGCACGCGCACGATGACGCCACGGCGGACGAGTCCACGGTGGATACCGCGCGCGAGAAGGTCGAGGGCGGGCGCCTGCACATCCTGGAGGTCCAGCGCCTGATTCGGACCATGCCGAAGGTGGTTATCGCCGTGGTCAACGGCTGGGCGGCCGGCGGCGGGCACTCGCTGCACGTGGTCTGCGATATGACGGTCGCCAGCCGCCAGGAGGCGCGCTTCAAGCAGACCGACGCGGACGTCGGATCCTTTGACGCCGGCTTTGGTTCCGCCTACCTGGCCAAGATGGTGGGCCAGAAGTACGCGCGCGAGATCTTCTTCCTGGGCCGGACCTACGACGCCCAGCGGATGTACGAGATGGGCGCGGTCAACGAGGTCGCCGATCACGGCGAGCTCGAGGACACGGCTATCCAAATGGGCCGCGAAATCAACATGAAGTCCCCCACCGCGCAGCGCATGCTGAAGTTCGCGTTTAACTTGACCGATGACGGCCTGATGGGCCAGCAGGTCTTCGCCGGGGAGGCGACCCGCTTGGCCTACATGACCGATGAGGCGGTCGAGGGCAAGGAGGCTTTCCTCGAAAAGCGCGAGCCCAACTGGGACGACTTCCCCTATTACTACTAGCCGCTACTTCTGCGGCTGGCCGTTTTCCCAGCGGTAGAAGCCCTCGCCGGACTTCAGGCCGAGCTTGCCGTCGTCGACCATCTTGTCCAGCAGCTCCAGCGGGGGGTCGGGGGTCCAGGGCAGCTCGTCGTCGTAGTGGCGCTCGATGTTGCGCACCGTGTCCAGGCCGACGCGGTCCATCATCTCCACCGGGCCGACGGTGCCCTGGGTCAGTTCCTTGAAGGCGGCATCGATAGCCTCCGGATCGGAGACGCCCTCGCCCAGGACGGTGAGGACCTCACGCTTGATGGCGGCCCAGACGCGGTTGATGGCAAAGCCGGTGGATTCCTTGTACACCGGCACGACCTGCAGGCCGTAGGTGGCCATGTGCTCCAGCATGAAGTCGAAGAGCTCCTGGTCGGTCTGGCCGGAGCCCATGATCTCGATGAAGTTCTGCACCGGCGGCATGGCGAAGTGCAGGTTCAAAAAGCGGGTCGGATCCTTGACGTGGTCCACGAAGGTGCTCGACGCGTAGGACGAGGAGTTGGTAGCCAACACGGCATCGTCGTCGAGGGCGTCCTTAAGACCCTCGTAGGTGTCGTTCTTGATATCGACGACCTCGGGGACGGCCTCGATGACCAGCCAGGCGCCACGGGCGGCCTCGTTGTTGTCGTTGAAGTACTTGACCTCGCCGGCGGAAAAGCCGCCGCCCTTGGTCTCGTTGAAGTTGGCCACGTGCTCTTCCAGGTTGGCGTCGATATAGGCCTTGGCCCTATCGAGGGCCTCCGGGGAGACGGGGTCGGGCAAGTGCACTACTCCGCCGCGGACGGAAAGCATCAAAGAGGTGCGCTGGCCCAAACGCCAGCGCCGATGACTACAACGGGACGGTTGTCAGCATTCTTCGGAAGTGCCAAAAGCCCAACCGTACGCTTAATAAATTCTGATGTGTCTGCGATAATTTTTGCGGACTTTTCAACAAGTTTTCTCTCTGGAATGGACAGCACATTAGTTAAAATGTAAAGTGTTGGCCATGAGAATCAGCAGCTCTATTACCCTCCTTGTTTCCCGTATTGCCCTCGGCATTATCCTCATGGGCCACGGCTGGCAGAAGTTCAGCGAGTGGGGAATTGCCGGAACCACCGACTCCTTCGACGCCATGGGCGTGCCGGCCGCCAGCCTGGCCGCCGTCGTGGCAGCCGTCATCGAATTCGTGGGCGGCATCCTCATCATCGCCGGCCTGTTCACCCGCTGGGTCAGCGGCCTAGTCGTCCTGCAGATGATCGGCGCCGGCGTCTTCGCCAACCACTTCTCCTCCGGCCTGTTCATCGACGGTGGCGGCTGGGAGCTCGTCGGCGCAATCGCCGCGGCCGCCCTCACCTTCGTCGCCGTTGGCGCCGGCCAGATTTCCCTGGACCGCATCTTCTTCGGCAAACGCGCCGCCCGCGGCTAAACTATGTGACCGTGACTCATCTCCTCGCCCCGCTAGCCGTCCACCCCGACCGGCCCGCCGCCATCCTCCCCGACCTGGAGGCGGCGATAGCGGGGCATAAGTCTTTTCTGCCCGTGCCCGCCACGGACCGCGCCAAGACCACCGTGCTGACCAATTCCCAGCGCTGCGGCCAGCCCATCGACGCCGACATCGCCCTGGTGGTACCCACCTCCGGGTCCACGGGCACCCCGAAGGGCGCGCAGCTAACCGCGGTCAACCTGGTCGCCAGCGCGGACGCCACCCACCAGCGCCTGGGCGGGCCCGGCCAGTGGCTGCTGGCGATGCCCGCCCACCACATCGCCGGCCTCCAAGTCTTGGTCCGATCGCTCGTCGCCGGCGTGGATCCCTGGTGCCTGGATCTGACGGAAGGCTTCAACGTGGACGCCTTCGCCCACGCCGCCGCAGAACTTAACCGCACCGGGGATCGCCTCTACACCGGCCTGACCCCCATGCAGCTGGGCAAGGCGCTAGACTCCCTGGCCGGCATCGAGGCGCTGCGCGCCTTCGACGCCATCCTGGTCGGCGGCGCGGCCCTGCACCCGCAGCTCGCCGAGTCCGCGGCCAAGCTGGACATCGCCGTCGTGACCACCTACGGCTCCTCCGAGACCGCCGGCGGCTGCGTCTACGACGGCCAGGCCCTGCCCGGCACCCAGGTCGCCGTGGACAACGGCCGCATCTACCTGGGCGGGCCCACCATCGCCCAGGGCTACCGCAACGTGCCGGATCACCCGGCCTTCGCCCGGCCCGGCTGGTTCGCCACCTCCGACGGCGGTCTCCTCCACGGCCAGGGCGAGACCGCCCGGCTGGAGGTCACCGGCCGCCTGGACAACATCATCGACTCGGGCGGGCTGAAGCTGCACCCCGAGGTGCTCGAGCGCGCCATCCAGTCCGTGCCCGGCGTCAACGACGTCTGCGTGGTCGGTGTCCCCCACCCGCGGCTGGGCCAGGCCATCGTGGCCGCCTACACCGGCTGGGCCTCCCGCGGGGACATCATCGACGCGCTCGAGGAAACCGATACCCCACGCTGGCAGCTGCCCAAGGATCTGCGCCGGATGGACGAGCTTCCCACCACCGGCCCGGGCAAGGTCAACCGCCAAGCAATCATCCAGCTTTTCCAGGGCTAGTTAGCGGCATCTTCGGGGCCAGCGCGCATGCTAGCCCCAGTAACTTTCCACCCGTCGCGTTTAGAGTTTCTGCTCAGTCAATTCGAAGCAGAAAGAAGGCTCTACATGAATAAAGGACACGGGGCGTTGCCGGCGTCTCGCATTGTGGCTCTGGACGTCCTGCGCGGCGTCGCCATCCTGGGCACCTTGCTCACCAATATCTGGATCTTCGCCAACCTGGCGCGGGACTTCGACACCGTGCTCTCCACCTCCACCATGGCGCAGGAGGTCACGAATTGGTTCACCGGCACCGCCACCGGACCGAAAGACGAGCTGCTCGTCGACTTCCTCCTCTACCTGGTCAGCGACGGCAAATTCCTCGGCCTGCTGACCATCATGTTCGGCATCGGCATGGAGATCCAGCGCCAGTCCGCGCTGCGCCGCGGCCTCCCCTGGCCCGGCGGCTACCGCTGGCGGGCGGGCCTTCTGGTCCTCGAAGGCCTGCTGCACTACATCTTCATCTTCTCCTACGACGTGCTCATGGGCTACGGCCTCATCGCGCTGGTCGTAGCCGGGCTGCTCGCCCGCAGCGAGAAGGTCCAGAACTGGGCCATCGGCCTCTCGCTGAGCGTCCACCTGGTGGTCCTGGGACTTATCACCGTGAGCAACTGGCAGGGCAAGCACGCGGCCCAAATGGATCTCAACGCGATGGGCGATGACGCAAACATCTGGGAGGAGCTCTTCCCCGACACCTCGCACTACTGGCCGATGGTCCAGGACCGCCTCGCGGGCTTCTGGAGCGGGCGCTACGAGGTAGCCATCATGTTTGCCATGGGCATTGCCCTCTTCCTCATCGGCGCGCGCCTCTACCGCGCCGGCCTCTTCCTCCCCGCGCAATCTCGCCTGCGCCGCCGGGTGCTCCTGCTCGCCTTCGGCGTCGGCCTACCCCTGGACTGGGCCCTGCGCGCCTTTGCCACCATGGACGCCAGCGCGATTACCCGCTACCTGACCTCCTCGTTCGCGGCCTTCGGGATCCTGGCCGCCGTGGCGGAGTTCTACGTGCGCAAGAACAACCACGCCGGCGTTATCGGCCGCTGCCTCCAAGCCGTCGGCCGGATGGCCCTGAGCTGCTATATCCTGCAGAACATCCTGGCGTCCCTGATCTTCTATGACTTCGGCCTGGGGATGACCCAGCGCATCTCCGGGCGGGGGCAGACCTGGTGGGTGCTGGGCATCTACCTGGGCATCTGCGCCTTCCTGGTGGTCTTTAGCCGCCTGTGGCTGTCCAAGTTCTCCCGCGGGCCAATCGAGCTGGTCTTGGCCGCCGCGCTGCGGCGCCTCAGCCCGCCCAAGGCGACGCCCGTCCCAGTCCGCGAGCCGGCCGTCGCCGGCTAGGCCGATAGCGCCGGCTAGGGCTGTGCCGCCGGCCTAGTTTTCCAGGCCAGCATCCATAAACGACAGGTGCTTGTCCGTGTAGCGCGCGCCGGCCACGGGGTGGGCGGCCACGGCGGCATCGACGGCCTCGACCTGGGCCGGGTCCAGCGGCTGTGCCGCGGCGTTGGCGCGGATGCGCTCCAGGTTGGTGCTGCCGGCCACCGGGTAGATATCCGTGCCCTGGGCCAGCAGCCAGCCCAGCGCGAGCTGCGCCGGGGTCATCCCCCACTCCTCGGCCAGCGCGAAGAGGGCCTGAGCCAGCTGCCTATTCGCCGCGAAGTTCTCCGCGTGCAGGCGCGGCGACGAGGAGTCATCGTTCGGCTGGGCCGAGCCGGCCAAAAAGCCCTTGCCCAGCGGGGAATAGGCCATGAAATCCAGGCCCAGCTCGCGGGCGACCGGCAGGACGGTGGCCTCCGGGCCACGGGTCCACAGGGAATATTCGTGCTGGATAACGCTGAGCGGGCATTCCGCATGCGCGCGACGGATGGTATCCGGGGCGGCCTCGCACAGGCCGAAACGGGCGACCTTGCCCTCCTGGATGAGCTCGCCGACAGTACCCGCAAACTCCTCGATGGGCACCTGCGGGTCCACGCGGTGCTGGAGGTAGACGTCCAATTGGTCCCTCCCTAGGCGCCGCAGCGAGCCCTCAGCGCTGGCCCGGATAACCTCCGGGCGGGAGTTGAGCCGGCCGGTCGGGGTGCCGCCTTCTATCTCCCAGCCGAATTTGGTGACCACGGTGCCGCGACCGCCCAGGGCCTCGCCCAGCAGTTCCTCGCCGGTAAACGGGCCCTGGATCTCCGAGGTGTCAAAGGTATCCACCCCGGCCTCCAGCGCGCCGCGCAGGACGTCGACCATCTCCGCTCGGCGCGGGGAATCCGGGTAGGAGTGCGGGGTCATGGAGGTACAGCCTAAAACTACGCGGGAAGTCATACCTGCCCAGTCTAGCCGTCGTTACCTGCCGGCCGGACGACCATTTCCTGGGCCACGCCCTCGGCCACGGTGAAGGTGGCCCCAGCGGAGGTTGCCACCTCTAACAGCCCGGCCATGGGGGCGGCGACCACGCGCAAGGCCGATCCCGGGTGCACGGAAAAGCGGTCGAGGTAGCGCAGCAGCTCCGGGTCGGAGTCGTTGACCTGCTCGAGGAGCACCTCTGCCCCGGGTTCTGCCTGGGCGAGGCGTTGCGGCGACAGCGGCTCCGAACTGCCGTCCGCGCGCGGGATGGGATCGCCGTGCGGGTCGCGGACCGGGTGCCCCAGGTGGGCATCGATAGCGTCGACGAAGCGATCGGAGGTGGCGTGTTCCAGGGCGTCCGCTTCGGCGTGGACCTCGTCCCAGCTATAGCCGAGGGTGCACACCAGGAAGGTCTCTAGCAGGCGGTGGCGCCGCGCCATCACCACGGCCAGCTCGCGGCCGGTCGGGGTCAGACCCACGCCGAAGTAGCGCTCGTGGACCACGAGCTCCTGCTTAGCCAGGCGCTTGACCGCCTCGGAGGCCGTGGGCAGCTTCTGCTGCAGCGCGGTGGCGAGCTCACCTAGCGCCATGGGGGTGCCCTCGCCGTGGCGTTCCTCATAGTCCCACAGGACCTTCAGGTAGTCCTGCGTGCGTTCGGGCAGATCGCTGACATGCATGGGGGCTATTTTAGCTAGCTCGTTGCAGAGCGCGGGGTTCACTGTGTACGGTCTTAGTTATTCAACCCATTGAACTTCGACATTCATTTCCATATTCTTGAAAGGAGGTGGCACCCACGGTGAAACGTCGCACTTCCCTGGCCGCTACGGCCCTGACGTTGGCTACCCTGACTGCCACCCTGACCGCCTGCTCGTCCGACTCCGCGGAATCCACCGGATCGGCGGGCAGCGCGGGCACACCCCTGACCGTCTTCGCCACCACCGGCTACCTAGCCGACGCCGTACACAACATCGCCCCGGACGCCGAGGTCACCACCATGGTCGGCCCGGGCGGCGACCCGCACACCTACCAGCCCACCACCCAGGACATGGAGGCCATGCGCGACGCCGACCTGGTCCTGTGGAACGGCCTGCACCTCGAGGCCCAGATGATCGACCAGCTCGAGTCCCTGGGCGACAAACAGCTGGGCGTCGGCGAGAAGCTCGACAAGCGCGACCTGTTGCCCTGGCCGGAACAGGGCCCGGAGGGCGAAAAACTCTACGACCCGCACATCTGGAACAGCCCGCAGCTGTGGTCCCAAGTGGTCGACGAAATCGGCGACAAGCTCGGCGAGATCGATGCGGACAACGCCGCGGATTACGAAAAGGCCGCCGACTCTTACGAAGAAAAGATCGCCGACGCCCACTCGAAGGCCGAAAAGGCGCTAGAAGGCGCCGACCCGCGCGTGCTGATCACCGGCCACGACGCCTTCAACTACTTCGGCAAGACCTTCAACTTCGAGGTCCACGCCACGGACTTCGTCACCACCGAGGCCGCGCTGTCACCGACGCAGATCTCCGAGCTGGCCGACACCATCGCCAAGGAGAAGGTGCCGGTCATCTTCCAGGACAACCAGGCCAATCCGCAGGCCATTACCTCCCTGAAGGAGGCGGTCCACTCCCGCGGCTGGGACGTTCACGTCTCCGACCAGGAGCTTTTCGCCGATACCCTGGGCCCGACCGCGCCGACGGATACCTACCTGGGCGCCTTCCAGCACAACGCCGAGGCCGTTGCGGAGGCGCTGTCCTAGAATGTCCACGCTTCACCAGGTGCCACGGGCACGCAGCAACGGCGATTGCGAGCGGGCGATGCTCCGCGTCAGCCACCTGACCGCCGGCTACGGCAGGCACGCAATTCTTAAAGACGCCTCCTTCGCGCTGCGCCGCGGGGCGATTACGGGGCTGGTCGGCGCCAACGGCGCGGGCAAGTCCACGCTGGTCAAGACCCTCACCGGGCTGATCAAGCCGCTGGCGGCGGAGGAGCTGTCCTTCGACGGACAGTCCCTCGACCGCTTCCGCCAACGGCTGGGCTATATGCCCCAGCACACGGACGTCGACTGGCAGTTCCCCGCCACCGTGGCTGATGTCGTGCGCATGGGCCGGCTGCCGCGCTTGCGCTGGTGGCAGTGGCCCAGCCGCGCGGACCGCGCGGCCGTGACGAAGGCCCTGCACGAAACCGGGATGGATAGTCATGCGCGCATGCCCATCGGGCAGCTGTCCGGCGGGCAGCGCCAGCGCACGCTTCTGGCGCGCACCCTGGTGAATGAACCCGACCTGCTCATCCTGGACGAGCCCTTCGCCGGCGTGGACGCCGCCAGCCAGGACGCCATCATGGCCATCATCCGCGCCCGGCGCGACGACGGCGCCGCGGTCCTGCTGGTCCACCACAACCTCGCGGAGGTCACCCACTACTGCGACGACGTGGTAGCCCTCGGCCACGGCCGCGTGCTGGCCACCGGGCCGGTGGCTGAGGCTCTGCAGGATTCCGTGGTCAATGAGATGTTCGGGTTGCCTGCATGAACCCGCTCGATCTCTTAGACAACTACACCTACACGCAGGCCCTCGTTGGCACCGTGGGCCTGGGCGTGTGCGCCGGGGCGCTGGGGCCGCTGATTTACCTGCGGCGCCAGTCGCTGCTGGCGGATGCGATCTCGCACTCCGCCCTGCCCGGCCTGCTCGTCGCCTTCCTCGCCGCCACCATGCTGGGGCTAAACGGCCGTAACCCGCTGGCGCTCGTCGTCGGCTCGGTGCTTTCCGGGGTGCTCGCCGTGGCGATCATCAACGCCCTGGTACGCCACACCCCGCTGCGCCCGGACGCGGCCATGGCGGCCACCTTAACCACATTCTTCTCACTCGGCATGCTGTTGATGCAGTACATTTCCCGCCACCCCCTGCCCGGCAAGGCCGGCATCCAGGACTACCTGCTGGGGAATGCCTCCACCCTCACGCGCGCCGATGTGAGCCTCATACTCGTCATTGGCGTCGGCACATTGTTGATTCTTTCTTGGGTACACGATAAACAGTCTGCCGTCGTCTTTGACGTCTCCTTTGCACAGGTGGCCGGCCTGGCTGTCCGGGTGCTGGACTGGTTAAGCTTCCTCGCGCTCACGGTGGTCACGGTCTCCGGGGTCAAGGTCTCCGGCGTGGTGTTGATGGTGGCCGTGGTCATCGCCCCGGCTGCCGCCGCCCGGCAGTGGACCACCCGCCTGCTCCCCTTCATTGCCCTGTCTGCCGCCTTCGGCGGGCTGGCCGCCGCGGTCGGGTGCTATATCTCCATTGCCTACGGACCGCTGCCCACCGGCCCGGTCATCGTCCTCGTCCAGGCCGCCCTCGTGGCCGTATCCTTCGCCCGCACAGGCTTAAGCCGCCGCCAGGAGGTGCGCGCATGAGTCTCGCTTTTTCCGCCTGTTTGCTGGCCATCCTCACTTCGCTGGCCTGCGCTATCCCCGGCATTTTTGTCGTGCTGAAGGGCGAGTCCATGGTCATCGACGGCATCGGCCACGCGGTCCTGCCCGGCATCGCCGTGGGCTACCTGTTCACCGCGGATATCGGCTCACCCTGGCTCCTGCTGACCGCCGCGCTCGGCGGGCTGGCCGTCGCCCTGCTCACCGAGTGGCTCGGCCGCGCCAAGCTAGTCACCGGCGATGCCTCCTTGGGCCTGGTATTCCCCGCCCTCTTTGCCTTCGGCACCATCCTGATTTCGACCAAGATGTCCCACGTCCACTTGGACGTGCACACCGTGCTGGTCGGTGATCTCAACCTGGCGGTTTTCGCCAACCCGAACTACCTCTGGGTCATGCTGACCGTGCTTATCATCAACGCCGCCTTTGTCGCCGTGGCTTTCCCGCGGCTGACGGCCAGCTCCTTCGATGCCGAGTTCTGCCGCATCCAGGCAATAGGCGGCCGCGGCCTGCACACCGCGTTCATGGCCCTGGTGGCGTTCAGCGCCACCGCGGCCTTCCACGCCGCCGGCGCCATGCTGGTCATCGCGCTCATGGTCTTCCCCGCCATCACCGCCCGGCTGCTGGCCCACCGCGTGCTGCCCATGCTGGGGCTCGCCTGCCTGGTAGCAACCGGCACGGCGATCGCCGGCTTCTGGGCCGCCTACCACCTCCAGGCTGCCACCTCCGCCGCCATGACCGTAGCCAACGCCGTGGTTTTCGCCGCCGCCCTCGGTGTCTATGCGTGGCGCAGCCGCCAGAACACCCGACGCCACATCTGAGCACAATAGAACATGGCTACTACACCAGCTTCCCACTCAACTTCCCACTTAACATAACACTGTGGGAAGTTAAGTGGGAAGCTGAGTGGGAAGTAGTAAACCCGGCTAATCTCCGACTAACGGCGCACAAGCCGATAACGTTGACGCGGGCTCCTCGTCGGCTCGGTCCGCTCCACCTTGCCTTCAGCAATTAATTCATTTAGCGCCTTCTGGACTGCAGTTCTACTCAACCCCGTAGCATGTACAGTCTCAGTCGTTGAAGCCGATACATAGCTTTCCAGGTGTGCGAGAACCTGATCACGGGCGGTCCCGTAGCTTTCAGTAGAGGCCACTCGCCGCCGGTGGAAGGTGATCGTAAAACTGTCGATTCGGTTGAGATAAGTCGGCGGGGGCATCAGCGCATCCGCTAGCGAACGTTGAATAGTGGGGATTCCTGTCCCCCGGTTTTCCGCCACAGCCCCGCCTCCCGGCAGTGGGATGTCTTCGAGGAAGGTAGTAATACGCTGATTTCTTGTGGAGCTAACTCCTGGTGCACCGAGCGTGCGCACCGATACCCCGCCGTAGAGACCACCTGGACTGGTAATTTCCAGCCGGTCGACGAACATATTGATCTGGACCGGCGCGCCCAGGCTGGCCGGCGAGTAGTCGCGGTGCATCAACGCGTTGACGAGTGCCTCTCGTACCGCAACAGGCGGATAGTCCGGGACATCGGTGCGGAAGACATCTCCAATTAGCGCCCCTGTACGCATGTTCCGCTCTACAGCCGCCACGCCTGCCTGAACAATTTCTGGAATACTTCCCGTGATGGTCTGGCTGTCGAGCAGCCGGTGGCCAGTGGCCACTTCTGCCTTGTCTGTACCAGGAAAAAGAGCAAAGGTGGCCGTCAGCCGGGGGTAGAACTCCTGCGGGTATTCGCCCATGACAAGCAGCGCAGCCAAAGTAGGATTGCTGCCCTTCGTAATGCGCAACCTCTTCAGCGCTAGATCACGCCCCTCAGCGAAGGTTTTAGGGCGGCGTTTCTCCTGCAAGGCAAGGAAACTGGACAACTGGGCATCACCCAGATCATCTACGCCTGCCTCGACAACGGCTTCTTCATCCCACTTTGGCTGCGCATGCTCTTCCACAAGACGATCGATTTCGTAGTTCGTCAAGCGTAAGTCACCGTCGCCAGTGCGCACATAACTCCCGCCGTATTTGCCTTGGTCCGTTACGTAACAAGGCTTATCGCGGCTAGGAAGGGCCTCGATCTTAGCGGCCAGGATTACCTCTCCCTCGAAGGGAATCAGATCGATTGTGGGGCGCACAGGTGGAGTTAGCTGCTGGCAGCGCTGTTCAAGCTGGTCTTGAGCTCTTCGCGCATCGAACCCCTCAATCGGCTGGAAGGCCAAGTCTTCAGTAAGTCCGACAAGCAATAGCCCGCCGTCGCCGTTAGAAAACGCGCTTAAAGACTCGCGGACGCTCTTACCCACGCCAGATTTAACTTCAACCGATTGCTCATCAGTGCCTATGAGGCGCAGATTCGCGACTAAAGTCGCCAGCTCGTTCTCGTTCATCCTATCCCGCTTCCGCCAGCTTCCCACTTAGCTTCCCATTTAACATAACACTGTGGGAAGTTAAGTGGGAAGTTAAGTGGGGAAGTTGACTTCGCCGGGTCGGAACTAGTGCTTTCGGGTGGGTAAGTTGGGATTCCGGCTGGCTCTGGGACGGCAGTTAGTTAAAGCGCTAACCGAGCGCGTGGCACAATGGGCTGTATGTCAGCTGCTGGAAAGAAGTACTCCGCCACCCGCGCGGATTGGATTGAAGGGGCCCGGCCGCACACCTGGGCCAACGCTTTCGCCCCGGTCGTCGCCGGCACCGGCGCGGCCGCCTCGCTGGGCCAGGCCCACCTCGGGCGGGCCCTGCTCGCGCTCATCGTGGCCTGGGCGCTCATCATCGGCGTCAACTTTGCCAACGACTATTCCGACGGCATTCGCGGCACTGACGATGACCGCTCCGGCCCGCAGCGGCTCACCGGCGGCGGGCTCGCCAAGCCCGCCCACGTCAAGTACGCCGCCTTCGGCTGCTTCGCCGTGGCCGGCATCGCCGGCATCATCCTGTCCCTGTGGGCGGGTGCCTGGTGGTTCATCCTCGTCGGCGCGCTGTGCATCGCCGGCGCATGGTTTTATACCGGCGGCAAGAACCCCTACGGCTACCGCGGACTCGGCGAGGTCGCCGTCTTCATCTTCTTCGGGCTGGTGGCCGTGCTGGGCACCGAGTTCACCCAGGCCGGCCGCATCTCCTGGACCGGCCTCGCGCTGGCCGTGGGCGTGGGCGCGATGAGCTCCGCGGTCAACCTGGCCAACAACATCCGCGATATCCCCTCGGACGCCGCCACCGGCAAGATCACCTTGGCCGTCACCCTGGACAACGAGCGCGCCCGCCTGCTGTTTACCGTGCTCCTGCTGTTGCCGGTGCTGCTGACCATCGGCATCGCCTTCGACTCCTGGCTGGCGCTGCTGGGCCTGGTCTACTTCCCGTTCGCGCTCGGCGCGGTGCGCACCGTCAACCGCGGCGCCCAGGGCCGGGAGCTCATCCCGATCCTCGGCATGGCCGGCCGGGCCATGCTCATCTGGGCCGTGGTCGTAGCCATCGCGCTGATCATCGTCTAGGCAGGATCCACCGACTGCAGGAAAGGTGCGCTAGATGCTAGGGGTTATCACCGGGTTCGCCATCATCCTGGCCGTCATCTTCGTCGGCTGGCTGCTCGCCGTGCGCGGGGTCATCGGCTCCGACCGCGAGCGCCTGATGTTCAACCGGGTGGCCTTCTACGCCGCGACGCCGGCTTTGCTCTTCCACTCCGTGGCGCGCTCGGATCCCGGGGTGGTCTTCTCCCCGGTCATCCTGGTAGTCATCGGGGCGACCGTCGTGGTCGCTGCCGTCTACGCGGCCCTGCACTTCCGCCAGTCCCTGCCGGATATCGCCTCCGGCGCGGCCGCGGCCAGCTACTTCAACTCCGTCAACATCGGCCTGCCGGTGAGCACCTACGTGCTGGGCGATTCCACGTATGCCATCCCCGTCGTCTTCATCCAGATGGTTCTGTTCACCCCGCTCATCCTGGGCGCGCTGGGCGGCAAGTCCCTGCTGGGTGGGATCAAGACCGGGCTGCTCTCCCCCATGGTGGTGGCCAGCTTCCTGGGCTTTATCGTGGCCTGGCGCGGCTGGGAAATCCCGGCGCCCATCATGGAGCCCATCGGCCTGCTGGGCGGGGCGTCCATCCCCATGATCCTGATGAGCTTCGGCGCCTCCCTGAAGACCTCCGCGGTGCTTTCCGATCCCTCCGCGCGCCGCCCCACCGCGACGGCAACGCTGCTGAAACTGGTGGGCATGCCGCTGGCGGCCTTCGGCCTGGCGAGCATTTTCGGCCTGAGCGCCGACGCCACCTACGCCGCGGTTATCCTCTGCGCGCTGCCCACGGCCCAGCAGGTCTACAACTACGCGGCCACCTTCCAGCGCGGCCAGACCGTCGCCCGCGACGTGGTCTTCCTGACCACCTTCGCCGCGCTGCCGGTGATGCTGGTGGTAGCCTTCCTCTTCGGCCGCTAGTTACGGCCGGCCAGCTCGCGCTGGACCCAGGCCTTGTGGGCCTTGCGCTGGCGGGAGTACTCGGCCAGCGAATTCGTGGCCTCGAGCCGCCACTTGGTGAAGATGAGCATAGACAGCGGCAGCGCCAGGAACAGGGCCAACAGCGCGGAGAGGATCAGCGGCACCGGGGCGCCAATGAGCATGGCCAGGCCCTGGATGACCGCCGTCAGGACCAGGAAGAGAACCAGGCGGGCCAGGCCGTACTTGGCCATCGCCTTGCGCGAGGCAGAGCGCAGCTCCGGGTCGGGCTTGGGCGGCTCGTGCTCGCCCCGCTCCCCCGCGGCGGCAGTAGCCGCATCGGCAGCCTGCGCCGCACCCGCCTGGCCGGCCGGCCGGGCGGCGCCCGCCGGGGTTGCCGGGGCAGCCGGGGTGGCCGGGGTGGCATCGTGAGCCGGGGCCGACGTGGGAGTCGATTCCGGGGTCGCCGCGGGGCGGTTCTGGGCTTCGTTATCGTGGGCTGACACGTCAGACATTTTACCTTCGCCTAAGCTAGTCGGTTAATTTTTGGTTAAGTACTATGGAGGGCATGGGACGCCTCATCCTTCTCCTCCTCATCGTTGCCGCCGTCATCCTAGTCTGGAAGGCCTTCGGCCCCGGCACGTGGGGCAAGCGGACCGAAATCCAGGCGGATAACCGCGCCCCAAGCCCCAAGCAGATCAAGGGCCCGGATGATGACGAAGAGTTCCTGTGGAACATTGAGAAGCAGCGCTTCAAGGAGCGCCGCGCGCGGGAGGCGCGGGAGGCCGAGCAGCGCCGCCAGCAGGAACGCCAGCGCCGGCAGCAGCCCCCGCAGGACGAGACCTAAGCCCCGCGGGCATGTGGGTGCGGCCTACTCGGACGCGTCCTTAAACGTGAGCTCCAGGCCCAGCGCCTGGGCCACGGCCGCGACCTTTTCCCACCGCACGCCCGTGCCGCCGTGCTCGATGGTGTGCAGCGTCGAGCGGGACACGCCCGCGTCCTCGGCGAGCTTTTGCTGCAGGATGCCGCGCTCCCGGCGGCACCGGGCCAGGTACTCGCCCAAGTGCAGCAACTGCGGATTGTCCCCGGCCGGCTTGCCGGGCTTGTTACGAGTGCGGTTTTCCATTCGGTAGACCTCCCGCCACCAATCGCGGCAGTAATGAGCTAGTGGGAGTGAGCTAGTGGGAAGCTCGCGGCTAGTTCAGGCCCGCGTAGGAGTGCAGGCCGGAGACCACCATGTTAATGAAGAACAGGTTGAAGATCATGGTGGCCAGCGCCAGGATGTTGACCCAGGGGGCGTACTTGCGGGCCGAGGGGGTCGCGCGCATGTGCAGGTAGGCCGCGTAGAGGATCCAGGTGGCAAAGGAGACGGTCTCCTTCGGGTCCCAGCCCCAGAAACGGCCCCAGGCGGACTCCGCCCAGATAGCGCCCAGGACAATGCCTAAGCCAAGGGTGGGCAGGGTGATGACCGCCAAGCGGTAGGCCAGCTGGTCCAGCTTCTTCGCCGAGGGCAAAATCATCGTGATGGTGCCCAGGAAGCCATGCTCCTCGCCCTTGGGCTGCGCGCGGCGCAGCAGATACAGAATCGAGGCGATGCCGGAGACAATACCGATGGACGCGCCCACGGAGACCGTGGTGACGTGGATGGGCAGCCAGTGCGACTGCAGCGCCGGGACGACCGGGGCGGACTCCGCGTACAGCTTGGTGGAGCCGTAGAACAGGAGGGCCAACATCGGGGTCAGCAGCCACGGCCACAGCGGGCGCCACTGCTTGCGTTGCAGGGAGATCGCGGCGACGACCATGGTGCCGGCGGTGACCATCAGGACGTACTCGTAGAGGTTGCCGAACGGGAAACGGCCGGTGGCCAGGCCGCGCAGGACAATCGCCACCAGGTGCAGGACCACGGCCAGCCAGATGAGCGACTGGGTCATGTTGCCAATCTTGTCGGCGCGGCGCTCACGGTGTGCAACCTCGTCCGCGGTCGGGGCGGGCTCGGCGCCCGAGGCCCCGACGGGGGTGGCGGCGGCGTCGCTAGACCCGGCGCCCACCGCGGCGAGCTCCTTGTTTTCCTTGCGACCCTTCGCCTTTTCTTCCTGGGCCGCGCGGCGGGTCTCCAAGAGGCTCTTCATGCGCCCGTAGTACATCAGGGACATGAAAAGGGCGACGATATAGATGACAAACGCGGTCTGTACCGCGATGTCCGAAAAGTTCGACAGGTTCTGATCGACCGGCATACACACCTACTCTGACAGATTGCGTTCGCAGATTAGACTACCCCTGGCCAGCACGGGAATCCAACTTTAGATGGAGAGGATTATCTGTCTTCGTAATCGTAGAGCTCGTCCTCTTCCGTCTCCTCCGGATCGGGCAGCTCCAGCAGCTCACGGTAGAGCACGTGGAACTCTTCCGACCAGCCGGCCCGGTCCGTGCGCGACAGGCCCGCCATCTCAATGGCGGTGGTGCCGTCGGCGTTCGGGCGCAGGCGCACCCACACGCGGCGGCGCTTGATGACCAGCGAGCCGACCAGGGAGGCCAGCATGACCAGTGCGGAGACGAGCACCCAGAACTGCATCGGGTCGTAGGAGACCTGGTAGTTGGCGAACTCGTTGGCGCCGTCGAAGGTGACCTTGGTGCCGTCGTCGAGCGTGACCGACTCGCCCATCCCCAGGTTGACGCGCTCCAGCTTCTGCAGGGCGCCCGAGTGCATCAGCGTCGAGTCCAGGGAGAAGATGGACTGCGCCGTGCCGGTGTCCAGGCCCGCGTCGCCGCGGTAGATGTCGATGGCCAGCGCCGGGTCCATCATGGACGGGAAGGACGAGGACAGCAGCTCGCCGTTCTCGCCGGACCAGCTGGCCGTCGGCGCGAACAGGCCCTGGATGGCCAGCTGGTTCTGGCGGCGCTCGTAGAGGTCCGGGTACACGCCGGCCGGCGGGTCGAAGCGCATGGCGCCCGAGGACAGGAAGTTCGTCAGATCGTCCGGGCGGAACTGCATGGTCTGCGTGCGCTTCTCCCCGTCCGGCCACTCTACCGTCACGGTGGGCGCGAAGCCGTGGCCCTGCAGGTAGACGCGGTTATTGGCCAGGCGCAGCGGGTGGTTGACCTTGAGCTCGTAGTCGTCCCAGGCTTCTTCGCTGGCGTAGATGTCCTCGCCCTCGGCGTAGGAGACGTTCGAGGTAAACATCTCCGCCTGTCCGTTCGGCAGGTAGTCCGCGGTGAAATCGTGCGCGACCAGGCAGAAGGGGTGCAGCCCCGTGCCGTCGAAGAGCGGGCCGGCGCGGAAGGAGTCGTAGTTCGACGTCGAGGTGTTGCAGAACTCGGTGGATTGCTCGGCATCGGAGGCAGAAACGTGCTTGCCGGACTCGGTGACCACGATGACCTGGCCCTCGTAGTAGACCATGCGGCCCACGGCGATGGTGACCAGCATGGCCACGAGCGCGACGTGGAAAATCAGGTTGGCCAGCTCGCGGGAGTAGCCGCGCTCGGCCGAAAAGGCCAGCGCCCCGGCGCGATCCTCGCCCGGCTCGTAGCGGGCCACGCGCCAGCGCTTGAACATCGCCTGGGTCTTGTCGCTGAGCTCCTCGATGCCGCGCTCCGAGGTGCCCTCGGCGTGCAGCGGCATGCGGGTCAGGAACTTGGGCGGGCGGGTCGGCTGAGTCTTCCACGCCTTGTAGTGATTCCACGAGCGCGGCAGGATGCAGCCGATGAGCGAGATGGTCAGCAGCACGAAGATGGCGATGAACCACGTGGAGGAGAAGACGTCGAAAAGCTGCAGCTTGTCGTAGATCTCGGCGATGGTGCCGTTGGTCTCGATGAACTCGTTGACGTTGGCCTCGTTGAGGTCACGCTGCGGCAGCAGGGAGCCAGGGATCGCGGCGACCGCCAGCAAAAACAGCAGCGCCAAGGCGGTGCGCATACTGGTCAGCCAGTTCCAGCCCCGCTTGAGCCAGGTGCCGATCTGTTTCACGAATGCTCCTTAACTAAATGAGGGTCGCGCCGTATTCCACGGTCCACTGCCGGATCCAGTTGATGAATTCTCCCCAGAGGCCCGTCAGCAGTGCCAGGCCCACCAGGACCATGGCCACGCCACCGATTAACTGCACGGTACGCGAGTGCTTACCCAGCCAGGAAATCGTGCGCATGGCCCGGGCCGAGCCCAGCGCCACGAGCAGGAAGGGCAGGCCCAGGCCGAGGCAGTAGCCGATGATGAGGATGGTGCCGCGCAGCGCCGTCATCCCCTCGGTGCCCGCGGACACGGAGATGATGGCGGCCAGGGTCGGGCCCAGGCACGGGGTCCAGCCCAGGGCGAAAACGCCGCCCAACAGCGGCGCGCCCAGCCAGGTGGTCCAGCGCTTGGGCGACAAGCGGGTGTCTTTTTGCAGCGCGGGCACCAGGCCCATAAAGACCACGCCCATGAGGATGGTGACCACGCCGCCGATACGCATGAGCGTGTCAGCGTTTAAGGTCAGCACGGAGATCGCGCCGAAGACGGAGACCGTCGCCAGCACGAAGACCACGCTGAAGCCGAGGATAAACAGCAGCGCCGCGCCGACCACCGCCCACTGGCGGCGCTTGCCCACGCGGGCGCCGTACTCCGCGTCGTAAGTCACCTCCCCGCCGACCACGCTGGCCAGGTAGGAGATATACCCGGGCACCAGCGGGACCACGCACGGGGAGGCGAAAGAGACCAGGCCGGCGGCGGCCGCGGCGATGATTCCTAACAGGATGGGCCCGGCCGCGGCGGTGTCCGCGAAGGTCTGCCCCAGGCCCGACTGGGCCACGATTAGCTGTGTCTCCATACGCTAGGCGGACTCCTGCTCTAGTTCCTCGACGACCTCCAGCAGGTCTTGGTCCGTGATTTCGCGCAGGAAGACGGCGGCCGGGCGGTGCTGCTTGTCCAGCACGATGGTGGTGGGCACGACCGCGGTGGGCACGCCACCCAGCGCCGCCGCTGTCTTGAACGGCGGGTCATAGATGGACGGGTACTCCAGGCCGTTGTCTTCTTTGAAGTCGCGCGAAATCTGCGGGTTGTAGTCGCGCACGTTGATGCCGAAGACGGTACCGGCCTTGTCTTCCTGGAGCTTTTCGTGCACCCGCTGCAGGTCGTCCGACTCGGAGCGGCACGGCGCGCACCACTGGCCCCAGGAGTTGAGCACCACGATCTGGTCGTCGAAGTCCGACAGGGAGATGGTCTCCCCCTCGTTCATCAGGTCCTCGCCGCTGAACTCCTGCAGCGGCTTGCGCTCCTCGGGCGCGTAGCGGATCTCCGTCTGCCCGCCCGGGGTGATGAACTCGAAGGTCTCCCCCGTGGCGACGGCGTTCTTGGAGTTTTCCTCCGACTGCTGGCAGGCGGGCAGGGTCAGCGCCGCCGCGATCAGCGCGGCAGCGGCGGCAACAAACTTGGAAGACATATACACCTGAAAATCTAGGCCGGGAAAATAGACCGTTGAATTAATAATGGGCAGCTAAAGAACTTAAAGACGAGGCCAGAAGGCTAGATCTGGTGGGCCGGGGACGAGTAATAGATGTCAGTGATCTCCTCGTTCTGGAAAACCAGGGAGGTCACGGACGCCAGATCGCATTCCCGCGCCCACGGGGCGTGCGGCAGGCGCAGGCCCAGCACGGTGCGCTGGACCATCACGATGGGCAGCTGGTGGGAGACCAGCACCGCCTCGTGGCCGGCGGCCTTGTCGCGGGCGCGCTCGACCGCGTTAATCATCCGATCCGCGATCTGGGTATAAGGCTCGCCCCAGGACGGCTCGAGCGGGTTGCGCATCAGCGGCCAGCGGCGCGGGTTCCACAGCTGGGAGCGCAGGCCCTTGGTCCGCAGGCCCTCGAAGCGGTTGCCCGACTCGATGATGGTCTTGTCCAGCTCCACGTCCAGGCCGGTGACCTTGGAGATGGGCTGGGCGGTTTCCTGGGTGCGCTGCAGCGGCGAGGCCGCCAGGTACGTCACGTCATGGCCGCGGAAGACTTCGGCCGTGCGCGCCGCCATGGAGTGCCCGCGGGACGACAGGTGGTAGCCCGGGATCCGGCCGTAGAGGATCTTGCCCGGGTTGTAGACCTCGCCGTGGCGGACCAGGTGGACGATGGTGGCAGTCACTAGTTCTCCTTTGTTGCGGCGGCAGCGACCTTCGCTGCCGTGGCAAGTGCGTTTTCAATCCTCTCGAAATCATTGTCGCTAAGCGCGTCAGATACAAACCAGGTCTCGAAAGCGCTCGGCGGAACCATGACGCCGCCTTCCAGCAGGGCGTGGAAGAAGGGGGTGAAACGCCAGGTCTCGGCCGTCTGCATGTCGGCGAAGTTGCGGCCCTCGCCCTCGGCGAAGCGGATGGAGAGCATCGACTCGGCGCGCTGGACGTGGTGGGCCACGCCCTCGCGCTCCAAGGCGCGGTGGATGAGCTTTTCCAGGCGGTCGGCCTGCTGCTGCAGGCGCGGGTAGAGCTCTTCGTCCGCCAGCTCCAGCGAGGCCAGGCCCGCGGCCATGGCCACCGGGTTACCGGACAGCGTGCCGGCCTGGTAAACCGGCCCGACCGGGGCGAGGTAGTCCATCACGTCGGCGCGGCCACCAAAGGCTGCGGCGGGCAGCCCGCCGGAGACCACTTTGCCGAAGGTCACCAGGTCGCCGGCGACGTGGTCGACGCCGTACCAGCCCTGGTGGGAGGTGCGGAAGCCCGTCATGACCTCGTCCAGGATGAGCAGCGCGCCGTCGGCGTGCGCGATCTCCTTGAGCGCGGCGTTGTAGCCCTCGTCCGGGGCGACGGTGCCCATGTTGCCGGCCGCCGCCTCGGCGATGATGCAGGCGATCTGGCCGGGGTTCTCGGCAAAAGCCTGGCGGACGGCCTCCAGGTCGTTGTAGGGCACGACGATGGTGTCCTGGGCCTGCGCGCCGGTCACGCCCGGGCTATCGGGCAGCCCCAGCGTCGCCACGCCGGAGCCGGCCGCGGCCAACAGAGCGTCCACGTGGCCGTGGTAGCAGCCCTCGAACTTTAAGACCTTCGGGCGGCCGGTGAAACCGCGGGCCAGGCGCACCGCGGACATGGTGGCCTCCGTGCCGGAGTTGACCAGGCGCACCTTGTCGACGGCAGTGCGGCCCACGATGGTCTCGGCCAGCTGCACCTCGGCCTCAGCGGTCGCGCCGAAGCTCAGGCCCTTTTCCACCGCGTACTGCACGGCTTCGACGATCTTCGGGTGCGCGTTGCCGTGAATCATCGGCCCGTAGGAGCTGACCAGGTCCACATAGGTGTTGCCGTCCACGTCCCACAGCTGCGAGCCCTTGCCCTGCGCAATAGCGCGGGCCTGCCCGCCGACGGAACCGTACGCCCGAACCGGGGAATCCACCCCGCCGGGGATCACTTTCTCCGCTCGTGCGAAAAGCTCGGCGGACTTGGACGTTGTCATGGCGCTAGAAGTAGGCATAGCCCACATTCTACGGGTTTTCGCGCTATACAAAAGTTGTAGCCGCCCGCACCCGCCCTGCGTGCTCCGCCGCCCTGCGCTAGGGTGGCGGCTGGAGCGAACTGGGTGGCCCGGACCTGCCACCTGCTCGGGGAAAACACACGCACACAGCACGCTCAGCCAACGCACTGAATCACCGACTACGCACACAAAGTAATCGAGAAACATTCGGGGGAATCTTTCATGCTGCCGCGCTACCGCACAGCCGCCTTTGCCATCGCCGCTACCCTTTGCCTGTCCGCCTGCCAGACCGCCGAACCCGCGCGGGAGGAAACCCGCCCCACGTCGGCGGCGGACTCCAACCCGCGCCCCTGGTCGCCGGGCTCCGACTCCGCGCTCAGCGGCTCCAATTCCACCGCGCCCGACGCGACAACCCTCGATGGGGAAGTCTCCCCAGTGCGCGCGCCGCAGCTGCCCGGCGCTAACGATGCCGCCGCGGCCGACGATGCCGAGACCCCCACCGGCCCCACAGAGCCCGACCGCCCCGACGAGTCCTCCACTAAGCCGCACCCGGGCAACCCCGGCGCGCCGCACTCACGCCACCAGCGCGGGCCCGCCGGGCCGGCTGGCGCCCCGCCCCGGCCAGCACCGCGGCCCGGGATCAGCTTCTCCGAGCCGGGCCTGCCCAAAATCCCCAACATCCCGCCGGAAAAACTCCGCGCCCCCGACCTCCCGAAGCCGCGCGTGCCCGATCTCCCGGAACCGGATCTCCCCTCCCCCGATATCCCGGCTCCCGACGTCCCTTCGCCCGGGCAGGTAGAACGCGACGTCAAACGCTCCGTGGGCCTCTAGGCAGCAGCTAGCTGATGGCTTTCAGCCCGATGATGCCGCCGACGATCATCGCCAGGAACAGCAATTTCAGCATGGAGAAGGGCTCTTGCCCCGTCACGAGGGAATACACCACGGTCAGGCCGGCGCCCACGCCTACCCAGACCGCGTAGCCGGTGCCCACCGGCAGGGTCTTTAAGGCCCAAGCCAGCCCGCCCATGGAAATGGCGCAGGCGACAAAGAAGACCAGGGTGGGCACCAGTTTGCTAAACCCCTCCGAGCGGTCGAGCGCCACCGCCCACACCGCTTCAAAGGCACCGGAGACAACAAGGATTAACCAAGCCATGATTCTTTCTGGCCGTCTTGTCGCCTTCCCGGGTACGGCTCCCTCGTCCGGGGCCCGCAGTGAGCGAGCCTCCACCCAGTCCTAGCACAACTGCTGTGCAAAGGCCTACTGGCTTCTAATCCAACCTCTAACACCAGTCCGGGCTTCAGTTCCTAGCTCGGTGGACCGGAGAAAAAGAATCCAAACGAGATACTGATGACGACTGCCGGTGCCAGAACGGCCAGTAGCGCCGCCGCGTACAAGTCGTATTTCTTGGTTTTAAACGCCAAGTAACAATCAACCGCGAAGATGGCCAGCAAAACAATGCCGGCGACGATCACCGACGGCCACCACCACGTCCGGCCGACTATCCACATCAGATACCCAACAACAAAAGCAACCACGACCAGCCCCCAGCCGATAAGCCGGGGAGAACGCAACATCGCCGAATCTGAAGGTTTACTACTCTGCGCTTTCAAGGCCTTTTCCTCTACCGGAACGCTCTCTTAAGATGCCCACCTATGAAACCAACTTCGCTCTTGCTCAGCCCGCCCGCAACGAGTTTAGGGTGCGCCTGTTAGTCAGAACCACGCTCGATGAGTGTGTTCAGGGCCTTTAGTACTTTGACCCCAACACGATGAGGAACGCAAGCAGGGATATCACGATAAGCGCGAAAACTGAAATGATCAGCATCTGGATAGGTCCCAAAGTCATCTAATTCTTTCCCTCCGGCACGCTGTTTTTAAAGTGGATTGACAAGGGCAAATATCGGACGGATTCCTAGGGGGAACCCCTATTAAATTCATCCAATGCGAACAAAGTAACCCACTTTTAGAGGGTAGGCAACCCTTCGGATACTTTTTACACAGATAATTCGGCATCTCCCTCCCACCGGTGATTCCGTCCGCTGAGTGTTGACCTTCCAGTATTGGAATGCGCGCGCGGCAATCAGCGGTGTCCCACGCGGGAGCGCTAAAACTGGCATGCTGGAGGGCATGAAGATTGCATTTCTAGGAACTGGACGTATGGGCTCGGAGCTGGCCCGCCACCTGCTGAAGGACCACGAGGTCACGGTGTGGAACCGCACCGCTGAGAAGGCGCAGCCGCTCGTTGACGAGGGCGCGCAGCTGGCCGCCAGCCCGGAAGAGGCTGTGGCCGGCGCGGAGGTTGTCTTCACTTCCCTGTTCGGGCCGGACAATATTCGCGAGGTCGTCGTGGAGGCGGACCTCATCCCGGAGGGGATCACCTGGGTGGATACCACGACGGTCTCCCCGGACGCCGCACGGGAATTCGCCGCGGCGGTGGAGACCTACGTCGCCGCGCCGGTGGTGGGCACCCTGGGCCCGGCCCGCGAGGGCACGCTGGGCGTGTACGTGGGCACCCCGGACGACGAGCGCCGCGAGCTGGTCATGGACCTGGTCACCCCGTGGGCTGGCGAGAACAAGCTCATCGGCGTGGAGTCCGCCCCCATCGCCGCGGTCGGCAAGCTGCTGGCCAACCTGGCGCTGGCCGTGACCGCCGAGGGCGTGCTCGAGGCCCTGCACCTGGGCGAGTCCGAGGGGCTAAACCCCGAGGTCATTTTGGAGATGCTCGACATCACGGGCCTGGCGTTCATGAAGAACATGAAGGCCCCGTTCATCCTCGGCGAGCGCAACCCGGAGCCGGGCGACTTTACCGTCGACGCCCTGTGCAAGGACGCCAAGCTGATGGAGCAGACCTCCAACAAGCCGCTGCCGGCGGTCGCCGCGGCCATCGCCAACTTCGAGGAGCAGCAGGCCATGGGTCACGGCAACAAGGACTTCTCCTCGATTTTCGTCTTCCGCGACGTGAACTAAATCGTTGCCTAGGCCAACTTAAACCAAGCGGGCGGCGGCCGCGCGGGCATCCGCGATAACGGCCGGCACGCCTACGCCGCCGGCCCAAGCGCCGGTGACCTCTAGGCCCGCGACGTCGGCGAGTTCCTCGCGCACGGCTTCCACGGTGGCCAGGTGCGTGGCATCGAAGCGCGGCAGGCCGCCGAACCAGCGCTGGGTGAAGATCTCCCCCACGCCGGCCGCGCGCCCGTCGAAGCCCGTGATCGACTGCAAGTCATCGAGGGCGTAGTCCACCAGCTGGTCTTCCTCAGCGCGGACCAGGGAGTCGTCGCCGAAGCGGGCGAAGCTGGCGCGCACCAGGGCCCCGCCGTGCAGGCGCTCGGCCAGGTGCGGCCACTTGTTAGAAGACAGGGTAAACGCCTTGGCGTGCACGCCCGGCTGGTCCGCGGCGACCAGGATGCCGGAGTTGTCCGGCAGCGAGTTGCCCTCCGGGTCGGTGATGGAGTCGAACTTCAGGCCCACCACGACGGAGCTGGCCAGCTTGACGGGGCTTAGGGCCTCGGAAGCGGCCGGGGCGACCTTGGCAAGCAGGCGGGCCGTGGTCGGCGCCGGGGTGGCGATGACCACGCGGTCGTAAGGCTTCTGCGCCGGTTCCCCGCCGCCGGTGAGCCAAAAACCGTCGTCTTTCTTCTCCACGGCGCTGATGAAGGTGTCGACGTAGATGTCCGCGCCGGACTTTTCCGCCAGCGTGTCGTAGACCTGCGCGTAGCCGCCGCGGAAGGTGTTGAAGACCGCCTTCGGCTTGGCGTCGTTTTCCGCCCCGGCGGGCTGGTTCTTCTCCGCCTGGGCCTTCATGCGCTGGAAGTACTCGGCAACCGCGCCGGTCAGCGTGACCTTGCCGGCGGCGGCCTGGTCGTCCAGCACGGCGGCGAGCTTCGGGATGGTCGCGCGCAGGCCGAGGTCCTCGGCCGCGCAGGAGTAGACCCCGCCCAGCAGGGCGGAGACGACCCGGTCGACCAGGTCCTGGCCGAACTGCTGGGCCACCAGCTGGCCCACGGAAACATCGCCGCCGATTTCCCACTCGAAGGGCTCCTCGTTGTCGATGTTGCGGCAGGTCTCCTCCGAGACCAGGTGCGCGACGACCTCCGAGTTGCCCGGGATGCCCATCACGCTGGGGGCGGGCAGGTTGGTCAGCTCGCCCTGCGAATAGACCAGGGAGCGCTTGCCCGACGGGGTGACCAGCTGGTCGGCCAGGCCCAGCGAGTGGAAGAACTCCACCGCGTCCTCCCGCCGCGCCAGGAACGCCTCCGCGCCCATGTCCGTGGGCCCGTCGTTAAACGGCACGGTGTAGAGCTTGCCGCCGATGCGCCCGGCGGCCTCGAAGACGTCGACCTGGCGGTCCTCGCCGCGAAGCTCGTAGGCGGCGGTCAGCCCGGCCAGCCCGGCACCGATGATTGCAATGCGCATAAAAATTCCTAGCCTTCCTCGTGAATGATGGCCACGGCGCGAGTGATGGCGTCTGCCTCGGTGGTCGGTAGCACCCCGTGGCCCAAGTTCCAGATATGGCCGGTCGCGTGCCCGGCCGCTTGCGCGCTTTTGACTTCGTCCCGGATGCGGCGAACGGCCGCGCGCACGGCGTCGTCGCCGGCGAACAGCAGCGCCGGGTCCAGGTTGCCCTGCAGGGAGTGCGCGCCGTGGGCGGCGTGCACGCGGGCGGCCGCCGCATCCATGGACACGCGGTAGTCCACGCCGACGACCTCCGGTCCGGCCTCGGCCATGGCGGGCAGCAGCTCGCCGGTGCCCACACCGAAGTGGATGCGCGGGATGACCCCTTCCACGCCGGCGAGGATCTCCTGCGAATACGGCAGGACGAATTCCCGGTAGTCGGCCTCGTTGAGGTAGCCCGCCCAGGAGTCGAAGAGCTGCATGGCGTCGATGCCGGCCTCGACCTGGGTGTGCAGGAAGGTCTGCACCGTGGGGACGATCCGGTGCATGAGCGCGTGCCAGGTCTCCGGCTCGGCGTGCATGAGCGCCTTGGTGCGCTCGTGGTTCTTCGACGGCCCGCCCTCGATCAGGTAGCTGGCCAGGGTGAACGGGGCGCCCACGAAGCCGATGAGCGCCTGCGAGTCGGTCAGCTCCTCCAGGATGTGGGCGATGCCCTGCTGCACCTGCTCCACGTCGTGGTCCAGGATGGGCAGGTTGTCGATGTCCGCGCGGGTGCGCACCGGGTGGTCCATGACGGGCCCGCGGCCCGGCACGATGTCCACGCCCACGCCCGCGGCCTTGAGCGGGACCACGATGTCGGAGAACAGGATGGCTGCGTCCACGTCGTGGCGGCGGACCGGCTGCAGGGTGATCTCGGCCAGCAGTTCCGGCATGAAGCAGGAGTCGAGCATGTCGATGCCCTCCCGCACCTTCCGGTATTCCGGCAGCGAGCGCCCGGCTTGGCGCATGAACCAGACCGGGGGTCGCGAAGGGCTGCGTCCCCAGGCAGCGTCGAGGATGGGGGCATCAGTCAGGGTACGGCGCATCATAATCCCCCATTATGGTTCATCTTTGCGCCCAACGGCTAATCCGCCCGGTCCGGAGAAAGCTAGTTCTGCTCCCGGATGAATTCATTGGCGGTCGGGCGGAACATCAACAGGATCGCCACGGCCAGCAGGATGGGGATGAGCAGCAGGGCGATCCCGCCCACGCCAAGGGCCAGGGCGGCGACGTTGAAGAAGATGCACAGCGCGGCCACCGTGGTGCACACCCGGCGGGCCCACTTGTTGCCGCCGCTCAGCTGCGCGGCGGCCACGGAAAGAACCAGCGCGCCGACCACGTTGGATACGGCCACAAAGAGCTGGTCCCCGGCCGGCATCCCGGCGGACTGGCCGCCGAAGAAGGCGACGAGGCCGGAGGTGAGCATGACCACCGCGGCGGCGACTAAGACCCAGTAGGCCCAGCGCAGCGAGGGCGGGCAGACCGTGCCGTCCCAGCGCGAATCCTTCCGGGAGGCCCGGTTGTAGTCGAATGGTCCGGGGCTATATCCAGGGGTCCCGTAGGTCATGAGCTCTGGTTTTCCTTCTCGCGCTGTTTGTCTTTCCGATCCTTTTTGGCCTGCTTTTCTTCCTGCTTTTCCTTCTGCTTTAGCTCCGCTTTCTCACGGCGCTTTTCCTGCTCTTCCTTGAGCTCCTGCTCCATCTGGCGCAGCTGCTCCAGCTCCCCGGTGTAGTCCAGGGTCTCGTTGCGCAGGCTGAAGATGAGGCCCAGCACGGCGGCGACCCCGACCACGATCTGCACGGAGCCGTCCACCACGTACAACCAGTCTGGCACATCGGTGGCCGTCGGGCGCGCCAGGAAGACCAGCAGCACGCGTACGCCGAAGTACAGGGAGAAGGCGAACCAGATGCGGCGGGCCAGCCCGGAGCGCTTGGTGTTCTTGGCCAGCATGACCAGCAGGCTGATCAGCAGGGCGAGGATGGCGACTGAGAACAGCGCCGAGAGCCCCACGGCCAGGAAGGTGGCCATGGTCACCGCGCCCTCGCCCAGGGCTTCCAGCTGTGCGAGCTGGTCGCCGGCCGCCTGCCGGGCGTTGGCCTTGATGACGTCCACGTTCACCACGGACATCACCACGTTGAGCACCTGGTGGATGGCCTCGCCGGCCACGGCCACGCTCCACGTCAGAAGCATCAACCCGACCGCCTCCGGGCGGGCGGCCAGGAATTTCTCGAAGCGTCCGCCCGGCTCCTCGGAGCGGTGCGGGTGGGCCTTGCCCGGAGTCCGGGGCTGGCCGGCCGGGCGCTGCGGGCCCCGGTTGTGCTCAGCGGGCGGGCGGTGCGGTTCAGTCACTAAAAACCTGTGCTTTCGGGTGAGTGGTTGGGGCGGGGCGGGAACGGAAAGGGCGCGGGGATGCGCGGGTTAAGCGCTCCCCGCCGCGGTCTTAGCCGCGCAGGGCGCGGGCGGCCTCGACGGCGTAGTAGGTGAAGATCTGGTCGGCGCCGGCGCGCTTGATGGAGGTCAACGCCTCCATCATCACGGCGTGCTCGTCCAGCCAGCCGTTCTGGCCGGCGGCCTTAATCATCGCGAACTCGCCGGAGACCTGGTAGGCCGCCACCGGCACGGGCGAGCGCTCCGCGATGGCGGACAGCACGTCCAGGTACGGCAGGGCGGGCTTGACCATGACGAAGTCGGCGCCCTCGTCGATGTCGAGCTCGGCCTCCAGCAGAGACTCGCGGAAGTTGGTCGGGTCCTGCTGGTAGGTGCGACGGTCGCCCTCCAGTGAAGAGCCGACCGCGTCGCGGAAGGGGCCGAAGAAGGCGGAGGCGTACTTGGCGGAGTAGGCCATGATCGCCACGTCCTGGTGGCCGGCCTCGTCGAGCTCCTCGCGGATCTGGCAGATCTGGCCGTCCATCATGCCAGACGGGCTGACGATGTGGGCGCCGGCGCGGGCCTGGGCGCGGGCCATGTCGCGGTAGAGCTCGATGGTCGCGTCGTTGTCTACGCGGCCCTTATCATCCAGCACGCCACAGTGGCCGTGGCTGGTGAACTCGTCCAGGCAGGTATCCGCCATAATCAGCAGGTCGTCGCCGAATTCCTTGCGCAGGGCAGCCACGCCGCGGTTGAGGATGCCTTCCGGATCCCAGGCCTGGGAGCCGGTGGCGTCCTTGTCCTCGGGCTTCGGGACGCCGAAGAGGTCCACGCACTTGACGCCGGCATCCAGCGCCTCGTGGGCGGCCTTGAGCAGGGAGTCCTCGGTGTGCTGGTAGACCCCGGGCATGGAGGGGATTTCCCGCGGGCTATCGATACCGTCCGCGATGAACATCGGCAGGATGAAATCCGCCGGCTGCAGGTGAGTTTCTGCCACCATCTCGCGCATCGCAGGCGACTGGCGGAGACGGCGGGGACGTCGGGAAAAATCGTAAGTCATGCCCACAATCATAGATCCCCGCCCCCGGCCGCGGCAGCACCGGCGAGGGCCTGCCCCGGCCGGCCTACCTAGCTGGCGGACTTGCGGCGCGCGCGGCGCTTCTTCTTCGGCGGTGGCAGCTGGCCGGCGGCGCGCAGGTTGGCCACGTGGGCGGCCAGGGCATCGATAAGCGAGGGCACGTCGGCGACCTCGGGGACCACGTCCACGCGCAGCCCCATCTCCTCGGCGGCGGCCTTGGTGGACGGTCCAATGCAGGCGATGATGGTGCGCTGGTGCGGCTTGCCGGCGATGCCGACCAGGTTGCGCACCGTCGAGCCGGAGGTGAACGCGACGGCGTCGAAGCCGCCGGTCTTGATCATGTCGCGGACCTCCGCCGACGGCGGGGCGGCGCGCACGGTGCGGTAGGCGACCACGTCGTCGACCTCCCAGCCCAGGTCCTCCAGGCCGGTGACCAGGGCATCGCCGGCGATGTCGGCGCGCGGCAGCAGCACGCGGCCCACGGCGTCGATGTCCTCGACGTAGTTCGGGAAGACGGAAACCAGCCCCTCCGCGTTCTGCGCGTTGGGCTTGGGCTGGAGCTCCGGCACCATGCCCTTGGCCCGGATGGCGTCGGCGGTCTTTTGCCCCACGGCCGCCAGGTGCACGCCGGCGAAATCGCGGGCGTCCAGGCCCAGCTGGGCGATCTTGTCCCAGACGGCCTTGACGGCGTTGACCGAGGTGAAGACCACCCACTTGTAGCGGCCTTCCACGATCCCCTTGATGGCGCGGTCCATCTGCGCCGGGTTGCGCGGCGGCTCCACGGAGATGGTCGGCACCGACTGCGGGATGGCGCCGTAGGAGGCCAGGCGGGCGCTCATGGGGCCGGCCTGGGCCTTGGTGCGCGGCACCAGCACGCGCCAGCCGTAGAGGGAGCGGTTTTCCCACCAGGAGTACTTGGAGCGGTCGTCGAAGCTGCGGCCCAGGGTGACCACCAGCTGGCCGGGCAGCTCGGCGTCGAGCTTGGCCAGCATGCCCAGGGAGGTCTCAAAGGTCCGCTGCAGGCGGGTCGTGCCGTGCACGGTCACGTAGGCCTCGGTTTCCTTGGGCAGGCCGCGGTCGGTCAGCTGCGCGGCGATGACCGGTAGGTCCTCGGCCGTGGCCTGCAGGACCAGCGGCTGGGCGGCGGCGGCCAGCTTGTCCCAGTCGATCTCCCCGGCGGTGAGATCCGCCTCGGTGTAGGTCGAGCCCAGCGCCAGGCCGGCGAACGAGGGCACGGTCGACGGCAGGGACATGCCGGGCACGACCTGGAATTCCAGGCCGGCCGCCGCCACGGCGGTGATTTCGGCCTTGATGGCCTCGCGGTTGAGCGGGTTGCCCGCCACCAGGCGCACCACGTCGCCGGGCTCCGGCAGGGACTTTTCCCGGCTGACCTCGGCGGCCTCCTCCAGCGCGGCGCGCAGCACCTGCGCGTTGGTCTCGGCGGCGCCGGAAACGCCCGGCTTGCCGTCCTCCGGGATTTCGCGGATATCGGCGGCGGTCGGCGGGGCCGGGCGCGGCGGCTTGCGGCGCGCGCCCGCGGCCTTCGCGTCCGCGCACATCTGCGCGTATTCTTCCTCGGCCGCCTCGAGCTTTTCCGGCGGGACCGGCAGTGCCGTGCCCACGATGTCACGGACCCCACCGAGCACGTCCGGATCGGTGATGGTAATCGAGTTGTGCGCCAGCACTTCCCTGGCGCGCACGGTCAGCAGATCCGGGTTCCCGGGGCCAGCGCCGACAAAGATGATCTTGCCCAGCGCTTCTACCTGGCTCGTGCCCACAGCGTTGCTCATAAGGTTCTTTTCTAAAATCTCGGGGCGGCGAAAAACTGGCCCCATGCCACCTTTCCAATCCCCGTCGGTGCCGGGGTGGTGGCAGGACCAGTCCGTTATTTCGCTGCGCCGTGTCGTTGGGATGGCGGAGGATAACTTACTTCGTCGAAAGGCTATTTAACGGCCAAAAATCCCAGGACACAGGTCCCGGGACGCCTTTTCGAGGGGCCGGATCATCAGTGCATAATGATCATGTGCTAGATACACCTTAAATTAATCAGCGCCCGCAATCAAAAACTCGCGGGCGCCGAAATCCCTAGCTCATCCCTAGCTCTCGCCGAGAATCTCGGCCGCCCCTTGGGCAAAGAGCGAGTCGGAGACCTCGGTTCCCAGCTGCGCGGCGCGCTCGACCTCGCCGGTGGCCTCGGCCAGGATCTGGCGGGTCCCGTCCAGGGCGAAGACCCCGCCGCGGACGGTGATCTGCCCGTCGGCCAGGTGGGAGGTAGCCGCCACCGGGGCGGTGCAGCCGGCCTCCAGGCGGGCGAGCACGGTGCGCTCCCCGGCGGCCTGGGCCATGGCCTCGGCGTCCAGGAGCGTGTTGATAGCGGCGACGGCCTCCTCGTCGTCGACGCGGGCCTCCACGGCCAGGGCGCCCTGGGCCGGGGCCGGCATGATGGTCTCCGGGTCGAAGACCTCGGTGGCGCGCTCGCCGTAGCCGGCGCGCACCAGGCCGGCATACGCCAACATGACCGCGTCCAGCTCGCCGGAGGTCACCTTGCCCATGCGGGTTTCGATGTTGCCGCGCAGCGGGCGGATGTCCAGGTCCGGGCGCAGGGCCTTCAGCTGGGAGATGCGCCGCGGCGCGGAGGTGCCCACGCGCGCGCCTTCCGGCAGGTCGGCCAGGGCCAGGCCGTCGCGGGCGATGAGCGCCTCGCGGTGGTCCTCGCGCTGGGGCACGACCAGGCGGAAGCGCTCGTCCGGGGCGGTGGGCAGGTCCTTGAAGGAGTGCACGGCGATGTCGCACTCGCCGGCCTGCAGCGCCTCGCGCAGCGCCTGGGTGAACACGCCGACGCCGATGCGCTCAACCGGGGCCATGTTCACGTCGCCGGCGGTGGTCACGATGTGCAGCTCGGCCGGGTAGCCGTTCGCAGTTAACCAATCGCGCACGTGGCCGGCCTGGGTGGTGGCCAGCTGGGAGCCGCGGGTGCCAATCTTGAGGGTCACTTAAACGTCCTTTCGCGAGTTAACAATGGTCTCCGCCGCCGGCAGGTCGTCCACGTCGACGGAGACACCGGTGCCTTCCAGCTGCAGGCCGAACAGCTCCTGCAGCGCGGTCTCGTGGCTGACGGTACCGGACTGGGCGGCCAGCTTCTTGGCGCGCACGGTCGGCTCGTGCAGCAGCTTGTCCACCACGCGCTTGAGCGAATAGCGCACGTCTTTCATCTGGTCCTCGTTGAGGTCCGGGGATTTCTGCTCCAGCCGGGCCAGCTCGCATTCGACCAGGTTGGCGGCGCGGCGACGCAGGGCGGACACGGCCGGGACCACGTCGCGCACGCGCTGCGCCGAGGAGTACTCCGCCAGCTCCTGGTCCACGATCTGGCGGGCCTGCACGTGCGGGTCCCGGGCGGCGCCGACCTCGGTGCCGGCGGCCTGCAGCGACTTGCTCAGCCGCTCGATGTTGACCAGGTTGACGTTGTCATCCTCGGTCACTGCGTCGTCAATATCGCGCGGCAGGGACAGGTCCACGAGCATCATCTCGCGCCCGGCGGGCAGGTCGTCGGCCGTGATGGTGAAGTTGTCGGCGCCGGTGGCAGAGACCGCCAGATCGACGTGGTCCAGGGCCCCGGCCCGGTCGGCGAAGTCGACGACCTCGGCGTGGACGCCGGCCTGCTCCGCGTGCCCGGCCAGGCGCTCGGCGCGCTCCCGGGTGCGGTTGGCAATGATGAGCTTGTCGATACCCAGGCGGCCGGCGTGCGTGGCGGCCAGGGAGGCCATGGCGCCCGCGCCCAGCACGAGGGCGGTCTTGCCCTGGAGATCGCTGACCCCCATGGCCGTGAGCGCCTGGTCGAAGGCGAAGGAGACCATGGACGCGCCCGCGTCATCAATATCGGTCTCCGAGTGCACGCGCTTTCCGGCGTGCAGCGCCGACTGCGCCAGGGCGTGGATGCGCGGGCCCACGGTGCCTTGCTCGGCGGCGTGCTGGTAGGCGGTGCGCACCTGGCCGATGATCTGCTGCTCCCCCATCACCATGGAGTCGAGCCCGCAGGCCACCAGCATGAGGTGCTCCGCGGCGGCGTCGGCGTAGCGGACGTAGAGGTAGCTGCGCAGGCGCTCCACATCGACGCCGGAGACCGCGTGCAGCGTCCCGATGACGTCTTCGACCCCGGTGTGAAAGGAGTTGGTGACGGTGTAGACCTCCAGCCGGTTACAGGTGGAGATGATCATCGCCTCGGACAGCGAACTGGCCTCCACCAACTTCGCACACGCGCTGTGTTGCACCTGTTCATCCATGCTTAGCTGCTCCAGCAGCGCCACGGGCGCCGACTGGTGGGACATTCCCACGACGAGCACGCTCATGCAGCATTCCTCCACTCCACTAGACTTGCCAGCAGGCAGGCGACCTGCGCCTTAACCCCGCTCAGTGATGAATCCTCACCACGATCAACCAAATTATTGATTCAAATCAACCAAAAGGATACCTGTTGGGCGCGGAATTCACGAACCGCGCGTCCTGTTAGACGCCGCCCCACCGCGCACCACGGGCCCATCCGCTCGGTGCAACCCGCGAACTAGCGCGCCAATTCCTGGGCCAGCTCCGCGTTGTCGACTTCCCAGCAGGAAAACTCCTCCTCGTCGACCACGACCACGGGCACGCGGTCCCCGAATTCGACGGCCAGCTCCGGGGCGCTATCCACGTCCACCACGCGCAGCTCCGCGCCCGCGGCCGCAACCACCGGGGCGATCTGCTCGCGCACCCGCGCGCACGAACCGCAGGTGCTGCGCACCATCAGCTCCACCACGTGCCGGCCAGAGCCACCGGCCCCTTCCGTCTTTACAGCCACTGCCGCGCCCACTCCTTGCACCAATCCTTGACCTAAATTTTTTAGGGCAATCCCTGCCCGGGGGCGGTCGAAGGGTTAACTAAGACAAGCTCCGGGCTAGCGTTTACTATAGATACGTTACCCGCCCCATCCCCTACGCGATCACATCCCGTCTAGGAAGCTTGACCCTGCCACAGTGAATCACCCGACCGACCCCGCCAACGGCTTGCCGTTGAACCCGCGCGACTTTCTGGCCAACTGGACGGCCAGCCGCGGAAACCTGCGTAACTTCCTGGAAAACTCCGCGCTTGCCCCGCTGGACGACGCCTCCCAGCGCGCCGCCGGCGAGGCCGCGGCTTCCCAGGCGGTCGAGATGTTCTTCGACATCGACCTGGATTCCTATCATTCCGGGGTCGACTCGGTCAGCGGCTCGCTCAACGCCGCGGGCGGGCTGCGTCTTACCACCCCAGACCCGGACATCCCCCAGGACGCCGGGGCGGCCGCCTTCTTCGACGTGGACAACACGCTCATCCAGGGCTCGTCCCTGGTGCTTTTCGCCCTCGGCCTGGCCCGCCGGCGCTTCTTCAAGTTCCGGGAGATCGCCCCTATCGCCTGGAAGCAGCTGAAGTTTCGGATTTCCGGGGCGGAAAACGCCGCCGATGTCGCCGCCGGCCGCAGCCAGGCCCTGGAGTTTATCAAGGGCCGCTCCGTCGACGAGCTAACCCAGCTCTGCGAGGAGATTGTCGACCACTCCCTGCTACGCAAGGCCTACCCGGGCACGACTGAGCTGGCCCAGATGCACATCAACGCCGGCCAGCAGGTCTGGCTGGTCACCGCCACCCCGGTCCAGCTGGCCCAGATCCTGGCCAAGCGCTACGGCTTCACCGGGGCACTGGGCACCGTCGCGGAGGTCGAGGACGGCAAGTTCACCGGCCGTCTGGTGGGCGATATCCTCCACGGGCCCGGCAAGAAGCACGCCGTGGCCGCCCTCGCCACGCTGGAGGGCCTAGAGCTCAAGCGCTGCACGGCCTACTCGGACTCGGCCAACGACGTGCCCATGCTGTCCATGGTGGGCACCGCGGTGGCCATCAACCCGGACAATAAGCTGCGCAACCTGGCCGTGGACCGCGGCTGGCTCATCCGCGACTACCGCTCCGTGCGCCGGGCCATCCGCACCTACGGCCTGCCCGCGCTGATCACCGCCGCCTTCTCCCTGGGCGGCTGGCGCGGGTGGCGCGGCTGGAAGGCCTCCCGCAGCTAGCCACCGGCGCGCAACGGCCCGCGGACACAGCACGACCTCAAGACACACCAAGACCCCGCGACCCGGGGAACCCGGGTGGCGGGGCCAAAGCGGCAAGAAGTTTTACTTGCCCAGCTTACGACGCTGGACGCGGGTGCGGCGCAGCATCTTGCGGTGCTTCTTCTTGGACATGCGCTTGCGGCGCTTCTTGATAACAGAACCCATTGCTGGTTTCCTCACTTTCGCGGATAGTACGTACTAAACCTGCCGGCGGTCTAACGCTCGCCTGCCATACCCCGCAGGTGCACTCTGCCCGGGCTGCCCTACCGAACCGACCGGGACGAGCCCGGGCAGCCGGCGCGGCGGCGGCGAGAATAAGCCGACACGAATGGTGCTTATATTACTGGTTGTGCGCCGGTGACCCAAAACCGCCCGCTCGTCCCCGCAGCCTGACCTCTAAAAATGACAGCGCCCTCCACCTCCTGCCCGCTGGCAGGAAGAGGAGGGTGCTGCGCTTGGTAGAAAGCAACCGGCCCGCCGGGTGGCGGGAGGAGCAACCTTTAGCCGACTCCGTAGGTGGAGGACTTCAGGTACTCGCTCACGGCGGTCTCGTGGACGCGGAAGGAGCGCCCGACGCGGACTGCCGGCAGGTCGCCAGCGTGAACCAGACGGTAAACGGTCATCTTGGAGACTCGCATGATCTCTGCGACCTCAGCGACCGTCAGAAAGGTTCCCTTTTCTTCATTAACCATATTTATCTAACCCTTCAGCCCGTGGCGCGCTGTAGGCTTCCCCTCCCACAGGACGAACACGCACGTGCTTGAACCAGCCTATCGTGAAACTTGTGACTAGTACGACTTGAGTGGAAAAGTTTTCCCAGAAATCTATTTCTCGCCCAGAAAAACTCCGGCACAACAGGGTTCACTACTGTCCCGACTAGTCACGAGCGTTACATATATACCCCCACATCGGGGGAGGTAAAGGGACGCCTGTAATTCCCTGGGAATAGTCGCAGAGATAGGAGCGGCCCTCTACCCGGGCCTTTACTCGGCCCGTGGCCCGCCGCCTTAGCCCAGCTCCTGGGAGCGGGTGGCACAGGCCTCGGCCGCGCGGAAGAAGGCGCCACGCAGGCCGGACTCCTCCAGCTCACGCAGGGCGGCCACCGTCGTGCCGCCCGGCGAGGAGACGTTGATGCGCAGCTGGGAGGCCGAGTCGCCGGACTCGGCGAGCATCGCCCCGGCGCCGGCAGCGGCCTGGCCCGCCAGCTTCTCCGCCACGTCGCGCTTGAGCCCCAGCTGCACGCCGGCGTCCACGAGCGCCTCCGTGACCAAGAAGTAGTAGGCCGGCGCGGAGCCGGCCAGGGCGGTCACCGCGTCCATGTCGGCCTCGCCCACCGTTACAACCTCGCCAACCGCGCTAAGGAGCTCCTGCACGCCCTCCAGCTGCTCCTCCGTGACGCTGCGGCCCGGCGCGCAGGCGCACATGCCCTTGCCCACCAGCATGGGCGTATTGGGCATCACGCGCACCACCGGGGTCTTAGACCCCGCGGCCGTCTCCATGGCCTCCAGGGTCACGCCGGCGGCCATGGAGGCCACCACGGCACCCTCCGGCAGGCTGTCTGCCACTTCCTCCAGCACCGAGACGATCCCGTAGGGCTTCAAGCACGCGAAGACGTAGTCCGCGTCCTTGACGGCCGCGGAGTTGTCCGCCGTGGTGGTGACCCCGTAGGTGGTTTCCAGGTACTCGCTGCGGTCCTTGCTGCGGTTGGTCGCGGTGATATCGGCGCCTTCGTAGCCCTTAGCTACCAGCCCCGCAATGAGGGCCTCGCCGATATTTCCGCCGCCTAAAACTGTAATTTTCGTCATGTCCCCAGCCTGCCACAGCCGCCGCGGCCGCGGCCACCTTCCCTACCCTGCCGCGAGCCCAATCCCGCCGCGGGACCAACCCTGCCGCGGGCCCGATCCTGCCGCGGGACCGCCCCTGTCCCGGATAGACCAACACCCCGGGGCCGCCGGAGAATCGAACCGGCGCCCCGGGGTGCGGGAGCGAAAAGCTAGAAGCGTGCTCTAGAGGACCAAGATGAGCAGCGGGCCGAAGGTGAGCAGCAGGCCCACCACGGCGGCCAGGCCCATGGAGAAGCCGTCACGGGCGGTGCGCAGGGCGTGGACCACGCCGACCATGATGACGGTGACCAGCACGGCCAGGATGGAGACCAGGACGCCGTTGAAGCGGTCCCAGAGGATCTCGAAGCCCTTGAAGACCACCGCGCCCAGCACGATGCCGATTACGGCCAGCAGCACCACGGCCACCGGGTTGAGCTTCTCGTCCTCGCCGTCGGCGTCCGCGGCCACCTCGTCGGAAGCGTCCTGGCGGGCCAGCTCCTTGTCGGCCGCGCTGTCCTGCGCGGAGGTCGCGCTAAAGGCGGTCGCCCCGCCGGTGGCCGCAGCCGTAGCGGCCGGCTTGGCCGGGTCCTCGACGACCGGGATCTCGCCGGTCTCGTCCGCGCTAGCGGCCGCGATCCGCGGGTCCTTCGGCTCCTTGGCCGCAGCGGGCTGGGACTTGTCGGCCTTGGCAGTCTTGGCGGCCGGCTTCTTCGCCGCCGGGGCCGGCTCGTCGGTCACCTTCTGGATGACGGCGGTCGCGTCATCGGAGGGCTGGTGGGCCGCCTCGGTGCCGGCCTTGGCTTCCGCCTTCTTCGCGTCAGCCTTGGTCTCGGACGTCTTAACGTCGGCCTTGGCAGCGGCCTTGGTCTGAGACTTCGCAGCCGGTGCGTCGGCAGCGGTGGAGTGCTTGGACTCGTGCGGGGCGGAGTCCACCTTGCTCAGGTTGCCGGTCAGCTCGGCCACGGAGACGCCGCCCTCGTCGAGGCTGCGGCGCCGGCGGCGGCGCTTCGGTTCCTCGCCCGCGGCGGAGTCGGCACCCTTGCTCGCCTTGTTGCGGGCCAGGAGCTCCGCCACGGTCAACTGTTTATCGTCAGCCATGTCTGTGTTGTCTTCCTATCCTTGACCCTTGTCCAGCCGGCGCAAGATGACACCCTCGCGCAGGGCCCACGGACAAATTTCCATTTTCTCTAAGCCTAATGCCCGCATCGAGGCTTCGGCCACTAAGGCACCCGCCACGATCTGGTGGGACCGGTCTGAACTTACCCCTTCCAGGTCCGCCCTGTCAGCCGCAGTCATGCGGGAGATGAAGCTAATCAGCTGGCGCAGGCCCGGCGCGGTCAGCGTGCGCTTAACAAACGGGCCTTCCGAGGACGGGGCCGCGCCGGTCAGGCGGGCCAGGGTACGCAGGGTCTTCGAGGTGCCCACGGCCATGCCAGCTGGGCCCTGGTCGCGCATGCGCTTGGTGGCGTCGACCAGCTCGGCGTCGATGTAGTCGCGCAGCATGCTGACCTTCTTCTTGGCCGGCGGATCGGTATCAAACCAGTTGTGGGTCAGGCGGCCCGCGCCCAGGTCCAGGGAGAAGGCCAGGTCCGGGAATTCTTCGGTGCCGGTGGTGAGCTCCAGGGAGCCGCCGCCAATGTCCATATTGGTGATGCGGCCGGCGGACCAGCCGTACCAGCGGCGCACCGCCAGGTAGGTCAGGCGCGCCTCATCCTCGCCGGAGAGGATCTCCAGCCGGACGCCGGTCTCCTTCTCCACCTCCTTGAGGACCTGCTCGGAGTTCTTCGCCGAACGCACCGCAGAGGTCGCGATCGGAATGAACTCGTCGCAGTTGAGCTTGTTGCCCAACTCGGCAGCCTCCTTGACGGCAGCCACCAGCTTCTTCACGCCCTTGGAGTGGATGTTGCCGTCCTTGTCCAGCTGCTCCACCAACCGCAGGGGAGTTTTCCAGTCACTCATGGGAGTGGGCCGCCCGCCGGTCTGGGCATCGACCGCCACGAGATGGACCGTGTTGCTCCCCACGTCTAATACACCTAATCGCACACGTCTAGCGTAGTAGGTCTACGGTATTAAAGTGTGAATCGCCCGAAGTCTAGTGAAGTTTATCTTGGTTTTCCGGCCTCCTCACCAGCCGGTAAATCGATCGCAGCCGGGACCGAATTGGCTCCAGATTTCCCCCGGGAGTGGTTCGAATTTACCGACGTCGATGACCCCTACCACGTCTTTTCCATCGACTTGACCTGGGTGGAGTCCTTCTACTCCTGTCAGTTCGGCACCGCAGCCTGCCCCGGTATCGACAGCAACCAGCCAGACGTCGGCTGCTGCGTACACGGCGCCTACATGGCCGACGAACAGGACCGCGATCAGCTCTACGATGCCGTGGCGAACATGCCGGCCAAGTACTGGCAGCACCGCCCCGCGGACACCGACGCCTACTTGGAGCGCCAGGAGCGCGCGGCCGACGACGAGCTCGAGCCCTGGCTGGTCTGGGACGAACTCGACGGCGACGACGGCGAGCCGGAGCCGGCGCTGAAGACCCCGCTGGTGGGCGGGGCGTGCATCTTCGCCAACCGCGCCGGCTGGGCCACGGGCGCCGGCTGCGCGCTGCACCAGTGGGCTATCGATGCCGACCAGGAGCTCACCGTGGTCAAACCGGAGGTCTGCTGGCAGCTGCCCCTGCGCCGCTACGAGGACTTCGAGGACCGCCCCGACGGGCAGGAGATCCTGCGCACCACCATCGGCGAATACGACCGCCGCGGCTGGGGCGACGGCGGCGAGGACTTCGACTGGTACTGCTCGTCCAACCCGTCCTGCCACACCAGCGCGGAGCCGATGTGGCGCTCCCAGCGCACCGAGCTCATCGCGCTCATGGGCGCCGAAAACTACCAGGTCCTCGCCGAGCACTGCACCGCCCGCGAGCAGGCCGCCCGCGCCGGCGTGCCGCTGCTCCAGCACCCGGCCAGCGCCGCGCGCAAGCAGTAGGAACACCCCCGCGCCTAAGGCCCCAAGAAAGGCGAAAGACCCGCGGCGCGCGGCCGCGGGGCGGGGCCCAAGCAAGGCTCGGGAAAGCCCGGAAAGGTTCGGCTAGAGGTCGAATTTGTAGCCCAGGCCGCGCACGGTCACCAGGTGCTTGGGCTGGGAGGGCTCGGCCTCAATCTTGGAGCGCAGGCGCTTGACGTGCACGTCCAGGGTCTTGGTGTCGCCGACGTAATCGGCGCCCCAGATGCGGTCGATGAGCTGACCGCGGGTCAGCACGCGGCCGGCGTTGCGCAGCAGGTATTCCAGCAGGTCGAATTCCTTCAGCGGCATGGGCACCGGGTCGCCGTCCACGCAGACGGTGTGGCGCTCGACGTCCATGCGCACACGGCCGCCTTCCAGGATCTGCTCGTCGAAGTCCTGCTCCTCGGCCGCCGGGGCGGCCTCGTGGCCGCGGCGCAGGACCGCGCGGATGCGGGCGATGAGCTCGCGGGAGGAGTACGGCTTGGTCACGTAGTCGTCAGCACCCAGCTCCAGGCCGACGACCTTGTCGATCTCGGAGTCGCGGGCGGTGACCATGATGACGGGCACGGAGGAGATGACGCGCAGTTGCTTGCAGACGTCGGTGCCGGACATGCCGGGCAGCATCAGGTCGAGCAGGACGATGTCAACGCTGTTGTTGGCGAACTTGTCCAGCGCGGTCTGGCCGTCGTGGGCCACGATCGGGCTAAAGCCCTCCTTCCGCAGTAGGAACGCCAGTGGATCAGCCAAGGACTCCTCGTCTTCCACGATGAGGATGGTCGTCATGATGCTTTATCCTTTCGCCTTGCTGCCACCCGGGCGACTGCGTTGTGCAGACCCGACGTAGCTTTATTCTCACTCTTGTTGTCCGTGTCCGGGGGACCTTCCGCCGGGGCTGGTTCGTGATAAATAGGAAGCTCGATGGTGAACGTGGACCCGGTGCCGGGCCGCGACCATAGCTTAATATTGCCACCATGGTTGGCCACCACGTGCTTCACTATGGCTAATCCTAAGCCAGTGCCGCCCGTTTGCCGGGATCGGGCCTTGTCTACCCGGTAAAAGCGCTCAAAGACGCGCTTTTGGTTCTCCGGGGCGATGCCGATGCCGCGGTCGGTGACCCGGATGTGCACGATGTCGGTGCCCACCACCTTCTGCGAGATGGACACCGGCAGCGCCTCCGGCGAGTAGTTGATGGCATTCGTAATCAGGTTGGACACCGCGGTGACCAGCAGCGGCTTGTCGCCCCAGATGAGCACCCCGCTGTTGCTGCCACGGATGAGGTCGATGTTATGGTTGTCGGCGGCCAGCTGGTTGCGCTGGATCGCCTCGTCGATAACGTCGTCGATGCGCAGCGGCTCCATCTCCGGCAGCGCCTCCGCGCCCTGCAGCTTGGACAGGGAAATCAGCTCGGTGACCATCTCCGCCATGCGGTTGGCCTCCTGGTGGGCCTTGGCCCCGAAGTACTTGACGTGCTCCGGGTCCTCCGGGTCCTCCAGCAGTGCCTCGGTGAGCAGGGCGATGCCCCCGACCGGGGTCTTGAGCTCGTGGGAGACGTTGGCCACGAAGTCGCGGCGGGCGTTTTCCATGCGCACGTGCTCGGACTCGTCCGTGCCGAAGACGGTGATAAACCGGTTGTCGTTCAGGGTCAGCGGCTTAATCAGCGCGTGCACCTGGGTCACGCGGTTGCCGGTGCGCCGCTTCGGGATGGACAGGTCGAGGCCGCGTTCCTCGTGGTCCTCGTAGACCTCCTGGGCGACCTGCCACACGTCCGGGCGCACCGCGCGGTCGTGGACCAGGGACATGGTGTGCGCGGCCGGGTTCGACAAGATGACCTCGCCGCCGCGGTCGACCACCACCACGCCAGTGTTCGCGCCCTGGATGGTCAGGTGCAGCACCTGGCTGACGGTGGTGACCTGGTTCGAGTCCGCGGTCGCCGTCGTGCGGAAACGCTGGATCCGCCCGCGCACCCAGCGCACCAAGGGCAGGACCAGTGCGCAGACCACTGCACCGGCCACAAATGCCAGAACGTTTCCCACGCTCGCGCCTTCCTCGGTTGTCAACGCGCCCGGGGACCCCGCAGATCACCGACTTGTCCGATCCTGGCCCCTCGGGCGCGGCTAGATAGTTTTCGTACCTACCTAAATGCTACTTGCCGCCCTGGGCCGCCACGGCGGCAGCCCCGGCTTCAGCGGCTTCCGGATCCAGGTAGGTACCGCCCGGGTTGACCACCTTGCCGGAGGCGTCCACCTCGTAGACCAGCGGGATGCCGGTCGGGATGTTCAGGCCGGCGATGTCCTCGTCCGAAATCTGATCCAGGTGCTTGACCAGCGCGCGCAGGGAGTTGCCGTGCGCGGCGACCAGGACCTTCTCGCCGTTTTTCACGCGCGGCAGGATCTCTTCCTCGAAGTAGGGCACCAGGCGGGCGACGACGTCCTTGAGGCACTCGGTGCGCGGGACCTGGTCCAGGTCCGCGTAGCGCGGATCCTCCGACTGGGAGTACTCCGCGTCATCGGCCAGCTCGGGCGGCGGGGTGTCGTAGGAGCGGCGCCACGCCATGAACTGCTCTTCGCCGAACTTGTCCTTGGTCTCGGCCTTGTTCAGGCCCTGCAGAGCGCCGTAGTGGCGCTCGTTGAGGCGCCAGTCGCGGGTGACCGGGATCCAGTGGCGGTTGGCCGCGTTCAGCGCGATGTTCGCCGTGCGGATAGCGCGGCGCAGCAGCGAGGTGTACAGCACGTCGGGCAGGAGGTTTTCGGAAGCCAGCAGCTCGCCGCCGCGCTTGGCCTCGGCCTCCCCCTTCTCGGTCAGGTCGACATCCACCCAGCCGGTGAACTGGTTGGACTCGTTCCATTGGGATTGTCCGTGACGCAATAGGATGAGTTTTCCGTTAGTCATGCCTCCAGCATGCCACGAAACGGGCTGCACCGCCGCGAAATTCTAGCCCCCGGTGGCATGACGCGGATGACAGTTGGGGATCTCCGCGGTCAGCGCGCGCTGGTAGACCGCGACTAGCTCGGTGGCGGCGGCCTCCCAGCTAAAGCGCTCGGCGTGCGGCACGGCCGCCTCCCCCATCGCGATGCGCCGCTCGTCATCATCGAGCAGCTCCTCCAGCGCGTCGGCCCAGTCCTCCGGCTCGTGCGAGTCCACCAGCAGGCCGGTCACGCCGTCCTCGACGGCGATCGGCAGGCCGCCGACGCGGGCGGCCACCACCGGGGTGCCGGAGGCCTGGGCCTCCACGGCCACCAGCCCGAAGGACTCGTTGTAGCTGGGCACGGCCACGATATCCGCGGCCTGGTAGAGCGCCACCAGCTCCTCCGGCGGGCGCGGGCTTAAAAAACGCACGCGGCGGTCCACTCCCAGCTCGCGCGCCAGGTCCGCGTAGGCCTGCGGGCTAGCTCCGGCCCCGGAGGGCCCGCCGCAGATGACCACGCGGAGGTTGCGCAGCGGTTCCCGGCGGAAGATCTCCGCGGTGGCGCGGATGAGTACCTCCGGGCCCTTGAATTTCTGCAGGCGCCCCACGAACGCGATGACCTTGCTGTGCAGCGGCAGGCCCAGCTCGCGGCGGGCGCGTTCGGTGTTGCGGTCGCTGCCCGGGGTAAACAGCTTGGTGTCCGCGCCCGGCGCGACGGTGACGATCCGCTCGGCCGGGGCGTCGTAGTGCTCGGCCAGCTCGCGGGCCTCGTCGACGGTGTTGACCACCAGCAGGTCGGCGTTGTCCACCAGCTGCTGCTCGCAGATGCGCCGGGCCTCAGATTCGCGGGCGTCGTCGTCGCTGCGGTAGGCGTTTTTCACCGCGGCGAGGGTGTGCGCGGTGTGCACCAGCGGCACGCCCCACAGGTCCCGCAGCAGCCAGCCCACCTGGCCGGAGAGCCAGTAGTGGGAGTGGATGATGTCGTAGTGCAGGCCGTGGCACTTGACGTATTCGACCATCCCGCCGGCAAAGGCGGCCAGCTGCGTGGGCAGGTCTTCCTTCTCCAGCCCCTCGTAAGGCCCGGCCACCACGTTGATGACCCGCAGGTGCTCGCTAACTTCTACGACCTCGCCCTGGCTGGGCCGGGTCGCCCGGGTATATACGTCTACTTCAACGCCCTGCAGCGCCAGTTCCTTGGCGGTGTTGAGCACGTAAACGTTCATTCCCCCGGCATCGCCCGTCCCGGGCTGCTCGATGGGGGAAGTGTGCATTGAAATCATCGCCACGCGCATGGCGCCCCAGTCTAATACCGCCGGGGCTCTCGCCGCCGCGGTGTTGCCTGCGTCACCGCTTCCCGGAGTGCCGCCTGATGCCGGGGCGGCGCCCGCGCCGTGCGGCCGCGCGTTGCCGCGTCGTTATACTAGGGGAAGCACAACCTACGCTTGCGAAAGTTTCCCCGATTCTTAGAGGTTAGAACCCATGTCAGCATTCGAGACCAAGGCTTGGCTCCAGCACTACCCCGAGTGGACCCCGCACTCCCTCGACTACGGCGAGACCACGCTGCTCGACATCTACGACAACAACCTGGCCATCAACGCCGAAAAGCCCGCCACCTGGTTCTTCGGCCGCACCCAGTCCTATGCGGATCTGGACCGCCAGGTCAACCGCGCCGCCGCGGGGCTCAAGGCCTTCGGCGTGCGCCCGGGCGACCGCGTCGCGCTGGTCATGCCCAACTGCCCGCAGCACGTCGCCGCCTTCTGGGCGGTGCTCAAGCTGGGCGGCATCGTGGTCGAGCACAACCCGCTGTATACCGCCCACGAGCTGGAGGGCCTGTTCCAGGACCACGGCGCGCGCATCGCCATCGCCTGGGACTCCACAGCCGGCACGCTGGAGAAGCTGCGCGGCACCACGGATCTGGAAACGGTGGTCTCGGTCAACATGATCGAGGCCATGCCGACTCTCAAGCGCGCGGCCCTGCGCCTGCCCTTCCTCAAGTCGCAGCGCGAGCAGCTGTCCCAGCCCGCCCAGAACACCGTCCCGTGGGACACCCTGATCGGCAACGCCATCGGCGGCGACGGCCAGGACCTGAAGGAGCCGGAGGGAATTGACCGCGACACCACCGCGCTCATCCTCTACACCTCCGGCACCACCGGCAAGCCCAAGGGCGCGGAGCTGACCCACGGCTCCCTGTTCGCCAACCTGCTCCAGGGCAAGGCCTGGGTGCCGGGCCTGGGCGAGCAGGAAGAGCGCATGCTGACCGCGCTGCCGATGTTCCACGCCTACGGCATGACCATGAACATCACGCTCTCCCAGCTCATCGGCGGCGAGCTGGTCATGCTGCCGGCGCCGAAGATCCCGCTGGTCATGGACGTGATGAAGAAGCACACGCCCACCTGGGTGCCGGGCGTGCCGACGCTCTACGAGAAGATCGTGGAAGCCGCCGAGGAGCAAAACATCCCGATCAAGGGCATCCGCGCCGCCTTCTCCGGTGCCGCCACCCTGCCGGTGGACACCGTGGAGAAGTGGGAGAAGTACACCGACGGCCTGCTGGTGGAAGGCTACGGCCTGACCGAGTGCTCGCCCATCATCGTGGGCAATCCGATGTCCACCGACCGCCGCCCGGGGTACGTGGGCATCCCCTTCCCGGACACCGAAATCCGGATCGCCAACCCGGAGAACCTGGACGAGACCATGCCGGACGGCCAGGAGGGCGAGATTTTGGCCCGCGGCCCGCAGGTCTTCAAGGGCTACCACAACAACCCGGAGGCCACCGCCGCCGCCTTCCACGACGGCTGGTTCCGCACCGGGGACCTGGGAGTGATGGAAGAAGACGGCTTCATCCGCCTGGTCAGCCGCATCAAGGAAGTCATCATCACCGGCGGCTTCAACGTCTACCCGGCGGAGGTCGAAGAGGCCCTGCGCGTGCACGACGCCATCAAGGACATCGCGGTCGTCGGCCGCCCGCGCCCGGACGGCTCCGAGGACGTCGTGGCCTGCGTGGAGCTCAACGACGGCGCCGCCCTGGATCCGGAAGGCCTGAAGGAATTTGCCCGCCAGCGCCTGACCCGCTACAAGGTCCCGCGCACCTTCTACCACTTCGAGTCCCTGGCCAAGGACCAGATGGGCAAGATCCGCCGCCGCGAGGTCCAGGACGACCTCCTGCAGCGCTTGGGCCAAGAGCGCAAGTAAACCCCCGCGCCGCGACCACCCCGACCCGGCGTTCGCCGAACCCCCGCCACCCCGGCGGGGGTAAATTTTTCGCCGCACCACCCAAAAACATGAGGGTTAAATCATGTTTAAGGTAGGCTTGCAGGCCGTATAGTTTTGTTCTCCTACGGAAGGTAATCGCACTCGTATGTCGGCCTATGAGACCCGAGCCTGGACCCAGCACTACGGCGACTGGACCCCTGCGGAGGTGGAAATAGGCAATGAAACCCTCGTGGACGTCTACCAGCGCAACCTCTCCGAAAACGGGGACCGACCGGCCACCTATTTCTTCGGTCGCACCCTCACCTACACCGAGCTGGACCAGCAGGTCCGCGCCGCCGCGGCCGGGCTCAAGGCCTTCGGCATCCGCCCCGGCGACCGGGTGGCCATCGTGCTGCCGAACTGCCCGCAGCACATCATCGCCTTCCACGCCATCCTGCACCTAGGCGCCACCGTGGTCGAACACAACCCGCTCTACACCAGCTACGAGCTGGAGGGCCTGTTTAGCGACCACGGCGCCCGCGTGGCCATCGCCTGGGACAAGGCCGCCGCCACCCTGGAGCCGCTGCGCTCGACCACCACTTTGGAGACCATCATCTCCGTCGACATGACTGAGGCCATGCCGCGCCTGCAGCAGCTAGCCCTCAAGCTGCCGGTGCCGCCCATCAAGGCCAAGCGGGAACAGCTCACCGCCCCGGCCCCGGGCTCGGTCCCCTGGTCCACGCTGCTCAGCTCCGCCATCGGCGGCGACGGCCGCAACCTCACCCCGGCGGATATCCGTCCGGCCGACCCGGCGCTCATCCTCTACACCTCCGGTACCACCGGTGCGCCCAAGGGCGCGGTGCTCACCCACCGCAACCTGCAGTCCAACTGCCTGATGGCCATCGCCTGGGTGCCCAACCTGGGCGAGGAACCCGAGCGCTTCCTGGCCGCCCTCCCGCTCTTCCACGCCTACGGCATGACCGCGGTGTGCACGATGTCCATCTTCGTCGGCGCTGAGGTTATCCTGCTGCCCGCCCCGAAGATGGACCTCATCCTGGGCGTGGTCAAAAAGCACATGCCTACCTGGTTCCCGGGCGTGCCGACGCTTTACGAGAAGCTCGCCGACGCCGCCAAGGACAAGGGCGTGAGCCTCAAGGGCATCAAGAAGTCCTTCTCGGGTGCGGCCACCCTGCCGGTCGCCACGGTGGAAAAGTGGGAGGCAACCACCGGCGGAATGCTGGTGGAAGGCTACGGCCTGACGGAGACCTCCCCGGTCATCTGCGGCAACCCGATGAACGAGCACCGCCGCCCCGGCTACATCGGCCTCCCCTTCCCCAATACTGAGGCCCGCGTGGCCGATCCGGACGATCCCTCGGTCACCCTGCCGGACGGCGAGGAAGGCGAGCTGCTCGTCCGCGGCCCGCAGGTCTTTTCCGGCTACCTCAACAACCCGGAAGCGACCGAGAAGTCCTTCTACAAGGACTGGTTCCGCACCGGCGATATGGCCGTCATGGAAGAAGACGGCTTCATTCGCCTGGTCGCCCGCATCAAGGAGGTCATCATCACCGGCGGCTTCAACGTCTACCCCGCGGAGGTCGAGGAAACGATCCTCTCCCACCCGGACGTCACCGACGTAGCCGTGGTGGGCCGCCCCCGCAAGGACGGCTCCGAGGACGTCGTCGCCTGCGTGACCCTCCGCGACGGCGCCGCCTTGGACCCGCAGGGCATGCAGGACTTCGCCCGACAGCGCCTGACCCGCTACAAGGTCCCGCGCACCTTCTACCACTTCGAGGAACTCGCCCGCGACCAGATGGGCAAGATCCGCCGCCGCGAGGTCCAAGCCGACCTGCTCGAGCTCCTCCAACGCTAAGACAGCGCCCCCAACCCGACGGGAACACCGACCCCACCAACCCCCGTCGGGAATTATCTACCCCTATCACTCAACGCAGCCATCCCCGCCGGCCGCACCCGCACCCCACGCACAAAAGCCGATATTTCCCCCCTAACCTTCCAAGAAATATCGACCCCGGTCACCGCGAAAAACCGTTTCCCCAGTTCACCAACCGGCGAAACGGTCAGAGGCCGATAATTTCCCACGCACTCCCACCACGCGCGCGCCCCCACGCGCGACCCTCGCGCCTAGCGCACCGGCTGCGGCTGCCGGGCCGCGCGGGCCCCGCTCAGGTCCGCAAAGACCGCGGTGTTGAAGGCGAACGCCTCTTGGGCCTCCGCAATCAGCGCCTCCCGCTCGCTAGCGCTCAGCGGCAGCTCGTCCAGCTGGCAGCGGTAGGCCGCCCGGTACGGCGGAATCTTGCCGATGGCGGCGAAATCGTAGAAGCGCAGCGCGTCCGCGTCAATGTCGTAGATGGTGCCCAGCCGCGCCGCGATGACCTGGCCGCCGGAGATATCCCCCAGGTAGCGCACGTAGTGGTGCGCGATAACCCGGGCCGCCTCATCTTCGCCCAGCGACTCCAAGCGGGCCACGTAGCGCGCGGTGGCCGGCAGAATCCGGACCTTCTCACGCCAGTCGGAACCCATCATGTTTGCCAGGTCGTTCTCCAGGGCCGGCCGGCGCTCCAGGCGCGGGTCCGCCACCGCAGACCCCAGCGCGGTGTGTGCTACCCGCCGCACGGTGGTCTCCAGCGCGTCGTAGATAAACCACAGCTGGCCGGTCAGGGCGTGCACCGCCTCCGCGTCCAGGCCGCCCCTAATCAGCGCGGTCATGAACTCCGAGCCTTCCGCGCCCTCGTGTGCCCGCGCCGTCTCGTCCCGCAACGTCTGGGACAGCGGCTGGACCACTTGAGTGCGTTCCGTCATCGTGGCAGTCGAGGCCATTGTTGTTCTCCTTCCGAGTACGCAGTGCGCAAAGCGCGCCCGCCGCCAAGGCCTCCGTGGAACTGACCTCAGCTCGTTCATTTCCTACATATTAAGGTTTGCCTTACCTGAAAGTACAGGGTGGAAGCGAAGATCAAACCAATGTATGACACCTCATACCCCACCCCCAGGCAGCGGGCAGGCCACACTCAGTCTGGGACACAAGCTCAACCCGAACCACAGCTATTCCCAGCCTTTCCCGCAACGGATATGGAAAGATAAAGAGACTTCACCGCCCCATCAAGAGGAGACAAAACCATGGAAATGTCGACGATTACCGAGTGGGTGTTCGCCGCCGAAATCCCCATCCCGGACGACATCTATGCCTGCTCATCGAGGGAGAGCAGCCCTACGCCGCCTTCAAGACCTTCCGCGACTCCGCGGTATTTACCTCCAAGCGCCTCATCGTCCGCGACGCCCAGGGCCTATCCGGCAAGAAGGTAGAAATCTATTCGCTCCCCTACAGCGCCATCAACATGTGGTCGAGCGAAAACGCCGGCAAGATGTTTGACTTCACCGCCGAGGTCGAGCTGTGGACGCGCGCCGGCCACATCAAGATCAAGCTCGGCCGGGATGTCGACGTTCGCCGCATCGACTCCCTCATCGCCCACGCCGTGCTCAGCCACTAAGCGCTGCCAAGGTCCACCCCAACAGCCGAGCACCACAAGCTAAAGACTCACCCCACCGAGCCCCTAGTTACCCAGCCGGCGGGCCAGGTAACGGCCGGTCACCGACTGCGGGGAGTCCGCCACCTGGTCGGGCGTGCCGGTGGCGAGAATCTCCCCGCCGTCCTCACCGCCGCCTGGGCCTAAGTCGATGATGTAGTCGGCATCCGCGATGAGGTTGAGGTCGTGCTCGATGACGATAACCGTCGCGCCGCGCTTGGTCAGCGCGTCGAGCACGGACACCAGCGTGCGGACATCGAGCGGGTGCAGGCCCACGCTGGGCTCGTCCAGCACGAAGACCGCGTCGCTGTGGTCGCGGTTCATCTGACTGACCAGCTTGAGGCGCTGGGCCTCCCCGCCGGACAGGGCCGGGGTCGCCTCCCCCAGCGTCAGGTAGCCCAGGCCAAGGTCATCGAGTTCCGCCAGCTTCTTGTGCACCCGCGGCAGGTCCTCCGTAAACTGCAGCGCCTCGTGGGCGGTGCGCCCGAGCAGCTCGGGCAGGCTTAGACCGTTGCGCTGGTAGCGGTTAGCCTCCGGGGCGTAGCGGCTGCCGTCGCACTCCGGGCAGACGATCTCCACGTCGGGTAGGAACTGCACGTCCAGAGTCACCTCCCCGGTCCCCTTGCACCGCGGGCACGCTAGCGAGCCGGTGTTGTAGGAATAGTCCGAGGCGCTCAGCCCGTCCTCGCGCGCTGCCTCCACCGCGGCGTAGGCCTTGCGCAGCTCGTCCAGGACGCCGGAGTAGGTAGCCACGGTCGAGCGGACGTTCTGGCCGATCGGGCTAGCGTCAATCAGCTGGACCCGCATGCCCTCCGGGGCTTTCAGGTCGCTGACGTGCGCGGGTAGCGCCGCCGACTGCGCCCGGGCTTGAAGGGCGGGTACGAGGGATTCCAGTAGCAGCGTGCTCTTTCCGGAGCCGGATACGCCGGTGATCGCGGTCAGCCGCCCCAGCGGGATATCCACGCTCAACGGCTTGACCGTGTGGATGGCGTCGGCCTCGAGGTGGATCGCCCCGAGTCCGAAGACCTCGTCCGCCGCGGCGGCGATTCGCGTCGGGGTGAAGTGATCGCCGGAGAGGAATTCACCCAGCAAGGAATGGGAGTCCTGGGCGACCGCGTCGGGGTGCCCCTCGGCGATGACGGTGCCGCCCTTGCTTCCGGAGCCCGGGCCGATTTCCACCAGCCAGTCCGCCTTATTGAGGATCTGTACGTCGTGGTCGACGAAGACCACCGAGTTGCCGTCGGTGAGCAGATCCCGCATCACGCCCAGCAGGCCGTCGACGTTGACCGGGTGCAGCCCGATAGAGGGCTCGTCCAGCACATACAGGACGCCGGTGGTGCGGTTGCGCACCGCGCGGGCGAGCTGCACGCGCTGGCGCTCCCCCATGGACAGCGTGGATCCGGCCCGGTCCAAGGAGAGATACCCCAGGCCGAGCTCAACCAGGCGGCGGGCCATACCGGTGAGAGTGTCGACCAGCGCGCCTGCCATGTCCTGCATCTCCTGCGGGACCTCGGCGGGCACGCCCTGGGCCCAGGCCAGCACGTCGTCCAGGCTCATGGCGGTGACATCAGCCAGGTTGCGCTCGCCGATGCGCGGCTGCCGCGCCGCCGGACTCAACCGGGTGCCCTGGCAGTCCGGGCAGATGTCTTCCTTCAGGAAGCGGTTGACCTTCGCCAAGCGCTTCTCGGTGTCGGCGCGCTCCAGCTCCTTCGTCACGGTCAGCCGGGCATTGCGGAACGTGAAATCTAGCTCGTGCACGCCCTTCTTACTCGTAACCGTGATGTGCTTCTTTTCCTCGGGGCCGTCGAAGACAACCTGCCGTTCCCAGTCCTCGAGCTCGCTCCACGGAACGTCGGTGCGCACGCCGAACTCCCGCGCGATGTCCGGCTGCACGTTGAAGCCGAACATCTGCCACGGAACCACCGCACCCTCGTCGATGGTTTTCGACGGATCGGGCACGAGCGCCGCGTCATCGACCGCGCGCACCAGCGCGGTGCCCTGGCACGTAGCGCACGCGCCCGTGGAGTTAAAGGACAGCTCCTCCGCGCCCGGCGCCTTGACCTGCTCGCCGCAGGTGGGGCACATAAACGGCGTCTCCGCGGCGACATCAATGGTGGGCGCTACCCGGTGCCCGCGCGGGCAGACGTGGGAGCTCAGCCGGGAGAACATCAGGCGCACCACGTTGAGCAGCTCTGTCGAGGTACCGAAGGTGGAGCGAATCCCCGGCATCGCCGGACGCTGGCGCAGGGCCAGTGCGGCCGGGATGTGCTCGACGGAGTCTACGGCCGCGCGCGGGCTCTGCGTCATCCGCCGCCGCGTATACGTCGACAGGGCCTCGATGTACCGGCGAGAGCCCTCCGCATACAGCACACCCCGCGCCAAGGAGGACTTGCCCGAGCCGGACACGCCGGCGATGCCCACCAGCGAGTACAGGGGAATATCAACGTCCACGGAGCGCAGGTTGTTCACCCGCGCGGCGCGGACCCGGATGCGGTCAGGGATAGTCATAGCTTCACCGTACCCCGGCCAGGAAAGCCCCTCCGCGTCTGTTTTCCGTCTCGGTGCTTAACGATGCCCCACAGCCGGCCACGGTTTCACCGGCGAAGCAGACCGGTCCGTCGAAACATAAAGAGCGGAATGCGTACAATTTGCAAGAACCCTACGCACCGACTGCGGAGGAGAAGCTTGGCTCACCAGCCCGTCTGTTTTAAGTTCGGCCATGATAACGTCAACCGGCTGCACGTCGAGGTGCTGCGGGTCCATGAGGGTGCAGCCTATGCGAATGTCGAACTTCTCAAACGGAACACCGTGCAACAGCATGTTCGTGCGTAACAGCGCGTGGTTGGTCGGGTTGATTTCCTGGCCGTACAGGCCGTCCTCGATGTTGTCGATACCGAGGTGTTTGGCAAACCGGAACAGCAAAGCCCCGGAACCGGTACATGAGTCGCACAAGCCTACGGATTGGATACAAGAGTGGAGCGAAGCCTGCCGTCACTTATCGGGGTTTACCAGGAGGAAAACGGCAACAAGGATACCCATCTAGCGCCGGATGGAGCTACCACGTAGCGCAGACGCTTCGGCCCCGGAAGAACTGCCGGGCATACTGAACCGTTGTGTCACCGCCGCCAAAGGATGCGCCAAAAGGTTCTGATAGCGCTAAAAACTGTCGATATTCCTCTTCTTCACTGGAGAAGTCAAAGCAAGCTGTCCTCTTAATGCCGCCGAAACGAGCAAGCATCTAGATTCAACGAGCTTGTTTCGTGATCCCTCCGCTAGAGCCTCAACGTTTGAATGAATGTCGAGATTAAGGTCAATGAGACGCAAGATTTCCTTTTGCTCTTGGATACTCGGTAGTTCATAGGGGAACGCCTTAATTACCTTTTGAGAGATATTTGGTTGAGCGCCACCTTTACCTAATGCAATGAACTTAATTCGATTTGCCCGTAGGTAAAAAAAGAGGAACCGCTCAAGTGTGTGCTCCGCACTCCTCGCGACGGCTATTGCCTGGTTGGTCGCAGCGTCCATAGCAAGAATGCCGACCTTACCGATGGTGGCGCCGTACATCGCGATGGCGACGGATCCCTTGGGGAAAACCTTCGCACTTGAGTTCTTAATAGCAAGCTCGGTGATACGCTCCTCCGTCTCGGAGATTACGCCATCCGGCAATTCTCCGGACTTTACCCATGGAATGTCCCCGGTATAGTAATCCGGGTTCTTTCGAGATGGTGTACCACCGGAAGACCATTTAAAGGATTCACCAAGGGTTGTGGATATCCAATCCTCTCGACGGACGCCGCGTTGGTTGCGCCATTCTTCAGTGAGCTGGCCCCGAATCGCCGCCTCTAAGAGGCTCTCAGTTCGACGATCAGCCCCCTCCAAGAACACTTCGATACGGTCGACTGCCTTGTCGATCCTCTGCAGGTTCTCCGCAAGCTTTTCGATGATTCCTTGTTGCTCTTCAAGCGGAGGAAGGGGAAATGGAAATTGCTCCAGAAACCACTTAGGGACTCTTTGTTGGCCTACTGCACCTGCCATAACTTCTTTTGCTTGAGCTCGAAACGTGTGTTGTCGGACAAAGGCATGTAAGAACCTAGAGTTGAGAGCAGGCGATGGCCTAAGAACGAAAAACTCTGTCGAGCCATATCCGAGCCCATTAAGCAGATCAGGGACGATTGCAGATTTACCGTTCTCCATACACGGTGTGATCTTGGCGAAAAGGACATCGCCGGTTTGAAAAGATGTATAGCCTTTAGCGACTTGTTGCAGCTTTCTAAAATCAGGGTCTTCGATCTGCCCCGTCACATCTGATACCGCGGCCATTGGTACAAAGGTTACATCTGTTTCGACAGGAACAGACGAAATATTGTCTCTAGAAGGGTTCACTTTGCAGGCCGAACCGAGCCGAACCCATTTCCAGTGTTTAGGGATCGGGTACGGTTGTTCTTCTTTGGGGATGAGCGCCTCGTCAGGGATACCGTCGAAGTCCTCGACCAGAGGGAGGGATTTCATTCGTGCCATCAGACTTCCTCACCGTCTTGGAGATCGGCAGCAAGGGAGCGGAGCAGGCCAAGAGCTTCCTCGAGGAGGTCTGCCGCTTCGTTGATCTGCTCGGCAGGGTCGTAGGAAGCCCAATCGATCTGTTCAGCTTCCTCCTGAACCAGACCAATATCGAGCGTGTCGTCCTTGTCTCGAATCTCCTCTCGGCTGAAACGAGTCCACCGTTCATCCTCAATGCTCGCCCGGTCGGGAGCGGTGTAGACGGCTTCGAAACTAGCGAAGTGCTCTGTTGCTAGCGGGTTCCGCTTACCAAATGAAGGCATGTTGGTACGCAAATCGTAGTACCAAACCTCTTTGGTATTGCCGTTATCGGTGCGACCTCGTTCGAAGAAGAGAACATTGGTTTTTACGCCTTGGGCATAGAAAATTCCTGTTGGCAGGCGCAAGATGGTGTGCAAATTGCACTTATCCATCAGGTCTTCACGAATCCTGCGGCCGTCTCCGTCAGCAAACAAAACGTTGTCCGGCAAAACGACTGCAGCGCGCCCACCTGGTTTAAGACTGCGGTAGATGTGCTGCAAAAAGTTCAGCTGCTTGTTCGACGTTGGGAAAGTAAGGTCATCGCGAGTGGCGCGTTCACCACCACGCTTCGTTCCAAACGGCGGGTTGGTAAGTACAACATCGTAGCCCTTGACATCCTTTCCCAACGGGGACAGGGTGTCGCCCAACAAAATAGGTGCTTCAATCCCGTGCAGCATCGCGTTCATCAGCGCAAGCCTATGCGTATCGCGGACGAGCTCAACTCCAGTGAAAGCTTCCTTGACCTCAAAATTGGCTTCGATTTCACTGAGGTCAAAGAAGTCGGCAGTTTGTTGTCTCACGTGCTCACTGGCCGCGATCATGAACCCAAAAGTTCCACAAGCGGGATCGTTACAGCGCTCTCCGGGCTGGGGGTTGACGAGTCGGACCATGACGTCAATGAGTACGCGGGGCGTAAAGTACTGACCAGCCCCGGATTTCTTCTCATTAGCGTTCTTCTCGAGTAGACCTTCATAGAGATTACCGAGGCCCTCCTCGCGCGCAGAAAACCAGTCGAGCTCATCAATGGACGAGATAATCTTCTCGAGGTTCTTCGGCTCGTCGATGGTCGTCGACGCCCCAGTGTAGATCTGTCGAACCGGCCCACGTGCTTCTTCGCCTAGGCGCTGGAGCAAGTCTCGGTAGTAGTGCTTCAGGTCAACACCTGATTTTGCCCGCAGCACATCCCAGCGGTATTCAACAGGAATTCCCACCTCCGCACCGGTTTCCTTCGCCATCTTCAAAAAGAGGATGTAGGTCAGCTCAGTAACGTACTCGTGGTATGTGATTCCGTCATCACGAAGCACATTCGAGAGGTTCCAGAGCTTGGCGACAATTTCTTTGTTATTCACGCGATACTCTCTTCAGTTTCGTAAAGATATTTGTTGAACTCATTGATCACGCTGTCGAGGTTACCTCCGAAAGCGATATCGACACGGGTAAAACCTCCTTGCTGCCGGAACCGAGGGTCTTCATCAAACACCTCAGGCGTAAGAAGGAGCTCGTTCTCCAGATACTGCTCAACTCGCGATAGCCACCCAAGCTCTACCTTGGAAAAGCTATGCCCAGCTTTGAGCTTGCTGACCGCGTTTCTAACGCGTTCTTCGTGGCTGACCAGTGGTGAGCCGAGTGCGTATCGTCGGACAAGTGAGATGATGTCGGCAGCGATCTCTTTGTTGGACAACTGAGATACGGCACTCGATAGCTTCTGCTCAGTAAACCCTTCACGATCGAGGGCAAGTTTCAGCGACTTCAACTGCCCGCGGGTCAAATCAGCCGGGCGTGTACAGATGATGTTGAGTGCGGCGATTTCATTGGTGTTGTTCTTGATGAATTGGGTGAATTCATCAAGGTAGTCACCTGGTGAGGCACTGTCACCGAAATCTCGTGTATGGGTGAGGAGTTCATCGGGTTGGTGCGAGATCACCACGCGACGTGGCTCGCCGAGCGTGGTGGAATCCAGGTAGGCGAACAGTTCCGCATGGTCATGCACCCACGCAGCAGCGTCAGCGGGTGAAAGCTGCTTGAGCTGGTCGATAACCGTCGACATCGACTGCCCACCAGCAAGGTCGGTGACCTGCTCGGCGGCTGCTGCTTTCATACGCTGCTTGCGACGCTGAAGCTTAGCCACGATTTGCTCAATAACTGATTTCTGGGAGTCTTCGTCGTCAATGACGGTGAGGCCTTCGAGCAGATCGGTGAAGCGGGTGTTGGGATTGACCACAACTGGTTTCATCGTGTTGACCTGCTCGAGAGCATCGTAGACCCCGACTGGATCGTAGATATCGAACTTGTCCTTGTCGATTTCCGAGCACAACCGTGTGGCACGACCTAGCATCTGTTCAAACAGGATGCGAGACTTCACTCGCCGCATGAACACCAATGACGTAATGGATGGCACATCAATGCCGGTGGTCAGTAGGTCAACGGTAACGACAATCGACGGGTAGCGTTCATTCTTGAAGCGCTTGATCGCTTCCTGAATCTTCTTCTTGTTACCGCCCGCTACACTGCCGGTGATCTTCATGATCGCTTCCGGCTCGACACCACTGGCCGCATAGATTTCCTTCAAAATCGCCACGATCATGTCCGCATGCGCGTCATCAACAGCGTAGATGAGTGCCTTGCCGAATTGATCGGGTGAGCTCGGGTCGAGATCACGAGCAATCTCGGCCAAGACGGTTCGGTTGAATTCCTCAGTGATGACCTGCCGATTGAACTGTTCAACATCGAAGGTCACCTCATCAGCGAGTTCCTCGCTGTTGGTGATTTCACCGGTCTGCGGATCGTAAATCGGCAGTGTCTCGCCTTTACCAAAGGAAATCCCGTCCGTAGACAGCTTCGTGGTCAGTCGATGTGGCGCATCATGGTCGACCAACCAACCATCCATGACAGCTTCCCGATAAGAGTAGGTGTAGACCGGTGTTCCGAAAATCTCTGTGGTGTGCAACGCAGGCGTCGCCGTCAATGCAATTTTGAACGCATCGAAGTAGTCAATCAGATTGCGGTAGGCCGATTGATAGTCGAACTGGTCACGGTAGAGCACTTCATCATCAGTCATCTCCTTGTCGAGGAGGTAGCCTCGGTGTGCTTCGTCAACGATGATTAAGTCGTAATCCGTGACTGCGGGCACGACCTGATCATCGGGATAGAAAACCCGTTTGACCATTGCTTGGACTGTTGAAACCCGGACTTTCGTCTCCGTATCGATCTCAAGGTCTTCTAGGCCCTTGATGTCATAGAGTTGGTCGAGGCTCATCAGCTCTTCAAGTTTGACATCTTGAAATGCATCGAGTGCCTGCTCACCGAGAGCCGTCCGATCTACAAGGAACAGAATCCTCCTAAAACGCTTGGCTTTCAGGAAACGGTAGATCATCCCGAGAACGGTGCGGGTTTTACCAGTACCCGTTGCCATTGCGAGCAAAGCGTGGCTCTGCCCATCCGACACGGCTTTTTCTGCGGCGTGAATCGCAGCAGCCTGATAATCACGCAGGTTCAGGCCACTAGGGTCGGTCAGGAGATCATCACTGTAGGAAGCGAGCCTATGGTCCGCTGTGTCACTGTCTGCGTCCAAGATGGCTTGGAGCCCTTCGGGGCTCGGCCAGCCGTGGAGAGCACGAGGAGCGTTCAACGCACTGCGAACATCGAGGAACCACACGCCCGATTTCGTCTTGAGCTGATCGAGGTAGGGGCGCGCATTGGTGGCGAAGATAAACGGAACCCGGTAGCCGCCCCAGTGGCCAAGCGTCAGATCGTAATGCTCAGGCTTAATGAGCCGGGCATAATCCTTAGCTTGGTAATCAAGCACGGACGGGATGTCCACATGGTCAGCCTTAGCCTCGATTACCGCTACCAGAGCCTCCCCGATGAACAGCGCGTAATCTGCTCGTCCGCTTCTTCCCACCGTCGAATTGGTAGGCCACTCAGCAATCGCAAGATTACGTCCTGCCTCCGGCCGCGTCCCACGCGCATAGCGAAGTCGCTCGGTATCTGCTTCCCACCCAGCGTTTCGAAGCTGCTCATCAATCATGAGCCTGGTTTCAGCCTCTGTACGTGGTCTTTGATTCGCTGCACGAGACGCACGCGATACCCGTTCACGCTTGCTAACTGGAGTTGACTTCTCGGCCTTGTTCTCGTCGTCTCGTTTGAGCCTAGCTTCCTTGTCTTCCAGCAGCTCGATGGGTTCTTCAACAAACGATGTCAGGGAATAAGTCGGAATCCGAAGATGAAGTGGCCCATACGTGTGCGCAAACCAGCCAGCCACGGAATGAACCATAGGAAGAAACTGCGCCGCAGACTCTTCATCGCCCCACCCTTCGTGGGCTGCCTTGTTTCGTGCCTTTCGCACTAGATGTAGAACATCGACTACATCTTTTGGAAGGAGTCCTTCTCTTTCAAGGGTGTCAATTCGCTTTACCGCAGAGTTATCAAAAGGTTCTCGAACCCCATCAAACTTGTACATCATCGACACGATCGACTCACAAAGCATGCCAAGCTTAATCAAAGCCGAATTAGGATCAGACTGCCGATAAGCCTCAGCCAAGCTACCCAGGTTTGCTAACGAAGGAAACGAGTCTTCAAGAAACGCAAAGTTTTTCATTATTCGCTCACTAACTCCCGTTCACAGATATCGGCAATGCCGCAGTTAGGTGCTTCGCAGATCCGTATCAAAGTATCGGTTTGCAGGTTGGCCTCTTTGCTTAGTTTTGTGATGGAGCTGGAGCTCAAACCAGCCGCTACCCGAAGGCCTTGTTTACGCCAACGGTGTGCTCTAAGGATTTGCCAAAATTTATCGTAGTACATTTTCGAGCTAGGATCCGGTAGAATTCCTTAGGTTTTTAGGTCTAGGTGACGTGAGTATTGCCCGTTGATGCCCTTGCCTGTGTATGGGGGAATGAAGCAATAGTGAAAAAGTTTCGGCAAACACACTCCCGAGCAGGGCGCTTCGTAAGCTCGATAAAGCCCGTAATTCGAAGGAAGCAGGCTCGATTACGGCCCAGATCCTTACCAGGCCGGGGATCTGCGAAGCAACTCTGAACCGGTGGCAAGCAACGAATGAGGCGATGACCAAGAGTGAGGCTAGAGAACTCTAGCGACTTCGTGACGAGAACATCCGTCTAAAGCGTCTGTTGGGGCAGGCTGAGCTGGATAAAGCGGCTTTAAAGGAGTTGGCTGAGACAGCCTTCTCAGCCCAGCTCGCCGCCATGATGCCGTTTCACACTTGGTGGAGCTGGGTTATTCCCACAGGCTTGCCCGCCGGATTGTCGGGCTTTCCCGCAGCACCTAACGGCCTGCCAGAGTCCGCGAGAGTCAGCCAGATAAGTACACCTCCTTCGCAGGCGTTCATACACGCCTTCGCCAAAGAACACCGCCGGTGGGGACACCGGCAATCCGGGATCAAAGCTCAAGCGTAAGGGTACGGGGTATGCCGGGGAACCGTCCGCTGGATCTGACGTGAGGAGGCTCGGCGGGGAGCCGGCCAGAAAGAAACACGACACGCCTCGATGGTTACAGCCTGCGGGATGTTACCACTGGCCGGTACCCGAACGATACACGGACGCTGGATTTACAATGCGATTCCACCTAGCACGACACGACGATCAAGAGACGATCCAGATCTGCACCATTATCGATGAACACACCCGCGAACACGTCGCCTTCACAGTCGACCAGAACTTCGATACGGATTCGATGGTAAAACTACTTGACCCAGCTCCAATCGAACATGACGAGCGCCCAAAGGTGATCTGGATGGATAACGGACCAGAATCCACCAGCCCACGCCCCAAAACCTGGGCTAGTGAGGATAAGACAATCCACGCGTTCATCCCCGCCAGGCCAGCTGTGGCATAACCGATTCGTTGAGTCGTTTCATCACCGTATGCGAAACGAGCTGCTAGAGGACAACAGCATCGACAACCTTGATCACGCCCGCATGCTCGTGCCCCTGTGGCCACGGCACTATTAATGACGTCCACCCGCACTCTTGACTGGATTACCTCAGTCCACGGAGATATGAGGAAAAATGGAAACAAGACAGCACGGCTAACGCTTAAACGAAGAGGACCTAATTCTTAAGAAGTCCGATAAGACGCTGGCCACATGGTCGAACCCTCTGAGCCAAAGGGGCGTTCAACGCGGCCTTCGAGCGCGCCTACCTGTCCACGTGGCTGACCCGGCGCCACCCCATTCGATGGCTGTGCGGAGGTTTTTCGATCCTACTCAGTGGCATTGCCCCATGGTCTGGTCCGCCCCTCGGTTTGCCCATGAGCCTCGATCGAGTCGCTATCGCGCTAGACCTCGACGTGCGAAAAGCTCGGTAGGTTAGAAGCTCATCCGCTAATTCTGCACCCCGGCCGAAACCAGCTTCTGTAACCAAGG
>NZ_JAYWMH010000010.1:0-21436 GCF_040946105.1 Corynebacterium sp. LK2590
ACGGTCGAGAGCGTCATGCGCCTTGATGAGTTCCGGTGCCATAGCAAGCGGGTTATAGTGCTCCGCGAGCGAGCGCTCCGGGTGCAGCGCGCGGGCATCGAGCACCTTCTTGCCCGCTTTAATAATTCGCTGCCGCGTTTTCTCGTCCAACTCTGGCACAGGGAAAGTATTCCACGTCAGAGTATTTGCGAACCGTAAGTCAGATTTAAGACGTCCTCCGATGGTCTTCTGCCATGTGATGAACATCGACGACGACGCTAGGGCAAACATTAGACCTTCTGGATCTTGAGCATGGAATACTAGGTCAGAAGCAATTACATCTGAAGGATACCTTTGTACGGTGAAATAAGAACGGCGTTCGCTTACTACCTTCGGTAGGCAGAGATAGTCAGTACTCGGCTGGGATCGCTGGCCGAATAAGTGCGGAGTTTCAGCCATTTTTCGTGTACTTGCCGCTTTGCTGTCAGCTCGGAAAGCCTTGACTGCTTCTAGCCGCTTTTTTAGCACCGGACTCTGGGCAATATCTGACGGTTCTACGTCTACAAGCCACAGACACCACCGGTCTAAGCCGTTCATTAACTCTCGACTACCCCGGAAAGGGCGAACATACTTCGCCGCTATTGGGTCACTTATAACCTCGTCATATTCGTCGACCTCAACGAGTAGGTTTCTTCCATCTCGGGCCATATTCCCGAAGACTGCGGGAGTAACTACAGGCGAGATGGGCGCTTTCGATTTCTCCACGAGCACGTCAGGGCCGTCTACTAGATAAGCATTAATGGACTGGCCTACTTCCACTGGGACTGGCTCGCCCTTTACATCGGGATAATCCCACAGACGTGGGCGTGGTTGACTCTCCTTATCCAAGCCAACAATGACGCAGTGGACAGCAGCTTTACCGGGAGCCTCAGAGTCCCACGCAAACGTGCGGTGTGCAAAACGTATGCGCCACCCTGCGTTGAAGATAGGCCCAAAAAGCCGTGGAACTTGATCACCTTGAGTAATTGAATTGGTGGTGACGAAAGCAAAACGACCCTTTCGGGACTTAAAGAAGTCCAAGCACTTCGCATGCCAGCCCGTGACGTAGTCCAAGCGTGAAATATCCTTAGTGCCCCACAAATCTCGGAGTTCTTGAGCTTGTTCAGCAGTTCTCGTCGCATGCCCCAAAAACGGCGGGTTACCGAAGATATAGATCTGGGTGGCAGAAGCTGGCAGTATGTCTTCCCACTCAAGCTGCAGGGCGTTGCCGTGGTGAATGTGGGCGGTGATCTTAATCGGCAACCGCTCCGGTGGCCTGCCCACAGCGTTGGCAAGCTCCTTATTCGCCTGATGGTCAACTAAGAACATGGCGGTCTCAGCAATTTTGGCAGGCCACCAATTCAGCTCGAAGCCGTAGAACTGCCCGATGGATAGTTTCTGCTCCCACTCAATATTGAGCGACATACCAGTCTCGCCGCGACGCTGGCGGATAGCGACAATGATGTCTGTTTCAATCCGGCGCAACTCCCGATACGCCAGAAGCAAGAAGTTTCCAGAACCGCAGGCAGGGTCACAGAACACCAGCTCGGCCAAAGAGTCGCGGAAGCGCTCCAACGCGGCCACCGACGTCGAGGGAGAAGACACCAGTTTGTCGGCCTCAGCCCGAAGCTCGTCCAAAAACAGCGGGCCGATGGTCTTCATGATGTTGGCTTTAGAAGTGTAGTGTTCGCCGTCGCTGCGGCGGGCCTCCTTCGATTTCACCAACTGGAACAACGAGCCAAAGACGGAGACGTCAATGGTTGACCAGTCGAAGTCGCAGGCAGCAAGTAAGGCTTCGCGCATCTGGTAGTCGAAGTACTCCGAAGCCAACGGTTCGGCAAACAACGCACCGTTGACGTACGGGAATTTCGCCAACGTTGACGGCAAACGCTTAGGACGCTTCGCCGGGGGAGTATTGAGTACGCTAAATAGCTCATTGAGCTGCGGGCCCAGAGACTCCGGGGTGGTTTCATTGCGCACAAAGTCGGCAAATAGGTGCGGGGTATCCCACAGGCCTGCGTCGTCGCCGAAGAGGAGGAAGAGGATACGGGTGAGGTAGATAGAGGTGCGCATGACACGCTCGTCTTCTTCCTCCGGCGTGGTGGGCGCTTCATCACCGACGGCTTCGTCGACGTCGTCGCCGTTCATGGCGCGGAACAGCTCCACCATTAACCGGGAGGCTTCCAGGGACGCCTTTTCTTCCTCCCGGTAGGCGGTGGTTTCGTAGTCGGCGAGGAAAGCGAGTTGTTCGACGTGATCGTCAATCTCCTCTAGGGGGAACGTAATGTCCCAGTCGGCGCTATCGCCGACATAGGTGCGGTTCAGGCGGGTTACCCGTAGGGTCTCGAAGTTGGAGCAGATGACGTAAGCTGGCATGTGCGAGTTCGCGATAGTACCGCCTAGCAGGTAATCGAGGGCCTGGGCATAAGCATCATCGAGCGGGACACTGAGGGATTTGGCCTCACCTATGACTTTGCCGGGCATGAACATGTCGATCTTGCCGGTACGCCCCGTCGAGGCGCGTTTAGCGCTGCGCTGATACAGATACAGGTCGCGGGCGTTGACCCCGAAGCAGTCCAGCAGGTCGCCCCAGAACTGTTGGTCGTGACTCGACTCGGTCGCAGGCCGGTTTTCTGCTTTCCATTGCTTAATGTGGGCAAGCCACCGGAGTTTGAACTCGGTGAGGTTGTGGCGAATGGTAGCGCGGTCGAAAACAGTCGTAGGGGCCATAACCATCAAGCATATAAGCCCACCCGCTGCCCGCCTGGCCGCGCGGGCACGTTAAGCCACTTTCCCACCGGAGAAAAAGAGCTGTGCATAACGCCCGGCACCCTCCTGCATGTCTTACGGGGAATGAAACCATGCAGGTGACACTACGTCCTGGTGAACATATGCTAAAGCATATGTTATAGCGTATGCCTTGCCATATGCTTAGGCATATGTCCTGCCATGCGGCAGGCACTGTGGGTGCGCAGATTTACCCTCACGCCGCCGACGCTTAGACGTTCTTCAACGCCCGATACACCGTAGGACGGGTGACCCCGAATTCCCGCGCCAAGGCTGCTTTCGACTCCCCCGCCAGTGTGCGTCGCTTAATCTCCGCCACTTGCTGCGGGCTAAGAGCAGGCTTGCGGCCTTTGTACTTGCCAGCCTTTTTCGCCAACGCAATCCCCTCCGCCTGGCGCTCGCGGATAATGGCCCGCTCAAACTCCGCAAACGAACCCAAAATACCGAGCATTAAATCCGCGCGCGGATCCGTGGTGTCTTTCGCAAACGCGAGATTCTCATGCAGGAAAGTAACAGTCACACCCTTGCCGGTAAGTTCATCAACAATACCGCGCAGATCGGTTAGCGAGCGGGCGAGGCGATCAATCGACGCCACGACGAGTTCGTCCCCGTCGCGCACATACGCCATACACTCGACAAGCCCAGGGCGCGCAGTCTTGGTGCGGCCGGAAATCTTATCCTCAAAGAACCGGTCAATCCTGCCGGAAGCGTTGAGTAGTTCTTTCTGGCGCTGATTATTTTGCTCCACCGTGGAGACACGGATATAGCCCACCCGCTGCCCATGCGAACCGGAGTCATTGCCCATTAGTCTTCGCCCCGCGAGAGTGTAGAGGCACCATTCTCCTGGGCGATGACCGCATCACGATACGGCTCAACCACCCGCGCCAAGTCAGACAACTGTGCCCCGTCGAGACCATCAGCGTCATGGAAACCGTCAGACGACAACATCACATTCACCACCTTCTGTAAGTCTAGGGCCTAGACCCCACTAGACACGTGTAAAACAATGCTAGGAACGACCCTATTGTACAGCAAACATTCTGCCGCAGGCACGTGTAACAATAGGGTGTGCCCTAAAAAGGCACTCTCACGAGATTTTCGCGTTTCACCTGGTCAGGCTGCGCAGATTTGCCCACACGGTTGCGGTTATCCACAGGGGTTGACCTGCAGTGATCTGTAAAACCCCAGGTCGTATATAACAGTAACTCAATAGGGCAATATGGCCGCGGGGCACCACAGTGCCCACCGCGGGCGGGTTAACCGTATGCAGTAGGCATACTCCCGCCTTCGCCTATCGGCTCAGTTGGGGGCTGCCGCGCGAATCAAAGATTCGCTTGCCACAAAGACACCCACACACCACCAACCAGTCCTGGTTGCGGGTGCGCCAGGGAGGAAGCAGACACTAAGCAAGGACATAAAAGGGGTGTGGTCGCCGGCGGAGCTGCCACCAGGGGGGCGGGGCGCTCAACGCGGGCGACCACTAGTCGAGAAGACCTTGGGGGTTAGCCCCCTCAACGCCACAATCTACAACCCCCACCCCAGTCGCGTGATGGAAAACGGTGAACCCACCGGAGGCGCGGACAGAGGGGTTAGTCGTAGACCTTCGAGCGGTGCCCAACGTCAACCACAACGACGACAACACGCGCGTCCACAATGTCAGCAATGATCCGATAGTCCCCCACACGCCAGCGCCACAAACCCGACTTATTGGCTGTTAATGCCTTACCTCGTAACCTCGGGTCCTCAAGGGCGCCAACCTCCCGCAGAAACTTACTCACCCTCCGCTGTTCAGCTGTATCGAGCTTCTTAAACGACTTCACCGCCCGAGGAGAAAAACTAATCTCCCAAGCCACACTCGCGCTCCAGCTGACTCAACGGCACAGTTCCCAACTCCCCGCGACGAACCTGAGCAGCCTCCTCCTCCAAGCGATACACATACTCCAGGTCAGCCAGATGTGCACTCAACGCTTCCCGGAGATAAAACGAACCCGGCCGCCCCGTACGTCGCGACAGCTCATCCAAACGCCGCTTCTGCTCATCATCGATACGCAAGCTAATCACCGAACCACTCATGTAAACATGTTTACAGGTTATGCGAGCAAGAATCAAGGGCTCACCACAGCCACTCAAGCAGCCGACAAGCCCTAGGGGTGTGTCCTACACGGCCGTGGCCTGAGCCTCGCCTAACGCACCGTATGCGGACATGTGCATAGGCATATATGCGCATACGCGCATGCGCGTGCAACACGAGACTGAAACCCTTTCCAGAATGTCGAGCTATGCGCAGAGCCGCATAAGCGCACATGCCCGTGGGGGCGGCAGGGACACCTCGCCACCTCGCGCCACCTGTGCGTACATGCGCTTATGCGCATGTACGCACGTGTCTCTCCCGGGTTTTGATCATTCCCCGCTTTAAGCTGGTCTTATGCCGCATATCGTCTCCACCATCCAGTCCAAGGGAGGCACGGGGAAGACCACCACCGCGATGTTCCTCGCCGCCGCCCTCACCGAGAGTGGGCATGACGTCGCCGTCTTGGACATGGACCCCCAGCAGTCCACTGTCCGCTGGTCACAGCACGCCGGCAACCTCGGGTTCCCCGTCATCAAGGCGGCAACGGTTCGCGATCTCAACAACCAGCTACGCCGCGAGACCTCTGCGGACTTCATTATCATCGACACACCGCCTGGGGTTAGCCAGTTCATTGGTGCTGCCGCATCGGTCGCTTCGATGATCCTGGTTCCCACGGGTGTATCCCCAATGGAGATTGATCGCACGCAGAGCACCCTGGAGGCCCTTTCCGGCCTTGATGCACCGGCGGCAGTGGTGCTCACCAACGTTGATCGGCGCGAGCGTCGTCCTCGACGAGGTGCACGCCCAGCTGGTCGGCAATGAGACCGCCGCGTTAGCGGATGTCGTGATCCCGACTCGGGCGGCGACCCGGCGAGCATTCGGAACCGTCCCGGTACTAACCGAGCCGTGGAAGGTGCCGGCAGACGAACTAACTCAAACGTTCGAGTAAAGAAGCGGAGAAAACACGATGGCTATCGGAGACATGCCCAAAAAGCCTGTGGCCAAGCAAGCGCCCCGGCAAGCCACCCCGTCGCAAAAGATGTTCGCGGACGCGGAAAGCCCCACCGCGCGAGTGAACCTCTACGTCAAAGACCCCGAACTACTTAAAGAGCTCAAGATCGCAGCACTAGAAGACGACACCAGCCTGTCCGCCCTGTTCGAACAGTGGGGCCACCAGTGGCTGATGGATAGAAAGCACACCCGGAACAACCGCTAGCCCGCGGTTGACTACAGTTCCATCCCATCATCGCGGGTGTTGGCACCCCACTACTGCTAGCTCTACTGGCCTTTCTGGTCTCGTGAAAGTACAGCTGAGGTTCAAGTCATTGCTCCCGGATCTTCTGTAGGCGCCACTGGAAGCCCGCTAGAGGCATCCACGTGTAGACGACCGGTATGAGGGCGATAATGACACACGTGATTTCAACGCCCCTACTCCAGTCGACCAATTTGAGCAGCGCATAGACAGCGAGAAGCACAAGCGCCGTGATGATGCTGTATCGAATGTAACTGTCGCGCTGATTCTTAACTTCCGCGATCTGGTCGATCCCTTCGGTACGCAGGGGCGTTGCGCCCGGTGCGGCACGGAAAATATGGAACGCTTCGTCGCTGAGAACATGCGACCACCCGGCGCCCCGGCACAGGTCGAAAAACTCCGGGTCGGGATCAGTCTCATAAACTATCTGATAGACCCAATCCTCAGCTGGCCCATCACGGAACGACCATCCATGTCCCATCAAAGCAGTTCCGTCCAGGTGTTTGCCCCTACGGGCCATGTCCTGAAAAAGCTTTGTTTCCCGGTCCTGATTGAAAGCCAAGCCGTTACTAAGACGAACGGTCATTGCTGAACCTCCTGAAGTAGTTGTTCCGCCCAGGCTGTGAACTGCCTGCGCTTGGTGACGTTTCTTTCGGCCACTACTGCCCCCGCCTCAGTAATGCGATAGAGGCGGCGACGACTATCCGACTCAACTTCCTCAATGAATCCCGCCTCGTTGAGCTTCTTAAGCGTCGTGTATGCCGACGCTGGACCAAGAGTCAACGCGCCTTCCGTGTTCTCCTGCAAGTACTGCATGATCGAATACCCATGCCTCGGTTCTCCAAGACTGAGAAGAATGGCTAACGCGACATCAGGAACACTCCCGTCATCAAACGGCGGTCTCTTCCCCACCTTATGTCACCTCCAGTTATATCTAGGTGCGTTATATCATCACATGATAATAGTACGAGCTGTCCATCAACTTCGCAATTTGGTGTCCCTATCTCAGGAGGCATGTCGGAGAGACTCGGCGCCCCGGCGCCCGAATGGATAAATTCCCCCAGCAGTCCAGGCGCCTGTTTCGGTAGGTGGCTCCCCTTCACCACACTCATTCCACCGCAAATCCTGACTGCCCTGGCCAGGGCTTCTCTCAACTTCTTGCCTACAGCTCCATCCCGTCGTCGCGGGCGTTAGTGCCCCACTCCTGCTAGTTGTTCTGGCCTGTCTGGCGACGTGGCTGGCCAAGCTGGGCAGACAGTGCATCAGAGAAGTCCTGCCCGCCCATCAGGTGATCCCGCACCAGCGCGTGAGCAAACCCGGTGATCGGTCGGCTCGGGTGGTTCCACAGCCCGGCATCGACCATCTCCTGCCACTGACGGCGCAACGCTAGGGTCTCCGGGGTCTCTCCGTTAGCCTGCACGGCCTTACGGTCTTCCGTCTCGGTGGCCACCTCGTCGGGGTCGCTAAGCTGCTGCCACAACGCCACCCGGCGATCTGCTGACTGGCCGTCCTTGCCAGTCACCGCCACGTGGGTCTTGATCCCGTGCTCAGTGGCCACCGCGCGCATCTGTACCTCGATGCCCTGCTTGGCCTGTCGCAGGGAAGCGATCTGTTCGCCCAGCGCCATCCGCTGGTCGTCCTCGGCGGAGTTCCCGCCAAACAGCTTGCCCAACAGTCCCTTCTTCTTCGGGCCTGTCCCAGGCCTCGGCGCTGGGCCTGGCAGGCCTGGAGGTCTTTACCGGTCTGCGTGGCTTGCTGATCCAGCTGGGTCCACTGGTCTACCGCCTGGTTGTACCGGTAAATAGCCTCCTGGTTGTCACGTGCGTGCTGGTAACCGGATTGGGCCTGGCCGGGGTTGTCGTGTAGCCAGGCCAGCAGGTGGCCCGGCACCATCTGCAATGGCCTGTCCTCATCAGCCCGTACCACCGGGGTGGTGCAAACATTGCGGTCGTCAGTCATCCACCGTTGGGTGCGCTTGTCTTGGCGCTGGGGCATCACCTCGGCCATCCGGGGGCCAGCAAACGGATCTGGCCTTGTGCCCTGGTTCGACGACAGCCGCTCCAAACTCCACTCCCGGCAGGCGGTCTCCCACACCTGGTGCGGGGCGGCATCCGACCGGTCACACTGGCAGGCTGCCGTGAGAAGATCCGCCGCGTACTGGGTCGATTTCCTGCGCTGGACTGGGGTGGGGTTGTGTCCATGCCCGGTCTCGGAGCCACCGGGGCACGTTCCACCAGATACAGCGAGTTATTGTCCCGACCTCGGATCATGGGCACATACACCGCTGCCCGATCGGCCTGGCCGACATTCATAACCACTCGGGATGAATCGACCGTGACCCCATGGCTGGAATGCCCGGTGGTGGCATACCCCAGCTGGCCATGGTTGGCGAGATACTCCCGTGGCACGACCACGCCCTGCTGGTCGTCGTCACAGCTGCGCAGCGTGACCTCACCTGCGCCGATCTGTTCAATCCTCCAGCGTTGACCGTTGCGCACCGGTGACCCGTCCTGGGTGGTCAACGAGTAGTCATTGCGGCGGGTGATGACCACATCACCAACAAAGCCCGTCTAGGGGTTGTTGGTCGTGCTCAGTCCACACTCCGGCCCCGTCGGGTCGATCCGGCCGAAATCAACAAGCACGCGCTGGGCCGCACGGTTCAGCGCGTCCACGGTGTCTTTATCCCCGGCGATCAGCAGGCTATCCAGCCCAGCCAACGTATCGGCCTTCCACCCGGCCATCGCATCGTTGAGCATGGCCGTGGGGTTACCGGCGTACAGCCTGTTTTCCTCGGCATAGCATGTATATACACACATACGCATGTCACTACCCAGGTAAATCCTTCCTGAATCTATTCTTTTTGTATGACTCGAGTAATTTCCGTAATTCAGTCGAAGGGTGGTACGGGAAAGACCACGCTTTCAGTAATGCTCGCAGAGGCAATTCGGAAGATGGGCTATACGGTCGCAGTCGCAGACGGCGACCCCCAGCAATCTGCCACCCGATGGGCAACCAAAGTGAAGGATTTTCCATTTCCTATCGAATCTGTCCGCAGCTCAAGTGATTTCTCTGGAATTGTCAGAAGGGGGAACAATCCGGACTTTCTTATAGTCGATACCCCTCCAGGTGGTTTAGCTTTCATAACCGAAAGCGCCGAGGCTGCCGATTTAGTCCTTCTTCCCACTGGTGTGTCCCCGATGGATATTGATCGAACTCAGGTAACGCTTTCTTGGCTAATAGAAATGGGGATACCAACAGCAGTTGTTCTGTCGAATGTCGACAGGAGGGAAAAACTTCTAGATGAAGTCCATGCCGAGCTGGAGGGTGATGAGACTGCAGCGCTTGCTGAAACAGTCATCCCAACTAGGGCGGCTACACGTCGTGCTTTCGGAACAAAGCCCAGCAGTACAAGGGTGTGGGATTCTTTGGCTCGAGAAGTAGTCGCAGCATTTGAGGATTAAGGGGTAAACAATGGCAATTCCAAAGGCTAAGAATAAGGCGCGGGAAGAATCGTCTGGGAATAGGCCGGAGAGCTCGCCTTCAACAAAGATGTTCGCTCAAGCTAATGATAAAGCGACACGTCTTCAGTTATACGTCCGCGATCGACAATTGATTAAAGAGCTCAAACTCGCTGCAGTGGAAGAAGAGAAGAGCATCTCCCAACTTTTTGAAGAGTGGGCAACACGATGGCTCGAGGAAAGAAGCTGATTACCTGGTGTATATACCTATATACGTGTATGCGTATATAGGTATATACGCATGTGGACACTAGCGCATTGACCTCGCTGTTTTCTAAAGCTCTGGACCTTGTTCTTCTTCAAGCTCGTCGGCGGGTGCTTGTTCGTCAGTGTGGTCGCTGTCGTTGGTAATGCTTTGCTGTTCGCCGCCGAGGCCTAGGCTGGCGAGGAAGTCGAGACCAGCTTGCGCGCCCTCGTGCAGTTCGCCGGCGCCTTCGTCTTGGGTGTTGTCGGTACTTTCGTCTTCTGCTGTGGTCTCGGGTGCTGGCTGCTCTTCCTCTATGGCGTTCTGGACGGTGGTGTCTTGTTCGTCGTGGTGAGCCTCGTCATTGTCTGGTTCGTAGGCAGCAGCAATGGTTTCTGCGACCATGTAGCGGATTGTCTCTTGTGCTGGCTCGTCTACGTCCAGGCGGCGTAGTTCGTAGGTGCGTTGTGCGGCAAGTAGGTTGACTTCATCGGCGATGTAGCCTGCATGATCGGAAACATCATGGGGGATTTCCTCTGCGCGCAAGCGTGTGGCGATGTCGGCGCGGTCGGCGAAGTCCATTTTCTCGCGGCGGATAGTATCGAGGCGCTGTTGAAGCCTCTGCGTGTGGTCATTGTCGTGTTGCGCGGCAGCGTGGAGGCGCTTGTTCCATTCTTCGGTGTCGTCGGCGCGGTAGCAGATTTCGTCCCACAGACCTGCCTCCGGCAAGTTAGCACCAGTATTCTCAATGGCCTGATGAGCTAAGCTGCGGCGCTGTTGCGCCTGTTCAAGACGCGTGTGCGCCTGGTCTATGCGGTGTTGGTACGTATCGTATCCGTCGGCGTCGTGGTCGTAGGCCCGCTCGGCTACCGGGCGGGTGTAGTCCTCTGCCAGTAGGCGGTGGTGCTCAATGTCTGCGCGGGCTGTTTCTTCGTCGCGAAGGGCTGCACTGTGGTCTGCCATGGCCTGCTCATAGGCGCGAATGCGCGCAGCATCAAGACGCACCTTCTGGTAGTTAGCCTGTACCTCATTGACAGCGGCATTCTTGTCCTCGTGGAGGCGAGTGGCAATGCTTGCCTCTTGCCAGGTCAGCGACTCAACCTTCGAGTAGGCAAAGCGTGCGTGCTCTGCCAGCACAGACTGGTTAAGCCGGTTGAGGTTTCCTTCTTTACCGGTAAGGCGGGTGGTCTCGGCGTGGTCGTAGGGGTTGTGGGTGCGCAGCCAGGTATCGAGTTCTATATCTGTCTGACCAGATACAGGCGGCAGCTGGTTACGCCTGCCGGTATCGCGCAGGCGGAGCTGTTCATCCAGGCGGTAGCGGATAAGCCGTGCTGGATCGTGGGCGTTGTCAATATCACGGGTAGCAGCGTCCATGACGGTGCGCGGGTCAATGCCTGCGTCAATAAGCCGTGCCCAGCCGTGGCGGATGGGTTCTACACCGTCGTCGCTGGCTTCAATTTTTAGGGCAAGGTCGCCGGGTAGGGTGTCGATCCAGTCCGGCAGGTAGGCGTCGATGAAGTCGTTGGTGGCTTCGTCTTTGCCCATAAGCCACAGGCCCATCATGCGATCGGGTGAGGTTTGCTCGTCTACGACCTCGGCGATGACCTCGCGTGCAGCCTTCGGAGTGGTATCGCGCGAGATTGCCTTATTAAAGACGTCCCTAGCACTCGGGGCGTGGTCTATGCCTTGGTAGTGGTAGTGGCCTTCCTCGGCAAGTTCATCTAGCTGGTGCTCGGTAACGGCATAGATGTGGTTGGCGATTTTGCCGCGTGTCAGTGCGACATACAGCCCGGCCCTATCGACGTGGTGGTCGATTACCGCGCGGGTGCAGTCCACGGTGCTGCCCTGGGCGCGGTGGACGGTAGCAGCATAACCTAGCTGCACATTGTCGTTGACGTAGTCTGCTGGCAGGCACAGTTCCTCGCCGGTGGTTTGGTTGCGTGCGGTGATACTGCCGTTCTCAGAAATCCCGGTGACGGTAAGCAGCGTGCCGTTGTTAATACGGGCACTCGTTGCGGTCTCGCCGTCGTAGAAAGTCTGGTTTTTGCGCGCCAGGATCGTATCGCCGACACCTGCTTTTTCGCCTCTAGAAAGCTGGGCTTCCATGGTGGTGTCCACAATGCCGTGGGCGATGTAGTGGGCGCGGATTGTCTCGTTGAGTGCTGCCACATCGCGGTTGGTGGCAGCAATAAGAAGGCTGGTTTTACCGCTAGAAATATCCGCCAGGTAGTCTGCTGCGGCCTTATCCAGCATGTCGCTGCGTGCGCCACCATTGACCCAACCACGCTGTGAGTAGAAGTCGAACGTAGACGAATCACCCTCACGCAGTCGCAAGCTGGTGGCGGATTGTTCACGGTCTCCGCCAAAGCGCACGACTTCGGATAGTTGATTATCAGTGCGACCAGAGGCGTTGACCATAGCGCCGAAAAGTCCGCCGTTTTCGACCGCGCCGAGCTGTTTATGGTCACCGATAAAGCGCACGACTGCGCCTGCTTCTTCGGCAATTTCTAGCAGTGATCCGATGTTAGGGGTCGAGGCCATGCCGGCCTCATCGACGATGATCATATCGCCTGCGTTAATAGAAACCGGAAGGTCTTTAAGGCTATGGCCGGGCTTTGTTGGGTGGTTTCCGCGCCAGGTGTAGGTGAGCTTGTCGATGGTACAAGCGTCAAAGCCTAAGTCTTTAGACAACACCTCTGCCGCCTGCGCAGACGGGGCCAGACCAATCACGTTGCGGCCCTCATTGGCCCACACGTTGACAACCAGACGCATAGATGCGGTCTTGCCGGTGCCTGCAGGGCCGACGCCGGTAGCGGCCAATGTGCCGCAGGTAAGTAGGTAACGCGCCATGGATTCCTGCCCGGCGTTAAGACGGAAACCAGCCTCAGCTTCGTGCTCATCCAGTGCCTTATCAATCGCGTGAGAGGGTGCAAATGCGGCCACCGGCTCGTTGAGTGCGGCCAGTGCTTTGTCTTCGGTATCGAGAATGTCCTGGGTGGTATAAAGCTCGCTATCAGCGCGGCCATCGCGGGCTTTACCTGCCGTGTTTTTGAGTGCCTCGGGCAGTTCCAGGACGTCAAAGTCATTCAAGGAAATGGCCTTATCGCGCACAATTGCTTCCACCACAGTGGCGTGGATAAGGTCGCGCTCGGCAAGTGAGGCGAAGCGATAGCCCTGGAGTTTTCCGCCCGCTGCAGTAGTTACATGCGAGGCGCGAAAGTAAGAGCGACGCCTGGTAACTGTGTCTAAAACCTCGTCAATAAGACCCGGAAGGTGTTCCTCTGCGTGAAAGGCTGGGCGCTTATCACGGGTGTCTTCTGCTACAAGTTGGGTAATGGCAGCGAGTTCTTCTGCCCCGTTTTCGCGGGCGGCAACTTCTTTTCTCCAGCCTGCGCGAAGCTCGGAAAGGCTTTCTGGTTCACGTTTTGCGTCACGGGTTTCCAAGATGGCTTGCTGCCACAAACGACCCACCTCAACTGAGTTCGGCGTAGCTCCACGCTCGGCAACAAACTCTTCCACGAGTCGCTTATAGACCGGCTGTGCGCCGCGTCGACGCTTGGAAAAAGACTCCATCAGCGACTCGGAAATACCGTCTATCTCCCACGTGGGTTCCTTATTTGCCCCGTGGTCACAGGCGGTGAATGTGTAGCCCATTTGGTTAGAAAGCAGGGTGTTCAAGATGGAGTCATAGCGGTGCGAAATCGACTGATGATCCTTCATCAACGTGTACCCATCGATAGACAACCAGCGTCCATCTTCGGTTTGAACCTTGTTAGATACCAGCACGTGCGAGTGCAGATCAGGGTCTCCTGCGCGCGTATCGTAGTGCTTAAATTCGGACGCGACGAAGCCTTTTGTCTTGACTTGTTCACGACCTTGCTTGCCAATTCGGGTAAACAATGCGTTGTCTTCTGCCCATGCAATAGCTTCCTTTACGGCCTGGTGGTGGAGCGCCTCAATGCGCCGCGCGGTCTTCTCATCGGACAACGCCCACGCCACCGACACGGACTTAGCAGGCGAGAAAGTCAGGTCGAAACCCGACACAGATTGCCGCACATTGTCCTTTAATCCGTTGACCCAGTTGACGATTTCCCGGCCCGATTGCGGCTCGACTCCGTGCTCTTCAATGAAGAATTCTCGGCCAATATCCTGGACTAATTCGGCGCGCTCTTGCTTGTTCATCAGCGTGCCAGCAGTCTGCCTATGGCGACGTTCCGCGTCACGAAGTGCTACCAAAACCGGAACATCATTCGTGAAGTTAGCAAACGGACGCCCCAGCTGGACGTCCTTGATTTTCTGCCCTTCGGACATCTTCATATCCGCATCTGGGTGCAGGCCCTCGCCGTATAGCGCGGCCATTTGCGACTCGGTGATTTCCCCACCTTGGGCGACCGTTTCGGTGTTCAAACCGGCCAGACCAGAACCTAACCACCGCCCTGGTGGGGTTCCTTTCGCGTCGTAATACTTCGACAAACTTGGCGCATCTGTTGGCCCATCATTGGTAGCCACAGAGCGCAACAGGTACTCATAACCTGTTCCGCTGTTGACTACGCGCAGGGTCATCATGCGCCCTAGTCTAGCAGCCAAAACCCGATTAACACTAAGAGTGCATATAGTGTGTGTCTGAAAGCGCGCTTGCGCGCGTCGTGGCAGGCCTATAGCGCTGTCGAAAGCCTGCAGGGGTAGTCCACTGATTGCTTCCGATTACGCCGAACTTCCCGCGTCGTGTTTGTGTCAGGAGCGGGGCGGTGTGTTCGCTGGCATTGTGGGTTTATGGTTACCGCAAGTAGAAGTTTGAAGAAGCGTCAGGAACTGCGCCAGCATCTCGAAGAAGGAAAGCGAAAGCTGCGCTACCGGAAAAAGAGCACCAACTCGTTGCTCAGCCTTATCGACCAGCGCGAGAAACTCGATGAAAAGATTGGCGAAGCCTCGCAAGTCATTATCGACCTAGGCGAGTCCAAAGAGCTTGTGCGCGAGCTCGTCGGTATGAGCCAGCGAGATTTCAACGCAATGCTCAAGACTGCTAAGGAGTCTTCTCCTAGTGTGAACGATTCACCTAGAGAAGACGAGTCGCATACTGGCGACAGTGAGCGCCAGGACGATGACGAAGCCGCCAGCACCACTAAGGGCGCTGGCGGCGATGGTAACCATGAGAAGGGTGGCCAGTAGAGAGAAAGACAGTCTTCGGCGTTGGTAACTGCGACTAATGTTGTTCGCTCGGGTCGTAGTACTCGTCGGGGTTGGCGGGCGCAGCGGCATACGTGTTGGAGTATGGCAAGTCGTTGGTCTCGTCCGTAGCGTGCTCGTAGTGGTCAGCCATGGAGCCAACCATCACGCCGAGGAAGGTGAGGAAGACCAGGCGATTACTCTGCCTAGTGCTCTGATGATTCCTGTCCCCAATCCTGCGCTTCGCATCTGGGCAATGAGCATCCAGACCGGCATGGCGATGAGTGCAGCTGGGGACATGATTGGTAGCCGATAAATGGCAGTGCGTCCACGGAGGCGTCCTTCCTCTCTGTGGCACCGCCGCTCATGATGCTGTTAAAGAGTTTGAGAAGACTCCTCCAGCCTTGCGTATGGTAAACAATGTTTACCATTGCTGCCAAGGAGAGGATACTTCATATGAAACAAGCACCCCACCCTTCCGGACGTGTGGTGTCTGTACGGATGCCAGATGAAATCATTGAACGACTCGACGCTCTCTGCGATAGGACAGAACGTAGTCGAGGTTTCTACTTGAAAATGGCTATTACAGCCATGCTTCCCAAACTAGAAGAATTCCATTGGAATCAAGTGGCTGCAGACTTCGAAGAGAAGACAATCAACAACTTGTTTAACCAAATAATGCTCAACGGGCTAAAAGACGAGTCCGAAGAACAAGAGTGACTCCACTAATGCCTTAGGTTCCGAGCAAGCTTCATCAAAGCAAACAGCCGATAAGGCTTCTTGGCAAGAGCCGCCACCATTACTAAATCTCCCAGTAAGTCACACTGATGTGATTTAATAGGCGGAGAAAACAAAAGCCGTACCCGGCACTTGCCGGGTACGCGGCGCGAGTGGCACACACCCTCGGTTCAAGTCCAGGGCGCGCACATTCCTCAAAACATGAGGAAACCCCCGCATCATCGAGCGCCAACTCTAGCGGGGGTCCAAAAACAAGCGACACCGTCCGTGTCGGTTAAGACTTTACCACTTCCACACGGACAGCGGGCAAAGCACAACACGGGCGGTGTCGATAATCCGAAAGGAGACAAGGCACCATGCAGCCCCCACACACGTCAGACGATTGGCGCGCCAAGCTCGAAGCAGCCAAAGAACTAGCCCGCAGGCAAGAACACGACGCCGCACAAGAACTCCTCCAAGCCCAAGACATCGGCTACACCTCCAAACTGTTTGTCCAAGCACTCTTCCCCTACCGCAAAACCGAGGGAAACAACCGCACCGTCGAAACACCACAGGGAACAATCACCATCCTCTCCCAACGAGGAGTCCCCTACGGCAAGTACCCACGCCTCATCATGGCCTACATCATCACCCGCGCCGTAGCTAATGCCGGTCGACTCAAAGAAGGCAAAATCACCCACGACGAAGCCTGCCGCATCCCACTAGGCCACTCCATGAGCCACTTCCTCCAAGCAATCGGCATCACCGGACGCGGCACAGGCGGCGCAACCGGAAACCTGAAAAATATCCGCGAGCAACTCCTACGCATCGCAGGTTCTTTCATCACTGTCCAAAGCGACGACGGAATTCACGCACGGGGCCGCAACACTCAGATCCTCGAAGACTGGAACCTCTGGTTCGACTCTCGCGACCCCAACCAGGGAAGCTTCATGGAATCAGAACTAGTACTCACCCCACAGTTCTTCCGCCACATTGCCGAAGCTCCCATCCCCATCGACCTCAACGTCCTGCGCGAGCTGAGCAAGCCCCGCGCAATGGACCTCTACATTTGGCTCACCGTAAAGCAATACTGGCTGGCGAAAAACAACCGCGAAGCCTACACCTTCACTTGGGACATGATCGCCGCCAACTTCGCAACCAAGATCCTGCAAACAGGCCAAGACTGGGTTAACTTCCGCAATGAAATAAAGAAAGCCATTCTTGAACTCACGACAGCGTGGCCAGAAGCAGGAATCGAAGCCAACACAGACGGTGTGACGGTCACGAGGACTGCCCCATCAGTTCAGCAGAAACCACCGCGCCCCGAACTCGACTAAAACGAACACGAACGACTAGCGCCCCTCCTGGGGCGCTTTCTTTTTACCCCAAAACAGCGTGCGCATATTTACCAATACGGCTGCGCATATTTACCAATACGCCAAAAAACTGCAGGTCGGGCTGCGCATATTTACCAATACGATGTTTTGCGCTGCGCATATTTACCAATACGGCTGCGCATATTTACCAATACGGCTGCGCATATTTACCAATACGGCTGCGCATATTTACCAATACAGAGCCACTTATCCACAGGGGTTTACCTGCGGGTTTACCTATTTTCCCAGGTGGCTTATAACTATATCCCTGTAGATCTATATCCCCACAGGGGATCAACCAACAAAACCGTTCAATACGGGTTACGGTTTAGGCTCCCGCCTCGCCTTCGGCTCGTTGGGCTGCCGCCCAAATCGCAAGCGATTTGGTTGCCACCAAACCCCCCATGGCTCACGGCCACCACTAAAGGTTCACCGCTGCCACCAAGACTAAAACACCACCCAAAATCCCTGACACAACCTCCATGTCCACACCGGCACGTACCCTTAACCGCTATGAGCCATTTCCTGCACGAGACCGTGCGCTCAGCGCGCGCTAAGTACCACGCTGCCTACGACATCGCCGAATACGCCACACAGCGCTACAGCGCCGCAAAGCGGCAACTCACCCCCCCGGGCCGGCCTGTCTTCGCTGTCATCGACACTGAAACCACCGGCTTTAAAAAGGGCACAGATCGCATCATCGAGCTAGCCGCAGTTCTACTCGATGACACCTTCACCGAAGTCGGTGCGTGGCACACCCTGATCAACCCAGGCGGGAAGAACATCACCAACTCCAGCATCCACGGGATTACGAACGACCTGGTCGCTCACGCACCACAATTCGAAGACATCATCACCGACTTTGCTTCCTTCATCGACAACATGGTGCTCATTGCCCACAACGCCCCGCTCGACGCAAAAATGCTTCTCGGCGAGATCAACCGCTTCGACTCCAACGACTCCATCTATCTGCCGTTTGTTGATTCCATCGCCTTAGCCAAGCAGGAACTACCCACCGGGCCGTATAAGCTGTCCTCTCTCCTCCAGCGCCTTGGGGTTGATAACCCGCGCGCGCACGCGGCAGTAGACGACGCAGCAGCCACCGGCGCCATGCTCAAAGCCCTCTACACACACCGCGCCCGCGAGGTAGCCCACCAAATCCTGCACCAAACTCACCCCTTCGACGCACGCCCAGTCACTAACCTAGGCCTTGCCCAGGCCCAGCGAGTAACCCGCTAATGGCCACCGAATGGGTCGAACAACGCCCCCAGGCTTGCCCGAATGGCCACCAGTGGAACACCCCCGGCAGTTTCCTTGCGGGCTGGAGCGCCGACAGTGGCATGGGACACCGCATCTGGACATGTCAAACCTGCTTCCACACCACCCACGCCCACGACCCACTACAGCTAATCCCCCGCCCCACGAGCTAAACGCCCCGCACTAACCCGCCACTTGGCCAACACCAACACGCGGATAGCGCCCAGGCGCACCAACTTCCCCCGATTAAGTACGGCAAGCACAGCTGTTCAACGAGTGCGTATGGTTCCTTCTCGCCGTGAAAACACCGATTAGATTCGGCGCTTCGGTTGACGAAACGTGCTTTCTTGCTACACTCAGCAGTATCAGCATGGTTGAGACAACCACGCTGCACATAAAAATAGCCCCAACCGACTGGTACTCGGCTGGGACTATCGGACCTAAAGGCCCATGTGAAGCATCGCGGTCACGAGCTTCACTGTTGCGGTCGCAAGTATTATGACCTTGGTAGCCACATCGAGACGGTTAGACTCAGTGGCATCAAGGTCTTTTCTTTTGCGACCGGGCGTTTCCAATGAGTGTCGACCCATTGGTCACCTCCCTAACGTCGTAGGGTTGTCCACTCGCCGACTAGGCGCGCAGAACAGCCCACGAACACGCGCGGACCCTACCGCGCACCGACGAGGAAGCTGCTCACCCCACCAGTAGCTGGCGTGGTTTGCAGACCACCATCACCGTAACACGCCCACACGCACGCCCTCCGGACGTTGTAAACCAGCCGGGGTACTACTCCCGCCCCTGGTTTTCCACAGGGCAAATAGCCCTCCGAAACTAAACCCCGGACGCTTCAGGGGCGCGTCCAGGAGCTGCGAGCCAAGGGCTTGTCTATGCGCGCTATTGCAACAGAAATTGGCTGCTCGGTGGGCACTGTTCACCGCTATGTCAAGGAAACGCTTGGATAGAACGAGCTGAAAGTGAACACAAAGTCTATTTCCTGTTACGTTTCCATCAACTCACTAGACCTTGTTATCTCAATGTTTTATGCTCCGGGAAGGAACCATATACCAATCACAGGTAGGTAATATCTATGAAGACACGTGGTCTCTTTATAAGCTCAATGGTTGCGGCTGCACTCGCATTTACGCCCTCAGGTACTGCAACTGCGGCTCCGGCTCCATCCCTAACTTCTTCCTCGGCCCCTATTAACGTTATGCCCTATGGATGGACAAAAGTAGATGCTCATCCAGACGGAGTGCCGAAAAAACAATGCGGCCCAGCCAACGATGGTGAAATGGTTGAAACCGAAGACATAGAGGGCGGTCGGAGACTATGGATATGCAGGCATATCAATCCAATTTTCAAGGAACCATACTGGGAATGGAGTGAAACTGTCCTCGCATAAAATAGTCTAGGAGAAAAATGAAGCTGACTCCACGAGCTGAACAGATTCTGAAAAAAGCTCAAGTAATAGCTCAAGAATCAGGGACTGAAACAACAGGTGCCGAGCATATACAACTAGCTTTGTTGCAGGATAAAGATTCAATCCCTTACCAAATAATTGATGGAGAATTTGGAGCAGAATCCTTATATAAAAAGCTATCTGCTTACTTAAACACGGAAGGGTACAAAACCTCCACCAATCGTGCAAGCTTTCTCACTTAATTATCTTCCATTAAAAAGACACGTTAACCAGTCAATATTTTGTTTGGTTAGCGTGTCTTTTCTGTTTGGAGTGTCTTAGGTTTTTAGGTCCGGGTGACTTGAGTGTTGTCCATTGATGCCCTGCCTGTGGGTGGGGAGAATGTATGAATGGTGAAGAAGTTCAGTAAACACACTCCCGAGCAGATTGTTCGCAAGCTGGATAAGGCTCGAGAACTCAGAGAATCCGGATCGACCACGGCTCAAATCCTCACCACGCTGGGGATCAGCGAAGCCACGCTGAACAGGTGGCAGGCAACCTATGGGGCGATGACCAAGAGCGAAGCTAAAGAGCTCCAGCGATTGCGCGAGGAAAACACGCGCCTCAAACGTCTCCTTGGGCAGGCAGAGCTGGAAAAGGCGGCATGGAAAGAATTATCGGAGGGAAACTTCTAAGCCCAGCTCGTCGTCATGATGCCGTCTGGCATCTCGATGGGCTGGGCTACTGCCACAGGCGTGCCTGCCAGATCGTTGGACTTTCTCGTAGTGCTTATCGGCGCGCTAGGATCCGTCAGGGCAAGCCGGATAAGCACGCGGACCTAAAAGCGTGGATGCACGAGTTCGCGCGTGATCACCGCCGGTGGGGACACCGGCGCGCCTGGAGGACCGCCCTCACCGAGGGGTATGGGATATGCCGGGAAACCTTCCGGAGGATTTGGCGTGAAGAAGGCCTGCGCGTCCTACCCAGGAAGAAGCGCAAACGCGTCGATGATCACGGCCAGCGCGATGTTCCTGCCGCCCAGTACCCGAACGACGTGTGAGCGCTGGATTTCCAGTTCGATTCAACATGGCACGGCAAGACGATCAACATCTGCACCATCATCGATGAATACACTCGCGAGCACGTCGCCTTCACGGTCGACAAGAAGATCGACGCGAACTCGGTGATCGAGCTGCTCGACCTCGCTTGTTGTGACCAAGGCGGGCGCCCGCGGGTGATCCGGATGGATAACGACCCTGAGTTCATCGCTCATGCGCTCAACGAATGGGCTGGGGAGGATGAAACGATTCAGGCGTTTATCCCGCCAGGCCAGCCCTAGCATAACGGGTATGTCGAGTCTTTCCACAACCGAATGCGTGACCAACTCTTAGAAGACAACAGCAACGAGAATCTCGAACACGCACGGATGCTCATGGCCCAGTGGTCGCAGCGGTACAATAACTTCCACCCGCATTCCTCGCTGGGCCACCTCAACCCGCGGAAGTATGCGGAACAATGGAAACATGAAAACACGGTCAACGCTTAAACCAACTGGACCGAATTCTTAGGCCACCCCAGAAGTAGACGTCGTAGAGTTCAAACTCCAGTAATTCAAACAAGCGAAAAGCGCACTTACCCTTTTGCAGAAGCAGTAAAACTACAGCCAGGGTTTGTAACTAAGGGGAATGCTT
>NZ_JAYWMH010000011.1:0-10056 GCF_040946105.1 Corynebacterium sp. LK2590
GGGTCACCGACCATGTACCGTGCGCAGCCAACGCAGCATCAACCAGCCCCTCAACCGTGACCGTCATATCCTCCGGGGAAACTGCGCCTGGGCGGATAAGTTCTGCTGCTTTTTCGGCAACATCAGCGCGGGTAAACGTGGAGCGTTCTGCAACAACCGCGCTTAAAATCTGGACTGGTTTCGGCAAACAATCCTCACCCACCGCGCGCGCTGGCGCTTCATTGTTTGGCACAAGTCCGGCCACAAACTCACGCACCTGCGCGCCGTGTTCAGCACGCGCCCACTCGGTTTCTAGCTCGTCTAGTGGGGTCTCGGTGTCCTTGGTACGCCGGGTGATTTTCTGCGCGATACGCTCATAGGCCGCACGGGTTTCAAGCCCGTTCTCGGCCTGCCACTGGTCGATTTCACGCGCCCTGGTCGAGTACGACGCAATCAATTCTGGGTCATCAAGACCGACAATTTCAGCGCATCCATTGACCACGTCGCCGAACTCCACACCGAGTTTCTGGCTCAAGATTTCACGCACCGTGGCTTGATACACCATGCCTGCCGCGCGCGCCTCATGGTACAAACTCACCCCATCGAGCGTGCGCACTTTACCGTCGCGGCATAGCTGTTTATTCGCCAACAACACGTGTGAATGCACATGCGGGTCGCCCGCACGTGAAGTGCGGTGCTCGTATTTCACGCCCGAAATACCCGCCAACTTTTCGACAATAAGACGCTTTCCCGTCGGCTCTTTTACTTGCTTTCGCGTGTAGCTGGCATGCTCCGACAAGTAATCCAGCGCCTGGGATACTGCCGCCTGGTGGGCTTCATCGACGATGCCACGCACGGCAGAATCTGCGCCCATACCCCACAACAAGGAGACAGATTTCGGCGCGCAAAACGTCAGATCGAAGCCTGGAACACTATCCTTTCGCGGAGCATTTCCAAGCCCCGCACCGCTCGGAGCGACCGCCTTATTGAACCAATCCTCAACCGTTTTCCCCGACACGATCGCACCATCTTCAGCGCCCAAAAATGCCGAAACTTCAGCCATGTTTTCGCCCCGAAGCCACACCGAAGCTGGCTGCTTTCCGTCCTCGGAATAGTACGAATCCGTCCCCCGATTCTCATCAACCGTGGACTGATAATAGGCCACAGAGTGCGCACCCATCTTCGCGATAGTCAGCACTCCGACACCTCCTGTCAATCACCACGGCGACCACCTGGACACCCCATTAGGCAACTTGTTGCAAATGTACCATAGAATATGGCGATTAAGCGCCATTCAGACGAGGTCAATGCAGAAAACCGGCGAATCTTTCAGTGGAGTTGGTTGTGCCAGGGCGTGACAGCTACATGGGCAAGGAAGTCGCGTAAGCAACTTTCGCGGCAACGCGAGAACCATGAACTAACACCACGCACAACGACTAGTGTCGCCCCCCCGACAGGTTGAAGGAACTGACCAAAAATCAGGCCAGTCTCTCCCTTATCCTTAAAGACTTCCGTAACCACACACTTGAATGCTTACGATTGCCAGACTTTCCTTTAAGCCGATCGTGCTTCCTTTTGGCTTGAAGGCGACACCTTCTGCTGGAAAAAGAGATGACGTTTGTCATCACTTGAGGGAAGAAGGGTCATGATCATTAAAGGGATAGTTCCCACTATGGGGATAAAAAATAATACAACTAGAATTCCGGAGAATCCCGCATCTTGCAGCCGTCTCGATAGCAACGCAAGAAAAGGCAGAAACACGATTGCTGCTATCACTTCTTCTAGCGATACTCCATGAAAATCACCTAAATGATTATCGAGCATGCTGACGAAGAATGAACCAATAGTCAAGAAGAAAAAAATCCACCAGTATTCACTTCTAGAGGCTGACCCTTTAAAAGCAAAATATCTCAAGAAAAACCGTGACACGGCCTGCTGCGGAGACGCCCCATGCAGGGCCTGGTAGGAAGACTGCTTATCCATAATAAAATCTCCTTCCGATAAAAGAATACTTTAGGGAAGGAGATTTCCTATCCCTTAACAACTACCGATCTCGTCTGCCCCAACCAAGGCTCCTAAGTTCGGGTTTACGGTTAGCCGGGTTTCGCCAGGCCCTACACACCTATCCTCGGATGCGTAAAAATACTTAACTTTAATCTTTACTGGATGGTTTTTGCAGTTAGTGTAAACGGCCTCTTCGTATTTTCCATCGTCGCCTTTGCCGGCGATAGGGCTCCCCGTAGCTTTTCCCACGAAACCGCATACTGAAGCTGAAGCGATAGGGCTGACCGTCAACAAGCCTAGTGCTGTACATCCAGCAATAACTGTCGAAAGTGTTTTACGAGTAATTTTTCCCATTATTTAGCACGCTCCAATCTTTGAAGCGCCGGAAATTTTCTTCCCTTCTCGAGTCGTGCCAAGTTGGGAATCTCCTGGGTTAACACAAACTTCGTAATCTCCACTTTCTGCATTAACCTTGATCTTTTCGTTTCCACCACTGCAATTTCCCCAGAATGCTGTTTCAACTCTGCCACCAGGAAAAGGAACAGTTACATCCACTACAGGAATAGTCACATCCCCCCAATTGTGTTCTCGGTCAATGTGCTCAGTGTGGTAGCCGCAAGTAGTCGCCGAAGCTTCAGGAGTTTCGCCAATCGTCACCATCCCAGCGAAAACAAGAGATAGTGCCCCTGTGCCGACGAGCATTCTTTTAATACCCGAACTTGCGATTGGAGTAGTTTTACTCAAACCTGACATGAAAAGCTCCCTTAATTTCAAACAAATGAACCAGAGCAGAACCAGCGCTCCGTGCGACCTACGCTACTCACAATCGGTTAGTTAAGTAAATGATATAACGGAAAAGTTATCCAAAGCTTTATCGATGTTAATTCCCAATTAACTAAACGCCCTACAGGTCACTAAATACGCCAACCACTAACGTCCCCACAGTCGTTTGGGCATCTATGGCCAATTCGTAAGCGAGCCAAGCCCATTACCTCCCATCTGCACTACTGCTTAATGACAGGGAACATGCTCAACAAACTTTTCGGGCGCGAAGCGGCCAAGATTGCACGCCAAATCATCGACCAGGCCGAGCCGTTTAACGCCGCCCACACCACCGGCTGGGGACTACCTTGCAAGCCCACCGTCACACGCCGCTAACGCGCACCAGTACGCCGGCTGATAGAAGTCGCCCAGCACGCGCATGATAGACACGCGTACTGGGCGACTTTCGCTTTCAGTGACGTAGGGGAATTTCGCCAAGGTTCCAGGCAGGCGCTTAGAGCGCTTATCTTCTGGGGTGTTGAGGATGCGGAATAGCTCGTTGAGCTGTGGTCCGAGGGTTTCTGGGGTGGTTTCGTTGCGCACGAACTGAGCGAAGAGGTGCGGGGTGTCCCAGAGTCCGGCATCGTCTCCGAATAGGAGGAAAAGAATACGGGTGAGGTAAATAGAGGTGCGCATGACACGCTCGTCTTCTTCCTCCGGGTTGGTTGGGGCTTCATCGCCCACGGCTTCGTCTACGTCGTCGCCGTTCATGGCGCGGAACAGCTCCACCATTAACCGGGAGGCTTCCAGGGACGCCTTTTCTTCCTCGCGGTACTCGGAAGTCTCGTAGTCGGCAAGAAACGCGAGTTGCTCGACGTGCTCGTCAATCTCGGCAAGGCTAAAAGTAACGTCCCAGTCTGCGGTATCGCCGACGTAGTCGCGGTTGAGGCGCGTGATACGCAGGGTCTCGAAGTTGGAGCAGATGACGTAGGGCGGCAGCTGTGAGTTCGGGATAGTACCGCCCAACAAATAGTCCAGCGCCTGGTTGTGTGCATTGTCGAGGTTGACCCCGAGGGATTTTGCTTCGCCGATGACTTTGCCGGGCATGAATAAGTCGATTTTGCCGGTGCGTCCGGTCGATGCTCGTTTAGCGCTGCGCTGGTACAGGTAGATGTCGCGGGCGTTAATGCCGAAGCAGTCGAGGAGGTCGCCCCAGAACTGTTGGTCATGGCTTGATTCAGTGGCTGGTCGGTTTTCTGCTTTCCATTCCTCAATATGGGCAAGCCAGCGCACCTTGAATTCGGTGAGGTTATGGCGAATGGTTGCACGGTCTAGGAGAGCAGAGGAAGTCATGTTAAAAGCATATAAGCTGCCCTGCCCCTCAAGGTTTTCTTCAAGTGAGGTTTTATCTAACTGCCTAGCGGCAGGGGAACCGTATATTGCTTATGGCGTGACACATTTATTTTGGTAACTTAGTCCGTCCTCTGGGGAGAGATATACCTGCCATCCTTAAAGCCCGGTTTACCGTCGGTCTCGATACACCGAACTCTTCCATAGCATCAGGAATAGACGGGTATTGACCGGTCTGGCCAAAGGTATCAGCAAAGAAAGCTGCGATTCTGAATGCGTTACTCTTTCCTGTGGCAGTACGTCGATTATTCGCAGCGGACAAAGTCGCACGGCGTTCCTGCGCATATTTTCCCTCGGGGTCTGTTTTCCAGCGTTCTGCTGCTTTCTTGCCGCCTCTGCGTCCCATGGTGGCTAGTGCTTTGCGTTCGCTGCTGGTGGCTTTACCTGGCGCGTTAGAGCCGCTGTAGGCATCGCTCTTGGATTGAGTGACGTAGCCGCGCACGCGCCTTGCCATGGTCTGGCGGTCGCGCATGGGTGGCATCTCGTTGTCGCGGCCTGCGCCGCCGTGGGTGTGTGCGACGTTGTAGGCGTGCTCATAGGCGTCGATGATCACCGCGTCTGTCAGGCGTTGGCCTTGCTGGCGCAAGCGGTGGCCAGTCTTAAGCGCATGCCTAAAGGCAGTTTCGTCGCGTGCTGCGGTTCCTTGGGAAATCCAGAGAACGCGCACGCCGTCGATAAGTTCCGGGTCGTACTGGTCGAGTCCACCGGCGATTTCTGCGTCTACGTCCTGGGCAAGCGCTTTGAATGCTTGAGCTTCTTCGCGGCGGGTCTTGACCGCGTTAATGAGTTCTCGGCCAGAGCTAAACTGCTGGCGCGGGGCTGGGGCGAACTGGTCGTGTCCTGCCATATCCCTTACCTGCTTTATCAAGTCTCCAAGACGCATCACCCGGTTGTGCTGCCTATACCAACGATAAGCGGTAGGGGCCTTGCCTGTGTAGAACGGGTTTCGGCTAAAACGATGGGCAAAGTGCGGATCATGGTCTAAAAGCTCACCCAGCACACGCGTAGTCGCAGCCAGCAACTTCATCTGCGCAGATTTACCGTTACGGTCAGCGTAGACAGGGTCAATAAGCCAAATGAACTGGGCTTTGCCGTTAGTTGGGTTAATACCCACCCAGGCCGGCCCGACGCTATGAGTAATCAGTGAGCGCACCACGTCGCGGACGTACGGGTTTAAGTCTGCGGGGTCACCGCCTGCGGTACCTACTTGATCAACGTCAACGACCAGGACGGCGGCATACTGCTTGGTGGTGAGCATGGCGTACTCGCACCGTCCTAAAGCATCAGTCTCGAAGCGATACATACGCGGCGAGTTCGTACCGTCAGCGTTGCGTCGATAGGCCTTTTTAAAGTCGCGTGTGACTGAACCGTGGAGTACATCGCGGCCTAGATGATCGCGTAAAATGTCGCGGTCACTGGCAGATGCTGGGGTGTTATCCAGTCCACCACGGTCGCGCTCGACACGGGTCGGTGTTTTAGTGTGCGCATTCTGCGCGTAAGCCTGTAAACTCATGGCCATGCTTTCTCCCAGAGATGTGCTGGGTGATAAGCGAAAGTCATCGGGTTGCCGCCCGGTGGCTTTCTTCATTTTCGTATTGTCTCCCACCGAGCCTAAATGACACCGGTGTTACTTACTATCCATGACACACGAAAAAATAGCTTTTAGCAGCAGATACTCTGCGCGAATTGCGCTAACTGCGCGAATTGCGCAATTCGCACTGTCGCGTCATGACGTTTCTCAGTGCGTACTAACAATTTGAATGCACAGATGACTTCAGTCGTCGGCGCGTACAGTTTTACTGCTGCTCACAACCTGCACGCTGAGGCATCACCGCTGACACTAACGGAGTAACCGTCACCAAGACCGCCACCTCCATCCGGCAGCGCCCACCAAAGCCCCAACTCGACTAACCACACCAAACGACAAGCGCCCCACGCGGGCGCTTTCTTTTTGCCCAAATCAGACTGCGCAGATTTACCGATACGGCGCATTTTCCCAGTTCGGCGTGCGCATATTTACCATCACGCAAAAAAGCGTGCGCAGATTTACCGATACGAGTGCGCAGAAGTTGACACAACAGACATTTCAACAGGTCAGACTGCGCATATTTACCACACAACCCCATTTTCCTTGCGCTGATCTACCCTCATGAAAAAATAGCGTGCGCAGATTTACCGATACGGAAGAAAACCCCAGTTCAGACTGCGCTGATTTACCATCACGCGTGCGCAGATTTACCCATACGGTGGCGAATTATCCAGAGCAACAGGGATACAGCAATACAGTAATACAGGCCCTGTAAACCTGTATTGCTGTATGCCTGTAAACCTTTATTTATTGTTATGGACGTATTCTTCGAGGTAGGTGCTAACAATCTCGCGGATGGTCACGCCTTTTTGGGCGGCGATGACTTTAAGTTCTGCGTGAAGGTCGCGGTCGATTTCAATCGTCATCTTCTTGACGTAGTCGCGGCCTGTGGGTTGGTGGAATGCGCTTCGCACTGTTTTCTTCTCGGCTGCTGGAGTTAGCTTCGCGGCTTTTTTCGTTGAGGTTCGCGGGCCTTGCTGCGCCCTGGCGCGTTCTTTACTGGTGCTCATTTCATCATCTCCATGAGTTCGTCGGCGACGTGGTCGTATCCGTGCATGTCTGGGCCTGGGCAGTATCCGAACGCTAGGTGCATATCTTCGCGTAGCGGGATTTCGGTTTTAAAGTGCGGCATGTGTTCTGCTTCGAGCGCTTCTCGTGCCGCGTCAAGGGCGCTGGTGCCTTTCCTGGCGAACGTCAGTAAGACTGCATGAGGTGTTCCGTTGACTGCGTCGCGCAGCTCCCATACTCGGGAGAGGTCGGCAGCAGCAGAACGGGTCGGAAGAATGATGAAGTCGCTGACTGCGATTGCTGCTTCGATAGCGTTCTCGTCTCCTGGCGGGACATCGATGAACATGAACTCATCGTCTCCGACGAGCGCTGCTTGCCTATCGACGCGCTTGGGGATGGACAGCTCAACCTCAAACGGCAAGGGGCTTCCTCCATCCTCTGCGCGTTCAGACCATTCCAGTGCCGAGCCCTGCCGGTCTAGGTCGGTTACGGTCACGGTCTTTCCTCGGTTGGCGAAAACCGTGGCAAGAAACATCGTTGTGGTGGTCTTGCCAACGCCACCTTTGGCGTTAATGGCGGTAATGATCATGGCTTCTCCTAGGTGGATAAATCATTGCCCCTACCACTTTACAGGTTTAAGTAAATACTGCTTTACAGGTTTACAGTAATACATTTTTACAGGTGCCTGTAAAGGTAAAAGCGCAGGAAAATAGCACTTTTAGTTTTCTTTACCGTCAGACTCGGCAGAAAGTCCAGCAAGCATAATGCGGTAAAACTCGTTTTCAATGCTCTTTTCTTCGAAGTCCGCAGCAACGTGTTCCCAGTGGTATTCCTCCAATTGGGGCAGCATGGCTGTTACTGCCATCTTGAGGTAAAAGCCGCGACTGCGTCCGGTGCGAGTACACAGTGTGTCTAGGCGCTCGATGATCTCTTCGGGCATTCGTACAGATACCACGCGCCCGGAGGGGTGGGATCCTTGAACCATTGACGTAAGTCCTTCCTCTGCCTGTCGTAAACATTGTTTACGTATTGTCTTTGGCAGTCCTACTCTTTTTTCTCGTGAGCGTTATTTGCTTTTGTAAACATTGTTTACCATAGGTTCGGCATCGACGAGGGGACGGAGATTTTTCGTTAAAGCTCTGGCCCCTCGCTCTCTGAGGCGTTATCCAACCAGTTGTCTTGGTCGTTGTCGTAGTCGCTATCTGTGGCGGCTTGCTGGTGAAACCGGGCGAGCATCTCATCATCTGCGGTGGTACTAATACCGAGTGAGTCGAGGACGTCCAGGGAGTTCTGTAGCGCCTGCTCGTCGCTGCGTTGGGAGCGCAGTTCGTCTAGCTCGGTCTCAAGCTGGCGAATCGGATCAGTAAAGCTGTCGCGATAGTCCACGGCCTGGTCATAGGATGCAGCTACCTTGTCGCGCACGTTGATTGCTTCGTCTAGGAGGGCCTGGTCGTTATTGCCGTGGCGTAGCCTGCCGAAAAATCCCCTCGAGTTCTTCGTGTCCTCGAACTCGCGCACTACAGAATCTTGCTTGGAATACTGCTGTCCGAGCTGTTCAACCTGCTGGTTAGCCTGGTCGTACTCACCGCGCAGCGTCTCAAGCTGATTGTTTACCCGTTCTATCTCGGCATCGATACGCTCCACGGCGTCATTGGACGGTGTAGCGCTGTGCTCGTTGCCTGATTCCGGTTCTGGCACCTCGTCGGCGTTGTTGGCCTGGGCGCGGGCATGGAAGTCAGCAAAGCGTGCTTCGCGTTTAGCGGCAAAGCTGCTCATGTACTTACCCGTTTCGGTGCCGACAAACGGGTTGTCGGTGTCCGTTTGGGAAGGCTGGTTGACGAGTTTGGTCAGCTCCCAGTCCTGCTTGGCTTGCCCAAACAGCGCCTGGGGTGTTTTATCTCCTTGCTCGCGCATTCCTGCGGACACCAGCAGGTCGCGGGCGTATTCGGCAGACTCACGCCGTGCGACCTGATTCACCTGGCCGTGGCCGGTCTCGGTGTCTCCTGGCTGGGTCTCGGCGATATAGAGGAAGTTGCCCTCACGCCCACGAGTCATCGGCACATAGACACTGGCCTTGTCCAGGTTGCCAACCCCTGCCACCACACGGGCGACGTCGACGGTCGCGCCTTGGGAACTATGACCAGTAGCGGCATAGCCCAGTTGGGTGTGTTTATCGAGGTAGTCGCGGTTTAGTGTCACAGTGGCTAAATCATCATCACACCGTCGGGCCGTAATGGAACCGTCTTTTCCGATGGAATCAACGACCCAGCGTTGACCATTGCGGACAACATCGCCGTTGCTGGTCACCAGCTTTGAATCGTTGCGACGAGTCAGGATGACATCACCGACACCGGCTGTCAGTCCATCGGACAGACCTAGGCGGTGCTCGGGGTTAATCTCGCCGCGCTCTGCGCGAATCTTCTGCGCCGCAGCATTCAGCGCGGTGACCTGGTCGCGGGTTGCTGCAACCAGCAAGGACTGCTTTCCTGCGGCAGTATCGTCGCGCCACCCGGCCAACGCATCGTCCATCATTGCCGTAACCGATCCTGCGTGCAGGCGCTTGTTCTGCATGTACCACTCGGCGGCACGAGAAACGTCTGCTTCCTCTCCACCGCGCAGCCACTTCGATGCTTCACGCTCACCCGCATCACGCTGGCGGAACACCTCGCGTAGCTCCACGGCATCAGGCAATTCATGAGACAAGGTAGCCAGCAGACCAGAACGAGCTTTCACCGCCGAGTATTGTTCTGGGTCTCCCACAAAGACCACGCGCGCGCCGGCAGCAGTGGCAGTCTCCAGCACACGGATCGTATCGAGGTTAGATACCATGCCAGCTTCATCAACAACCACAACGGTGTCCCGGTTCCAGCCCAGCTTCGCCGCTGTATGCTCCGGTGTCAGATCGTCGGTGCCGACAAAAGCGCGCGCAATCGTCATGGATTCATCGGCCACATTCTCACCCACCATCACGTCAGCAGCCTTACCCGTAGGAGCTAGGCCTACGACGTGTTTACCAGCCTGATTCCATGCCTTATGCGCGGCCTTGAGCGAAGAAGTCTTACCGGCACCAGCCGGTGCGACCACCACAGACGCCAGATAGTTAGAGCCGACAACCGCGCGCATAGCACCAGCCTGCGCAGGCGAAAGCTCACCCTCGACCGGTTGGATTGACTCGGCGGTAACCCCGCGCTCCACGCGCGCGGTAGCCATATCAACGCCACGTTCAACCTCGTCGACCACCTCGACAGTGGTGTATTTCTGCGAGCCTTCACGCTGGGTATTATCCAGCTCGCGGGACTTCTCCG
>NZ_JAYWMH010000012.1:0-5995 GCF_040946105.1 Corynebacterium sp. LK2590
CGACATGCTGGAAAACGCAAACAACCAGAGGCGCAGACAAGGGAGCGAAACTCGTTCACAGGTCTACTCCGTCTATGCGTCAACACTCGCGCAGACAGGGAAAGCTCCAACCGGAGCGAAAATCGGACGAGAATTGGGCATCACTAGAAAGACCGCGAGCGCTCATTTACGAGCCCTCCGAGAGGCCGGACTAATTGAGTAAAAAGTGTAACCTGCCGTAAGCAATATACGGTTCCCCTGCCGTTAGGCAGTTAGATAAAAACTCACTTGAAGAAAACCTTGGAGAAGATAGGGGATCTGGTTCTCTGGTCGCTAATAATTTGCTACTGCTGTGTGCTTGATAGAGAAGAGAGACTAAATGAGCTCTTTTCTGGGGAGGAATCATTGTGCGGATTTTTCGGGTTGCTCACATCTGGGAAAAGGGTAGCTGCGTGTTTCAGGCCCGTGTTTGATTTGGCTTTTTCCTGGTCTGTGAAACTCGAATTGCTTTGCATCGTTTCTTTAATCCAGGGGATCCTTGAGACAATGTTGGTGTGCCACATGGGGCGGCCTTTCCCATCATTGCATTCTGGGTTGAATCCGCCGGCAGTGTGTACTGCGTAGAGAGTGTTGTTTTTGTAGATAGGTGCTCCTGAATCTCCGCCGCAGGATCGTGAGTCCGTTGATGATTTTCCTTTGAGCAGATCGGTATACGTAACGTTTCCGAAGTTCAGGGAGTCTACTTTTTCGGAAATGACTGTTTCCGCCGAAGAAGCATAGTCATGGGGTTGACCATAACCAGTAAGTATGGCTTGATCCCCGATCTTCAACGGCTCTGTGGCCAGGGTAAATAAATCGGCATTGATTCCGTCACCGACTTTAATAAGTGCAACATCTTCAGTAGAAGACTTGGTATAGATAGCAGCGATACCTGCTGCTTCACCATCTGATTGGCGGAGAAAACCATCCATAAAAGGTGAATTAGACACACAGTGATGCGCGGTCAACCAGAAATTGTCCCCTACATAGCTTGCCGTGCAATCACGCCGAACACGTTGTTGCTGTGAGTCATCCAAACTTGGAGTTACCGACCACAAAGCCGCAATACGATTATCATTCACCGGCACAGTACTGCTTGCCTGCAATGAAGCGAAGTCACTATCTGCAGCGGAAGCCACGGCAGAACAAGCTCCTAACGCAGTAAATGCGCAGGCTAGAGAAGAAAGACCGAGTTTAACTATTTTCATCGGTACCCCACGAGATTAGAAAGGATAATTTTTTCACTTAACCAGCGTAGCCTGCCACCAGGCTATAAGCTGACCTAGTAGAACAACTCCTTGTTTCACTCTCAGCTAAGGACCGCCAATGAAAGCTCTCTCACGCAAACTACTTGCTTTCGTCTCAGCAAGCTTATTAATCAGTACCACTCCCGGCACTGCAGTCGCACAATCATCTTTTTCTGATTCATTATCGTCATCAGTGTCACAGGATACTTTTCCTGCTGATTCTAGTGAAAATTCCGTAGAGGAAATCGACAGTAAAGAAACGTCAGATGAATACCCCACTCCAGTACTGCCAGAGTGGGCTAAGGGGGCCTCGTCTGAAACTGTAGAGACTGAACTTTCACCAGAAGAGGTCTCCGAGTGGACTCCGACGAAGTCTCCTAAATCTACTGTACGCCCTGGAGAAATGCGTAGCGATAGGGAAGAAATACCGGGTGATTTCACCAAAGAAGAGGCGGATCTTGCAGAAACAAAAGAAGCACAGCTGCAAGAAGAAGACAATCCGACCCTAAATTCTGCCCCAGGTTGCAAAGTTTACTGGCCTTCTCCTTTTGAAGTATGCGGTGCAATCCGGGAACTTTATGATTCCGTTGGCGGACCGAAAAGCTTTCTAACGTTTCCTAAAAGCAACGAGCTAACGAATCCTGACGGTATTGGTAAAAGGTCCGAATTCGTCAACGGGTTTATCTATTGGCATCCAAAGACAGGTGCTCATACTGTTAGCATTCCTGCAACCGTCGTGTGGGCAAAGCATGGTTGGGAACGCGGGCACTTCGGGTACCCAATGACTAATGATATCGCTCTCGGAGATAGCTGGTCTAAGCAGAAATACCAAGGTGGCTACATCTACACACGAAACTCCATTCCTGCAGTACAAGCAGGAATTCAGGGGCGAATCTATGACAAATGGCAGGACATGGGAGCCCAAAAGAGTACCTTAGGTTTCCCTATCAGCAGCGAAGAAAAAACACCTGACGGGATTGGGCGATACAACCTTTTCCAAAAAGGAATTATGGTTTGGCACCCCAAATTCGGCGCTCACGCTATAACAGGCGATGTACTACTGCAGTGGGTGTATGCAGAAGCAATCGGAGAAGATCAGGGGTATCCCACCGGAGATCCACAAGATTTTCAAGAGGGGTGGAAGCAGCAGTCCTTTGAAAAAGGAAAAATTTATGGTTTCCAGCTAGAAAAGTTTTTCCCAGAGTACCTCCCTGGGGCAGGGCTCGAGCAAGATACACCTACCCTACAGGGCAGCGGACCTGCTGGAGGCAATGACTACACCGATGAACTTCTTCTGGAGACTAGGGATATGTGTGGTGAGCCCATACTCCTGCGACGTGGATGGTTTAACACGACGGACAAATATCCATGGGGATACGACAAAATTGTTCATAAACACAACATTTGGAGTTTGTGGTCTATAAAAACCGTGCTTAATAACTCTTGTGTACGAGAGGTTCAGGGCCCTTCTATGAAATATGAAGAAGATGTTTATCAAGTCAAATGCTCTGATCCGGTAGGAGCAGTTTGCCGGCTCACTGGTGAATCTTTTACATACCGTGCGATTGTTGAGCCGAAACCTCGTGGAAACGCTTCAGAGCCACGCGGAATTACTACTATGTATCCCGTTCACAATACTGGTACTCACGGAATGAGCGACAAGGCCCCCAGCTGGTTTAGTACAGATATTCCCACTTTGGATTTATGGAAATGGCAGTAACCCCAGAGCGTCATTTTGATTTAAAGACTGCTGCATTTTGTTTGGCGGAAATCCTTAATAAGGATGCTTTGAGTGAAAATAAGTTTAGGGGTGAAGCCGCCACATCATTGCCAAGGTTCCATGGCGCCGCTGCTTGGATTAATACCTTCTTATACATTATTTTGAAAGTAGAAACACCTAACGGTACAGCCTTTGTGGGGTTTGAAGCCATCTTCCACCCTGAGGGAACTTTTCGAGAATACTCGGTTGAGTATGAAAATGTCCACGACTTATGGGCATACGAAATTGCTGGTGAACCATTTCTTAAAGAACTCGATTTTGAGGATCCAAACCGTATCACTTGGTTGAAAACAGATAGGAAAAGTTTCGTTCCTTCTACATGGAACGACTTGCTCGATTTTAATGATGCTTCGAATCAAATATGGATGCAGGATTAAAGGATTTTCCTTTTGACTATTGTCATGAAGGAACTTGACCACTTAATACGAGATGACTCGTATCCGCCATCAGGTCATCGTAAATAGCTGCTACCCGACACGGCCAGAACCGTCGACTTAATGGTCTGATTGACGGAAAACGGGCCTGACCCTTGTTTGCTGGATATCTAACATCCAGCCCAGTCAGGCCGGGAAGAATTATAAGCTACACTCTAAGCGAACAGTTTAAGAATTACATCCATCGTGTTTAACTCGCTGTTCGCTAGGGTGGGTTTATGAGTAATGAAACAGAACCGTCACTACCTCTAGACATTCCCGAACAGCCAGAGGTGGTTGCGGGCCAAAAAATTGGTTACGCGCGTGTTAGTTCCAAAGACCAGAATCTCGACCGACAGTTGGCGGCGTTGAAGAAGGAAAAAGTCTTCCGCGTCTTCACCGACACGGTGAGTGGTTCGTCCACCCAGCGCCCCGGCTTAGATGGGGCGCTTAATTATCTTCGTGCCGGCGATCAACTCATTGTGGTGAGTATGGATAGGCTTGCCCGCTCGCTTATCGACCTGCACCGCCTGGTCGATGAACTCACCGAACGCGGAGTATCCGTCAAGTTCCTCAAAGAAGGACAGACCTATTCATTAGATTCCAGTCCGGTGGCCAAGCTCATGCTTGGCCTACTCGGGTCGGTGGCGGAGTTTGAGCGTTCGATTATTCGTGAGCGCCAGGCCGAAGGTATCGCGAAAGCCAAGGCGCGCGGCGTTTATAAGGGGCGTGCGAAAGTCCTCAATGAGGAACAAGTAGCGCAGGCGCGCGGGTGGGTGAGCGCTGGTATTCCGAAAGCGGAGGTTGCCCGCCGACTCGGGATTGGGCGCACCACACTGTATAAGTACCTCAACCAGTAAGGCCTGACGTAACCCGGTCTCTGTGGAGCTGTGGGAGCGCCCCTAACCAGAGCACGGGATTAGCGGCGTGTGACGGTGGGCTTGCAAGGTAGTCCCCAGTTCAATTGACGAAGGAACATAATCAAGAAAACCGTCTACCCGTGGTTGACTTGTTTAGTCTCCCGTCGGTAGACTACTGTTATGAAGCGAAACGCCGTCATCAAGAAATTGAAAGCGGAAGCCAAGCGGCGCGGTCTTGAATTTGAGGAAATCGCCCTATCGCGCCATGACGCTTATCGGGTAGGCAACACAACCCGAACCTTAGGTAGGCACCGTGAGATTGACGATGTGACAGTCAAGAAGTTTTTCGACCAATACGCCCAAGAATTAGGGAAAGGCTGGTGGAGGTAATGACCACGACATACACAGTAACCGCAGAACGCGGAACCAGCGGAGTATGGGTACTCGAATGCGCCGAACTAGGGGCAGTGTCCCAAACTAAGCGGCTGGCTAATGCTGCCGACGAGATGCGCGAAGCACTGGCCTTTCAGGCAGGCCTAGACCCAGACGAACTCAACATTATTGTTGATGTTGTTCTCCCACCGGGCCTTGCGGAAATGAAAGCTCGCGCCGAAAAAGAACGCGAAGAAGCGGCACGACTGACCGCTGCGGCACAGGCAAGCACTCATGACCTCGCTGTTGCAATGAGAAACGCTGGAATGACCGTGCGAGATATGGGAACAGTCCTCGGAGTGTCTTACCAGCGCGCCCAAAAGCTCGCAGCACCCTAAACACTGAAAGTGAAAGTCGCCCGGCACGCGCATGATGGACACGTGTACTGGGCGATTTTTATCGGCCGGTGGACTCGTGTGCGTTAGCCGCGCGTGACGGTGGGCTTGCAAGGTAGTCCCCAGCCGGTGGTGTCAGGAAGTTTGTGTGTGGCTCTGATCTAGAAGGAGTTTCACCGATAATGACTACGGTGTCACCGAAGAAAAGCCATGACCCGGCGAGGGGCAACGAGATCAGCGAGAAGCTGATGAAAACCCTGCGCACGCCAGCTAATCACTTCAACTTGAACTAAGGGGCGACGAGACATATCCCTAAAACTGCGGATAACCCAATTCCGATATAAGAATTCATCGAGCCTATTCCGCCATTTTCAGCGGTATAGATGCTTACGTTCTCCTTGCAACAGAATTTAAAACCGACGAGAAGTACTGCTCAGTACATGGGGATTTCTGGGCCTTGGCCACGGAAGTTTTCGGTCAAAAACCCGAATTCGACTTCCCATATATGAAACTCACTCGGTAAGAATGAAGGCTCCTTTTTCTGCCGAGAAACGACATCAGTCTGAGCTGCTTCACGCGTGGTAAATGCAGCCAATATATCTGGGCTTATTTCCTGGTAGCGCACGGAGGAATGTTGCGCATACCCTTCTCTAAAAACGAGATAGACAAGTTTCGGGAAACGAGACTTGTCTAGTTTCCCTTCCCAGCCTTGAAGGGGAACTTCTTCAGTCCAACAGGTTATTCTTGGAGAATCAACATGCTCGCCCATGGCACTCTCCTGCTCTCTGGTTAAAGCTATTCCGACAAATTCTTCGTCATACGTAGCTTCCGTACGCGCAAAGAGCACAAGAATTTTAGCCTGGTTGCTGCTATTTGAAGTGCTACCTATTAAACCTTGCATGCGTCTCTA
>NZ_JAYWMH010000013.1:0-5287 GCF_040946105.1 Corynebacterium sp. LK2590
GTTTGGTGTCGGCGGTAACCTACTCTCCCACAACCTCCCGGTTGCAGTACCATCGGCGCGACGCAGGCTTAGCTTCCGGGTTCGGAATGGGTCCGGGCGTTTCCCTGCCGCTATTGACCACCGACAAACATCCGGGACACTCTTGGTGCCTGGTTTTTCGGGTGTTGTGTCAGATACTGCATAGTGGACGCGAACACGACAAAATGAACGATGTCTTGTGTTGTTTTTTGCTTGTTCCACACAAAACCAATGTTTGTGTGGTGTTGGTTGTTTGGCCGATTAGTACCAGTAGCCTCCACATCTTACGATGCGTCCAGGTCTGGCCTATCAACCCGGTAGTCTTCCGGGGGCCTTGTAATGAAACCTCATCTTAAAACAGGCTTCCCGCTTAGATGCTTTCAGCGGTTATCCCTCCCGTACGTAGCCAACCAGCCCTGCCACTGGCGTGACAACTGGCACACTAGAGGTACGTCCGTCCCGGTCCTCTCGTACTAGGGACAGCCTTCTTCAAGTTTCAACGCGCGCGGCGGATAGAGACCGAACTGTCTCACGACGTTCTGAACCCAGCTCGCGTGCCGCTTTAATGGGCGAACAGCCCAACCCTTGGGACCTACTCCAGCCCCAGGATGCGACGAGCCGACATCGAGGTGCCAAACCATCCCGTCGATATGGACTCTTGGGGAAGATCAGCCTGTTATCCCCGGGGTACCTTTTATCCGTTGAGCGACACCACATCCACAAGTAGGTGCCGGATCACTAGTCCCGACTTTCGTCCCTGCTCGAGCCGTCACTCTCACAGTCAAGCTCCCTTGTGCACTTACACTCACCACCTGATTGCCAACCAGGCTGAGGGAACCTTTGGGCGCCTCCGTTACATTTTGGGAGGCAACCGCCCCAGTTAAACTACCCACCAGGCACTGTCCCCAACCCAGATCATGGGCCAAGGTTCAGGCATCCACTACCATCAGAGTGGTATTTCACCAACGACTCCACCACCACTAGCGTGATAGTCTCAACGTCTCCCACCTATCCTACACAAACGATAGTAAATACCAATACCAAGCTATAGTGAAGGTCCCGGGGTCTTTTCGTCCTGCCGCGCGTAACGAGCATCTTTACTCGTAATGCAATTTCACCGGGCCTGTGGTTGAGACAGCAGAGGTCTCGTTACGCCATTCGTGCAGGTCGGAACTTACCCGACAAGGAATTTCGCTACCTTAGGATGGTTATAGTTACCACCGCCGTTTACTGGGGCTTAAATTCTCCGCTTCGGCCTTACGGCCTAACAGGTCCTCTTAACCTTCCAGCACCGGGCAGGCGTCAGTCCATATACCTCAACTTCACGTCTTCGCATGGACCTGTGTTTTTGATAAACAGTCGGACCCCTCTATTCTCTGCGACCACCACCAGCACACACACCGCTTGGATGCGGCACCAGCAGTGGCCCCCCTTCTCCCGAAGTTACGGGGGCATTTTGCCGAATTCCTTAACCACAGTTCACCCGAACGCCTTAGTATACTCAACCTGACCACCTGTGTCGGTTTAGGGTACGGGCCGTACACCCACTCACTAGAGGCTTTTCTCGACAGTACAGGATCACCAACTTCACCCCTACGGGCTACGCATCACGCCTCGACCTAATGCGGTGCGGATTTAACCTACACCACAGTCTGCACGCTTACACCAACAATCCACTCAGTGGCATGGCTACCAACCTGTGTCACCCCATCGCTTGGACCACAGTTCAGGCCCCACGCACACCAACCACGACCAACCCCCGAAAGGGCAAGTACATAGTGGCATGGGTGGTTAGTATCACTGCTTTACCATTGGGCGCGGATATACGGGTACCAGAATATCAACTGGTTATCCATCGACTACGCCTGTCGGCCTCGCCTTAGGTCCCGACTCACCCTGGGAAGACGAACTTGACCCAGGAACCCTTAGTCATCCGGCGGGTAGGATTCTCACCTACCAATTCGTTACTCATGCCTGCATTCTCACTCGCACACACTCCACAGCGCCTTACGATACTGCTTCACAACGTGCACGACGCTCCCCTACCCAACAAAAAATTGTTGCCGCGGCTTCGGCGGTATGCTTGAGCCCCACTACATTGTCGGCGCAGAACCACTCGACCAGTGAGCTATTACGCACTCTTTCAAGGATGGCTGCTTCTAAGCCAACCTCCTGGCTGTCTTCGCGATCCCACATCCTTTTCCACTTAGCATACCCTTAGGGGCCTTAACCGGCGATCTGGGCTGTTTCCCTCTCGACTATGAAGCTTATCCCCCACAGTCTCACTGCCACGCACACACTAGCGGCATTCGGAGTTTGGCTGATGTTGCTAAGATTGTAGTCCCGCTCAACCAACCAGTAGCTCTACCTCCACTAGGCTCATTACGTAACGCTGCACCTAAATGCATTTCGGGGAGAACCAGCTATCACGGAGTTTGATTGGCCTTTCACCCCTACCCACAACTCATCCCCGCAGTTTTCAACCTACGTGGGTTCGCGCCTCCACAACCTCTTACAGCTGCTTCACACTGGCCATGGGTAGATCACCCCGCTTCGGGTCCAGGACATGCCACTCAACACCCCATTAGGATTCGGTTTCCCTACGGCTACCCCACACGGGTTAACCTCGCGACATGCCGCTGACTCGCAGGCTCATTCTTCAAAAGGCACGCCATCACACACTTTCAGGTGCTCTGACGGATTGTAAGCACATGGTTTCAGGAACTATTTCACTCCCCTCCCGGGGTACTTTTCACCATTCCCTCACGGTACTTAAATACACTATCGGTTATTGCACGTATTTAGGCTTACCGGGTGGTCCCGGCAGATTCACAACAGATTCCACGAGCCCGTTGCTACTCGGGGACAACAACAATCATGCTATGTGCACCTTCACCTACAGGACTCTCACCTACTCCGGTTGACCATTCCAAGCCAATTCAGCTAACACACACACCACAACGAAGCACTGGTAGACACTTCACATTGCAACCCCACAACACCGCATGCGCAACCTCTACCAAGTATCACACACACACGGTTTAGCCTCATCCACGTTCGCTCGCCGCTACTAGCAGAATCATTCGTTATTTTCTTCTCCTACGGGTACTGAGATGTTTCACTTCCCCGCGTAACCCCCACACCCACTATGAATTCATGGGCAGGTACCACCCCACAACGAGTGGCAGGTTTCCCCATTCGGACATCCTCGGATCAACGCTTACTTGACAACTCCCCGAGGCTTAACGCAGCCTGACACGTCCTTCATCGGCACACAATACCAAGGCATCCACCATGCGCCCTTCACACAACGAACACACACCACCACACAACAACCAAAACAATCACTGTATGGCGGGTGAACACACAAAAATTAAGAAAAACAAGAAATCACATCACACCACACACAAACAACAAAAGCTGTCCACGCGTGGTAAATGCTCGCGTCCACTATACAGTTCTCACACAACACCCAACACACACCACAACCAACCACACCGTGGCCAACTGCAAGTTGTGTGTTAGCACCAGGACAACACTAATGCCCCAGACACCCAACAATGCACCAACATACTCACACAACAAACCAACAAGGAATGTAAGCATTTGTGTTTAAAAAACAATGATTGCACCCAGCCTCATTCACTGGGGGCGTGCGTCCACCCGATTACAACACAGTGGCAGTGCCATACACAGACACATAAACCACCAACACCCACAACCGTGGGCAAAACTAAAAACTCCTTAGAAAGGAGGTGATCCAGCCGCACCTTCCGGTACGGCTACCTTGTTACGACTTCGTCCCAATCGCCGATCCCACCTTCGACGGCTCCCTAACAAGTTTGGGCCACCGGCTTCGGGTGTTACCAACTTTCATGACGTGACGGGCGGTGTGTACAAGGCCCGGGAACGTATTCACCGCAGCATTGCTGATCTGCGATTACTAGCGACTCCGACTTCATGGGGTCGAGTTGCAGACCCCAATCCGAACTAAGGCCAACTTTCAGCGATTAGCTCCACCTCACAGTGTCGCAACGCATTGTATCGACCATTGTAGCATGTGTGAAGCCCTGGACATAAGGGGCATGATGATTTGACGTCATCCCCACCTTCCTCCGAGTTAACCCCGGCAGTCTCTCATGAGTCCCCAACCAAATGCTGGCAACATAAGACAAGGGTTGCGCTCGTTGCGGGACTTAACCCAACATCTCACGACACGAGCTGACGACAACCATGCACCACCTGTATAAAGGCCACAAAGGGAAACGACATCTCTGCCGCGAACCTAAATATGTCAAGCCCAGGTAAGGTTCTTCGCGTTGCATCGAATTAATCCACATGCTCCGCCGCTTGTGCGGGCCCCCGTCAATTCCTTTGAGTTTTAGCCTTGCGGCCGTACTCCCCAGGCGGGGCGCTTAATGCGTTAGCTACGGCACAAAACCCGTGGAAGGGTCTCACACCTAGCGCCCACCGTTTACGGCATGGACTACCAGGGTATCTAATCCTGTTCGCTACCCATGCTTTCGCTCCTCAGCGTCAGTAACTGCCCAGTAACCTGCCTTCGCCATCGGTGTTCCTCCTGATATCTGCGCATTTCACCGCTACACCAGGAATTCCAGTTACCCCTACAGTACTCAAGCCTGCCCGTATCGCCTGCACGCCCGGAGTTAAGCCCCGGAATTTCACAGACGACGCGACAAACCACCTACGAGCTCTTTACGCCCAGTAATTCCGGACAACGCTCGCACCCTACGTATTACCGCGGCTGCTGGCACGTAGTTAGCCGGTGCTTCTTATCCAGGTACCGTCACAAAAACGCTTCGTCCCTGGCGAAAGGAGTTTACAACCCGAAGGCCGTCATCCCCCACGCGGCGTCGCTGCATCAGGCTTCCGCCCATTGTGCAATATTCCCCACTGCTGCCTCCCGTAGGAGTCTGGGCCGTATCTCAGTCCCAATGTGGCCGTCCACCCTCTCAGGCCGGCTACCCGTCGCCGCCTTGGTAGGCCATTACCCCACCAACAAGCTGATAGGCCGCGGGCTCATCCTACACCGAAAAAACTTTCCACCACACACACCAAAGTGCGGTCCTATCCGGTATTAGACCCAGTTTCCCAGGCTTATCCCGAAGTGCAGGGCAGATCACCCACGTGTTACTCACCCGTTCGCCACTCGAGTACTCCAGCAAGCTGGAGCCTTTCCGTTCGACTTGCATGTGTTAAGCACGCCGCCAGCGTTCGTCCTGAGCCAGGATCAAACTCTCCACAAAAA
>NZ_JAYWMH010000014.1:0-3253 GCF_040946105.1 Corynebacterium sp. LK2590
CGACAAGCTGCGCAAAGTGATGGCAACACTGCTTTCCCGCGCGGCCACCGACAACGCCCAGTAGCCCGCCTAAGCCCCTTTCTGCCGTTTACCCGTAGCACAGGCAGGGCTGGGGCGCAGTAACGCCAGGATGACGCATGAGCATTTACGATGACAGTGCCGCGGACGACGTGCCGGTGTGGGAGCCGCAGTCGCAGCCGATGACCCTCTCGGAGATTGCCGCCGAGGTGGGGCTGAGTCGAGACGACATACATCAGTGGATGCGCATGTATTCCGACTTTCCGAAGCCTTTGGGTTCGTCAGGGCATGATAAAACCTTTGACCGAGCCGAAGTGTCCGCCTGGCTCCACAAAAATCACCTCCACGAGTACGAATGTGCGGACCACAACGATTTACAGACCGTGCGGGATATGGCGGAGGTCATCGGAATGGCACCGCACCGTCTTGCCACCCACCTGCGGCGAGTGCCAGGCGCACCCACCCCGATGATTGGTTTCGATGACACCACCGGCCGCAGGCTACGCGTCTACAGCGCCAGGGAGGTATCCCGATGGATTGAACAGCGATTCCCCGGCCGTTACAACACTCAACAGCTGTTCTACGAAGCTACAGCTAAGTGACCTCACTAAGCCCCAGGCGGGTTCCTACGACGACATTTACTCTCGGGTGCATGGCTATGGTTCAACCCAAGGGCATGAGGACGCGCGGTTAGCGGCGTTGGCGGCTTAGCTCGCGCCACAGTGTCCCTGCGGGGTGCTGACACCAGTCGTGTCGGCACTCCGTGTTTGTTTCCACTGGCCACACCACGTTTGGGAAAGGGCGGACAGTTGCAGCACTACAGGCAGAAAACTCCCCCTTGGCCACGGTGCCAAGGGGGAATGGGCCTACAGGGTGCGGAGCAGGTCTTCCGTGTTGAGCAAACTGTCACCGCCGTCCAGCTTATCCAGTCGATACTTACCGTCGACGGTGCCCCACTCGCCGGTGGGGGCCCGCCCCGGGAAAGTAGACACCGTGGGGTGAACAAAATGTAGGTGTAAGCCTGTCACTCTTTGAAGTGGTTTGCCCTGACTGCCACAGTGCTTTAAGAACGCCACTTATCAGCTGGACGATCTAGGAGTTGCGTGGCTTTTAGTCTTTTCACTCGGTCTGGGTTGATAGCGAGAAAATTTCCGGCCATCTTGAGATTTGGGCTGTATCCCTTGAATGAAAGTTTGCTCGAGGACTCCAGCTCTGGCCACATTCCGGCGGCTTGAACGATGAGTTCGGGGTTCGCGCGTCGTTTACTCCAGAGCTCATTGGCATAGCGGAGAACTGAACGACAATACTGTGCGGTAGATTCAGTCAATCCGCTCAGGATCGTGTGAGCTGGTTGCATAAGGAGGAGGTCTTGGATTCCTTTTCGGGCAGTTCGGTACATCGATTCGCTTTCTGCCCACCCCGGTTGTAGATAAAAGGGTCGAATGACTGATTCACCCGGATTTTGATGGGGACCTTTCGTATGAGCGGTCCAGCTGACGAATGGGGCGCGGTGAACGATGGTGCTGCGATATTGCCGAAGCCAGGGGAGCCAATCTTCTGGACCATGCCTTTGCCAGTCTAGGAATAGTCCTAAGAGGTTGTTTTGTTCTTGTCTCCCTGCAGTTCCGACGTCGGCAAAAATTCCTGGGCGTAGTGTGTTGCCGGATTTCCCGTTTTTGTGAGCTTTGGCTGCGATATCTAAGATTCTGCCGCAGTCGGTATGGAGGAGTTTTTCTTTGAACCCGCCAACTGCGACTGTGACTGCTGCGAGCCGGTCTAGTGCTTGTGCGAGTGAGATGAGGGAATGGTCTTTAAATATGTGGAGCAGCTCGTTGTTTGGTGAATGAAAGACCGTGCTCAACTCTGGCGGAATTGGATCCTTCGCGTTAAGGTCAGAGTTCTGGACACGGGCAATTTTCATATTCTGAGAGAGTTCGAGTTCTCTGAATTTTTCATTGCACAATGCACTGGTGGACAGTGCGGTTTCGACACCGCTGATTGATGATAGGAGATACTCGCCGATTAGTGCGGAGTGCTTCCAATTGATTTGATCGGTCATCCATCCGATACCTGCCTTGTCCTCGTCGAGGTCGTTGAGGACGCTGTTGTACAACACTTGAGAGGCTCTTTTGGCGGCTTCGATGTGTGGGTTAGTCATGTTTCTATCAAACATCATTTGTTGAAGACGCGTTGTAGAAATGATGTCCTGCATAGACCTTAAAGTAGGACTGAGATGCTCGAGTGGGGATTTGCTGATGGTTGGCGGGAATTGAATTTTTAGACGTTTTCCTTTGAAGAACCACTCTGTCTTATTTGTTGCGTAATACCGGCTTGAACCGGTATTCTGTCTCCAGTGCAGGGTGATTCCTGCACGCATTTACGTTCCTTCGGGGCTCACCACATCTGTAAATGACGATAATCAGCACGCTTTGGCGTGGTTTTTTGTTGTTGGATTTTGGATTGGTGAAGGAGAACGAACGATGGAAATCCCTGCGGCGCACTTTGGGCGTAAAGCAGTGCGTACTGTTGCTAACGATGCAGTGGTTCGGGTTGAGCTTCGTCTCCCCGCCGTGATTGTCCAAAAGCTCGCTCAGCAATCTTCTGAAGTAGGTTGTTCGATGTCTGCGGTCATGAAAAAGTGGCTGACCGAATCTGGACATTATCTCGATGAAAGGGGCGAAGTTGGGGATGCAGGGGGTGCATCTGTGACTTAAGACTGCTTATCGGACAGATCCGAAAACAAATTCAGGGCCCGATCCTGCCAGATCGCGCCCTGTGGTCGCCGACGTTCTACCAAAACGTTGAGCGAAAGAATCCAATCAATTCACTTGGAGTTACATGAATGGAGATGCGTCTATTTTGTCATGCCTAAAAATATTTAGCAATTGTGCCTGCCGATCCAACGCTTTGCGTATGAGGGCGGTGAGCGCTCGTGGGTAGGTTTACGGCTCTTGCAGCAGCAACGACCGTTCTCGAGAAACCCGCTTCCAGGGATTTTGTGCCTAGGGATGTGTCAACTGTCTCGGTGATTGGTCAGGCGTCGCCGTCGCGGGTGCGTAGGTTGACTCGGCGCACGCTGCCGGATGAAGAGCGTTATCTGCGGCTACGCGAGGTGGGCATCCACCGCCCAGCGGGGCCTCTGCGGAGTGAGGCCATCGCCCGAGCGGCGCTTGTCCAGGCGCATACGCGTGTTCTTGATGAAATCGCTGATGCTAAGGCGACGCGCGTTGTAGCA
>NZ_JAYWMH010000015.1:0-1306 GCF_040946105.1 Corynebacterium sp. LK2590
TGAAGTGCCCCGGGTTTTGTTCCTAGGCATTTGCCTTGTGTTTTATTATGTCGTGGCTTGGGTGGTGTTCCCAAAATTCGGTTTCCACCTCAGCCGGCGTATGGTAGCCGAGGCTCTGGTGCAGTCGTGATTCGTTCCACCAAGTGACCCACTCGAACGTGGCTATTTCCACGTCGACCACGTCGTTCCATGTGCGGGTATGGATGATTTCGTTCTTGTAGGAGCCGTTGACGTTCTCAGCCAGAGCATTGTCATAAGAATCCCCGACAGTTCCGGTGGAAGCGGCAATCCCGTGCTGGGCAAGTCGCTCGTTGTAGACCACGCTGACATACTGTGAGCCGTGATCCGAATGGTGAATGAGCCCTGTTGTTTCCTCAGCACACACGATCGCCTGGTTAAGAGCTTGCAACGGTAACGCTTCCGTCCGCATCGAGTCTGATAACGCCCACCCAACGATCCGTCGAGAGTAAACGTCGGTGACAAACGCGGCGTACACAAAGCCTTTCTTCGTGCGCACATAGGTAATGTCGGCCACCCACAGTTTATTCGGGCCCTGAGCTTTAAACTCACGCTCGACCAAGTCTGGGCGCAGATCAGGCACATTAGGCTTACGGGTAGTGAGAGGTGATCTGCCTTTGCCTTTGCCAGAAACGCCGGCTAGGCGCATCAACCGAGCAGTTTGTTCACGACCGATATCAATTCCGCCACGGCGGAGAGCATGCCACATTTTCCGCACACCATAAACACCGTAATTATCCCGATGAACAGCACTAATGCGTTCAACCAGCACAGCATCGCGAAGGCGACGAGCACTTAATCCACGGGCCTTGGACTGGCGATACCCACGCGAGGTGATAAACCCACCAGCCCGGTTATTTTTCAACGTCTTACAGATGAACTCGACGGAAAAACTACTCCGGTATTCATCGATGAACCGGATCATTTCCGACGTTGTGGGTCGAGTTCCGACGCGAAAAAAGCTGAGGCAGCTTTCAGCAGCTCGTTAGTGTCGCGAAGCTCTTGAATTTCACGGCGTAGCCTAGCGTTTTCGGCGGCCAAATCTTCAGGCACAGGATCTGGGATGTTTCCTGCACGGCGGGCCTGCTGAGTCCATTGACGAGCTGTGTGCCATGAAACCCCCAGCTTTGGAGCTACTACCTGGCACGCGGCTTGCATCGACATATTTTCCGCCAAGATGCGGTCTTCCACAAGACGGACCACACGGTCCTTGGCATCCTGGTCAAATTTCCTTGGCATGTTCCAGATTTTCCCATCTACTCAAACGGAACAAAACCTGGGACACTTC
>NZ_JAYWMH010000016.1:0-975 GCF_040946105.1 Corynebacterium sp. LK2590
ACCTAGGGCGTGTCTCTTATATGCGTAACCAGACCAGAATCGCCGCAAGCACCACTCCCGCGCGATACGTGACCGCGAGCTTGTCATAACGCGTCGCAAGCCCGCGCCACTGCTTCATCAACCCAAAGGCCCGCTCGACCACGTTGCGGTCTTTGTACAGCTCCGCATCAAACCCGGGCGGTCGCCCGCCAGCACGACCCTTACGCTTCCTGGCAGCGATCTCATTAGACTTCTCCGGAATCACCGCGGCGATGCCGCGCTCACGCAGATACGCGCGGTTCACCCGTGACGTGTACCCGCGATCAGCAAGCAACGCATCAGGGCGCGTCCGCGCCTGCCCGCACCCAATTCTCGGGACCCGAATATCGCCGAGGACTTCCTGCAACATCGCGCCATCATGGCGTTGCCCGCCCGTCACCACAATCGACAGCGGCCGGCCATGCCCCTCGACAGCAAAATGTACCTTCGTGCTCAACCCTCCGCGTGATCTCCCGATCCCGTGACCTGCCGGTTCAATCTCGCATAACGGCAGATTCTTGTAATTCGATAGAGCCCCCTGTGTCCTGATCAGGGCGCGGCAGGTTCGTACCGTGCTGATGAGCACGGTTGATCGTCGCGTCGATTGACACGTTCCAGTCAATGTCGCCCACTGCATCGGCCTCGGCGAGGATGTGCGCGAATACGCGGTCCCAGGTGCCGTCGGTTGCGTAGCGGCGATGCCGCTTCCACACCGTCTGCCAGGGACCATACCGGTCGGGGAGATCTCGCCACGGGATTCCGGTGCGGTACCGGTAGATGATGCCCTCTACAACGCGGCGGCTATCACCAAACGGGCGGCCTTTACGGCCCTCATTCGTTGGCAGAAGTGGTTCAACTCGCTCCCACTGTGCATTCGTGAACTGCGTAAATCTAGACCGTTGTGACACACCTCAATCATGCTCGAGCACAGGCCCACAATTAGGAGACACGCCCTAG
>NZ_JAYWMH010000017.1:0-636 GCF_040946105.1 Corynebacterium sp. LK2590
TGGGGTTGCCCGCAAATCGTGGACACGTAGTGGAGCTACCTAGTGGTTAGGCAGCTATTTCTTTTCTGCTGGTGGTTAGACCAATGCGGTTCTCAAAGTCGACGGGGCTTGCCATACCGAGTGCGGAGTGTCGGCGTCGACGGTTGTAGACGACTTCAATCCAGTAGGCAACGGCCTTGCGTGCAGCATCACGGGTAAGCCATCGCTGCCGGTCATAGAATTCAGTCTTTAGCGTCGACCAGAACGACTCGGCCATCGCGTTATCGAAGCACACGCCCGTACGCCCCACAGACTGGGCAATGCCCAGGTTGCGGCACACTTCCCAGAGCTTCTCACTGGTAAATTGCGTTCCGCGGTCAGCGTGAAACACCAGCCCATCAGGAACGTCACCGCGTAGTGTATGCGCCATCTGCAGGGCCCGTTCGACCAAACTTGTGTCTTGAACGCTATCCATAGCCCAGCCCAGTACTCTGCGGGAATGACCATCGCGGACCGCGCACAAATACAACCAGCCCTGGCCGGTGCGCAGGTAGGTAATATCTGACATCCATACTCGGTTGAGCTCACCAGTATCAAACATGCGCTTGACCAAGTCAGGAAGACTCGACTTACGCTTGGTTTGGACCGTTGTCACTG
>NZ_JAYWMH010000018.1:0-620 GCF_040946105.1 Corynebacterium sp. LK2590
GCCCATCATGCGCATCCGCTTAGCCACAGTCTTACGGTTAAGCACAATGTGGTAGCGCTCGGTAAGTTCTGCGGTGATCCGCGGAGCACCATAAACTTCATCGGAGTCTTTCCAAATCTGATGAATCTTACGGTCAACATCATCGTAAAATGCAACACGATCATCTTCGCCAGATAGCCGTTTCTGCTGCGCATGGGCCCATTTGTAATATCCAGATCGAGACACTTTTAATAGCCGTGCCATGCGCTTGATGCTGTAGTTCGCCTTCTCTCGCTGCATTAATTCGAACTTTTCTGCTCGCGTTGCTTTGCGGCGAAGAAGGCTGTCGCTTTTGACAAAAACTCGTTATCCATCTTGGCTTCAGCCAGCTCACGGCGCAAACGAGCATTCTCAGCACGAAGATCAGACTCACTCATCCCATCTGATGCTCCTCGGCGTTCACGCTCATTTTTTACCCACCGGCCTAAAAGCCCGGCGGAAACACCGATCTCCTTAGCCACATGAGCGATCGGGCGCTGCGACTCGATTACCAGGTTCGCGGCTTCACACCGGTACTCCGGCGTGTATTTCTTGCGCTGTTGACTCACAATGAACATCCTCTCCTACGGACACAAGATCCG
>NZ_JAYWMH010000019.1:0-499 GCF_040946105.1 Corynebacterium sp. LK2590
CAGTGACAACGGTCCAAACCAAGCGTAAGTCGAGTCTTCCTGACTTGGTCAAGCGCATGTTTGGGGTTACCCGCAAATCGTGGACACGTTGTTAAGCTGCTTAGGGGTTAAGCAGCGGCCTTCTTATTACCATTTTGATCAGCGAGCTGGGCTTCGAAATCGACGGGGCTTACCATCCCGATGGACGAGTGGCGACGGCGCCGGTTGTAGACAATCTCAATCCAGCGAGCCACCGCTTTCCGGGCGTCGTCACGGGTTCGCCATTTCTTCCGATCGTAAAATTCGGTCTTCAATGTCGACCAGAACGACTCGGCCATCGCATTGTCAAAGCAGACACCGGTACGGCCGACCGATTGTGCAATCCCTAGTTCTTGACAGACCTGCCACAGTTGTTCGCTGGTGAACTGGCTACCACGATCGGCGTGGAAGACCACGCCGTTGGGTATTTCACCACGCAGGGTGTAAGCCATGCGCAGTGCACGTTCAACCAGGTAAGAAT